>CAJWEZ010000062.1 GCA_913030605.1 uncultured Spirochaeta sp.
GCGGGCATGTTTCGGCGGAGCACCTCAATAACTTTGGTCCCAGCATCTGGGACCGGGCATCTGGTCCCAGCATCTGGCCGCCACGGCAGCACGGCCTGGCTGCAGCTATCAATCGCAAGCTCCACATCGCCACCGGCCAGGAGGAGCTGGAGACGGCCGTCCCGGACCATGCCGATCAGTTCGTCCCGATACAGTCCCCGCGTCGCCCAGTCGCGGACGCCGTAGAGAAGCCAGACCGGCAGGAGACCGGTGCCGCCGCGCCGCACGCGCTCGGCGCGCTCGCGGAGCCACGCCATCGCCCCGGCGATGCCGGTTCCGGCGACAACGATCACGACCGGCACATCGCCGACGACGTCGAGCCGCCACGGGTGTCTGAGGCTCCAGGCGCGCACAACGCCGTCGGCGCGAACTCCGGCGGCGTGCAGGCCCGAGGCGCGCCCGGTCGCCAGTCGCCGAACGAACCCGGTCGCGCGGCCGTCTGTGGTGCGGATCGGACCCGCGGGCACTTTCACGGGAAGTCGAACGGCGCTCACGATGATCTCGACGGTATCCCGGGCTCCGGCGCGGTCTATTCGGCTCAGGGAGTAGGCGCGGGCGGTGGTGCGGGGCTGCAGCGTCAGAAACTCCTGGACATCGATCGGCGGGGTGGCGCTCCTGAGGACATCCAGCAGATCGAGGCCTCGGCCGCCGCCGGCGTGGGCGGGACTCAGGAGGTCCAGGCCGCCGCCGGCGGCACCCCCGGGACCGGGTGCCCCCGGCGAGCTCGCACGGAACCCGGCGCGCTCGAGCAGCCGCGGTCCGGCGACGTGGAGGTCGTACTCTTCCCTCAGGAGGCGCGAGAGGGCCGCCCGGCGGACCCGCCCGGGCTGAAACACACTCGAATACCCGACGATCGTGTGCCGACGGTCGCCGTCGGCGCCGAGCGCATCCAGGACGTCCGTCACCCGTTCAGGATCGTTTTCCCAGCGAAGAAGCAGGGTGTCACCCACGCGGTGTCGCCGTCGGCGAGGACCCGCGAGACGCAACTCCCAGACGGCATCGGAGGGCTCCGTCGGTGAGTCCAGTCGCCGTATGCGCAGGAGACGGTAGGCATCCGGTCGCCGTCCGAGTTCCCGCAGCCGGGACCACAGATACCGCCGTTGGCGCGCCGCCAGGCTTCGTGCCGGCAGTGGTGCCACCAGGCGGGGGAGGTGGTCGAGCGCCACACGGATGCGACGCATGCGGTGTCGAAGGGCGAGTTGCAGCTGATCCATCGGGTGACTGAGCCTATTCAGAAAAGAACCGTGCGGCAAGTTCCTCGATGGCACCGTCCGCGGCACTGCGGTCCAGAACCACGTCGGCTTCACTTTTCAGTTCATTCCGGGCGTTGGCGACGGCAACGCCCACGCCGGCGGTTCGTATCATTTCCACGTCGTTGAGGCTGTCCCCCACGGCGACGGTTTCCTCGATCGGGATGCCCAGGTGGCCCGCGAGCGATCGCAGCGCGGTTCCCTTGCTGATGCCGTGTCTTACCACTTCGAGGTAGTTCGGCTTGGAGAACATGACGTCGAATCGCCCGTGCGATACCTCGAGCAGGTGGCGACGGTGGTCGACCAGCGCATCGTGGGTGCCGATCACCAGGAGCTTTGCGCTTCCATCGGGGAGGGCGGTGGCGATCGAATCCACCGTCTTCCAGTCCATCTCGGTGTCCCGGGCGTATGAGACACTCCGCGACCAGTGGTCCGGAGAGGTGTGTTCGGCAAAGAACAGGTCGCCGCCGTAGCCGTGCACCAGGAGCTTGTGCCGTCGGGTGTACGCGGTGACGTCGGCGATCGACTGCGGGTCCAGGAGTTCCTCGGTCATGATGTGTCCCGAGAGCAGCGTCGTCACGCGAGCTCCGTTGAACGAGATCAGGTATTCGTCGTCGGCGGGGTCGATGATGTCGGTGGCGACGCGCCGCAGACTGACCGTCGCGCGACCTGAGCTGAAGACGACGGCGATCCCGCGGCGGTGGAGGTCCAGCAGCGCCCGGCGGTTGGCGTCGGGCAGGGAGCCGTCCGGCGCGAGGATCGTGTCGTCGATATCGGTTGCCAGGAGTCGGTACATGCCGGCGAGTGTATGCGGGCTGTACCGGCATGGGCAAGCGGCGGTAGGATACGGCCATGCGCGCCGAAGGTATTCTGGTAAAAATGCCCGTCCGTCTGGCGAACGGCGACGGAGGGATCGAGTACACGCTGCGGCTGGAGTCCGCCCGATCCGGGGCGGGCAGCGAGCCCGACGACGTCACGGAGCTCGGGCTGAACCGCTATGTGGGTCGACCGGTGCGGCTGGAACACACCGGCGATTTCACCTGTATCCGGTGTGGTCGCGCGGTGGACAAGCTCTTCGGCGAAGGGTTCTGCTACCCCTGTTTCCGCGACGCACCGGAGGCGGCGGAGTGCATCGTAAAGCCGGAACTCTGTGAGGCGCATCTCGGGCGCGGACGCGACCCGGCGTGGGAAGAGGCGCACCACAACCAGCCCCACGCGGTGTACCTGGCCGTGTCCAGTGCGGTCAAGGTCGGCGTGACACGTCTCACGCAGATCCCGACGCGGTGGATCGACCAGGGGGCGGCGCAGGCGGTGCAGATCGCCGAGGTGCCCTACCGTCAGCTCGCGGGGCGCATCGAGGTCGCCCTCAAGGATCTGTACACGGATCGAACTGCGTGGCAGCGCATGCTCAAGGGACAGACGGCGGAGGGTGTGGACCTCGCCGCCGAGGTAATGCGCATCCGGGAACACATCGCCTCGCTGAACGACGGCGACGAGCTGCTGCCGTACATCCTGGAACCGGCCCGCATCCGCGAGCAGACCCTCGTCTACCCGCTCCCCGCTCCACCGGAGAAGGTGAAGTCCGTCAACCTGCAGAAGTCGCCGGTGGTGGAGAGTACCCTCGCCGGGATTCGCGGGCAGTACCTGATTTTTGACGGTGGCGCGGTCCTCAACGTGCGGCGCCACAGTGGGTTTCACGTCTCCTTTGAGGCGTAGGCGCGCCGTTGAACGCGGAATAAAAAACGGCCCGCTCCCCTCGACGGGGGACCGGACCGTTGTGATTCAGGTGCCCGAACCACGCGGCGCCCACGAACGTGTCGGCGCCCGCGCGTGTGTCAGTAGTCGCGGCGGTTGTCGCGAATGGCGCGGATCACGCGGTACACCACGCGGTCCAGCTGCGGCTTGAAAAAATAGCCGATCGCCACGCCGACGATAATCCAGAAAATCATCTCAGGTATCCTCGTTTACGATCTCGATCTTGACACCCTGCGGGTTACGAACCTCGTCCCGCGGGGGAATCGTCACCTTCAGAATCCCGTTTCGGTACACCGCCTTGGCGGCTTCCCGGTCGAACTTGTCCTCCGGGACGAAGTACTTCTGCTCCGGGATGTTCTTGAACTTGAGTCGCCGGTTGAAGAAGATCACTTCTTCGCCGTCCAGACTCTGTTCCGGCGCCGTGGCCGACAGCACCATGTACTCTCCCTGAAACTCGAGGGTGATGTCGGAGTCCTGGTAGCCCGCCAGGGCAAACTCGAACACCATCGTCTTGTCCGGTAGCATGTAGATGTTTGCCGGGGGGAAGGGGTACACCGAGTAGTAGTTTCGGTGTTCGGCGTCCTTCTGGAACTGAAAACCGAAGTCCCCGAAGGAATTGGTGAATGTCTCGGTTGCCTGGAAAATCTGATCCATCAGGCGGCCGAGGTCCATGTAGTCGCGGTTGTGCATACTACACCTCCTGTGTCGGTATGTGCGCTCCGCATCGGCAGCGCGTGTCGTTCGCCGTCGTTTCGACCGGCGAACCCAGTCCACGTTTCGTGGCACCTGCATTCAATATAACACCATCCGGGCGGGATTGTGTTCCCTCCGGCGGCCGGATACGATAGGCGGCACATGCGCATACTCTACATCGCCGAAATCGTCGGAAAGCCCGGACTCTACACGGTCAAGACGCTCCTTCCGCAGATCAAGAAGGAGCGCCGGATCGACTTCGTCATCGCCAACGGCGACGCCGTCACCGGCGGGTTCGGTATCGGAAAGAACCACTCAATCTACCTGCGGAAACTCGGTGTCGACGTGATTACCGGCGGCGACATGACGTTCTTCAAGAAGGACATGGCGGAGCACATCGAAAAGGCGCACTACCTTCTGCGCCCGGCGAACCTTCCGCCGGAGATGCCCGGTCGTGGCTGGCGGCACTACACCTTCCGGCCGGCGGCGGACGCCGAGGCCGCGGCAGCCGAAACTCCCGCAGCCGACACTCCGACAACCGATGCGATTGCTCCAGAGGCTCCTCCGGCGGAGGCTCCGCCCGCCGAGGCGGCCGAGACTCCCGATACCCCCGCTCAGCCGGAGGTTCGCATCGCGGTGCTCAGCCTGATCGGCCAGTCGGGGTACGAGCGCACCCACGGCAGCAATCCGTACACCTACCTCAACAACGTTCTCGAACGGCTCAACAAGAACTCCACGGCGGTGATCCTCGATTTCCACGCCCTGACAACGGCGGAGAAGTACACGATGTTTCACCACGCAGACGGCAAGGTGACGGCGGTGATCGGGAGCGGGCAGCGCGTCCAGACCGCCGACGCCCAGGTGTTTCCCTCCGGTACCGCGGTCCTGTGCGATGCCGGCCGAACCGGCAGCCAGAACAGTGTGAGCGGTCTGGCGCCGCAGCCGGAGATCAAAAAATACCTGACCCGCATCCCGGTCCGGTCCGAAGAGAACTGGGAACAGCTGGAACTCCAGGGCGCGATTCTCGACATCGATATCGCCAGCGGGTACGTGGTCGGGTTCGAACCGCTTCGGGTGGGCTGTGACGCGCCGCCGCCGGAGGAACGTCGTCCCGACCAGCGCGGCGGTGGTACCCGCGCCGGAAACGGCCGGAACGCGAACGGCAAGGGCCGCAACGGGAATGGAAAGGGCCGGAGTGGGAACGGCCGCGGTGATACCACCACATCGGACTCAACCAGCCGCCCCGACGACGCATCATGACCGACGTCGGGACGGTCGTCGAACGCGCACCGGACGGTGCCACGGTACGGATTACCGTGCTGCCCCCGTCCTGTGGTCGCTGCGAAACCGACGGCGGCCATTGTGACCACGAGCTTCGCGAACTCGCGGTCCGTGTGCCGCCCGAGTATCGCGGCACGGTCCAGGTGGGCTATCGCGTGCGCATCGGAGCCTCCGCCGGCGCTCTCCTGCGTGCGCTTCGACGCCTAGTGGTGGTGCCGGCGCTCGTTGCCGCCGCCGCCGCGTTGCTCTCGACACCGATGGTGCGGACGGCGGCGGATGAGACGCTGTGGCGTGGTCTGATTGCCGCCGGTGCGGCGGTGCTGACGATGGTGATGGCGGCGCTTCGTGGTGGCGGGCAGGAGGACCTGCCGGTGGTTCGCGATCTCCTGGACGGCGAGGCTCCGGTTCTCACACCGGTAACGCCGGTGTCACCGGGGTCAACTCAGCGGCCCGGGATTCCCGGGACGATGCCCTCCCAGCGGTAGCCGAACAGTTCCGCGAACGTCCGGGATACGCCGTCTTTCACCGTCGTCATATCCTGCCGCGCACCGGTGAGGCGCTCCAGTGAGGTCTGGCCGCGGTCGGTGATCCCGCAGGGGATGATCCAGTCGAAATGGCTGAGGTCGGTGTTCACGTTGAACGCGAATCCATGAAACGTAACCCGACGTTGGACCGCGATTCCCACGGCGGTGATTTTCTCGTCGTTCACCCACACACCGCGGTGCTCATCATCCCGTCCGGCGACGATGCCGTACTGACGATCGAGATAGCGCACGAACACTTCCTCCAGCAGATTCACGAAACGTTTGAGGCTTCGCAGGTGCGCCCGCAGATCAAGAATCGGGTACCCCACCAGCTGTCCGGGGCCGTGGTAGGTCGCCTCTCCGCCGCGTTCGATCCGTTCGACGGTGGCTCCGGCGGCGGCAAGCACCTCCGGCGACGCCAGGACGTGGTCGTCAACGCCGCTTTTCCCCATGGTGATAACCGGGGGGTGCTCGAGGAGCAGGAGCGTATCGGGGATCTCGTCGCGCTGTCGCCGGGCAACCAGGTCGTGTTGCAGGTCCAGCGCGTCCCGGTACGCCACCGTACCGCAGTCGTGTATCGCCAGGGTATGTCCCTGGCCGAGTGTGCCTTCCATATTGGTCTCCTGTGGTCCCCGTCCGCGTTGGCCGGCGCCCGGATCAGGAGGACGTCGTCGCGCCCCGCAGGTCCCGGGCCAGGTCGCTGATCGTCCGCGCCATGTCGTTGAGGGCGACCTGCCGGTGTATGTAGCCGATCTCGTGGGCAACCCGCGGCATGCCGTAGACCACACTGGACGCCTCGTCCTGACCGAGTGTCATGCCGCCGGCTTCGTAGATCTCGCCGATCTCGTAGGCGCCGTCGCGACCCATGCCGGTCATGATCACCGCCATCGCGTTCCGGCCGTAGTGTTTTGCGGCGGACTCGAAGAGAACCCCCGCTGAGGGGCGATGCCCGTTTTTCGGCGGGTCCTGGTTGATGTGGACGATACCGGCGAGGGACCGCTTCTCCACAGTCAGGTGGTAGTTCCCCGGGGCGATGAGCGCCCGGTTCGGTTTGAGGAGGTCCCCTTCGGCGGCTTCCTTCACCTCCAGCGGCGACACACGGTTGAGGCTCTGGGCGAACTCCGACGTAAAACCGGCGGGCATGTGCTGGACGATCAGAATCGGCACACCGATGTCCCCGTCGATCTCGGCGAAGACCTTCCGCAGGGCGTTGGGGCCGCCGGTGGAAATACCCAGCACGATCAGCTCCAGGGTGCCCGGCGCGGTTTTCGGTTTGCGCGGCGGGGCCTCTTTCTGCGGGGCGGGAGCGGGGCGCGGGGGTGGCGCAGGTTGTCGCGCCCCGCTTTCACCTACCAGATCGCTCGTATCCAGCGTGGCGCCGCGGCTGGGCTCGAGCGCGTGATCCTCCGGCGGTTGCGGGATCTCCATGCCCTGGCGGCGACGGTATCCGCCGCCGTACCCGCGGATCATCGCCAGAAGCTGGTCCGCCACGGTGTGAATGTCGTGGGACACGGAGCCCGACGGCTTGGTGATAAAGTCACTCGCGCCGAGGCCCAGCGCCTCCATCGTCACCTGCGCGCCCTTCTGGGCGATCGACGACAGGATGATCACCGGAATGTCCAGTCCCCGCTTCTCCCGCTCACGGAGAAACTCGAGACCGTTCATCTGCGGCATTTCGAGGTCCAGAACGATGACATCCGGCTCCAGGCGCGGGATCTTGTTCAGGGCGAACTCTCCGTTCATCGCCGTGCCGACGACCGTCATGTCCGGGGCGCCGTTGACGATGCGACTCACCAGGTTGCGCATGAGGGCCGAGTCGTCCACCACGAGGACCTTGATCTCGCTCATGAGGTCACTCCCTTTCCGTAGATGCACGCCCAGTCGGTCTTGAGAAACTTGAACTGTGTCTCCATGCCGAAAAGAGATTCACTGTGGCCGATGAACAGGTACGAGGTTGGCCCCATGGCGTCCCAGAACCGATCGATGACCGCTTTCTGCGCCGGCTCGTCGAAATAGATCAGTACGTTGCGACAGAACACGACATCCAGGTTGCGCTTGCCGCTGTCGTTTTTCAGGTTGTGGTAGTCAAACTTGATGTACTGCTTGACCGAGTCCTTGACCTGGTAGCCTGCGTCCTTGCGGTCGAAGTATTTGGCCAGGAAGCGATCGGGGATACCGTTGATGCGCGTGTCGGGGTAGTAGCCCTGCTGACCAACCATGAGCGACTTCAGGCTCAGGTCCGAGGCGAGGATCTCGAACTTGAACCCCGTCGGCAGGAGCTCCAGCAGCTCCATGGCGATCGTGTATGGCTCCTCGCCGGTGGAACAGCCCGCGCTCCAGATCCGCACGGTTCGGTCGCTCCCGGCTTTGCGGCGCTCAACAATCTGCGGTACCACATAGTTCTCGAACGTCTGCCAGTGCGCCGCGTTGCGAAAAAAGCGCGTGAGATTGGTCGTGACCGCGTCCAGGAGGACTTTGAGCTCTTCCTGATTCCGTTTGACGTGATCGTAGTACGCGCCCACCGTTTCCAGTTTGGCGGCGCGGAGACGTTCCTTGAGGCGGCTTTCCAGGATCGTCCGGTTGGACTCGGAAAAATGGATCCCGCTCTCATCGTAAATCAGTGTGCGAAACCGTTCAAAATCGGAGTCGCTGAGAAACTCAGACATAGCCCTCTTCTGTAGCGAACAAACGTTCAGTTATGCTGGCAAGAGTAATTCCTGCCACACCTACTGTCAATTGTCGCCGATTTGGCCCTTCGTTGACACCCCACGAGCCGCCGATGATAATGAGGCCCCGGGATGAACAAGTACATATTTGTCACCGGGGGCGTCTGCTCCAGTCTCGGCAAGGGCGTCGCCGCCGCTTCGCTGGGCAGTCTCCTGGAAAGCCGCGGGCTGTCGGTCCGCATGATCAAGGTCGATCCATACATCAACGTCGACGCAGGCACGATGAGTCCCTACCAGCACGGGGAGGTGTACGTTACCGATGACGGCGCCGAAACCGATCTGGATCTGGGCAACTACGCGCGATTTACGTCATCGCCTCTGTCTCGCGACAACTCAATTACCACCGGGCAGATCTACCAGGAAGTGATCCAGCGGGAGCGGGAAGGGCGGTACCTCGGTCGAACGGTACAGGTCATCCCGCACATCACCGATCGCATCAAACAGCGTGTCCGCGCCGTCGGCGACCAGGAGGGCGTCGACATGACGATCGTGGAGATCGGCGGCACGGTGGGTGACATCGAGTCGTTCCCTTTCCTGGAGGCGGTCCGGCAGATGATTCACGAGCTGGGCAAGTCCAACGTTCTGGCGGTTCACGTGACCCTCATTCCCGAGGTGGCCAACGGCGAACTCAAGACGAAGCCTACCCAGCATTCGGTGAAGGAACTCCGCGAGATCGGCATTCAACCGGATATCCTCCTGTGCCGCGCGCCGGTTCCTCTTCCCGACGATCTGCGGCGGAAGATCGCGCTGTTCACCAACGTGGAGAACGAGGCGGTCATCTCCGCCTACGACATCCAGTCCACGCTGTACGAGATCCCGCTCATGTACCACCGCCAGGGCCTCGACGACACCGCACTCAAGCTCCTGGGAGTTGACGCCGGTGACGCGGAGCTGTCGGGTTGGGAGCGTGTCGTCCAGGTCATGACCGGATCGGACCACGTTGTGCGCATCGGCGTGGTGGGCAAGTACATCGAACTCTCGGACTCCTACAAGTCCGTGGACGAAGCGCTGTACCACGGCGGGATCGCCAACGACTGCCGGGTGGAGCTGGTGAAGATCGACTCCGAGCGCCTCGAGAAGCCCGATGCCGATGTCGCGGAACTGCTCGGCGGAGTGGACGGCATCCTCGTGCCCGGCGGGTTTGGCGGTCGTGGTGTCCGCGGCATGGTGCTCGCAGCTCAGTACGCCCGCACCAACGGTGTTCCCTACTTCGGGATCTGCCTGGGCATGCAGGTGATGGTGATCGAGTTCTCCCGATTCGTGCTGGGCCTGGAAGACGCCGACAGCACCGAGTTTACCCCCGACGGTCCCCATCCGGTGGTCAGTCTCCTGGAGGAGCAGGTCGACGTGAAGAACTACGGTGGCACGATGCGTCTTGGCGCCAGCCGGTCGCGGCTGCTGCCCGGTACGCGGATCCGTTCGATCTACGGTCGCGAGATCGTCGAGGAGCGCCACCGCCACCGGTACGAGGTGTCCAACGTGTACCGGCAGCAGCTCAACGAGGCGGGCCTGGTGACCGGCGGTGTGACCGAGGACTATTCCCTCGTCGAATCGCTGGAATGGCCGGAGCACCCCTGGGGACTCGGTGTCCAGTTTCACCCGGAGTTCAAGTCCAAACCGGTCGAGTCGCATCCACTGTTCCGCGCGTTCGTGGGAGCGGCGGCGGCGCACGGTGCCGGGAGACAGGGTGCCGCGGAGTAGACGGCGTCCAGGCCGTATCCGGAGCGTTGCCGTCGCCCTGGCGGCGCTCCTCGGTGCCTCCGCGTGCACCTTTGACTACGGTCCGGCGCAGGTGGAGGATACCGCGCCGGGACCGGTCCCGCAGGTCGAACTTGTGGATGTGCAGATGGTCGTGGAACGGGACAATCGCCTGGAACTGACCGCCGGCCGCATCGCAAGCTACCCGGAGGAAGGGTACCAGGAGTTTACGGACCTTCGGTTCCGGGAGTTCGGTCCCGACGGAGACCTGCGCCTTGAGGGACAGGCCGACAGTGGTATCCTGTACCTGGACACGGAAAATGTCGAACTGCGCGGCACCGTTCGATTTTACAGCACCGTGGAGGAGGCAACGATCGAGAGCGAGTTTCTCTCCTGGAACGCCGACGCCCGGGTGCTCACCGCCCCCGGCGAACGCCCCGTGACGCTGGTTCGCGACGACGGGTCCCGTGTTGAGGGGCGTGGAATGACCGTCGACGGTCGTCGCAACAGCGTCACCTTCTCCGCCGGTGTCGAGGGTGTCTTCAACGACGGGACGGATCGGTGAAGGCGCGCGGCCCCGTTCTCGGACTTGCGCTGGCCTGCCTCGTTGCGGCCACCGCGGTGGCGGACACGTTCTCGTTCTCCGGGGACCGTACCGAGGTTGTTCTCGCCGAAGGGCGGGAGCGCACCCTCCTCGAGGGGAACGCGCGCGTGGTGAGCAACGACATCACCCTGGAGGCGGGCCAGATCGAGCTGTCGGGTACCGATTTCCGGTACGCCGAGATGCGCGGCGAGGTCCGGGTGACCGATTCCGTTCGCGATCTGGTCATCACCGCCGGTGACCTCTCCTTTGACCGGCAGACCGAGAACTCGCGCGCCCGGGGCGCGGTGATGGTGGAGGACAATGGCAACGATCTGCTGCTCAAGGGCGGCTACCTCGAGACCCGGAACGGCGGCGACCTTCTCTTCGTGCAGGTCGCGGTGCGGGTGCTCCGAGACGACCTCACGGCCCGGGCGCAGTTTCTTCGCTACCGTCGCGAGGACGAAGTCCTCGAGTTGAGCGGCTTTCCGGTGGTGTTCTGGAAGGGGGATGAGTACCGCGCGAGTCGCATCATCCTGAATCTGGATACCGAGGAAATCGAACTGCAGGGACGCGTGGAGGGGGCGATCGAGGTACAGGACGATCAGGCGGCACAGAACGATCAGACGGAACAGGACAGTCAGGGCCAGGCGGCGCCCGCCGGGGACGCGCAATGAGTGACCGACCGGATGCCGCCACGTTGCGCGTCGAGGGACTCCGCAAACGATTCGGCCGCAAGGACGTCGTCTGTGGCGTTGATTTTTCCATGCGCAGCGGACAGGTGGTCAGTCTTCTCGGTCCCAACGGTGCCGGCAAAACGACGCTCTTCTACATGATCGTGGGGTTCATTACACCCACCGCGGGCCATGTCTATCTCAACGACCGGGAGATCGGTCGGTTGCCGATGTATCGGCGCGCACGGATGGGGATATCGTACCTCCCGCAGGAACCATCGGTGTTCCGCAAGCTCACGGTGGAACAGAACCTCGCCGCCGTGCTGGAGCAGCGACGGGATCTCTCCCGCGGTGAGAAGCAGGGCCGCGTGGACCGGCTTCTGGACGAACTGGGGATCGACGGTCTTCGCCGACAGCGCGCCTACACGCTGTCCGGGGGGGAACGCCGCCGGACAGAGATCGCCCGGGCACTGGCGATCGAGCCGCGGTTTCTCCTGCTCGACGAACCGTTTGCCGGAATCGACCCCCGGGCTCGCTACGAGATCAAGACGATCGTTGCGCATCTCGCGGACCGTGGAATCGGTGTCCTCGTGACCGATCACAACGAGCGCGACACCCTCGCCATCTCCGGTTATTCCTACCTGATTCACCAGGGTGAGATCGTGGTGGCCGGTACCCGCGAGGAGATTACCGCCAACGAAACCGCCCGCCGGATCTATCTCGGCGAAGACTACGAACGCTGACCGCGCAGCGCATCACCCAAATTGACAAAGCCCGGGGGCTCTCCCATTATGAAAGGTATGCAGTACCAACGGCCTGCACTGGTCCAGCGTCAGGAACTGCGGATGACGCCGCAGCTCCTTCAAAGCATTCAGATTATGACGCTTCCCCTGCAGGATCTGCAGCTTCGGATTCAGGAGGAACTCGAAGCCAATCCCGCCCTCGAGCTCACCCGCGAGCGCCCCACGGTGTCCCTCGACAGCGAACGTGAACGGGCCGCGGGCAACGAAAGCGACGAATACTTCGAGAACTCATCCGACCCGGGATTCACCTCCGGCGGTCGTTTCGAGGGCGACGAGAACAGCAAGCGCATGTTCATGGAGAACGCGCTCTCGCGGCCCGAATCGCTGCAGGAGCACCTGCTGTGGCAGCTGCGGCTGCAGCCTATCAGCGAGGCGGAGTTCGATCTGGGAGAACTGCTGATCCGAAATCTGGACGAGAACGGGTTCCATCGGGAGGATCCCTTCACCCTTGTCGACAGCACCCGCCACGACACCGTGCAGCGAATGATGGAGATGATACGCACGTTCGAACCGGTCGGCTGCTGCACCGCGGACTACCAGGAGGCACTCATCGTCCAGGTGGGCGAACTCGTGGACCCGCCGCCGGGGATTCGAGACATCATCCGCGAGTACCTCCCGCAGCTGGAGAAAGGGAAGTACCGGGAGATCGCCAGGGCGCTCTCGATCACCGAAGAGGATGCCGCCGAGGCGCTGGAGGTTCTTCGGGGACTCAACCCGTTTCCGGGGCGCATGTTTTCCAGCGACGAGTCCCGCTACGTCATTCCGGACCTCATTCTGCGGAAGCGGGAAGGGCAGTTCGTCCTGGTCCTCAACGACGAGGAGGTCCCCGTTCTGCGTGTCAACCGAACGTTCTCGCGGCTTGCCGAGGGCGAAGACAAGGAGACACGGCAGTTTGCCGGTCAGCGGGTTCGCGACGCGCGATGGTTTATCCACAGTGTTGACCAGCGCAATCAGACCCTCCTGAAGGTGGCCCGGGCGATTCTGGACTTCCAGCGCGACTTTTTCGTCAAGGGCAAGAAGTACCTCGTGCCGTTGACACTCAAGGATATCGCCGCGGAGGTCGATGTCAGCGAGGCAACGGTGTCCCGCGTGACCAATGGGAAGTATCTTCAGACAGAGTGGGGTATTTTCGAGTTGAAGCACTTCTTCTCGAACAGCGTTGCAGGCACCGGTGCCGGCGGTTCGCGATACAGCAAGGAGGGAGTCAAAGAGATCGTGCGGGAGATCCTCGAGAGCGAGAGTGAGTCCGGCAAGCACCTCTCCGACCAGAAGATCTCCGATCTGCTCGCACAGCGTGGCATCAAGATCGCGCGCCGCACTGTGGCGAAATACCGCAAGGAACTCAAGATCGACTCGTCCTACGAGCGATGATCCGGACCCATATGGGAGGCACTGCAATGAACATGACGATCAAATCGGTACACTTCGACGCTGACGATCTGACCAAGGAACTGATCGAGACGCGCACAGAGAAGCTGGAGTTTGCCGCCGACAAGATCGAGGACCTCGACTTCACCCTCACCAAAGAGAAGGATCACAGCTACCTCGTGGAGGCCAAAATCCATTTCCGATGGGGCCAGCACGATATCGTCAAGAATGGCGGGTACGAGCTGCCCAAAGCGATCAACGAGCTCATCGACAAGGTCGACCAGAAAGTCCGCAAGGAAGTGGACAAAATTCAGGACCACAAGAACTGACGATGGAAGAACAGTTCACCGTACTCGATCTCCTGGACCTCGATCTCAAGGAGCACAACGACCTGGGACTCACCTGCGTGGGCGGGCGTCAGGGCCTGCTGCGGGCGATCACCACCCCGGACCTCAACCGTCCGGGGCTGGCGCTCAACGGGTTCTTCGACAATTTCGGGTCCGACCGACTGCAGATCTTCGGGCGCGGTGAACACGCCTTCGTCGACAAGCTTACGCGGGAAGGCGTCCTGGACAACATCCAGGAGCTGTTCAGCCGCGACATTCCCGCGTGCATATTCACCCACGGGCTCGCGCCGCCGGCCGAGTTTCAGTCGATCGCCGACGAGGCAGGGTGTCCGATTCTCCAGACCGAACTGGTGACGAGCGAGTTCGTCATGCGCCTCATTCGGGCGCTGGGCAACGTGTTCGCCGCCCGGGAGACGATCCACGCCACGCTCGTGGAAGTCTTCGGGATCGGCGTGCTCATTCTCGGTGACAGCGGGGTCGGCAAAAGCGAAACCGCCCTGGAACTGATCGAGCGCGGCCACCGCCTCGTCGCCGACGACGCCGTGGAAGTGCGGCGCGTCGCTGGAAACATCCTTCTCGGTCAGGGCGCCAATCCCGCGCTCGGTCATCACATGGAGATCCGCGGGCTGGGGATCATTAACATCACCCACCTCTTCGGCGTGGGGTCGATTCGCGATGACAAGCAGATCCAGTTGATCTGTCAGTTGGAAGTCTGGGATTCGCAGAAGGCGTACGACCGGATCGGTGCCGAGGAACGGACGCTGGAGATTCTCGGCGTGGCGACACCGTATCTGGAGATTCCGGTGAAGCCGGGGCGCAATATCCCGATCATCATTGAAACCGCGGCGATGAATGAACGATTGAAAAAAATGGGGTATTATAGTGCCCGCGAGTTCAACCAGAACATTATGAGATGGTTGGACAGCGAAAACGCCAGAAAGGCGTACTTGCAGAAAAAAGGCATTACGTGAGGATTGTAGATGATTGAGAAGGAGGTGACGGTCCGGAACCGCGCCGGCATACACGCCCGACCCGCCGCGTTGATCGTGCAGACCGCGTCGCAGTACGCAGCGCACATAGAGTTCAAGAAGGATCACGAGACGATCAACGCCAAGTCGATCATGGGCATCATTACGCTTGGTGCCAGCTACAACTCCTCGATCACGATAGCCGCGGATGGAGAGGATGAGGAGGAGGCGGTTGAAAGCCTCGTCCGCCTGTTCGAAAACCGCTTTGAAGAGGACTGAGCGCCCGGGAGCCTCCGGGTGAGGGCTCTTCGGAACGCGTCGGCTTCCCGGACGACGCTCGCCAGTCTCGGCGCCCTCTACGTCCTTGTCGTTGTTCTCACAGTTGTTCTCATTAACCGTATCCTCGTCGATCCGCTGGATTTTGACTTCGGCTTCGCCTGGGTCCTTGTGGCGCTGGGGATCCTGTTTCCCCTGGGACTGCTGGTGGCCGTGGGAATCAGCGTGGCGCGTCTGGTTCGGGACCGGCACCAGAACCGTCCCGGCAGCGGCTTCAAGACGCGACTGACGGGCTTTTTCGCCCTGGTCGTGTTTCTGGCGGCGGTGCCCCAGGGAATCGTCTCCGTCAGTTTTCTGTCCGCCGGGCTGGACATCCTCTTTCGCACCGACACCGCCCGGGCGATCCGCGACGGGCTGGGCATTACCCTGGATTACTACGAGAACGAGGTGCACGACCTGCGCGTGTTCGCCGCCGACGGGAGCCTGACGGAGATCCTCAACCGGAACCTGGATGAGGTGCTGTCGGAACCCACCGATGCGGGTTCCGGGGCGGCGCCGGCATCGGCGCCGGCATCGGCGCTGTGGAACGAGGTAAATCGGCGTATTCCCACGGCGGCAGCGATCCAGGTGTTCGACGCCGCCGGCGCGGAGCTCCTGTTTCGCGGAGCGCGGGTGTTCGCTCGCTCCGCCGCGCCGCCCCTCGGAGTTCCCGGTGACGAGCCCGCGGTGACCCGTTCGGCGATCGCCGGCGAAGCGGTCCTGCAGCTGGTGACGCCGGTGGGAATCGGCGCGGGGTCGCCCGAACCCGGCGGGGATGGAGCCGCCACCGCAGCGGCGACCGCGGTCGTCACCGCGCGGCTTCCGGCCGGCCTGGAAGAGACCGCCCGGCGACTCACCGACGCACAGGAGCTGTTCGCCCGGTTCTCCGGGGTCCGGTCAACGGTCCTCACGGTGCTCGCCGCGGTGTACGGGGTGTTCACGGCCCCGATACTCCTGCTGTCGATCATGGCGGGATTCTTCCTCTCCGACCGTATCATGCGGCCGATCGAATCGCTGGAGGACGCCACGCGCCGCGTTGCAGACGGTGACTACACCGTACGCATCCTGACACGGCCCGGCGACGATCTCGGCGTCCTGGTCGTCTCGTTCAACCGGATGGTGACCGAACTCGATCGCGCCCGTCGACGGATGGCGCAGGCGGAGAAAGTGCAGGCGTGGCAGGAGATCGCTCAACGGCTGGCACACGAGGTCAAGAACCCCCTGACGCCGATCAAACTCGCCGCCGAGCGCCTGCAGCGCCGCTACGTCGCCGGAGCGCCGGACTTCGGCGACGTGCTCTCCCGGACCGTTGACACGATCGTCCGGGAGGTCGACGCCCTGACCGCGCTCTTGAACGAGTTCAGATCCTTTTCGCGCATGCCGGAGCCGTCGGTTGCGGCGGTCGATCTCTCAGAGCTGTTTCGAGATATCGCTGCGGTGTATCGCGACAACCCCGAGGTCACGGTATCGACGGAGGGCGTTCCGGAGGGAACGACGGTGGAGGCCGACCGGGGACAGCTGCGGCAGGTATTCACGAACCTGATGACGAACTCCGTCGAGGCCGCCGCCGGTCGCGTCTACGTCGCGATTTCGGCGCACGTGATCCAGCGGGGGAGGGAGACGATCTGTCGCATACGCGTTGAGGACGACGGCCCGGGCATTCCGGAGGAGTTGCGCGATTCGCTCTTCGAGCCCTATGTGACGAGCAAGAACCGCGGTACCGGACTGGGCCTGGCGATCGTGGAACGTATTGTCTTTGACCACGACGGCCGCATATCCTTTGAGAGCGCGCCCGGCAGCGGGACAACGTTTGTAGTCGATCTTCCGGTGGAGCAGCCTCGATGACGATTCTGGTCGTAGATGACGAACAGGGCATTCGCGATGTTCTCGCAGACATACTCGGTGACGAGGGGTATCAGGTCCTCACCGCGGAGGATGGGCTGGTTGCCCTCGGACTGCTCGAGCGCGAGGTCGTCGACTGTATGCTCCTCGACGTATGGCTCCCCGGGCGCGGAGGGCTCGAGGTGCTTTCCGAGGTGCGCACAGCGTATCCCCGCATTCCGGTTGTCATGATCAGCGGCCACGGTACCATCGACGTGGCGGTGAAGGCGGTCAAGCACGGCGCCTTCGATTTTCTGGAGAAGCCGCTCAGCCTCGACCGAGTGACCACGGTCGTTCGAAACGCGCTGGAGCTGGAGGCGCTGCGACGCGAGAACGCCTCGCTTCGGGGGCAGGTACCGGCTCAGCAGCGACTCGTCGGACAGAGCGCGCCGATCGCCCGCATTCGTGAGATCGTCGCCCAGACCGCCGACAGCGATGCCCGGGTGCTGATTACGGGCGAAAACGGTACCGGCAAGGAGCTCGTGGCGCGGGAGATCCACGAGCGGAGCGGGCGACGCGATGGTCCCTTCGTGGCGGTGAACTGTGCGGCGATCCCGGAAACGCTTATCGAGAGCGAGCTGTTCGGGCACGAGAAGGGCGCGTTCACCGGGGCCGCCGGAGGGCGCAAGGGAAAATTCGAACTGGCGCACGGCGGGACGCTCTTCCTGGACGAAGTGGCGGACATGTCCCTGGGAGCGCAGGCCAAGGTGCTGCGGGCGATTCAGGAGATGCGCTTCGAACGGGTGGGTAGCGAGGCACCGATTTCCGTGGACGTCCGGGTGATCGCCGCAACCAATCGCGACCTGGATCGGGCGATTGCCGCCGGAGAGTTCCGGGAGGACCTGTTTTTCCGGCTCAACGTGGTGCCGATTCACATGCCCCCGCTCCGAGATCGGGTGGAGGACGTGCCACTCCTCCTCCGGGCCCTGGCGGAGACGGTCACATTCGGCGACGACGCGGTCGAGGCGCTGCAGGAATACGACTGGCCAGGCAACGTCAGAGAGTTGAAGAATTTCGTGGAGCGGGTTAGCATAATGTCCGATAGCGCTGCGATCTCGCGTGACGAGGTTCGCCGATTTCTCGGCACTCGTTCGGCTGCCGCCACGTCGTCACCCCTTGGCGATTACCTCTCCCTCGGGCTGTCCGATGCCCGGGACCGCTTTGAGCGGCAGTTCCTCGAGGCAAAGCTCCGCGAGTACGGGTTCAACATCTCGCGGACAGCCCAGGATCTGGGAATCTATCCCAGCAACTTGCACGCGAAGATTCGAAAATTCGGCATAGAGGTGGAGCGATGAGGCCGTTGACACGTCGACAGGAACAAGTTCTCGACTTTATCCGGGGGTTCATCGCGGGGAACAAGTATCCCCCCACCATTCGTGAGATTTCCGAACACTTCACGATCTCGGTGAAGGGTGCCTACGACCACGTAAAGGCGCTGGAAAAAAAGGAACGCATTCGCTGTGACACCAACCGGTCCCGGGCGATCGAGGTGCTGGGAGACGCCGGCAGCTACGAGGAGAGCGCCCTCGTGGAGGTGCCGTTACTCGGGACGGTGGCGGCGGGAACACCGCTCCTGGCGGAGGAGAATCACGACGGATTCGTGCCGGTCCCGAAAGCGATCCTCGGCCACAGCAAGCGCTACTTCGCGGTGCACGTCAACGGTGACAGCATGATCGGAGCCGGTATCATGGATGGGGATACCGCAATTATCTCCCAGCAACCGGTCGCAAATAACGGGGATATCGTGGTCGCCATGGTGGATGAGGCGGTTACCCTCAAACGCTTCTACCGCGAGCACAACCGCATCCAGCTCAAGTCGGAAAACCCGGCGTACCCACCGATCTATACCCGCGACGCCCGAATCCTCGGAAAGCTTGCCCACATCGTTCGCAGTTATGAGTAGTGCTCCGATCGTCCTGTTCCTCGGCCCGGAGGAAGGGGAAAAGCAGGCGGCGGTGGAGGAAATCCGTACCGCTATGCGGCAGCAGCACGGGGACGGCCTCGAGGAACACACGTTCTACGCGTTCGAAACTCCGGCGGACCAGGTGGTATCACTCCTGCAGAACGGATCGCTGTTCGGCTCAGCAACGCTTGTGCGGTATCGCGCGGTGGAGCACCTCAAGCGCAAGGACGAGTTGCAGGCGCTGGTGAGTTACGGTTCCGCTCCCACTGAGGGCTCGGTGCTCATTCTTGAAAGCGGCGAGGTCTCGGTTGCCAGAGGGCTGGAGCAGGTGGCGGGGGGACGCAACAAGCGCATCTTCTGGGAGATGTTCGACGACCAGAAGCAGGGATGGCTGCAGGGGTATTTCCGCCGACACAAGGTCGATATCGATCCGGAAGCCGTGGAGCTCATGCTCGAACTCGTGCAGAACAACACCATGGAGTTGCGGCAGGAGGCGGATCGGCTCATCGACTACGTCGGACATCGGATTACCGTCGACGACGTGGACCGCTACATTTACCACGCCCGCGAGGAGAACGTCTTCTCGCTCTTTGACGCGGTCATGGCGGAGGATCTCGACCACGCCCTGGATATCGCGGGCAAACTACTGGCCAGTACCGAAGCGATTCAGGTTGTCATCGGCCTGTCGTGGCAGTTGGATCGGCTCTATCATCTCCAGTCGCTGCGGGACGCCGGCGTTCCCGACAAGGGCGTTTTCGATGAGTTGCAGCGGCTGACCGGACAGCGGATCGGCAGCAAGCGCGTTCAGAAGAATCTGCTGGCGGCTACCCGTCGGTACGGGCCCCGGGAGTGTGCGGCGATCAAGGCGCTCACCGGAGAGGTGGATGCCCTGTTGCGGACCGTTCCGGCGCCGCTGCACCCTTCGATCCTGCAGCAGTACCTCTACGGGATCATCGTTCGCCGTGGCGCATGGCTTCCCACGGGGGCTCACCGCCAGGCTCACCCGTGGCGATACCCGTCACTCCTCGCCGTATAGTTCCCGTCTGACAAATCGCTGAATCTCATGAGCCTGATCCTCGCTGATGCCCGTGCTCTTGGCGATGATATCCACTGGCGTTTCTATCAGGCTGTCGAGTTCGGGGAACGCCCGCATGATGCGGGTTGCGCGCTTGGGCCCGATACCGGGAATCTGCTGCAGGACCGGCGTTACCACGTCGCGCTTCTGGAGTCCGGCGCGATAGGTTGTTGCGAACCGGTGGGATTCATCGCGAACGTGTTGGAGCACGCGCAGCGGCGGCGACGCCTCCGGAAGCAGCACCGGATCCGGCTGGTCGGGCAGGAACAGCTCTTCATTGCGTTTCGCCAGCCCGACAACGGGTATCGGCATGTCGAGGGCGGTGAGAATCTCGTGGGCGGCGTTCACCTGCCCCTTGCCCCCGTCTATCAGAATCAGGTCCGGCCGGGGCAGTTTCTCGTTTTTCACGCGGGTGTACCGTCGGGCGATCACCTCGCGCATCGACGCGAAGTCATCGATCTGACCGTCCTTCAGCGACCGGATGCGATAACGCTTGTACTGGCTCTTGTCGGGGACGCCGTTGGAAAAGCTGACGAGGCTCGCCACGGTGTTACGGCCCCCCACGTGAGCGATATCGAATCCCTCGATCCGCAGTGGCGGTCCCGGGAGCTCCAGCACCCGAGCGAGCTCCTCCAGTGCAGGCAGGTCCCCGCGTTCCCGGAGTTTCTTGTCCAGCTCCTGCCGCGCGTTTTCCGTGCACAGACGGAGGACTGACGCGTCGCGGGAGGTGGCCGGTGTACGGATCACCACCTCGGTTCCCAGTTCCTCCCGGAAGAACCGTTTCAGCGCCGACAGATCACCGAGGGACGCGGATGTGTACAGTTCCCGCGGCGGCTTGGAGGTGGACCCGTAGAACTGGAGGACGAACTCCAGAAGGTTTTCCTCGTCGTCTCCGGGAAGCTCGGCGTGAAACACGTTGCTTCCTACCAGCTTTCCGGCGCGCATCTGGAACACCACAAACGTCGACAGTTCGTCGCGGGCCGCGTAGCCGATATAGTCTCGAACCTCCGGGTCGAAATCGACGATTCGCTGCTCGATCTCAACCTGTTCAACAGCCTGCAGCGCGTCGCGGTACTCTGCGGCCTTCTCAAACTGGAGCTGCCCGCTCGCATCCGCCATGCGGTCGCGGAGTTCCGCCTTGAGCGTGTCCGTTTTCCCGGAGAGCAGGTCCCTGATGCGATCGATCCGCTGCATGTAGTCCTCGTGCGACGTCTTGCCGGCGCACACGGCGGCGCAGCGTCCGATGTGCCAGTAGAGGCAGGGGGTCTTCCGCGGTTTCAGTTTCGGCGTCCGACATCTGCGCAGCGGGTACAGGCGATCGATGAGGTCGAGGTAGGCTTCCAGCCGACCAACGCTCGGGAACGGACCGTAGTAGCTGGAACCGTCCTGTATGATTCGGCGGGTCCGGAACACCCGGGGGTACTCGTCGGCGGTGATCCTGATCACCGGGTACGTCTTTCCGTCTTTCAGGTTGATGTTGTACCGGGGGTTGTGGCGCTTGATGAGGTTGTTCTCGAGGAGCAGGGCCTCGTACTCGTTCCCCGTGAGGAGATAGTCGATCCGATGGACTCGCGACATGAGGACCGATGTCTTGATCGGAAGGTCCTTCCCGAAGTACGAGCGCACCCGCGATCGGAGGTTTTTGGCTTTTCCGACATACAGGACGGTATCTGTCTCGTCCTTCATGATATAGACGCCGGAGGATGTGGGAAATTCTCGAATCGTGGTTTTGAGTTCGTCCTGTGACATGCCGATGAAAACAATACGGAATTATGCAAACCTCGGCGATCTGTCACAAGCGAATCGCGCCGTGGGTCGCGGTGCTCCTTCTCTTCAGTCCGTTTCTTCATGCTCAGAGCCTGTCGGAATCGATCCGTCTCGGCGGGCGTTCCGGCTGGGACCACCTGCAGCTGCGGGAGAACGTGATGATGCTCGATGGATGGCAGGGCGGGGCCGACCTGGGACTTGCCGACTGGGGGGCTACGGTTGACCCTGACACGGACCTCCTGGCGTCCTTCGATTTCGGGGTCGACGATCAGACCGGACGGTACCGCGGATCCGGGACGGGAGTCCGGATTCTTTCCACGGAGCGGCGCTTCGGAGCGGCCGCCGCCGCCTTCGACGGAGAATCGGTACTCACCTATCACGCCGGTCCCGACGCCCTGCTGTCGCCGGACACGCAGCCCGGCGCGTTCACCATCGATCTGTGGCTCTATCCGCTCCGCGTGACCGAAGGGGCGACCGTTCTGCGATGGCGCGGTGCGCTGATCAACTCCGGATCACCCGTGCTGCAGGAACTGCGCCTGGAGATTCGCGACAACGGTATGGTGTGGACATTAAACAACCTCGTCGTTCGCGCCCACGCCGACGGCGCACGCACCTTTTCCAGCCAGCGGGTCGCCGCTCGTCGTGGACTGGTTCCGCGGCGATGGTCCCACCACCAGTTGCGCTACGACGGACGCACAGGCCAACTGAGCTACCGCGTCGACGGCGTGCCCGAGGCGATTACCTACCTCACCGACGACGGTCGTGAAGGAGCGGCTGCGGCAGGCATCTACTTCGGTGCCGACACCGGCGACGGACTCGTCCTCGGTGAACGCTTTCGCGGGTTTGTCGACGAGCTTCGCATTACCAGGGACGCGGATCGGGCGCCGCGGCCGGTGTCGTATTCCGGCGAGCCCGGACGCGCGTACACCGAGGCGCTGTACCTCGGTGAATCCGGAGCCCACGTTGAACGCATCGATGTTCGCACACAGACGCCGGGGCAGACCGCCGTCCGCTCGTGGTACCGTGTTGCCGATCTGGTCGTCAGCAACGCTGCCCGCGATGCCTTGCCCACGGACTGGCATCCCGTTCCCGCCGATGGGGTGCTGCCGATGGACGCCCGGGGCCGGTTCCTGCAGCTGCGCTTCGATCTTCTCGCCGACGCCGCCGGCCGACAGAGCCCCCGGGTACAGGAAGTTGTGGTGTCCTACCGACCGGAGATGCCGCCTCCGACGCCCCGGGGACTGTCGGGAACGTCAGTTGAGGACGGCGTACAGCTGTCGTGGGATCCGGTCCGAACGACGGACATCGCCGGGTACCGTGTGTACATCGGCGAACGACCCGGTCGGTACCTCGGAACCGACGGAGTCACCAGTCCGATCGACGTCGGAACCGACACCGGCGTCGTGATTGACGGGCTGCGGCCGGATCGTGCCTACGTGTTCTCCGTGGAGAGCTACGACCGGTACGGTGAATCGAGTGGGCTCGCCGCGGAGATCCAGGTCCGGGCAGGGGGAAACCAGCCATGAAACACCAGGAGCTACTGAACCGGGCGGTGAACGCCTTTCGCGTGAACGACTACGAGGTTGCGGAACGCCTGACCTCCCAGCTGCTGTCGGCGTTTCCCGACCTGGCGGCCGGTCACATTCTGCTCGGCACGATCTATGGACGCCAGAAACGCTACGCCCCGGCGATCGAGGAGTTCGAGCATGCGATCGCCCTGGAACCCCGGAACGCCGAGGCACTGAACAATCTCGCCGTCATCTACCGACAGACCGGCGAGACGGAAAAGGCGCTGGAAATGGTGGAGCGGGCGGTCCAGCGCGACGGATCGAACGCCGAGATCCTGTACAACCTCGGGAACATCCACAAGGACCTCGGGAACTACGACGAGGCGATCGCAGCCTACGAACGCGCCACGGCGGCGGACCCGTCGCTCGCGGTTGCCCACAACAACCTCGGGACGCTCTACGACGCCCAGGGGCGGCACGAGGAGGCGATCGCCGCCTACCAGAACGGCCTCAAACACGACAGCAACCATCCGACTCTCAACTACAACCTGGGCAACAGCTATCAGGCCCTTGGCAGGTATTCGGAGGCCCGGGAAAGCTACGAGGCCGCCCGTCGCAGCCGCCCGGGATGGACCGACGCACTCAACAACCTCGGTATCGTTCAGGAGCGCATGGACGACTTCGACCACGCGCAGGAAACGTTCCGGGAGTTGCTGGAGATCGATCCCGACAACTACACCGCCCGGAACAATCTCGGCACCGTTCTGGCCCGCGCCGGGAGGATAGACGACGCGATCCGGGAGTTTCAGGCGGCGCTGGACGCCTCGCCGCGCTACGCCAGGGCCGCCACAAACCTGGGGCAGATCGCGGAGCAGGGAAGTGACGCCGGCGAGTCGCGACGCATTCTGCAGCGCATGCTCGACCAGGACCCCGAAAACACGCGATTGCGGAAAAGCCTGGCATCGGTGTTCACCCGGTCCGGAATGCACGAACAGGCGGCACGGGAGTGGCAGCGGATCTCCGAGTCCGACCCCGCCGACAGCGCCGCCCTCAAGGAACTTGGACTGTCGCAGTACCGCGCGGGACACCACGACGCCGGTGAGGAAACGCTCAGCCGGTACGCCGGCTCCGAACCGGGTGACACCGGGTATCTTTCCGACGTTGCCGGAATCCTGCACCGCGACGGTCTTACCGAGGAAGCACTGGACATGGCGGAACGGGCCGTTCGGGCGGATCGCAGCGACATGGCGGGGCTCCTGAGGAAGGCCGAAATCCTCGCCGACCTCGGCCGCGGCGAGGAAGCGCGCAGTTCGCTGGATGATGCCGCCGCGATCGACGAGGACGCCCCCGACCTTCTCACGTCACGCGCCCGCGTCAACCGGGCGCTCGGCGACCGATCCGGTGCCCTCGAAGCGGCCGATGAACTCGTGTCGCTGCAGGGCGGCCGGGGCAACTCAGACGATCTGAGCAGTCTCAACGAGAGCCTGGAACTCTATGAGCAAATGGTGAACGACTGGGAGGCGGAGAACGCCGACCGCTGGCAGCGAAACCTCGACAAGCTCGGCCGCCTGGCCCGCAGCGGACGGAACGAGGAGGTCGTTCCCGACATGGAGACGAGCGAGGCGGAAGGCCTCGACGAAGAGTCCATTCCGATCCTGAACTTTGCCGGGGGGTCCGCCGGCAGCGAGGGCGAGGAGGAGCTCGAGGAACCGGAGGACGAGCTGGACGAGCTCGAGGACGAGTACTACATGACGTCCATGCCCGGAGCCGGCGGCGGGAACGGCGCCGGTGGTGGCAACGGTTCGGGCGACGGGAACGGCTCAGGTGACGGCGGCGGGACCGGCGTGGGTGGCGTGGGTGGCGACGATGCCGCCGGCGGTCAGGCGGAACCCGACGACGAAGACGGCGCCCCCGATTTTCGTGAGCTCGCTGAGGACGACGCGGAGATGCCGTTTCCTCCCGCCGACGAGGACGAACTTCTCAATGGCGCCGCCGACGAAGAGCCCGTCCCGGAGGACGACACCCCCTCCGAACAGCCGGAATCCCGCCCGCGGCCGATCCCGGTCCCGCCTCCACCAGCGCCGGAGCCTGAGGGCGAGTCAGAGCCCGAGCCCGAACCGGAGATGGAATCTGAGGGCGAACCCGTGCCTGAAGCCGGGGCGGACTCCGAGCAAGAGCCGGAACCCGAGGGCGAGTTGGGGATCGAGCCTGAACCGGAGGTAGAACCCGAGCCGGACTCGGTACCGGAAACTGAGCCGGGGATGGAACCCGAGGGCGAGCCGGGGAGCGAGCCGGAGCCTGGTGCTGGGGCGGACTCCGAGCAAGAGCCGGGACCCGAGGACGAGTTAGGGCTCGAGCCGGAGCTGGAACCCGAGGGCGAGCCTGAACCTGAGCCGGAGCTCGAGCCTGAACCCGAGGACGAACCTGATCCGGAGCTCGAGTCCGAGCTCGAGCCGGAGCCCGAACCCGGGTCGGACTCGGTACTGGAAACTGAGCCGGGGATGGAACCTGAGGACGAGTTGGGGAGCGAACCCGCGCCTGGTGCTGGGGCGGACTCCGAGCCCGAGCTGGAACCCGAGGGCGAGTCTGAACCTGAACCGGAGCCGGAGTTCGAGCCTGAACCTGGACCGGAGTCCGAGCTAGAACCGGAGCCCGAGCCCGAGCTGGAACCCGAGGGCGAGCCTGAACCTGAGCCCGAGCCACAGCCCGAGCCCGAGCTGGAAC
>CAJWEZ010000063.1 GCA_913030605.1 uncultured Spirochaeta sp.
GTCGACATGGCGCTGTGGGACATCAAGGCCAAGGCCGCCGGCATGCCGCTCTACCAGCTGCTGGGCGGCAAGAGCCGCGAGCGGGTGATGACCTATGCCCACTGCACCGGCAAGGACATCGACGCCTGCCTGGCCGAAGTCGACGCACACCTCAAGCTCGGCTATCGCGCCGTCCGGGTCCAGACCGGCGTACCCGGCATCGCCACCACCTACGGCGTCGCCAAGCGCGAAGGCGAGCGCTACGAGCCGGCCGACTCGGAGTTGCCCGCCGAGCACGTGTGGAGCACCGAGAAGTACCTCAACCATGTGCCCGCACTGTTCGCCGCGGTCCGCGAACGCTTCGGGCACGACATCCATGTGCTGCACGACGTTCACCACCGTCTGACCCCCATCGAGGCCGCCCGCCTGGGCAAGATGGTCGAGCCCTATCATCTGTTCTGGCTGGAGGACTGCGTGCCGGCCGAGAACCAGCAGAGCCTCAAGCTGATCCGCGAGCACACCACCACGCCGCTGGCCATCGGCGAAGTCTTCAACTCGATTCACGATTACCGCGAGCTGATCGAGAATCAGTGGATCGACTATATCCGCACCCCGCTCACCCACGGCGGCGGCATTACCCACCTGCGCCGGATCGCCGACCTGGCGGCGCGGCTCGGCGTCAGTGTGGCGGGGCTGCGGCGCGCGTTCGCCGCCCGCCGGGGCCGGTCGCCCCAGCAGATCCGCAGTCGCATCGTCCTCGAAGCCGCCCGGCGGGAGCTGCTTTCAACCGATCGCACGGTCCTGGATATCGCGCTGGAGTTCGGGTTCTCGAGTCACAGCGCCTTCACCAAGGCGTACAGGCGGGTGTGGGGTGAATCTCCCAGGAACAGCCGGGTGTCCATTGGCAGTATATAGAACCTTGTTGCAGAATCGGCCGTATCTGTCGCTACCGGAACGAGATGCCGCCGGTGAGCGAACCCCGGCCCCCGAAATACCGTCCGTACCACGACTTGTGGTGCGGTTTGCAACAATCTCCTGTATACAGCCCTACCAATACCGGTCCGGCAGGAGTTTGTCGATCCGATCCAGTGCAAAATTCGGGCGGTCCGCGGTGTCCGTTTCACTGAGCATCTGCGGTGTGGTCTCGCCGGTAAACACCACGGCGGTGTCCATTCCGGAGCGGATACCCATGCGAATCTCGGTGTAAAGGCGGTCGCCGGTGGTGATGCACTGGTCCGGTCCCAGGCCCACCGCTTTCATGATCGTCTCCACCATGACCGGGCTGGGCTTGCCGCAGTTGACCTCGCACGGCTGGCCGGTGACCGCCTCGAGCGCCGCGATCACGCCGCCGGCGTCCACCTCGCCGCGGCCGCCGGGAAAGGGGCAGTACAGATCCGGATTGGTGCAGATCATGCGCGCGCGCTTGTGGTACCAGATCGCCTCGAACGCCACCTGCAGTTTCTGCCACGTCAGCGTTCGATCGTAGCTGGCGATGACGATATCGATGCGCGCGGGATCGTCGGAGATCGTGATCCCGGCGTCGGTCAGGGCGCGGATCAGCGGCTCCTCGCTGATCGGATACACCACCGCGTCGGGGGCGTTCTGCAGGATCCACTGGGTCGTCGTGTAGACGGTGGTAACGATCTCCTCCGGCGGCGTGGGAAGTCCGAATCGCTCCAGCTTGTCGGCGTACATCGACACATCGCGGGTGGGGTTGTTCGACAGAAACACCACGCGCTTGCCGAGCTCCCGCAGGCGAAACACCAGATCACGGGCGCCGGGAAGCAGCTCGCTCCCCAGGTAGATCGTTCCGTCCAGGTCGAAAATGTATCCGTCGTACAACCGCGTGGGGCGCACGATCAGGTCCGTGCTCAGGTCCATAGCGTGATCTCTTTTCCCTCGTCCATCGACTGCCGCGCCGCCAGGGCGATACGCAGCGATTCGATACCGTCTTCCAGACTCGCCGGCCAGTCACCACCGTCGGTGACAACGTCCACGGCGGCGCGGGTGCATTCACGGATGTTGAACGGCTCGGTGGCCTCGGGGCCCCATGTGGTGACGGAGGCGTCCCGGGGCGTTGCGTTCAGCGGGGCGGTGCTCACCACACCGTGGTAGCGCGTCTGCCCCGCGTCGAGAGAAGAATACACCTCTTCCTTGAGTCCGCACCACGCCGTACCGGCGGTTCCATGGACCTGCAACACCAGACTGAAATCGAACCCGGTGAGGCTGTGGGAGATCTGGAACACCCCGCCGTTGCGGTATCGCCCCTGCACGAAGGCAACATCCTCGAAGTTGAAGTCCGGATGGATGTCGTCGACGCCAACGCAGCCGAGGCTCGCAACCTCATCCCCCATCACCCAGCGCGCCAGATCGAACCAGTGACACGTTTCCTCAACCAGCAGGCCACCGGAGCGCGCGCGGTCCTGGATCCAGTGCTCGAACTTGTCGCGCCGGAACGGGGTGCGGTAGTGATACAGGGTGAACGCGCGTGGTTCGCCGAGGGTCCCGGTAGCCACCAGACGCCGCAGCTCCCGCACCGCGGGGTTCACGCGGAACTCGTAGCCGATGCCGACGGGACGGGGGGCCGACGCGCCCCCGACTCGCGCTGCAACCCGTTCCACACGCTCGGCGCCGGC
Source organism: uncultured Spirochaeta sp. (assembly GCA_913030605.1). Lineage (GTDB taxonomy): Bacteria > Spirochaetota > Spirochaetia > DSM-27196 > Alkalispirochaetaceae > Alkalispirochaeta. Next base: position 2,616 of record CAJWEZ010000063.1, read on the forward strand.
GATCGTCAGCGCCACCGGCTTCTCCAGCAGCACCCGTTTTCCCGCCTCCAGCAGGCGAATCGTCAGCTCCTCGTGGGTGTCGTCGGGCGTGCAGAGACTGACCAGTTCGATTTGCGGGTCGTCGATCACCGCGGCGATGTCGTCGTGGGGCGTGACGCCCAGGTCCTCCCAGGGACGATCGAGGGTACCGGCGTCCATCGCCGGTGGCTCGAAAAGCGGTTTCAGAACGTGCATGCTTCCGGCGGCAAAGGTGCCGCCGACCGCCGTCCGGCGCGCAGGGATACGGTCGGCGACCGCAACGAGCCGCGCCCCCGGGTGTGCCAGATACCCCGCCACGTGGGCCATGCCGATGCCGAGGCCGACAACCGCGGTATTCACAGTCTTCATGTGGTGCGATCCTCCGTGATCCATGCGTCGGCGTGCCGGGCGTGGGCGACCAGGGCGCCGTCGTCGTCTGCCCAGTTCCGCAGGTAATCCCGGACCGCCGCCAGATCCGGCCCGCCATCGAGCCCCCGGCGCCGGCGAAGTGCAGCGAAGGTGCCGGAAAAGACCGCTTCCAGCGTGGCACGGTCCAGCGCCAGTCCCCGCACCATCGGGTGTGCCCCGGCGGTGAGGGCAAAGGGCGAGGCCATCGCGCCGTCGCTCTCCAGAAAACGGCGCAGCCGCAGGAAGCGTTCGAGATTGTCCGTAAGCGGCGTTCCCGGGAGGCCCGGCACCATCGACTCGCGATCGCCACCGGGCAGCGCCAGAAAGAAGGAGTCGCTCCCGGCGAGGATGCGGTCGCGGTAGCGAGCGAAGAAATCCACCGACGCGCGAGGGTCGGCGGTCTCACCGACCGCCCCGAGGGCGGGATAGAGGTAGTTCCCCGGCGCCAGATCGACCAGCGCGTTGGGGTGCTCATCCAGGAACGCCTCCAGCCGCGGCAGATCATCCGCCAGGAACAGGAGGTGGGGGAAGACAAAGGTGGTGCCCGGCGCCGCCGTGCAGGCCCTGCCCGCCTGATCGATCAGGTCATCAAAGGCGGGAACCCCGGCGTCGGCGTAGCTCCACGGCGGCACGGCGGCGCCCCGCTCCGCCTCGCTTCGCAGGCGATGGGGGTACCAGAACTGCCGCGGGTCGGCGACGTGGATCAGCACCGGCATGCCGCGCTCCCCGGCGACGCGGTAGGCTGCCACCAGGCGCGGATCGTCGAGGGTGATCCCCAACGCCGCCAGCAGGTCCGGTTTGCCCTCCCACATCTTGACTCCAAAGAACCCCGCGGCGTGCATCTCCTCCACCTGCGCGTCGGGGCGCCACTCGCTGCTCGCCAGGAGGGCGCGGTTGTCGAAACTGCCGTAGCCGAACACGCGACCGGGACAGGCGCACATCGCCGCCAGTACCTCGGGGTTGAAGTTGGGCCGCACGGTGGTGGTGGGAAACCCGCCGGCCGAACGAAACGATGCACCGATGCCGGGACGCTGGTGGCCGCGCCCACCGCGGGATCCACCACGGGTCGAGGCATCACCGATACCCGGAACGCCCGCCAGCGGCAGCGAGAGGGCGCCCACCGCCTCGAGACCCAGAAGGTCCATGTAGCGACGGAGGTCACCGATTCGCTGCAGCGACCCGACGTGGAGGTGACTGTCGATCATGGCGTTCATCGCAATCCGAACTCCGGATGCCCGGCCACCTCGGTGGTGGCGGTCACCAGCGCGTCGGGGTGGGTCTGAACGATCGACGCCGGAAACCCCGGAGTCACGGGACCGTAGAGCATCTTGCGGATCACCGCCCGCTGCCACGGTCGGTTCAGGTAGATCCGCAGCGCCCGACTGGCGATGATCTGGCGCATACCGACGGTGACGGCGTGCGAGGGAGTGACCTCCCAGGCGCCGCCGAGGGCGGTGTTGGAGTTGATCGTGATCGTCTCGCGACTCAGGGCGACGATGCGCGTCGGGCGGTCGAAGAAATCCGCGGCGGCGCCGAGCGCCTCCGCCGAGTCCGGCGGATACGGCGGCTCGTTAAACGCCAGGTGGCCGTTGATCCCCACGCCGGCAAAACACACGTCCGCTCCGCCGAGCGATTCCAGGAGCTGGTCGTAGGCGGCGGGATCCCCGGGGTCCGGGAAGTGGATCTGGGCGGTGGAGAACCCGGTTTCCGGTCCCAGCGCCTCCAGCGGTTCCGCAAGTTCGCGCTTCACGAATCCGCGAAACGAGAGCGGTGACTCGATGTCGATCAGCTGCGAGGCGTCCACCGCCCCGGACGCCACGCCATCGTCGCGATCGCCCTCCGCCGCGGGTTCCAGGTACTCGTCCATGAAGAACAGGTGCAGCCTGGAGAGGTCCAGCGGCATGCGTCGGCAGAGGGAGACGAAGCGCCGGTACTGGAAGGTGGGCCCCACCGGGACGATGAACACACTGCGCTGTCCGCGCCGGTTGGCGGCGGCGATGCGCTGGTACATCTCCAGGGCGATCTCCCAGTACAGGTCCACATCGCTCTCCACCAGCGCCACAGAGTCGCCGGGAAGAATCGTCTGCTGGTACAGTTCGTGCATCGTTACCCCTTCAACGCGCCGCTGGTCAGGCCCTTGATGATCTTCTCGTGCATGAACACGTACACCAGCACACTCGGAATGATCGTCAGTACGATCGCCGCAAACATCGAGGTGTAGTCGGTGAAGAACTGACTGGTGAAGAAACGGATTCCCAGCTGCAGGGTGCGCGAGCGCACGCTGGAGGTGAGCAGGAGCGCGTAGATGAACTCGTTCCACGAGAAGAGGAACACGAACGTTCCGGCGGTCACCAGTCCGATCCGCGAGAGGGGAAAGATCACCATCGAGAAGCGCTGGTAGAAGCTGGCGCCGTCGATCACCGCCGCCTCCTCGAGTTCCGCCGGGATCGACTTCATGAAGCCGTACATCAGGAACGTCGAGATCGGAATGTTGATCGCGGTGTAGGTCAGAATCAGCGCCCAGAGGCTGTCGTAGAGTCCCAGCACGTTGGTGAGACGGAAGTACGGGGCCATGAGCGCGATGATCGGCACCAGCACACCGGCGATAATCAGGTTGAGCAGCGACTGCTGCCCCCGGAACTTTTCGCGGGAGAAGACGAACGCCGCCATGGATGTGATCAGCATCGCCAGCGCCGTGGAGGACGTGGAAACGATCACGCTGTTCAGGAAGAGCCGCGGAAGCTCCGCCACCTGCACGGCGTTCACGTAGTTGCCGAACTGCCAGACCTGCGGCAGGGCAAAGGGTGCCGTCTGCAGTTCGATATTGGTCTTGAAGGAACTGATCACCAGCCACACGAGGGGGAAGAAGGTGAACACCAGAAAGAAGGTCAGGACCGTCCACTTGAAAATCGATCCCGCCACCGAGCCGATACCGTCGTTGCTGCCTACTGCGGTTGCCTGTCGTGCCATCGTCGGTTCTCCTATTGCATGCGGTCGGCCGCGGCACCGCGGCTGCCGATCGCGCGAATCGTGACGATCATCAGGATTCCCAGTATCACCAGCGTGGCACCGATCGCGTTGGCGTGGCCGTAGTCCAGGGCGCTCAGTTCCTTGTAGAGCTGAATGCCGAGCACCGACGTGCTGTTCGCCGGCCCGCCGTTGGTCAGGAGGAACGTGGCCTCGAAGTGACGCAGGCCGTAGGCCATCGCCAGGGTCATCGTCGTCACCAGGATGTCCTTGATCATCGGCAGGGTGATGAAGATCTCCTGCTGCAGGACGTTGGCGCCGTCGATCTCGGCGGCCTCGTAGAAGCTCTCGGGGATCGACATCGTCGATGCCAGGATGATGATCATGAAGTAGCCGATGTACAGCACCTGCTGGATCAGGATCGACGGCAGGGCGGTTGAAATCTCGCCGAGCCAGTTGTGGGTCAGGTTCTCCAGGCCGATCATCTCCAGGAACTGGTTGATCGCGCCGTATTCGGCGTTGTAGAGGGCCGCCCACATCATCGCGATCGCCACCTGGCTGATGACGTTGGGCAGGAAGTACACGGTTCGCAGAAAGCGCCATCCGCGGGGCTTGCGCGCCAGCAGGATCGCCACCAGCGCCGCCAGACCGATCTGGACAAATCCCAGGGCGAACAACCAGATGAAGTTGTTGCGCACCGAAATCTGGAACGTACGGGTCTGGAAGTTGTCCAGAAAGTTCTGCAGTCCGACGAACTGCGGGGTTCCGATGCCGTTCCAGTCAAGCGTACTGGTAACGAACACGAATCCCAGCGGGTAAATGAAATAGAGGGTGAACAGGGTCAGAACCGGCAGCAGGAACAGGATGATTCCCAGCCGATTGCCCTTGCGGGACTGCACTATCATCGTTTGTGTTACCTCGGATTCGGACAAAAAAGGGCGCCGCCGCCGCGAGGCGACGGCGCCCGGTCAATCACTCGTGATCGACGCCGTCAACTGAATCAGTTGTTGGCATCTACCAGCATCTGCACAAAGCCTTCCGCATCGGTCGCGCCGAGCGCCAGCGCCGACAGCGCCTGGCCGAACTCGCTCACAACGCTCACAGGATACTGGCTCTGGAAGTGGCCCACAACAAAGGTGGCGTCGTTGGCGGCGCGAACAAACTCACGCTGCAGCGGGTCGGCTCCGGAACCGAGCTCGTGCTTGACCGCGAACAGCGAACCGGCGGCCTCGCTCACCTGCTGCACGTTGGCGGGGTCGGTCATGAACTTCATGAAGGTCACGATCGCCTCGGCCTTGGCCGGGTCGTCGGTGTTGCCCGCCGCCAGGTTGGACAGCAGGAAGCCGATCTGCGCGCCACCGTATTCACCGGCCTGCGGGGCCGCTGCCAGGGCGGTGGCGGCGTGAACGTCCGGAGCGTCGCTGCGGATGCGTCCGATGTACCACGGGCCGTTGATGAACGCCGCGGTGTCGCCGGCCATGTAGTGACCACCGGACACACCGGCGTCACCACCGACCGCGTCGCGGGTCGTGTTGCCGTCGGCGAACATGCGACCGAGGATTTCGGCGGCCTGCACGTAGATCGGATCACCGAGGGGGCGGTCCCACACGTCGGGTCCTCCGAGGCTGGCCATGATGTGGCTGTACCACAGCATGCTGGTCCAGGCGTTGGAGCCACCGGTCATCTGGCTGGTGGGCACGATGTCCGCAGCCTTCAGATCGTCGGCCATCTGCCAGAACTCGTCCATCGTCGCCGGAGGAGCGTCCCAGCCGACGGAGTTCAGCAGGTCCATGTTGTACCAGATCGGGGTGATACCGATCTCGTAGGGGATCGTCTTCAGACGACCGTCGCGAGTACTCTCGTTCAGGTAGCTCTGCTGGAAGTCCGCCGCCCACGTGTCGTCCATGTAGTCGGTGAAGTCGAACAGCAGCTCACTGTCGTAATACTGAAACGTGGTCGGATCGGGGTTGAACACGAAGATGTCGGGAGCCTGACCGGTGGCCAGCTGCGTGTTCAGCTTGTCGCGGTAGCCATCGGTATCGGGGTTGGGCTCGATCACCACGCGGATATCACCGGCGTGCTGCGTGTTGAACTCCTCAACCAGCTGGGCAAGCGGCTCCGCCTTGGAGTCCTGACCAACCCAGAACGTCGGGAAGTTCAGCACGATCTCCCCCTGTCCCTGCTCCTGCTGACCCGATGCAAAAACCGGCAGCGCCAGCAGCAGCATCAACGTGACCATCATCAGACCTGATAGCGTCCGTTTCATGGTGCCTCCTTTATTTTCTTTCTTAAAATAACTAAAACACGGGAATGACCCGCTGTCAATGAAAAGCTTGCAGCGGCAGACCCCGCCCCTTACAATCGAGCTCCATATGAAGATCTTTCTCGATACGGCGGATATCGCGCAGATAGAAGAGGTGAAGCGCCTCGGCATGCTCGATGGCGTCACCACCAACCCGGCCCACGTAGCCAGGACCGGCGCGCGACCGGCGGAACTCTATCCCCGCATCTGTGCGATATGTGACGGCCCCGTCAGCCTCGAGGCGATCTCTCTCGAAGCGGACGCGATCGTCGAGGAAGGCCGCAAACTGGCCGCGATCGCCGACAACGTCGTGGTGAAGGTGCCGGTCACCCGGGAGGGACTGATCGCGGTACGGCGCCTCAGCGATGAGGGGATACGCACCAACGTCACCGTGGCCTATTCCCCCACCCAGGCGCTGCTGGCCGCCAAGGCCGGCGCCACCTACATCAGTCCCTTTGTGGGACGATTGGACAGTATCGCCCACGAAGGGCAGGAACTGGCGCGGCAGATTCGCGTGATCTACGACAACTACGGCTTCGACACCCAGCTGCTTGTAGCGGCGGTGCGGCACCCGATGCACGTACTGGAGGCCGCCCTCACCGGCGCCGATGTCGTGACCATGGCGTTCGACATTCTTATGCAGCTGTACGAGCACCCCCTCACCGACCAGGGCATCGACATGTTCCTCAAGGCGTGGGACCAGGTACCGCAGTAACACCCAAACAGGAGACGCAGCATGCAGACCAAAAAACTCTACGTGGACGGACAGTGGATCGAAACCGGCGACACCTTTGAGGTTGTGAATCCCGGTACCGGGGAACCGATCGCCACCGTCGCCTCCGCAGGACGGGATGTGGCCCGCAGGGCGGTGGACGCCGCCGCCGCCGCGTTTCCCTCGTGGCGGGCGCTCACCGGAATACAGCGCGCCGACTACCTGCTCGCTGCGGCGGCGGCGCTGGGGCGCAGGAGTGAGGAGATCGCCCGCACGGTCACCGAGGAGAACGGCAAGCCGATCGGGCAGAGCCGCGGCGAGGTCAACGTCGCCATCGACCATTTGCGCTGGTTTGCGGAGGAAGCCCGTCGCGGATACGGGCGGATCGTCCCGCAACAGGCGGACGGCAAGCGCCACGTGATCCTGCAACAGCCGGTGGGCGTGGTTGGTCTCGTGGCGCCGTGGAACTTCCCGCTGGTACTGTCGGTACGGAAGGCGGCACCGGCGCTGGCGGCCGGGTGCACCACCATCCTGCGACCGGCTCGGCAGACCCCGCTGTGCGCGGTGCAGCTCGCCGAGTGCATGGAAGAAGCGGGCATTCCGCAGGGCGTCTTTCAGATGATCACCGGACCCGGCGAGCCGATCGTGGATGAGTTCATGGAAAACCCCACGGTGCGAAAAGTGAGCTTCACCGGCTCCACCGAGGTGGGCAAGGAGCTCATCCGCAAGTCCGCCAAAACGGTCACCGACCTCTCGCTCGAGCTGGGGGGACACGCGCCGGTGATCGTATTCGCCGACGCCGACCTGGATCTGGCGGTGGAAGGCGCGATCATCACCAAGTTCCGCAACACCGGACAATCCTGCATCGCCTGCAACCGGATCTACGTGGAGCGGCCGGTGTACGAGGAGTTCCTCACGCGCTTTGCCAAACGCGCCGGTGAACTCAAAGTCGGCTACGGCATGGACGACGAGGTGGAGATCGGCGCGATCGTCAACCGCCAGGGGCTGGACCAGGCGCTCTCGCACGTGGAAAACGCGGTCGCCGCCGGCGGTCGGATCGTCTGCGGCGGAAAAGCGGTGCAGCCGACCGGTGCCGATGGAACCCCGGCGGCGGGCTTCTACCTGGAGCCCACCGTCATCGCCGACGTTCCGGACGACGCCGCGTGCATGCGTGAGGAGACGTTTGCGCCGGTGGCGCCCGTCGTCGCCTTCGACACCGAAGACGAAGTGATTCGCAAGGCCAACGACAGCCGCTACGGACTCGCGGCGTACGCCTACACCACCAACCTCAACCGCAGCTGGCGCCTCGCCGAACAGCTCGAGGCCGGCACCGTGGGCATCAACGACGCAGTGCCCTCCACCAGCAACGCCCCCTTCGGCGGTGTCAAGGAAAGCGGTATCGGCCGGGAGCTCGGCATGGAAGGCATGCAGGCGTTCATGGAGACGAAACACGTGTCGTACGGGGGCGTCCACTAATTCGCCCTTTACGCCCGATCCGGTGGCGTGTACTATTAGTTAGTTTCTGAAAATAACTATTCACCGGAAAGGCGAACACATGGCGATCGACATCACCCCGGCGGCGCGCAACGCCGGCATCATTCAGACCCCGCAGATCGGACTGCTTATCATGGGGCGCAAGCGCGCCGGATTCGACCCCGAGTGGGGCGCCGCAACCAGGGCGCGCATCCTCGAGACGCTCGAGGCGCTGCCCTACCCGGTCACCGTCCCGTCGGAGAACATCGCCGACGAGCAGACCCTGCGGGAAGCAGTGGAAGCGTGCCGCCTCGCCGGCGTGACCGTGATCGTGGTCGTGCAGCCGACGATCTCCGACGGCCGTCTGGCACCCCTGCTCTCGCGGCTGTGGCCGGGAGCCGTGCTCATGTGGGCGACCCCGGAAAAACCGACCGGCCGCATGATCAGCGCCAACTCCCTCGTGGGCACCCACGCCATGAGCGCCACCCTCCGACACCTCGGTCATCCCCTGGAAATCGTCTACGGTGCCCCGGACGGCACCGACACCGTAGGTCAGATCGATCGATCGATCCGGGCGATCCACGCCGTCGACGCCGTGCAGGGCCGGATTCTGGGGCTCATCGGCTCCCACGCACCGGGGTTTGTCGATTTTCACGCCGATCCCGTGTTTATCGACGCCGCCCTCGGCTCACAGCTCTACCACCTGAGTCCCGTCGAGCTCATCCAGCGCGTGCGCGGGTACAGCGCCGAGGACCTTCGCGATGAGATCGCCGCGTTCGCCGCCCTGGGATTGAACTGGTCCGTCGACGCACAGGAGGCCGGACTCCCGGCGGCCACCGGCGCCGCCGCAGACCCCACCGCCACCGATGGACCCGACGCCGACCCGCTCACCGTCCAGGCGCGCTACTACCGCGCCTTCCGCGAGATCATCGACGAGAACAACCTCGACACCCTCGCGTTCCGCTGCTGGCCCGACCTGCCGAGCGAACTCGGACACTGGCCCTACCTCGCCCTGGCGCGCCTCGTCTCCGAAGGATTCCCCGTGGCGATGGAAGGCGACGTCGACGGCGCACTCTGCGGTCGCATCGTCGAAAGCGCCGGCATCGGCCCCGTGTACCTCTCGGACTGGCTCCACCACGACGCCGACACGATCACCATCTGGCACACCGGCGCCGCACCGTTTCAGATGGCCCCGGCGGACGGCCCCGGGGCGCCGGAACTCTCCGTCCAGTTCAACAACAAGCTCCCCACCGTCGTGCAGTCCACCATCCGCGGCGGCATGGACGCCACCCTCTTTCGAATCTGGCGATTCGAGGGCGAATACCACATGTGTATCCTCGAAGGCGAAACCGTCACGCCCGAGCGCGACCTCATGGCGACCAACGGCATCTTCCGCACCGACGACGTCGACATCCGCGACTGGTTCGAAGACCAGGTGCAGCGCGGCATGCCGCACCACGTGTGTATCGTGGAAGGACACCACGGAGAGCTCCTGCACCGTGTCGGCCGCCTGATGGGCGCGATCGCGCGGTAGTCGGCGACAGCCCCGACCCGCGGCAGCCGACAACGTCGGATCAGTGAGGCCGGGTCGGACGCCGAGGCCACGGTTGGAACACACGCGGACGAATCGGTGCCCCCGGCGCGCACGCCCATCGATGTCCCTCGGGCCGCGCCGGGCGCCACTCCCAAAAAACGCACCAGCCCGCTCCCGCGGCGACATGCGCCCGAAAAACTCAACCGCCGACAGATCCGACCGCGTCGCCGTCGCGTCGCCCGGCGCCGGAGACCCGACCGACTGCGCCGAAGCTCCCGACTCGAAATCGTCATCGCCCAAACACACGGCGGACGAGGCACCGCCGCTTGGCGAAGACACCGCACCCGATCCCGGCAACCGCATTCTGTGTGTGGCAAGGTGTTCATCTTTCGAAGAACACGGCTTCCCCGAGACGCGTCCATTTCTTTGGGTGTACGCGAAGGGATCCTGCGAAACGCCCGCATTGAGTGTCCGCCGCGGAGCTCCCGCCGCAAGAGACATCGGAAAGGACGGTCGGTCGGAAGCCACGAAAAACCAAAACCGCCCTTGGCAAGTTGTTCACCCTTCGTGGCACACCTTTCGGAGGCCGGTTTCAAGGTTGTGCACCCCACCGCCAAGGAGCGCAGACAGGTGCCGACGACGAGCGCGCCGCGCGGAGGCTGGAAATCGCGATTTCGCGCGGCGTGGCGGGTGTGACCGTGGCGGGTATGACCGTGGCGGGTGTGACCGTGACGGGGGTGACCGCGCGGTGTTACTCGCGGGTGCCGGCGAAGAAGCGGCGGAACACGATGTCGGTGGCGCCGTAGCACGCCTGGACGGGGTCGTAGACGCGGGCGATCACGGTGCGTTCGGGCAGCGCGGCGCGGATGGCGTCGCCGAGCACGCTCGAGAGGACGCCGAAACGCGTGACCAGCAGTACGGCTTCGGGGTGGAACAGGTGGTGCAGGTTGCGGATCGCGGCGCCGATGGCGAGGCGTTCGCGGTACAGGGCGCTGGAGACTTCTACGGCGGTCAGGCGCTGGTCGGCTTCCTCCCAGCTCTGGACGGTGTAGTGCTGCTGCAGCCGCTCCAGCATGGGGCGCTCGGCGACCATTTGTTCGAGGGAGTCGCTGTCCTGTGCCACGCGCTCCACCGACTCCGGCGAGAGGGTCGTTTGGCCGAGCTCGAGGACGGTTGCGGTTCCGTTGAGAAAGATATCGCCGTGGGTGATGAGCGCGGCGCCCACGCCGCTTCGGACGAGGACGGTCAACAGCGAGTCGACTTCCAGCGCGTCTCCGTAGTGGTAGGCGCTGGCGGCGATGACGGATGCGTTGTTGTGGACGTACACGGGCATGGAAAAGCGCGCTTCGAAATGGTCGCGGAGGGAGTAGCCGCTCAACCCCTGAATCCTGCGGTAGTCGAGCACCTGGCCGGTGGCGGTGTCCACGACGCCGGGAGACGCCAGTCCGATTCCGAGGAACGCGTCGGGGTCGACGCCGCTTTTGTGAATCGCGGTCTGGATGAGCCCTTCCACGGCGGCGAGGACCGACTCGCGGTCGTCGGCCCGTCGGAGCTCCATGCTGTCCTGATGGATCACTTTGTTTGCGAAATTGACGATCACGACGGCGGCGGCGAGGCGGGAGAAGTCCACGCCGATCGCGTAGGCGCTGGTGGGTTCGACGCAGTAGACGTTGGGACGGCGGCCCTTGCGCTCCCCGGTATCACCGCTGGACCCACCGACCACGGCGTCGGGGCAGGAGCGGATGAACCCTTCCTGTTCCAGCTTGCTGAAGATCCGAAACACGGTGGGGGCCTTGAGGCCGGTCTGCTGCACCACCGAGCTCTGCGACGCGCTGCCCTGGCTGAAGATGAGGTTGAGTACCAGGTTTTCGTTGCTCGCCCGCACGTCGCGGCTTCGTAGTGGCTTGTGCATAGTTAGTTTCTGAAAAAAATAAGCTCTCGTCATTATGGACGGGGTCCCGGGAAAAGGCAAGGTTGAAGCGCCGCCGCCGCGGGAAAACGGGGCTTTACAGCCCTCGAGACCCATGCTACGGTATGCTTAATTACTTTCAGAAAGAAAACAAAGGAGTCTGAATGACGACTGACGAATTGCGTGATCTCAAACGCAAAGCGATCGAGATCAGACGGCTGACGATTGATGAGATAGCACACCTGGGTATCGGACACGTGGGCGGATCGGTTTCGATCGTGGAGATCCTGACGATCCTGTACTACCGCCATCTGCGGAACAATCCCGGTAACCCGAAAGACCCCATGCGGGACAAGTTCGTAATGTCCAAGGGCCACGCGGGGCCGGCCCTGTACGCCGTGCTCGCCGACCGCGGCTTCTTTCCCCGCGAGATGCTCCACACGCTCAACCAGGGCGGCACGAGTCTCCCCAGCCACTGCGATATGAACCGCACACCGGGTATCGACATGACCACCGGGTCTCTGGGTCAGGGGCTGTCGGCGGCGGTGGGCATCGCCCTGGGCCATCGGATCCAGAATCTGCCCGGCCGCGTCTTCTCGCTGATCGGCGACGGCGACACCAACGAGGGGCAGACGTGGGAGGCGGCGATGTCCGCGGCGATGTACGGGCTGTCCAACCTGATCGCCTTCACCGACTACAACAAGATGCAGATCGACGGCCACATCGACGACGTGATGAAAACCGATCACCTCGCCGACCGCTGGACCAGCTTCGGGTGGTTTACCCAGCAGATCGACGGTCACGACTTCGAAGCCCTGGACTCGGCGATCCAGGCGGCCCTGCAGGAGCCGAACCGGCCGTCGATGATCATCGCCGACACGATCAAGGGTCGGGGCGTCTCCTTCTGCGAGGGGGACTTCAAGAATCACAACATGCCGATCACCGCGGAACTCGCCAAAGAGGCGATCGCGGCGCTGGACAAGGAAGAGGAGGCCCTCGTATGAACTACGCGATCACCCGCCCCGAGGGAACCGATCCGGTGGAGATGCGCGCCGTGTACGGCTCGCTGCTGGCCGACATGGCCGCCAAGGACGAACGGATCGTCGTGCTCGACGCGGATCTCATGCGCGCCAACGGCACCTTCGACTACCGCGAGCGGTTCAGGGACCGCTGGATCGATGTCGGCGTCGCCGAGGCCAACATGGTCGGGGTCGCCGCCGGCCTGAGCACCACGGGGATGATTCCCTTCCCGGCGACGTTTACCTGTTTCGCGGCACGACGAACGTTCGACCAGTTTTTCATCTCGGCGAACTACGCGCGGCAGAACGTGAAACTCACCGGCACCGACCCGGGGGTTGCGGCGGCGTTCAACGGCGGAACCCACATGTCCTTCGAGGACATCGGCCTCATGCGCACGATCCCCGGCCTCTATATCTGCGAGCCCAGCGACCCGGTGAGCCTGCGGAAACTCATACCGCAGATCACCTACCGCCAGGGATCCAGCTACCTGCGCCTGCACCGCAAGGCGATCGCGCCGATCTACTCGGAGTCCGAGGAGTTCGAGCTGGGTAAGGGCAAAGTGATTGTCGAGGGTCGAGATCTCACGATCATCGCCACCGGCGCGATCATGGTGGCCGAGGCGCTCAAGGCGGCCGAGGCGCTCTCCGCCCGCGGGGTTAACGCCACGGTGGTGGACATGCACACGGTCAAACCGATCGACGAGGCACTGGTGATCGACCTGGCAAAGAAGACCGGCGCGATCCTCACCTGCGAGAACCATCAGGTCCGCAACGGACTGGGCAGCGCGGTGGCGGAAGTGCTTACCGAGCACGCACCGGTGCCGCAGATCCGCGTCGGCATCAAGGACGAGTTCGGCGAGGTGGGCACCCAGGAGTACCTGCAGCAGCGCTTCGGACTGACCGCCGACAACCTGGTGGCGGAGGCGCAGAAACTGATGGCGCGGAAGGTGCAGCCCGTCGGCGCGTAGGCGCGCAGGCGCTCCAAAACACGAGAAAGGAACGAACCATGGCAGCAAAAGAGACTATCGCAATCGTGAGTGACCGCTCGGGCTTCCCGCTCAAGGACGCGGTCGTGGAATACCTGAAGAGCCGCGACGACGTCGAAGTCCTGGACTTCGGCCTCAACTCCGCCGAGGAGAACGAGCCCTACGACGTTCAGGCGCCGAAGGTCGCCCGGGCGATCCAAGAGGGCCGCGCCTCCCGCGCCGTGGCGATCTGCGGCACCGGCCAGGGCATGGCGATCGTGGCCAACAAGTTCAAGGGCGTCTACGCCGTCGTGGCGGACACCGTTTTCGCCGCCAGCAAGGGCCGCATCATCAACAACGCAAACGTGGTCACCATGGGCGGCTGGATCACGGCACCGAAACTGGGCATCGACATCGTCGCCTCGTGGCTCGACCTCGCCTTCACCGAGACGATGGAGGACCGCGCCGAGTGGCTCAAAGGTGCCTACGGCCGCGTGCAGACGATCGAAGAGGAGAACTTCAGCTGATGGCGGGAACGAGAGTGAAACACGCGGCGGGTTCGGCAGGCGCCGTCGCCTCGGCCACCGATGCCGACGCGGCGCTCGTCGCCGAGTACGTGGAACGCGCCCGCGCCGCCCAGGCACAGGTGGCCACCTACACCCAGGAACAGATCGACGACGTCTGCCTTTCCGTGGGGTGGGAGGTCTACAACGACGAGAACATCGCGAAGCTCGCGGAACTCGCAGTGGAAGCCACCGGCATGGGCAACGTGCCGGACAAGATCACCAAGCACAAGGTGAAGGTGATGGGGGTCCTGCGGGACCTGCAGACGGCGAAGACCGTCGGGCTCATCGAACGCGACGAGGCGAAGGGCATCTCCAAGTATGCCAAGCCCGTGGGCGTGGTGGGGGCGCTCCTCCCGGTGACCAACCCCACCGCCACTCCCGCGAGCAACGGCCTGGGCATCCTGAAGGGGCGCAACGCCGTCATCTTTGCGCCGCACCCGCGGGGAGCCGCCGCCAGCGCACTGGCGATCGAGTACATGCGCGCCGGGCTCCGTCGCGTCGGCGCCCCGGAGGACCTGGTGCAGATTATCGACGAACCGTCGATTCCGCGGACCAACCACCTCATGCAGCAGGTCGACCTGGTTCTCGCCACCGGCGGCGGCGCCATGGTGAAGGCCGCCTACTCCAGCGGAACCCCCGCCTACGGCGTGGGCCCCGGCAACAGCGTGCAGATCATCGCCGAGGACGCCGACGTCGCCGACGCCGTGAAAAAGATCGCCCTGAGCAAGGCGTTCGACAACGCCACCAGCTGCTCCAGCGAGAACAGCGTGATCATCCACGAGTCGCTCTACGACGAGGCGCTGCGCCTGTTCGAGGCCGACGAGAAGAAGAGTTACATCGTCCGCGGAGACGAGCGGGCGAAACTCGAGGCGTGGATGTGGCGCCCCAACAAAAAGGGCCACGTGGCACTCAACCCCGAGATCGTGGCGCGCAGCGCCGTACAGATCGCCGGCGACGCAGGCCTCACGGTGCCGGCGGACACCAGGATCCTCGTGGTGGAGGGCACCCAGCCGCTGGAGCACGACCACTTCGCCGACGAAAAGCTCTCGCCGGTGCTGACCGTGTACCGCTACTCCACCTTTGACGAGGCGCTGGACATCCTGACGCGGCTCACCGACAACGTCGGGACCGGGCATTCCTGCGGCATCCACACGTGGAAACAGGAGTACATCACCGCCCTCGGCGAGACGATGCGCACCAGCCGCATCATGGTACGGCAGCCGCAGGCGCCGGCCAACGGCGGCAACTTCTTTAACGGCATGCCCAGCACCGTGACCCTCGGCTGCGGTACCTGGGGTGGCAACATCACCACCGAGAACATTCACTGGAAGCACTTCATCAACGTGACCTGGGTGAGCGAGCCGATCGAGGGCACACGCCCGGCGGACGACGAAATCTGGGGTGCCTTCCGGGAGCGCTACCCGCTATGAGACGATTGGAACACCAGGGAAAGAGCGTATTCGCCGAGGCGGGCATACCCGTGCCCCCCTCGCGGCTCGTGGAAGTGGGGGGCCCCGCCGCCGCGGCCGACGTCGACGCGATTGCCGGGCACGTGCAGCAGGCTGCGGCGGAACTGGTTGCGGCCCACGGCGCCGACGCGCCGGTGGTGGTCAAGGCGCAGGTGATGATGGGCGGCCGCGGCAAGGCGGGGCTCATCAAAGTGGCGCAGGGACCCAACGCCGCGGAGATCGCGGGCGCCGCGGCCGCCGCCGCCCGCACCGTGGTGGCCAGCGCCGCCGGCGTCGGCGTAGACCTCCCGGCGCTCCTCGTGGAGCGCGGCGTGGAGATCCACCAGGAGCTCTACCTCTCCGTCACCGCGGACGCCGCCGCCGGCCGCTTTGTGATCCTCGCCTGTGCCGAGGGCGGCGTGGAGATCGAGGAGCTGGCCGCCCAGCGCCCGGAGGCGATCCACCGCGTCTCCGTCGATCCCTTTCGCGGCCTGCAGCCGTACCAGGCGCGGGCGCTGGGCTTCGCAATGGGACTGCCCAAAGCGCAGGCGATGGCGTTCGCCGCGATCGTCCAGAAGCTCTACCAGGTGTTCCGACAGCACGACGCCGAACTCGCCGAGATCAACCCGCTGTTTGTCACCGCCGACGGCGAACTCGTCGCCGGCGACGCCAAACTCATGATCGACGACAACAGCCTCGACCGGCAGCCGGGCTACCAGCTGCAGCGGGACCAGTTCGAGTCCGACGCCGCCTTTGAAGCCGCCCGGGAGGGGATCCCGTACGTGCAGTTCGACGGCGAGATCTCGCTCATGTGCGCCGGCGCCGGCCTCACCACCACCGTATTCGACCTGGTGAACCTCGAGGGCGGCAGCGTCGCCAACTACCTCGAGTTCGGCGGCCCCAACTACCGCAAGGCGGGCCGCGCCATGGAGCTGTGCCTCAAAAACCGCAGCTCGGTGATCCTGGTAGTGACCTTTGGCACGATCGCCCGCGCCGACGTGATGGCGCAGGGCGTCGTGGACGCGATCCGCGAGCTCAAACCGGACCGACCGATCGTCACCTGCATCCGCGGCACCAACGAGGAAGAGGCGGAGCGCATCCTGCGTGACGCCGGCCTGGAGCCGCTCTTCGACACCGAGGAAGCGGTGCGCCGCGCCATCGCCCTGTCAGGGGGAGCGCACGGCGGCGCGTCGACGACCGGCCCTGCCGCCACCTCGAGCGGCGCATCCGCCCGGGAGGCGCGATCGTGAGCATCTTCATCAACAAAGAGACCCGCATCGTGGTGCAGGGCGTCACCGGCCAGGAGGGCAGCTTCTGGACGAAGCACATGCTCGACATGGGGGCAACCGTCGTCGCCGGCGTGACCCCGGGAAAGGAAGGCCAGGACGTTCACGGCGTGCCCGTCTTCCACACCGTCGCCGGCGCCGTGGAAACCCACGCGGCCGACGCGGCGATGCTCTTCGTCCCGCCACGCTTTACCAAGGACGCGATCTACGAGGCGCTGGACGCCGGCATCCGCAAGATCGTGACGATCGCCGACGGCATTCCGCTCCACGACCAGATCCAGATTCGCGCCGCGGCGCAGTCCGTCGGCGCCCGCGTCGTCGGCGGAAACACCTCCGGCGTGATCTCGCCGGGACAGTCGATGCTCGGGATCTTCCCCTACTGGATCGAACGCGTGTACAAACCGGGCCGCATCGGCGTGATGACGCGCTCCGGCTCCCTCACCAACGAGGTCACCGCCATGGTGGTCCGGGAGGGCTTCGGCGTGTCGACGCTCATCGGCGTCGGCGGGGACCCCGTGCCCGGCAGCCGCTTCGCGGAGTTTCTGGAGGAATACCAGGCCGACGACGACACCGACGCCGTGGTAATCGTGGGTGAGCTCGGCGGCACCATGGAGGAGGAAGTCGCCCAGGCGATCGCCGACGGCCGCTTCACCAAGCCGCTGGTGGCGTTCCTCGCCGGACGGACCGCCCCGAAGGGGAAACGCATGGGCCACGCCGGCGCGATCGTCACCGGCGGGACCGGCACCGTAGAGGCCAAGATCGCCGCCCTGGAAGGCGCCGGCGCAGTGGTCGCCGAGCGCCCCAGTCACGTGGGCCGCCTGCTGGCCGAACGCATTACGGGAGGAAAGCGGTGAGCGACAGTACCACTTCACGCGGCGCGGCCGGCGGAAACACCCCGACCGGCACCACTCGGGCCGGCAACACCCCGAGCGGAAACACCCCGGCCGGCGGCGCCATCCCCAAACACGAGATGAGTCTCACCACCCGCTGGATCGTCCTCGGCGGGGCGTTTGCCCTCTCCCTGCTCATGCGCTTTGTCCTCCTCCCGGAGGGGCTGCGCACCGTCGGCGAAACCGTCCTGAGCCCCAGCGGCCAGGCGGCGCTGGGCGTGTTGCTCTTCGCTCTGATCCTGTGGATGACCGAGGCGATCCCCTTTCACATTACGGGACTCCTGGGGATCTTCCTGCTGGCGATCTACCGCGTCGAGGATTTCGGCACGATCGTGAACCTCGGGTTCGGCAACCACATCTTTGTCTTCTTTATCGGGGTGCTGGTGCTCTCGAGCTTCATCACCCGCAGCGGCCTGGGGAACCGCATCTCCGTGTTCCTCCTCAGCCGTACCGGCAACTCCACCGGCATGATCGTCTTCGGCTTTCTGGCGGTGGGCATGCTGCTGTCGATGTGGATCACCAACACCGCCGTGGCGGCGATGCTCATGCCGCTGGGGGTTGCGATCCTGCGGGAAGAGGGCGTCACCCCCATGGAGAGCAAGTTCGGCAAGGCGCTCATGATCGCCTGCGCCTGGGGCCCGATCATCGGCGGTATCATGGCGCCCTCCGGCGCCGGACCCAACCCGCTGGCGATCGGCTTCCTGCGGCAGATGGCGGGGGTCGACCTGTCGTTCCTGGGATGGATGGCCTACGGCGTCCCGGCGGGCCTGCTGATCCTGGTGCCCACCTGGGCGGTACTCATGCTGTTCTTCAAGCCCGAGATCAGCCACCTCAAGAAGAGCCGCGCGGACCTGCGCGCAGACTACGACGCCCTCCCCGCCCCGGACCGCGAGGAGAAAGTCACCATGGTGATCTTCGGCCTTACCGTGTTCCTGTGGCTGACCACCCCGATCTGGGAGAACCTCCTGGGGATCCGCATTCCGATCTCCATGCCCGTGCTCCTGACCGCGGCGATCTTCTTCTTTCCCGGCGTGGGCAGCACCGCCTGGAAGACCGTGGAAGAGGAGATCAGCTGGAACAGCATCCTGCTGATCGTCTCGGGCATCTCCCTGGGGATGGTGCTCTATCGCACCGGCGCCGCCGAGTGGCTGGCAACGCTCTTCCTGCGGGGAGCCGGTGGCCTCGGACCGTTCGCGATGGTGCTGCTGGTGGTGCTCGTGGTAAGCTTTATCAAGATCTTCCTCTCGAGCAACACCGTCACGGCGACCATCATCATCCCGATCATGATCACGCTGTCCACGGCGCTCGGCATCGACACCCTGTCGATCACCGTGCCGGCGGCGCTGACCACCAGCATGGCGTTCATCCTGGTGACCAGTACGCCGACCAACGTGATCCCGTACAGCGCGGGCTACTTCTCGATCCGCGACATGGCGATCAGTGGAACGGTGATGACGCTGGTGGCGGCGCCGATCGTGGCGGTGACGATCTTCGTCGTGGGCCGCATGACCGGCCTGTACTGATCGGGAGCGGGGAAGAAACGAACGACCGAGGGGAGCCAGGCGCAACCGAAATGGAGAACGGGCAGCTGATCGCACTGACAGTCATCTACGCCGGCGCCGCCACCGTACAGGGCGTGGTGGGCTTCGGCTTTGCCCTCATCTCCGTGCCGCTGGTGGCGGTGATGTACGGACCCGGCGCGGCGGTGGCCATGAACGCCGTGGTCGGCACCGCCAACTGCGGGTACAAGGCGTGGCTGCTCCGCCGGGAAATCGACCGCCGCGCCGTGCTGCGCTTCTTCGCCGGCACGCTGGTTTTCGTCCCCGTGGGCGTTGTTGTGATCTCCGTGCTGGACCGGGAGCCCGCCCTGGCGGCGATCGGCACCTTCGTGGTGGCGGTGGCCGTGGGAAACCTCATCAGCCGCGACCGCGTGCACCGCGCCGCCGCGCGCCCCGTCGCGTTCTGGGGCCTCGCCGGCGCGAGTGGCGTGCTCTCCGGAGCCTTCGCCGCCCCCGGCCCCGCCGCCGTTCCGTACTTTACCGCCCGCACCCCCCGACCGCTGACCGCCAAGGCCAACCTGCAGCTCTACTTCCTGCTGTCGGCGGGGCCGGTGGTGATCCTGCACACCATCGCCGGCACCGTGACCCCGGCAGCCCTGACCCGGGCGGTGTGGTATCTGCCGGTCGTGTTCGCCGCCACCTGGGGCGGCACAAAACTCTCCGAACGACTCCCGGCGGACAACCTCCGCCGGATCATCGACGGCGCACTGCTGGCCCTGGGGCTCTGGCTCCTGTGGGACAACCTGCTTGCGCCGCACCTGCTGGCGCCGAACCTGCACATCGCGCACGGCGCGGAGACCCGCGCGGCGCTCCTTCAGCTCACGGAAAGGACACACGTATGAGTACATCAATACAGCGAACCACCGCCGGAACCGGCGGCAGCACACCGCGCACCGGCGGCCCGAAAATCGTCATCATCGGCGCCGGCAGCGCCGTCTTCGGCCAGCGGGCGATCTCCGCGATCCTGCGATCCGAAGTCCTCAAAGGCACCGAGCTCCACCTCGTGGACACCGACCCCGAACCCCTGCAGCTGATGGCGGACCTCGCCGAAACGATGAACCGCGCGTGGGGTTCCGAGGCCACCATTCGCGCCACCGGCGACCGGCGGCAGGCGCTGCCGGACGCCGACTTCGTCATCCTGTCGGTGCAGGTAGGACCGCGGGAGGAAGTGTGGGAAAAGGACTGGAGGATCCCCCTCGAACACGGCATCCGGCAGCCCTACGCCGAAAACTCCGGCCCCGGCGGCCTGGCCCACACCGCCCGCAACCTGCCGCTCATCGTCGACATCGCCCGGGACATGGAGGAACTGTGCCCCGACGCGCTCATGATGAACTACGTCAACCCGATGATCCGCCTCACCGACGTCGTGGAACGCTACACGAAGATCAAGGTAGTGGGCATGTGCCACCAGCTTCGCTGGGGCTACGCCATGGCGATGGCGATCCTGGGGGACCGCTACGGCATCGAGGTTCCGAAGGACGTCAAGATCGACACCAACCACCAGACGCGCCACTTCCGCGAACCCCTGATGGCCGCCGGGCTCAAACACCTCGACATCAAAGCCGCCGGCATCAACCACTTCTCGTGGATCCTCGACATCCGCGACCGCGAAACCGGCGAGGACCTGTACCCCGAACTCCGCGACCGATGGAACCGCGGCATCCCCCGGGGGGACTTCGAACCACTGTCGAAGGAGATGTTCGACATCTTCGGCCTCATGCCCACACCCAGCGACAGCCACCTCTGCGAGTTCCTGCCGTGGGTGAGCGACCCCGCCACCAAACCGTGGGAGCGCTACAACCTCCACACCCAGAGCTGGAGCGGCAACCACGACCGCCGCGCCGTCCGCCGCGAGCTGGCGCAGAAGATCGTCAACGGCGAGGAACCCGTGGATCAGCTCAGGAACCTGCGCTCCGAGGCCGTGCCCGAAGTGATCGAAGGCGTCTGGGCCAACCGCAACATCTACATCGACCAGCTCAACCTGCGCAACGACGGCCTGATCCCCAACCTGCCCGCCGACGCCATCGTTGAAGTACCCGGCATGTCCACCGGCGCCGGCGTCAAAGGCCTCGGCATGGGCGAACTCCCCGAGCCCATCGCGGAACTCTGCCGCCGCGAGCTCGCCTACAGCCGCCTCGTGACCGACGCCAGTTACCACGGCGACCGCGACGCCATGCTGCAGGCGCTGCTCTTCGACCCCACCGTCACCGACGTGCAGACCGCCAAGGAAGTGCTGGACCACCTGCTCACCGAGTTCGCCGAATACCTGCCGCAGTTCGAGCGGCCCCAGCGGTAGACGGCGGCGATCGAGCGGGCAACACCGATGCGATCAGGAACCGCCGAAGCCGGCCAGGAGTACCGCACCATGGACGACACACACCACCACCAGCTGTTCGCCAGCCCCGACGAGATCACCGGGGCGGCGTTCTTTGAACGCCATCTGGGACGATCCGTCCGGAGCGTCCACATGGAACGCCTCACCGCCGGCTTCGCCCACTCCGGCAGCGAGCTCCACCAGATCGTGGTGGAGTGCGCGGCGGCGGGCTCCAGCGCCTCGGCGGGCTCAGCCCAACACACCATCGACGAGCCGACGCGCGGCGCGAATGCGGAGCGCGCCAGTGCCACGACCGGCGACGTCGGGATGGACAGCGACGACGAGCGCGCAGCCGCGGGCAGCACCGCGGCGGCGGGCGAACGCATCCAAGCGGGTGGCACCGGCGCGGAGCGCGACGCGAGTCTCGTTTCGGACGCGTCGCCGCCGGCCCGCCACAACGACGACGGTCCGACGCACGTGCGCTTCATCCTGAAGCGCCTCAATCCGCAGTGGGACTGGCTCATGCAGATCACCGAGGACACCCACTGCCGCTCTGTCGCGCTGTGGAGCCACGGCATCTTCGACCGCCTGCCGGAGCAGGCCGACACCGCCACCGTAGCCTGCGCCCGCGACGGCGACGGCTACGCGATCCTCATGCGCGACACCGCCGAGACGCTCGTCACCAACCGCGCCTTCACCATGGAGCAGAACCACACCTTCCTGAAAACACTGGCGGCAATTCACGCACGATTCCTGGAACCGGCGCCGGCGCGGGTAGCAACCGGTCGGGCGGACGGCGGGGCGGCCAGTCAGCGGGCGGCGGGGGACGATGCGACGGCCAGTCAGCGGGCGGCGGGCGACCTGGCCGGCGCGACTCGCAGTCCCGCCAGCGCGCCCCGCGATCGGCGAGCGACGGGCAATGCGACCGAAGACGAGTCGCGCGATCAGCGGGAGGCGCGCGGCGACGCCGCCAGCCCTCGGTTCACCAGCCCGCTCGCCAACCCCGAACTCGGCCTGTGCCACATCGACGACGTGTTCCGCATGTTCTCCCCCGCCAGCGCCGCCCGCTTTGCGGACCTGGACCGCGACATCCACCGCCGCATCACCGAAGGATGGGCGCGGGTCGCCAAGGTGATGCCCGCGGACGTCGCGGAGGCCACCGTGGCACTGGTGAACGACCCCACCCCGCTCGTTGCGGCATTGGCGAAGTACCCCCACACGCTGGTTCACGGTGACTATCGTCACTCCAATTTGGGCTGGCAGCCCGGTCGCACGATCCTCCTGGACTGGCAGCTCGCCACCTACGGCCCGCCGTCGATCGATATCGGCCGCTACATCGGCGCCAACTCACCGTTCCTGCCGGAACCCAAGGACCAGCTGATCGAGACCTATCGCCGGGCGCTGGCCAAAGCGATCGAGCGGGAGCGACGGTCGGTACAAGCCGGGACCCCGGCGGGCGTGGAAGCGACCACGGCCGCTGGAACGCCGACGGACGCGGCATCCGGCACCGGAGGGACCGCAGGCACTTCAACCGACGCACCGCCTGCGACCGGTGTTGCCGCGGTGACCACCGTTCGCCCCCTCGCCGAATGGTGGGATGCGCAGCTCTACCTCGGCCTCCTCGGCGGCTTCGTGCAGGACGGCTGGGCGATCGCCCTCAAGGCGACCACCTGGGAGATCGCCGCAGACACCCGTGAGGTGTGGAAGGCGGATCTGGAGTGGTGGGCAGAGGTGGTTCGGCGGGGCCTTGGCTGTATATAGAACCACTGCTGTCCGGTTAAGGCTCCGGCCTGGCGAAAAGGTCCGGTTGGAGGTCGGG
>CAJWEZ010000064.1 GCA_913030605.1 uncultured Spirochaeta sp.
TCACGACACCGTCATGAGCTACCGTGCTTTTTGAAACAGGATTGTGTATACAGCCCCGGAGACTACCGTCGGCGTCGTCGGTGAAACGGTTCGCTCAGGCGACGCCACAGGCGCTTGGCCCAGCGGCCGACCCGTCGCCACCACGGCGGGTTTTTCAGTCGGTCAAGTCGCACCAGCGCGTCAGCCAGTTCGTCGGAACTGAAGTCTTTCCGCGCCGTGTTCTCTTCCATTTCGATCTGCAGCAGTTGCGCCCGGTCCCGGGCCTCGACGACGCGGCACTGGATCGCCCGCCATCCGAGGCGGCGAGCCGACTCGAGTCGCCGCTGACCGGCGATCAGTTCGTAGTCCTCGGTCACGACGACGGGATTGAGGAGCCCATGGGTGCGCATGCTTTCCATGAGACTCTTAAGGTCCCCCAGATCGCGACGGACACGATGATGAACGCGGACTCGCTGGATGTCGACGGTCTCCAGACGGTTCACGGTGGACTCCTCTCGGTTGGTCTGGTCTATCTATCAGTCGAGCAGCGGATTCACACCGGAATCGTTTCCGGAGGTGCCGCTTCCCGCTCCTGATGAGCCGCCCGTGTCGGACCCGGAATCTGTCGTACCGGACCCCGAAGATCCCGACGGGCCCTGGTTGTCCAGTCCGAAGCCTCCGGTATCAAGGCTGAGGTCCAGGCTGGGGCGTGGAGCCGGCGCCGGACCGTCCAGTGAGAAACTGGCGTTCTCCAGGCTGGACCTGAGCCGATCGACAAGCTGCGGTTCCTGCCGGCGTTCGAACTCTTCCAGGTGGTCAAACTGCGTGGGCTGGGTTCCAGCGATGAACACTTCCTGGATCGTCGGACCGCTGTAGTCCGCCGGCGGCAACAGGCCGGACCGCGCGGTCACCTCAACGTCAACGATTCCTTCGGGGCGCACGAACTGGCGCTTCGGAAGGCCCTCGTGGATGTCGCGCATGTACTGCGCCCAGACTGGACCGGATGTGACCGCACCGGTCTGGTTGACACCGAGGCTGTTGGAGCCACCGCGATCAAAGCCGAACCAGACGGCGGTGGTGTAGTACGGGGTGAACCCCATCGTCCAGGCATCCGCCCAGTTCTGAGTGGTTCCGGTCTTGCCCGCCGTTGGCTGGCTGAATCCCCCGGCCACGGTTCGTGCGTAGCGCAACGTACCGCTCTCCACGGTAGTCTGGAGAATGTCGGTGATCACGTACGCCGCCTGTGGACTCACCACCTGCTCGGGACCGCCGTTCTGTTGTTGCTGGCGTCGGAAATCCGCTTCCGGCTCCAGAATGACGCGACCGGTGCGGTCCTCGATATATCGAATGGCGATCGGTGTCACCCGCCGGCCCTGGTTCGCCAAGGTGGCGTAGGCCCGCGCCATTTCGATCGGGGCTACCTGGACGATGCCAAGACCGACCGGATACTTGCGCACGAGGTTTCGGCTGACCCGCTCATCTTCCGGGATTCCGAGCAGGTCGCCGGCGGTATCCAGAGCACTGTCGAATCCCACCCGGTCAAGTACTTTCAGGGACGGTACGTTCATGGAGTGGGCCAGCGCATACCGCGCCAGGACGGGCCCCTCCCATTCGCCGCGGTAGTTCTCCGGCGTATAGGGTGTGCCGTCGTCATTCCAGAATACCACGGGGGAGTCGTAGATCATCGTTGCCGGTGTGATCACGCGGTCCTCGATCGCGGCAACGTAATAGAGCGGTTTGAAAGACGAGCCGGGTTCTACCCGGGCGTCCACCGCGCGGTTGAACTGGTCACGGCTTTCAAATTCCCGGCCACCGACCATCGCGGTGATGTATCCGGTGTCGTTTTCGAGCGTCAGCAACGCGCCCTGTACCGTGGTCCGTTGTGACTGCTGTTCCGTGCGGGAATACGACATTCGAGTAGCGTGTCGCAGTCCCAGCTGTTCCGCCGGCGCAAACATCAGTGTCGCGATGTCCAGAATCGGGTTGAGTTCGCTGTCGAACTCCTGCTGCGCCTGCTGCCGTCGTTTGGCGTCGCCCACGCGCAGGTCATCGACGTTGAACGTCAGCGCCAGAAGATCGATGACGGGAACGAGGTCCGAACCGTAGTCCACCCGGGTAGAGGTGTTTTGCTGATAGATGCTGTTGGCCCGGGCGATGCCTGCGCGCATGTAGCGGTCCGCGGCCTCCTGCTGGTCCAGATCCAGGGTGGTGTAGACCACGAATCCGTCTTTATTGATGTCCAGACTTCCGAGGAGATAGCGATTCTCGAGCTGGTAGCGGACGTACTCGGAGAAGTACGGCGCCCGGTCCTCGCGTTCGAAGAACGCCGTTGAGGTGTTTGATCTCGTGAAGTCGTAGTTGCTCCAGTACTGGTCGAAGCTCTGGTCCACTTGCTCCTGCGTGGCGTATCCGAGTTCCACCATCTGGTTCAGGATCATTCGCTGGACGCGGCGCGCCTCGTTGGGTCGCCGGATGGGCGAGTACAGCGACGGATTGGCGAGCTGGATCACCAGCATAGAGGATTCCGCGATTGTGAGTTCCCGCGCCGAGTGGCCGAAAAAGAACTGACTTGCCGCCTCGACCCCGTAGTTGCCGTGGCCGAACCACATGCGGTTGAGGTACTGCTCCAGGATCTCGTATTTGGTGAGGTGACGTTCCATCTGGAGCGCCCACCACAGCTCCACCAGTTTCCGTTTGATGGAAATATTGGTGCGGTCGGCGTACAGGTGTCCCGCCAGCTGCTGGGTGATCGTGGAGCCTCCGGAGAAGTAGTTGTTCGTCAGCACGTTCCAGGCTGCCCGGGCGGTTCCGCGGAAGCTGAACCCGTGGTGCTGAAAGAACGTCTGGTCCTCGCGGGTGATCAAGGCGTATATGAGATGTCGGGGGAGCTCCTCGATCGAAACGAGCTCCCGGTTTTCGTCAGAGAAGAATTCGGTGATAAGCCGACCGTCGCGGTCGAGAATCTGCGAGGGCAGGGCCGAGCGCTGCTGGCCCATTCGATCGAGGCTGTCTACGTTTTCAACAGAGGCGATCGCGATGCCCGTTGCGATGCCGAGGCCGACGGTGCTGAGAGCCAACACCGCGAACAATACGATAAGGATTGCCCGCCATTTTTGGGTCATGCCGGGAACTGTACGGACGTACAGTGACCTTTGTCAACAGAGCGGCGGGGACAAAGCTGTGGGGACAAAAAAAGGCCGGTTCGGCAGAACCGGCCAAAAGTATCGGCTACAGAATAGTAAACTGGGAGGGGAACTATTTCCGCCACCGATACATACATTATCGTCACGTTCTTCCTTAGGTTTAGTCCCGTTTGAACAAAATATCAAGGTCGATCCCGACCTCGTACCCCTGGTTGGCCTCGAGGATCACCTGTCGACTCACACTGAAGTCGCCGAGCCGGATCGTGACACCGTGTTCACCGGGCGGTACTTCAAACCCGCCGCGCCGCGTGATGAGTTCACCATCCCAATATACCTCTGCAACGGACGGTACGGACAGTCGGACCGACGCCCGAGGTTCCCGGGGCTCAAGTGGAACCGACCGCAGACGTCCCTGATCGATTCCGACGTTGGAGGTATAGTCCAGATAATCTCCGGCCCGCGCCTCGAGGCGGTAGATCCCGGGGGCGCGTTCGACGATCGTTCCCGGAGCGATCGGTTCGCCGTCGAGGGTCACCGAAAGGAGCTCTTCCGTGCGTGCCAGAAGCTCCGCGTCGCCTTCCAGTGTCACCTGCAGAGCCCCGACCGGACGCAGGCGCGGACTGATTGTGAGTGAGTACGTCGTCTGGAGGGACGTCGCGTCCATGCCCTTTGTCACCGGCACGAGCTGAATCGCCAGGGCGCCGATGTTGGGGTCCAGGGGACTGGTGACCTGGGTGCCGGCGTCGGGTTGTTGCGGAGGCTGGTGAACCGGCACCAGAATGCGCTGCCGCGTCCCCCGACCGATCGGAACCGTTCCCAGTACCCGTCCGGCGAGATTGGTAAACCCGGTGTCCGGCGGAGTGTCCACACCGCCGTACACGGCAACGGAAAACGAGCCCGGTCGCGGAGAGCCATCGGCGGCGGCCACTTCCACGGTGATGCCGTCGAAAAAGCGGACGCTGTCCGGTTCAACCGTAACGAGCAGCACCTGACCGGCGCCAATGACGCTGTTCACGGTGGACTGGGCGGTGAGAGCTTCCCGGGCGATCACCTCACCGCGGAACGACTGTGCCTCAAGAATCCCGGAGACCGCCAACAGGGTCAGGAGTGGGGCGAGAATCCGTGCGGCTTTCCGTACCGTGCCTACTGCCATCGTACGTATTGCTCCGGGTTCCGGGCCTCACCCCGGTACCTGATCTCAAAATGTAGGTGGGCACCCGTTGACATGCCAGTACTGCCTACAAACCCGAGGATAGCACCATCCGGCACGGTTTGTCCCACCCCCACCACCGCTTCCTGGAGATGCGCGTAGACTGTTTCATATTCACCTCGATGGGAGACAGTGATGGACAGTCCGAGCCAGGGATCGCGGTCGATCGCCGAAACGACACCGTCGGCGGCGACGGCGACCGGTGTGCCGAAATCGGCGGCCAGGTCCACGCCGGCGTGGAGCGACCAGACGCCGGTTACGGGGTGGGCCCGGTGGCCAAAGGGGGACGATACTACAGCCGAGGGAAGTGGATTGGAAAAACGAAGACGCAGAAATTCGTCCCGTTCCTCAGGAGTAAAATCCAGTCCCGAGGCGAACAGCACGGCTTCCAGTGTCCCGTCCGCGCCGGGAATTCGAATCGTTGTGGTGGAATCGACGCCGGCCAGGCGTGCGGCGATGCGACGCTGGAGGCCCTGGTCGCCGGGGGGCGCGAAGAGCCCAGGCTGGCTGGGAATCAGCAGATCGGTATCGTCGGGAAGTGCAGGGGACGTCATTCCGTTGAGCGTCGCGATCGCGGCGTAGGGGAGCATCAGTCGCGCGGCCAGATCAAAGAGATCCAGTCGATCGTCGGGACGGTACACAAACAGTACGAGGGGAGGGGGCGTTTCGCCGCGGGCGACCGCTTCGTGGTACGCTGCGACCAGGCGCTGGTGCTGGGTATACACCGGATCGCTCCGATCCAGCCGCGACAGACGGGCCTGCCCGGCAAGCGGGACGGGGGCGGTTACCAGGAGCACGGCACCCGCCATCAGAAGGACGATTCCGGGCGCCGCGTCACGCCATCCGATAGGCGATCCTCGAAACCGCAGTTACTGCGGCCAGCACGAGCGCCCACACCGCCCCGAATACCGTGCCGACCACGGCGAGTACGACGACCGCACCCCAGAGTACGAGACCACGTCCGGGCCTGCCACGCGCCGCCAGAATCCACACTGCGCCGGCGCCGACGCCCACAAGTGTGACCGCCGTAAACGCCCCGGGGGCGGTGGTGGCAAACCACCACACCGGAATTGTCACCG
This sequence comes from uncultured Spirochaeta sp., assembly GCA_913030605.1. Taxonomy (GTDB): domain Bacteria; phylum Spirochaetota; class Spirochaetia; order DSM-27196; family Alkalispirochaetaceae; genus Alkalispirochaeta. The sequence continues at coordinate 5,412 of CAJWEZ010000064.1, forward strand.
CCGCGCTGAGACCCCCCAGCACGGTGAGCCAGAGAAGCGCCCGTCCGATTCCGCGCAGGAGCTGCGCGTATCCGCGAACCAGGCGCCGTGCGACATTCGCCACGGTCACTGTACCGCCTCCCGGATACGGTCCCGCTGCGCGGCAAACCCGTCCGCCTCATCGGGACGGCCGGTACGGCGGGCCACCGCCTCCAGCGCGTCCAGAACCGCTACACTTCCGGACACATCGTTCACCGTGAGATACACACGGAGGGACCTCAGGTAGTATTGGTACGCGTCCTCGTCGGCCTGGAGGTGTTCGCTGATCCGTCCGAGCGCCTGCAGGTCTGCGGCGATGCCGGGGCTGTATTCGGCTTTCTTGTCGAACGTCAGAGCCTGCTCTGCGTGGGTTCGCGCGGTCTCGTAGTCCTCCTGCCGGGAGGCGATCGAAGCCAGCATGTAGTGGTTGCTGGCGAGCTCCCGCCAGTTCCCGGCCTCGGCGTTCATGGCCCGGGCATCTTCGAGATACTGCCGGGCCCGGTCAAACTGGTCGCGGCGGGCGTAGAGCGTTCCGAGATTGTGCAGGAGGATCGCGTTGGCGAGGTCCTCGTTGGCGTTCACGATCTCCTGTGCCCGTTCCAGCGCCGCGAGGGCCGCATCGGCATCGCCGTCGCGCATCTCCACCTCTCCGAGGTTGATGTACGCCTGCATCTGTTGCTCGGAGTCGTCGGCGAGATCCGAGAACTCCATGGCGAGCTGAACGTTCGCCCGCGCTTCCTCCAGATCACCGGCGGCGCTGTAGACGCGGGCGATCGAGTTGTACGACTTGGCGATACCCGGGAGATTGTCGACGGAGGTATTCTCGTCCAGCGAGAGGTTGAAAAACCGCAGGGCCAGATCGTACTCGCCGGCTGCAAAATGCTGGTTTCCGTATTCGGAGAACTGTGTCGCGCGATTCTTGGCGGCGACCTCGTAGTCCGGCGCATCCGGCGCCGAGGAGCACCCCGCGAGAGCCAGAACGATCGCCAGCGGAACGATCGCCGACAAAACGACTCTTGTCCAGACGCCGCCGCCACGGCGCCGGTCCCGGAGCGCGTCAGAACTGCGCATCGCGGTAACTCTGGAAGGTGGTCGGCTGCGACAGCTCGCGGGTGATACCCCCACGGATCAGCGGGTTGTTGCTCAGGCCCTCGAGGACATCCTGTCCCGAGACGATCGCCGCCTGGCTTTCCTGCAGGAGGCTGGCGATCTGCGGCTGCGTGCCGTTGACGAATCCCGCAAAGCTGTTCACCTCGTCGAGGGTGGCGTTTACGCTCACCAGCATCTGTTCGATCTGGTCGTACAGGCGGTTGTTGTCGTCGAGGAACGTTGCGATCGAACCGTCCGCGTCCAGCAGGCGCGGCACAAGCCCGGTCGGATCCCTGAGGGCGTCGGAGGTCTCCTCGAAGTTGCCGGCGATGATCGCTGCACTGGCGAGGATCTGGTTGCTCTGCTCACGCGTCTGAACCAGGGTCGTTTCGACCTCCGACAGCAGCGTGTTCACCTGGGCCAGCGTCTGCCCCAGCGGTTGCGACTGGTCGCCGGAGAGCGCCAGGTTCACATGGTTCAGCGTCTCGTCAACCGACACGAGGAGGGTGTTGACGTTTCGCAGCACCGGCTCCACCTGGCTGATGATGCGGGTGATCGAGTCTCCGCTCGCGGGCATGATCACCGCGTTGTCGGCGACGATCGCCTGGCCCTCCTTGCTGTTGATCGCCGGAATGAGACTCTCCTCCGGCAGGGACTCACCCTCGCCGCGTCCCTGATGAAAGACCAGGCCGCCACCAAGGCCGATGGGGCTGCTGACGAGTTCCAGAATGCTGTTGGGAACCACGCGGTCGTAATAGGTGTCCTGGATGTAGAAGTCGACCCTGACCTCGTCCCGGTCGGCGAGGGTGATGTCGGTGATACGTCCGATGTTGAAGCCTTTGAACTGGATCGGCATGCCGACGCTGAGTCCCTCGGCGGTGGGAAACACGCTGTAGAACTCGTAGTTCTTGGCAAACCAGCGCTGGTTTGCCCCCATCGACACCACCACCAGTACCAGCGAGACGGCGGCAACCAGGACGAAGATCCCGACGATCTGCTGGGCGAATCGGATTCGGAATTTCACGGCGCCCTCCACTCGTTTTTTCGATCACGCAAACGGGTCATCGCTGCTCCCGAGAATATCAAGAATATCAGTATCGTACGTCGAACTCAAATCGAACACGTCGACGAGGATCTCACGTACCCGCTGGTCGTCGGTGCGGACGAGATTCTGTACCGAGTCGAACGCCAGTAGGTGGCCCTGATCGATTACCAGGATCCAGTCGGCGAGCTGCGAGGCGATCTCGCTGTCGTGGCTGGCGATGACCAGCGTCCGGCCTCGCTCCTTCAGATCCCTGAGCGTCCGCAGCAGCCGGTCCGAGGTGGCAGCGTCGAGCCCGCTGCTCGGTTCATCCATGAAGTAGGCTTCCGGATCCAGCATCATTGCCCGGAGGATCGACGCCACTTTGCGCTCGCCGGCGGACAGGCGCGCGGGACGCTGGTTGAGGTCCTCAGTGAAACCCATGCTGTGGCACAACGTTCTCACCCGCCGCTGGACCTCCCCGGGGTCGCGGCGCGGATGGTGGTACTGCGTCGCCAGGGTGAGGTTGTTGAGGACGCTCAGGTTCTGCCACAGCGCCGCATCCTGGAAGACAAACCCGTGGCGCAGCCGTGCATGATCGAGGTCCCGGTCGGACATGGTTGCCGTCAGAACGCCGTCGTAGCGGACCTCGCCGCTGCTGGGGGGGATGATCGTCGCCATGATCTTCATGAGGAGGGTCTTCCCGGAGCCGCTGGGCCCCATGACCAGGACGCACTGGCCCTCTTCGATCGTGCACGAAATCTCCTCGAGAAAGGTCGCTTCGCCGCTGGTGAATCCCACGTTTTTCAGTTCTACGCGCATTGTCCCGCCCGGGTGTGCCGCCGTGCCGATCCCGTCTTCACGGCGCCGCTACAGCCACAGATAGTACATCACCGTCAGAAACGCGTTGGCGGTTATCAGAAGAATAAACCCCTGGCCGACGCTCTTGATCGCCATCACCGGTACTTCCGTGCTGGCCTGTTCCACCTTGAATCCGTAGTACGTTGCCACGGTACTGATGATCGCACCGGATACCGCGCTCTTCAGCAGGGATACCATGACATCCACGACCGTGAGGGCGTTCAGCAGATTGGTGAAGTAGTCGCGGAAATCGATCGTCGCCAGAAGCGCTGTCACGAAGTAGGAACCCAGCAGGCCGAATATGTTGAAATACACGTTCAACAGCACCAGCGAGATCGTCACCCCGAGAAACCGGGGAACGACCAGGTAGCTGATCGGGCTGATCCCGTTGGCCATGTACGCCTCGATCTCGTGACTCACCACCATGTTGCCCAGTTCCGTGGCGATCGCCGTACCGGAACGGGCGGCGATGATAAACGCCGTGAGGATCGGCCCCAGCTCGCGGGTGATCACCGTGATCAGGATCGTGTACACCAGTTGTCCCTGACCGAACTGCGGGAGCAGCGCCACCCCCTGGATGATGATGATCGCGCCGAGGCCCAGCGAGAGAATCGCGATCACCGGAAGCGCTTCCACCGCCGTGAACAGGATCTGGAACGTCAGGACCCGCCGCGATTTTCGTTGTCGTATATAGAAAAACGACTCCCGCAGGATGAGGAAGAAAAAACCCATGGCGTACGAGAATCCGCGCCCGGTTTCAAATGCCCGTTTTCCGATGCGTTCGATCAACACCATGTACAGCCATCATAGTAGTCAATGCCATCGGGGCAAGCAAGCTCGCGCGCGCTTGATTTTTGCAGGCCGTGCGGATACAGTTTTCGCAGGAGATCATTCGCCTTGCCGAAACCTGTTGTGTTCAAGTCCAGCTCCGTCGTGTATTTCCAGGGAGATGTCGACGATCGGATCTACATTCTGAAGTCCGGTCGTATCGTCCTGCGCTCACGCGACATCGAGACGGGACAGGATATCAACGACCTGATCCAGACGGGTGAGTTCTTCGGTGTGAAGAGCGCGCTGGGGCACTTTCCCCGGGAAGAGGACGCGGTGGTGCTCTCCGATGCCCAGGTTGTCCAGTTCTCGGTTCCCGAGTTCGAGCAGGTAGTCACCGCCAACACGCGTATCATCATCAAGATGCTCAAAGTGTTCTCCAACCAGCTGAGGCGCATCCATTCCAAGGTCTCCTCCATGCTGAATCAGGAGGACCAGGTCGACCCCGCTGAAGGGTTGCACCACAGCGCAACCTTCTACTTTCAGAACCGACAGTACGAGCACGCGAAGTACATCTGGCAGCGATACCTGGAGCTGTACCCCAACGGTCGCCACGTGAACGAGGTGCGACAGCAGCTGGAACGGGCCGGGCAGTCGGCACAGGCGCAGTCCTCGCGGTCTGCAGCTCAGGAAGTCTCCCAGCGGCGTCCCGGTGAGGATCTGCCGGAAATCGGCAAGTTGTACTTCGAAGCCGAAAGCAGTTTCGCCAACGAGAAGTTCGACGAGGCGATCGATCTCTTTCAGAAAGTGATCGAGCACGACGGTCAGGGCGAGTACAAGGGCAAGGCGTCGTTCGAATTCGGGCGTGCGCATTTCGAGAAGGGCGACTACGCAGCCACAATTCGGCATTTCTCCCAGCTGATCAAGGACGCACCGCGGCATCCGCAGATGGCGGAGCTGCTGTACTACATCGGTTCGGCCTACGGTCGGTCCGGAAGCGTGGACAAGGGCAAGGCGTTCCTGAACAAGGCTCGGGCGAGCGCCTCCGACGAACCGGTGCTGCGGCGCAAGGTCGACCAGGCGATCGCACGGTTGGAGAACTGATGATGGGTGGATTTGACCGCTTTGCCAAGAAGATTCCCAAGGGGCGGATGATTTTCTGCGAGTACGAGCCCGGCAACAGCTTTTACCTGATCCAGGAGGGGCGGGTTCAGATCACCAAGGTGATGGGAAACATCGAAAAAGCGATCGATATCCTCCACCCGGGTGAGCTGTTCGGGGAGATGGCGATTCTCGAGGAGGCGCCGCGAAGCGCAAGCGCGATCGCCCTGGACGACGTTACCCTCCTCGAGTTCAACCGCGCCAACTTCGAGATTCTCATGAAGGGCAACCCGCAGATCGCGCTGACGCTGTTGCGGACCTTTGTGAAACGGATTTACGACCAGCGGCGTCGGTTCATGATCCTCAAGCTCAACGACGTACAGGCCCGCGTGGCCGACGTCTTCCTGATGCTCTTTGAGGGCATGAACACCGATCCCGATCAGACGAGCTGCGAGTTTTCGGTAACGTCAAACGATGTGGCGCACTGGGCGGGGCTGGGCCCCGATCAGGTCCGCACGGTGATCAACCAGCTTGCCAACCAGCGGCGTATCGAGGTCTATCCCAACAAGATCGTCGTCACCAACATCCACGATCTCCAGCGGCTGGTCAGCAGTCGTCGACGGGAAGAAGAGTAGGGGCACCGTCGCCCATGCCTGACCGTCTTCTCGCACGCACATACCGACTTACACGGCGGCTGCGGGCAGGGGCTCGGGTGCGCAGCGTTCAGACCAACGACGGTCGCATCTGGCCCGTCTACCATACCGTTCCACCCCCATACAAGGTCGATCTCGGCGTTCCGGTGGTCCTCTTTCACGGGTTCGGGAACGACGGCAGCACGTGGCTGCCGTTCATGCCGACACTGGGTGTGGCACGGGAAGTGGCATCCCCCGATCTTCCGGGGTTCGGGCGCCATCCTCTGGGAACCGAGGAGCCGGCGACACCCCGATGGTACCGGTCCGTGACCGCGTCGTTCCTGCGTGAACTCACCGTTCGATGGGGACAGCCGCCGATCGTGATCGGAAAATCGATGGGCGGCATGATCGCGGGACTCGTGGCCGGCGAGCTTCCTCATCTCGTTCGGACGCTCGTCCTCATCGATCCCGCCGGCATCGACACGCCCGTGCGCAGCCGATTCTGGAACGCATACGCCTACGGAACGAATCTGCTCATGCCGGAGAGTGAAGCCGGGTGGGACCAGATGGTCGATGTACTGTATCACCAGCGTCCACGGATTCCCGGCTTCATCAGGCGGGAGGCGCTCCGGACGATCGCCAGAAACCGCGACACGTACGAACAGGTCTTCCGGGATTTGCTGTCCGAGGGCTACAATCCCCTCGGGGAACGTCTCGAACGCATCCAGTGCCCCGTCACCGTCGTCTGGGGAGCCCAGGATCAGGTCATGGACCCCTCGGGGCTGGAGGTGATCCGGCAGGCACTCCCGCGGGCGTCGGTCCATGTGCTGAGGGACTGCGGGCATTCGCCGACGCGGGAGCGACCGGACGAACTCAGTCGCATTCTGGTGGGCGTACTCAGCCGCTACGGCTGAAACCGGGGCCGAGCCAGGTTCTTCAGGCGTGGCGCGGCGAGGGGCTCGGTGCCCGCCGCCTCATGGTCGAGCCAGGTGGCGGTCCACCACGTGTCCGGCGGCGAACAGCACGATCGCCGCTCCCAGCGTCATCACGGAGCTGTAGGCCGGAACCAGCTGACCGAGGAGGACCGCGGCGACGGACCCGCCGACCAGCGTCGCCAGGGCGGACCATCGTCCGGTATCCCGCAGGAAAAACACCCCGAACAGCAGCGGCAGAAACACCATGAGGATCCGCGAGGACGCCACCGAGAGTTCCACGAGCGTTGTCGGCCGGGTGAGGGCAAACAGGCCCACGACCGCTGTCAGCGCCAGGATCACCAGGCGGCCGGCGCCGGTACCGCCGCGGCGACGAAACACGTCGCGGGTGAACATGCTCGACAGTGTCAGGAGAATAGAGTTGGCCGTGGAGACCGAGGCGAAGACGATGCTCAACGCCAGGGGCAGTGCCAGCGCCCGCCCCATCCGTGCCATGAGTTCCACGATCACACGGTCGCGCGTGGCCACCTCCGGAAGCAGACCCTGCAGGGTGCCCGCTTTGGCGCCGAACCCGATGATCGTCACGATAACGGTGAACACCGCGCCGAACACGGCGAACAGGGTGATCATCTTCCGGAGGTCTTCCCGTCGCTTCAGGATGAACACCCGCTGCAGCACCTGCGGATTGGTGAGCGCGAAGAAACTCCACGGCAGCGTCAGGTTGATGAAGAACGCCGGCGTCCACACCTGATTCGGAAACGTGGAGGTCTCCAAACCGGGGACCGTGCGTCGGACCCACACAAGCGCGGCGATCGCCACGGCAAGCATGAACACCCCCTGCAGGGCGTCGGTGATCGCGACCCCGCGCAGCCCGCCGAGGAGCGCCCACAGTCCGATCACCACGACAGCGAACAGGACGCCACCCGTGAAGCTCAGGCCGTACCCTTCCAGAATCACCGCGAGCCCGATTACCTGGACGGCGGTGTACGGAACCAGGGCCAGCGCAGCGACGACGCTGCCGACGGTGGCCGCAGGCCGGCCGTAGCGCAGGGAGAAGAGTTCCATCGGGGAAACCAGATTGTGTTCCCGAGCCAGGTCCCAGATGCGCCCGCCGAAGACCGACAGCAGGATGACCGTGGCGACCAGGTAGACCAGCTCGAAAATGAGCGCGCCGACGCCGGTTGCGTAGGACAACCCCACCAGGCCCACCATCATGAACGCAGAATAGGTCGTGGCGGCGTATGTCATTGCCGAGACCACCCATCCGATCGTGCCACCGCCGACGAAGTAGTCGCTCTGGGAACGATTTTTTCGCATGACGGCGACGGAAATCCCTGTGCCGGCGACCGCATACAGTCCCAGCAGAATGTAGAATCCGTTCATCGCGCAGACGGTAGCATGAAATTCCGATCACGAGAACCGGGTGCGTTTGTCGGTTCTTGACCGAATTGAGGGAGCGCCGTAGACTGGAGCCATGTCCGCCACGATCAGTGCCCTCGCCGCATACGTTCCGGAACGGGTCGTCACCAACGACGATCTTGCCCGAACGATCGACACCTCAGACGAATGGATTCGCTCCCACACCGGGATCCGCGAGCGACGCATCGCCGCACCGGATCAGGCCGCGAGTGACCTTGCCATCGAGACCGCCCGCCTGGTTTTGGCGCAACGGGATCTGCCCGCCGATGAGGTGGACCTCGTCGTGGTGGCGAGTTCGTCGCCCGACTACGCCAACTTCCCGTCGGTGGCATCCATCGTCCAGGACCGGATCGGGGCATCCCGCGCCGGCGCATTCGATCTGTCCGCGGGCTGTACGGGATTTGTGTACGCCCTGGAGGTGGGGCGCTCCTTCGTCGAAGCCGGGTCCGTGAATCGCGTGCTGGTGATCGGGAGCGAGGTTCTGACACGCATCACCAACTGGAACGACCGTAACACCTGTGTCCTGTTCGGAGATGGTGCCGGTGCGGCGCTCGTGGAACGGGACGCCGGTCACGCCGTGCTCCACAGCTGGCTCCAGTCAAAAGGAAGCGGCGATGCGGCGCTGATCCGACCCGCCGGGGGAACCAGAACCCCCTTCGACCCGCAGGTCCACACTCTTGCCGACATGCAGATCCAGATGGACGGTCGCCGTGTGTACCTCTTTGCGGTCGACGCCCTGGTGCAGTCGGTTCGGACACTGTGCGAGCGGGAGGGGATCTCACCGGAGGATGTCTCCTGGATCGTGCCGCACCAGGCAAATCTCCGGATCATCGAAGCGGCAGCCAAACGGCTGGGTCTTCCTCTGGATCGCTTCTTCACCAACCTCGACCGGTTTGCGAACACGTCTGCCGCCTCGATTCCGATCGCGATTGACGACATGCAGCAGCAGGGGCTGCTCGAGGAGGGCCAGCTGATCCTGACGGTGGGATTCGGGGCCGGACTCAGCTACGGCGGAAACTTGATCCGCTGGTAGTCCGTCGCTACCTTGGCCCTATGAAAGTGCTCACCATTCTCGGCGGCGTGATCGTTGCCGGTGTCGCCATCGGTGCCGTGGGACTCGCGCTCCTCAATCGTGCGCAGGGCGACCGGTCCGTCGCATCGCCGGATCTCGCCGCCGGTCGTCTGGCGCCGTGTCCGGAGTCGCCCAACTGCGTCAGTACCCAGGCACCGGAGTCGGATGACGCCCACGCCGTCGAGCCAATTCCGTACCGGGGTGACCAGTCGGCTGCCGTGGCGGCGATCGTCGCGGTCCTCGAGGCACAGCCGCGGACCGTGATCGTAGAGCGCGGCGCCGGGTTTGTGCGGGCGCAGGCGCGCAGTGCGGTGTTCGGTTTTGTGGACGATGTGGATTTCTGGGTTCCCGCGGGACAGAATGTAGTGCATATGCGTTCCGCCTCCCGCGTGGGGCAGGGCGACATGGGGGTGAACCGACGGAGATACCGGCGAATTCGTGCCGCCCTCGAGGAAAGGATGACTTCATGAAACGTGTGCTCTCTTTTGCCGTCCTCGGCGCCGTCATCGGTGTCGTGGCCGGCTACTTCATATTCGGAACGGTGGCCGGAAGCCGGGTAAGCATCGAAACACTTCTCACGGTGGGTGGTGGGGCCGGTCTGGGCGGCGCGCTCCGGCGGGCCGCGGAGCAGGTGGCAGGAATCGACGAGATCCGCCGCAACATTCTCCTCACCGGTGGTGTCGCCGCCGTCGCCGCGGCCCTTACGGCGATGCTGACCGGCGCGGGGAGCCGTCGTCGCCGGCGCTGAACACGCGACTATCCCTGCGACAGGATATTCTTGTCGAGCCACGCCGCGTAGTCCAGCAGATCCCGAAGTACCCGCTTGTCGCGGGGTGAGACATCACCGCGTGCCATCAGGTTGTGAATGCGTTTTCGGTAGCTTTCGAGATCCATGGCACGGTCGTACTCCGGTGCCAGAAGTCTGCCGGCGCACTGGCTGTGCCACCGCCTGCGGTCGGCATCGCTCAGCGCATCGGGCCAGTTTCGGGCCACGTAGCGCAGGAGCATCTCCGGTCCCCGGGGATCTGCAAACGACGGCGGCGTACGGAGAAGCTCCTCCGGCGGCGTCACGTGGATCCGTTCAAACACGGCCCGGTCTTCGTCACCGAAAAACCCCCCGGAATAGATATTGAGATCCGGATCCCGGTATGCCGGCGCTCCGCCATCCTCGTAGATCGCCCGAATGCGATGGGCGACCGTCGGATCGCGGGCGATGCGGTCGGCGAGCGCCTGCGCCCGTCGCTCGATGTCGGGGAGTGACAGCCCCAGCTCCGCGGCGCGCTCCCGGGAAAGCGTGCTGAGTGGCGCCACCGCCGGAACCTTGTTCACCTGGATCCCCACGAGGGGAACACGTGGCTCTCCGTCGAGTTCTCCAGCCGGCGAAAACACCCTGCGGCGCAGCGTCTCCTCGTCGGTATCGACCAGGAGGTCCGGCTCGGATCGCAGATCAAAGGCGAGAATCTCGTTCCCGTTGCGGGGATTCGCGGTGATGGGAAAGACGACGCTGGTTGTGGCCCCGGGGCGCGTGAATACCGGGGCGTTGTACAACACCGGTCGCGGGTGCTGGAGATTGACGATGCGTCGCACGTCCGTTTTGTTCCGGAGGGACAGGTAGAACTCGAACAGCTTGGGCTGCCGGAGCTTCACCAGAGCGGCGATCGCCCGGGTGGCCTCCACATCGGAAAGCGCATCATGGGCGTGTTCGTGGCTGAGTCCGTTGGCAGCGGTAAGCGCCTCCAGTCGGAATACCGGTCGGCCGTCGTCGCCGTATACCCACTCGATTCCGTCGGGCCTCAGGTCGTGGGCAAGTCGCACCAACGGAAGCACATCCCAGCGGGAGTTGCCTCGGGCGTATTCCCGGCGGTACGGGTCGTAGAAGTTGCGGTAGAACAGGTTTCGGACGAACTCGTCGTCGAAGCGCACGCTGTTGTAGCCGACGCTGCACGTGCCCGGTGTCGCCATGAGGGCGTGGATTTCACCGGCGAGTTCAGCCTCCACCAGACCCTCTGCGGTCTTCTTGGGAGTCAGACCCGTGACCAGACACGCCTCCGGTGACGGCAGATAGTCGGGACTGATACGACCGTAGAGGACGATCGGGTCCCCCACCGGCGTGAGATCCGCGTCGGTTCGCTGCGCCGCAAACTGGGCGATTCGGTCCCAGCGGGGATCGCGTCCAAATGTTTCCAGGTCGTACCAGAGAAATGTCGAGGCCACCGGGAGAGGGTAGCGCGGCCGGCGGTCGGACTCAAGTGCCTCGCCGAGCCGACTTGCCGCCGAGGGGCGCGACAGCGGTACATTCTCAGGCATGGAACGGCGCTGGCGAACGATTCTGGCGGTATGTATCACGGTTCTCGCTGGTGGCGCCGCGGCGTGGTGGGCGCTGTGGCCACGGGAGACGGTGGAGGCTCCGTTTCGACCGCGGGAGTCGCACGCAACCTATGCGGCGGCACTCCGGGAGCTGACACTGGATGAGACGCATATGGGTGCGGCGTGGTTGGGTGCGGCGGAGGCGGTTCCGCGGGAGGCAACGGCGGTAACGCTGCCGGTGACGGAGACCGTGTACTTCGACCCCCGCGATCCGGCAGCCCTGGGATACTGGTTCCCGATGACCGCCGGTCGGCGGGTGACCGTCACGATCGACTCCGACCATGACTATTTCTTTGCCGACGTGTTCCGCATTCGTGCCACCGACGGCGCGGAGGCGGCGGTTGAACTGATCGAGCCGGTGGCGAGTCGAGGCAGTGAGGGATCAGAGATCGTCTTCGAACCGCACCGAAACGCGTACTACCTCCTTCGGCTGCAACCGGAACTGCTGCGCGGCGGACGGTTCACGGTCTCGATCGGCGAACGCGCGGCACTCACGTTTCCCGTTGACGGCGCCGACGCCGGCGACATCTGGAGTTTTTTCGGGGACCGCCGTGACGGTGGGGCGCGGGACCATCACGGCATCGACATCTTTGCACCGCGGGGAACAGCGGTACACGCGGTGACCCACGCGGACGTGCTTCGCGTCGGACAGCGCGAGCGGGGCGGGAACGTCGTCGTTTTGCGGGATTCGGAACGGGACCTTCTCCTGTACTACGCCCACCTGGACGAGCATCGAACCACCGCCGGTACCAGTGTTGCCCCCGGGGACATCATCGGAACAGTGGGAAACACCGGCAATGCAGTCACCACACCGCCGCACCTGCACTTCGGGGTATACCAGGGCGGGTGGCGACGGCCGATCGATCCCTGGCCGTATGTTGTGTCGCCGGCGGAGGGTACGGCGCCGCCGGTGCCGGATGCAACCGGTGTCGGCGGATGGGGAGTGGTACATCGGGACGTAACCGGAACAAACCGGATTCCGGAACGGCGGGTCGAAACGCCGAAGAACCGGAACCCCAACCTCCGCGGTGCCGGAGACAGCTTCCATGGGGCGGCGATCGCTCCGGTGACGCCGGAGCGAACCCCCGCGATCGCGGAGGTGACGATCGACGCCGGTGCGCCCATACGTATTGTGGGGCGGTCCTCTGACTCGGTTCGCGTTCGAACGGTGAACGGCCTCACGGTCCAGCTTCCCCCGGTTGCGGTGGCGGTGACGGGACCGCGGGCGTCGGTGCCGGAGGGCGACCTTCGGCCATTATCCGACGACCGGCTGGCGCGGGATGTGATCTCCGGGGATGCGATCGGCGTGTTGTCCGCCGGTGATGAGGTCGCCCTCATCGCTGATCTCGGGGGAGGGTCGCTGGCACGGACCGCGTCGGGCCGAACCCTGGTCCTAACGTCTCCGTGATCACTCCACCGCTTCGCCGGGCGATCGTCGACTATCGAATGCTTCTTGACCGCGGGTACCCGGAGGCCGCGAGCAACACCCTCGTTGGAGACCGGTATCGGCTCACCCGTGAGGAACGCCATATCCTCTTTCGCGGCGTGTCGCCAACCGCCGTCGGTGCTGCCAGACGGCGTCGCCTGGTGGCTGCACCGTCCCAGGGAGCGCGTATCGGGATCGACGGTCACAACGTCGTGCTCACCGTGGCCAACTATCTGCGTGGTGTCGCTGTATTTGTGGCCGACGACGGGCTCGTTCGCGACATCGGCGGCATTCACGGCCGGCTTCATGACGCCGGACTCATGGAACGGGCGATCGGCCTGGTGGCGGATGCGCTCCGAGAACTCTCCGCCGATGAGATCGTGGTGTGCCTGGACCGGCCCTTGTCCCACAGCGCCGACCACGCCGCGTTGTTTTCGGAGTTGCTGGGGCGCGGACGTCCTCCCGACGATCGCCTCCGGGTCGTGGTTGCCGACTCAGCCGACGCAGAACTGGTTCGACGCGCGCCGACGATCATTGCCACCTCCGACTCCGGATTGATCGACCGAGTCGGGGCGACGGTGTGGGATCTGGCGCGGGCAGTGCTCCAGCGGTGGTTCTTTCCGACCCTGGAGCACATCCCTCCGCGCGGTGACCCTGTGTCCGATATCAGTGACCCCGGTCGAGGGAGATAATTCTACCGGTGACGGCGTCGGCGTAGACCGAGAAACCGCCGTTCCATCCGTCGTCATCGTCCTCGTATTCCTCGCGGTAGTCCTCCCGACCCTCGCGCTCAAACCGGTCGTGGTCGTGGTGATCTCCGCCGGGGGTCCGCGTGGCGGAGGAGACGACCGCCACCGCCTGAACAGCGGGGCGAAACGAAGCGTTGACCATCAGGCGGCCGTACTCTCGATCGAAGCCAAGATCGTAAAGAGTTGCCCCGTCGGAGTTCGCCACAGGTCCGGTGGCGGCGAGTTGATCGAGGATACTGCGGTACGCCTCGGGAATCGATCGTATGTCTCCGTCTCTGATTTGTCGCGCCAGGCGACGGTCGTCCCGTCGGGTGTGGTTGCGGGTGCGGTCGATGATCTCGCCGGTGGTGGAGGCCACGTACACCTCCCACCCGTTGTCGAGCTGCATGCTTATCAGCGGATTGTCCCAGTTCGATTCCACATGAACCTCGACGACGACCGCCTCGGGGTATTCGGCTGACACCGCCGCAATAGCGGTATCCAGCTGCTGAGGCGTCAGCGCTGCAGCACCCATCGCCAGGGCTGTCATCAGCGTGAGGGTGATTCCGATTCGTGAAAGCCAGTGTCTCATCGTGCGTCCTCCGGGTATCTCATCTGGGAGCGAAGGTAGACGGCAGGCGTGAAGGTGTGCGGAATTCCGTGTGAAGAACCGGTAAAGATTGGCGAAAAAAACGCCGGCTTCCCTGCTGGAAAACCGGCGTTCGGCGCGAGCCAACCGTCAGATTCGAACTGACGACCTGCTCATTACGAGTGAGCTGCTCTACCCCTGAGCTAGGTTGGCGTGTGGCGGAAACTATATCCAAAAACGCCCCGCGCGCCAAGCCCCTCGCTGCGCCCGCGCGCATCCTTCCTCAACCCGGAGACGCGAGTGCCGATACTGTGGATATGGTACGAGGAGTCTTCACTGCAGCCAGCGGGATGGTTGCGCAACAGCACCGTCTGGACGCGATCTCCAACAATCTGGCCAACGCCGATACAACGGGCTACAAGCGCGACGTATCGGTTCACAAGGCGTTTCCCGAGCTTCTCTTGCGCCGCACGAACGACGATGGCGTGATCCAGTTTCCGTACCGCAACGAGCCGGTTGGCAGTATCGACAACGCACCGGTCGTCGGACGACTCGGAACGGGTGTGGAACAGAACGAGGTATTCACGATCTTCGAGCAGGGGGCCGTCCGGGAAACCTCCAACTCGTTCGACCTGGCCCTCCAGGGAGACGGGTTTTTCGTCGTGGATACTCCCTACGGCGAACGGTACACCCGCAACGGCAGCTTCACGATCGGTCCTGAAAGCCTGCTTGTCACACAGCAGGGGTACCCGGTGCTGGGTGAGGACGGAAACCCGATCCGGGTCCAGCAGAACAACTTTGTGGTAGACGAGTCGGGACGCGTGTTTGCCAACCAACGCTTTCTCGATGATCCTGAACGCCTGGTCCAGAACCGCGAGAACCAGTGGGACGAGACGGTCCAGGTTGGCACGCTTCGCCTGGTCGATATGCCGGAAACCCGTTACCTCCGCAAGGAGGGTGGCAACCTGTGGAACACCACCCGCGAGAGCGGTGACGCACAGGATGCGCTCGGCGGCGAGCGGCCGGCGGTGCTCCAGGGCTTTCTGGAAAAGGCGAACGTCAATCCCGTCACCGAGATGACGCAGCTGATCGAGGTCAACAGGGCCTACGAGGCCAACCAGAAAGTCGTCCAGAGCCAGGACCAGAGTACCGCGAGACTGATCGCGGAAGTCATGCGGCCGCAATAGGCGCAGCAAGGAGTTAGCGTATGATGCGTTCACTGTGGACCGCCGCCTCCGGAATGATGGGGCAGCAGTTCAATATTGATACGATCTCCAACAACCTGTCGAACGTGAACACGACCGGCTTTAAACGAAACCGTGCCGATTTCGAGGATCTCCTGTACCAGACGACACGGACTGCCGGTACGCCGGCAACGGAACAGACGCTGGTTCCGACCCCGGTCACCGTTGGTCACGGTGTGAAGGTGGCAGGATCGGCAAAAGAGTTCGAACAGGGAAGCCTGCAGCAAACGGGGAATGTCAGCGATCTGGCGATCGAGGGCGAAGGATTCTTCCGGGTTCAGGACTACGACGGTACGTTCTCGTATACGCGCGACGGGTCGTTCAAGATCGACTCCAACGGTCAGCTGGTGACCAACAACGGCCACCGCGTGGTGCCGGAAATCATCATGCCGCCCGATTTCATCCGGAACACGCTGAACGTCAGTCAGGACGGGCGGGTAACGGTCCAGGTGCCGGGGCAGGATCAGCCGCTTGAGGTGGGCCAGATGCAGCTCTACCGGTTCGTGAACCCCGGCGGCCTGAACGCGGTCGGCCAGAACCTGTACAAGGAAACAGCGGCCAGTGGAGACGCGATCGGTGGAACGCCGGGACTCGAGGGGATGGGGCGCCTGCAGCACAAGTTCCTGGAGATGTCCAACGTTTCCGTGGTCAGCGAGATGGTGAACATGATCGTCGCGCAGCGTGCCTACGAGATGAACAGTCGCGCGATCCAGACCAGCGACACGATGCTCGGCATCGCCAACGGACTGAAGCGGTAGGAGGTGAGCGATGAACGGCGGTGATTCGATCGGCCTGAGTGGTGGCTCGGGAAACCTCGCGCAGCTGCAGCTGCAGAACCTGCGTTACAACCTGCCACAGGGTGACCCCGAGTCGCAGTTGCGTTCCGTGGCCGAGGACTTCGAGGCGATCTTCGTCAAACAGATGCTGGAAAGCATGCGCAGCACGCTGAACCCGGAGAACGAGCTGGTGGACACCGGAATGGCGGGCGACATTTTTCGGGACATGCTGTACGACGAGTACGCGAACATCATGTCCAAAACTGCCGGTTTCGGTTTGGCCGACATGATTGTGGATCAGTATCGGGCGTGATATGTTCCATTTTGTCGGGGTCGGCCTTCCCCGGCGTGTATAGAAATACATACCCGCTGCGCGGCGTATGTACGAAAAATCATACATCAACGAACCCCGCCAGTCATGGCGGGTTTTTTATTTCCCTGCTACACAACAAGTTAACAGAATCAACGGCTGATTTGAGCGGTTTGGCACAGCGATTGCATGTTGGTGGGCAGGAGGACGGTATGGCCAAAAAACGAATTGCCAGCCAGACCCAGTCTGATGCCCTTCAGGCGTACTACTCGCAGATCCGCGAGACGCGTCTTCTGACCGCCGACGAGGAGCAGGCGCTCTCCCGGCGGATTCAGGATGGCGACTCCGGCGCGCAGAAGACGCTGATCGAAAGCAACCTGCGTCTGGTCGTCAAGATCGCCAAGGCCTATGTCAGCCCCGATGTCTCGCTGCTGGACCTCATTCAGGACGGCAATCTGGGACTTCTCAAGGCTGCAAGTCGGTTCGACTACCGCAAGGGTGTACGGTTCAGCACCTACGCTGCATGGTGGATCAAACAGGCGATCACCCGGTCACTGGCAAATCGCCGGCGGGCGATTCGGCTCCCTCATCGCAAGGAGGACGCCCTGAAGCGCATCCAGCGGGCGTACAACTACCTCAGTCAGCATCTCATGCGGACCCCGACGGTTGACGAGATCGCCGCCGAGGTGCGGATGGAATCCGAGGATGTGGCGGAGATCATGCGAATCGCGATTTCCCCCGTGTCGCTGGACAGCGAGATCAACGAGGACAACGGCACGATCATGGACCTTCTGGAGGACTACTCGTACTCCCCGGACGGCATGGTCATGCACGAGGTCCTGCGCGAGGAGACCTGGAACAGCATTGGCCGGCTGAAGAAGCGGGAGCAGGATGTGCTTCGCTTTCGCTACGCCCTCGACGGTGGCGAGCGGTACACGTTGAAACGCATATCCGACGAAATGGGGATATCACCGGAAACCGTCCGACAGATCGAGATGCGGGCGATCAAGAAACTGCGTACGGACGCCGAATATCTGAAACAGATGATGGTCAACTGACCTCGTCCGGAGGGGTATGCGGAACGTTCGGACACCACTGATTTTACTCGCGTTAATCGTGGCCTCGGTGGCCGGCATGGTCGGCCTGCTGAGGCCCGAACTGTTTTCCGGTGGCGATGCCGGTGGTGCCGGAGATGTTCGGACCGCGTCGGCTCAGCCCGAGGAACCGGACCAGGGGATTCCCGATCCTTCCGGAAGCGGGAGCACCGGGCCGTCTTCGGAAGACGGTGATACCTCCGACGGCCCGCGCCTGTACCTCGTACTGGACGACGCGGGGCACGACCTGGACCACCTCCGGGCGTTCATGAGGTTTCCGGGAGCGTTCACGGTAGCCGTCCTGCCCGGGTTGCGCTATTCGGCCGACGCAGTGCGGATGACGATCGCGCTGGGACACGAAGCGATCCTGCATCAGCCCATGGAGGCTGTCGGCGGCAACGACCCGGGGCCGGGTGCGATCTACGTACGCCAGTCGGACGCCGAGATTCGTCGCACGGTGACGAGCAACGTGGCCTCGATGCCGGGCATCATCGGAGTCAACAATCACATGGGCAGTCGCGCCACGGCGGACCAGCGGGTCATGGGGGTTGTTGCCGACGCCCTGAGTCGCTACCGGCTGTTCTTTCTCGACAGTCGCACAACCGCCCGGAGCGTCGCCGCCGACGCAACCCGGAGCCGGGGAATCGATACGGCGGTCCGAGACGTGTTCCTGGACAACGTTCGTGAAGACGACGCGATATCGGCGCAGCTCGATGAGGCCCTCGCGGTGGCCGACGAACAGGGCTATGCCGTGATGATCGGACACGTCACGTCCTTCGAGCTTGCGCGGGTTCTGCGTGATCGCTATGCTGAGATCACCGCGGCGGGATATCGGTTTCTGCCGTTGAGTGATCTTCTCGAGAGGGAGCGCGCGCGTCTGTCCCATGCTGGTTCTGGGTATTGAAAGTTCATGTGACGAAACATCCGCCAGCGTCGTGGAGGACGGGCGCACGATCCGTTCGCTGGTGATCGCCTCGCAGACCGAGATTCACGCCAGGTATCACGGCGTTGTGCCGGAGGTCGCATCACGCGCCCACGTGGAGCATATCTACCCGGTCGTTCGGGAGGCGCTATCGGAGGCGGGGTTGGAACCGGGGCCCCACGCGACTACCGTCGATGCCGTTGCGGTCACAAACCGTCCGGGGTTGAGCGGCTCGCTGGCCGTCGGACTCACCTTCGCCAAGACGTACGCCTTCGCGGCGGGGCTTCCGTTCATCGCAGTCGACCATATGAAAGCGCACGCGTACGCCCCGCACCTCATCTCGGGCGAAGAGGGAGCACCCGCTCTCGAGTATCCCTATCTGGTTCTTCTGGTGTCGGGGGGCCACACGATGCTCGCCGTGAGCCGGAGCCACGACGAGCTCGACGTACTGGGGACCACGATCGACGACGCGTGTGGCGAGGCGTACGACAAGGTGAGCGTGTTTCTGGGGGCCGGATATCCCGGTGGGCCTGTCATCGACCGGCTCGCGGAAACGGGAGATGCCCGGGCGGCGACGTTTCCACGTCCGCGGCTGACCCACGCCGCGAGCGAGTACGACGTGTCGTTTTCGGGACTCAAGACAGCCGTCGTGCACCAGCTGGACCGTTTCTGGAACCCCGCCTTTCCACGGACGCCTGAGAATCTCGCTGCCGCGTTCCAGGACGCCGCCGTGGGGATGCTCATGGACCGCGTTGAACGAGCGGTGCGAGCTACCGGAATCCGGCGCATCGCCGCCGGCGGCGGCGTTGCAGCCAACCGGGAACTGAGGACGCGATTGCATAACCTCGTCGTCGACGGTGGACCGGTGACCGCGATCCTGCCGCCGCCGGAGCTTTGTGTTGACAACGGGGCGATGGTGGCCGGGCTTGGCTACCATTCGCTTCGCGCAGGCGCGCGGAGTCCGTGGCACACCGGTGTGTCGGCGCGGGTGGCCGGATTTCGTGCGGCGACGTCTCCTCCACGCGGCGGCCGCGGCGAACGGCGCCGAGTGGCACCCCGGCGCGCGGCCGCGCGACGTCTACGACCAGCGGGGGCGGCCCTGCACGTCGGCCCAAAACTGGGACCACTGCCGGGCGGGCTACGAAGCCGCCGTCGAGCAGACGCGGGCCCTCTTCTTCGCGCCCGAGCCCGAGCCCGAGCCCGAGCCGGAACCGCGGCGGCGCCTCGAGGAGAAGAAGGCGCCGGTTCCCGAGGCCGCGACGGCGCACGTGAAGGACGTCGGCCGGGGCACGGGCGCCGTCGAGGACGTTGTGGTGGTCCAGTACGAGGGCAGCCAGGTGCCGCTGGTCGTCCGCGAGGACCAGTCCCTCGGCGCCGCCGCGGCGACGTGGTGCCGCGCCGAGCGGCCGAAGGACCGCCATTGCGTGCGCGCGCTCGGGGTCCTGGCGGCGACGAGTAAGTTGCGATGATGTGTTAGTAGTCGATGGCGCCTACGGAGTGGGCGCGCGCGAGCGGTGATGATGAATTGAGGAAAGCTAGGATTTGGTCGGTCCGATGGTCGTCGGCTTCTGCCCGAGGCCCGTGTCGACGAGGCCGCACCGCACCGAGGCCTCGTAGAGGAACTGCACGTAGCGGTTCGTCCAGCCCGTCAAGATGGGGAAATTGCAGTCGTACCGCTCGTGGTGGACGCGGTGGAGATCGGGGTGCAAGAGTAGTCCCGCGTCCTGCGCCCACCTCACTACGACTGGCAGGGTGTGCGGCGAGTGGTTACGTTCATGACACCAGAAATGCGTCCGTTGCGCCTGGGCGGTCGTGAGCCAGGACAGGGCGACGACGCGGCAGAGCCACGGTTCAATCAGTCCCGCCGTCCACGCGAGGAGCGCTGCCGTTGCCCCGAGCGTCCCAAGAGCGTCGAGCTGCTTCTGGCTGCT
>CAJWEZ010000065.1 GCA_913030605.1 uncultured Spirochaeta sp.
CCGCCGATCGGATCGCGGCTGGTATGGCCGCCGCGGTTCACGTTTCCCCAGTCCGCTCATGCCAGCGCCCCCCACAGTGTTCGTACGCCCGCCAGAAGCAGGACCACGATGACCAGAACGCGCACAACCTCCGGACGGGCGTGACCCAGAAGTCGCGCACCGATCCGCGTGCCGCCGATCATTCCGGTGACCGCCGGAACCACGATCAGCGGATCGAGCGCGCCCTCGCGCAGGTAGATCCACGCCGCGGCGCTGCTGTTGGCCACGATGATCAGGCCGCTCGTGGCTGCCGCGAGCTTTAGCGGCAATCCCATGAGCGACGACAGCACCGGGACGTTCGCCCACCCTGCGCCGACGCCCAGCGCTCCGCCGATCATGCCGATCCCCACGAAGAGCACCATCGCCGGAACGATGTTCCGGGCCCGCCACTCGACGGTCTCGCCGCTCCCCGGGTCGCGGTAGCTCCCGGACAGGTGCCACGCCGCCGCGAGGCGCGCGGACAGGGACGGTCGCACCGGAGGTTCAGGAGCACCGGCATCCGGCGCCGCATCCGTTCCCCGTGCCCGCACCGCCTGAATGATCGTCTGCGCCGCAACGCCGAGCATCAGCACACCGAGCGCTACCATGATCGCGTTTTCGGGAACGCGCAGACCGATGCGCGCGCCGAGAATGGACCCGGCGGATCCCGCCAGGGCAAGAGGCACCGAGATGCGGGCCCGGGAGAGGCGCCGCTGCAGCAACACCGGTGCCGCGGCGATCGCACCGACCAGCGCCACCATGAGCCCCGCCCCGCGGATAAAGTCGACGTGGATCGCGAAGAGCGCGGATGCAAGCGGTACGAACATGACGCCGCCACCGACACCGGCGACGACCGCCGCCGTCCCGATCAGCAGTCCGAGGATGAACAGGGCCCCCATGGTGGCCCACATCTCGATCTGTGGACCGCCGGCGGCGAGAAGATCAGTCATTGAACCTCCGATTCCGGGACTGGGATTCCGACCCCCTACGGGGACACACACTGTACCGCTCCGGACGCCCGTCGTTCAACGTGAGCGTCGCCGCCGCCTCACGAGCGCCGGCAGGTGCAGGGGGCAGGCTCCATTCAAAAGCCCCGTACCCCGGAACCGCTTGCCCACCGGGCGGTACCGTGCAACCATTGTCTGTATGCAGAACTTTGATTTTCTCTCTCCAACCAAAATCATCTTTGGGCGAGGTGTGCACTCCCGGGTGGGGGCGGAAACCGCGCAGATCGGAAACACGATCCTGGTTCACTACGGGAGCGACCGGGTGAAGACCTCGGGTCTCCTCGACGAGGTGATCGCGTCGGTCCGCGACGCCGGGGTCGACGTGGTGCTCCTGGGCGGCGTGAAGCCCAACCCGCGCCTCGAACTCATTCGTGAGGGCATCGAGCTGTGCCGCCGTAAGGGAGTCGACGGCATCCTGTGCGTCGGCGGTGGGAGCGTGATCGACTCGGCCAAAGGCATCGCCGCCGGCGTTCCCTACACCGGAGACGTCTGGGATTTCTACACCGCCGCTGCCGAACCGGACGGCGCGCTGCCCATCGGGGTCGTTCTGACGATACCCGCCGCCGGAAGCGAGGCGAGTCCCGGTTCCGTCGTGACACGCGAGAAGGAGCAACAGAAGTTCTTCTTCAACAGCGACCTCGTCCGTCCGCGCTTTGCGATCCTCAACCCGGAACTCACCTTCACTCTGCCGCAGTATCAGACTGCCGCGGGTGTCACCGACATCATGTCGCACATCATGGAACGCTACTTCACCCTCGAGGAGAACGTCGATCTCACCGACCGTCTCTGTGAGGCGACGCTGCGGACGGTTATCCACAACGTGCCCAAGGCTCTGGCCACGCCGGAGGACTACGCCGCCCGAGCGGAGATCATGTGGGCGGGCACGATCGCGCACAACGACCTGCTCAGCACCGGACGGATCGGCGACTGGTCGAGCCACAACATCGAACACGAGCTGTCGGCGCAGTACGACGTGACCCACGGCGCGGGGCTCGCGGTGATCTTCCCTGCGTGGATGAAGCACGTGTACACCCGCGATCTCGAGCGCTTCGTGCAGTTTGCGGTCCGCGTCTGGGACGTCGACTACCGCGCCCACGACATGGAAGGGGTCGCCCTGGAGGGAATCCGTCGGCTGACGGAGTTCTTCTCGCGGATCGGAATGCCGACCACGCTTGCCGAGCTCGGCGTCACCGATCGCCGCTACGATGAGATGGCGAAGCAGGCACTCCGCTTCGGCCCCCTGGGCAACTTCAAACTGGAAGCCCCGGACGTGGTGAGGATCTACGAGCTGGCGGAGGGGTGAGAACGCCCAAATGGCGGTGCGGGTCGGCGTAGTGGCCGACCCACACGCCAGGCCCTCCGGTTCTGTGTCACAATGGGGCCATGAACACCCGCAGCGATGACGCTGAACTGACCGACGACACATACGACCTATCGGGACTGAGGATCGTGAACGACCAGCTCCGCGGCTTCTCGTTCACCGAGAAACGCTTCTCCAACTGCGTCTTCGCCGGGTGCGACTTCACCGACGCCGATCTCGCTCAGGCGGTCTTTGAGCGCTGCCGTTTCGAAGACTGCAACCTCTCAAACCCGTCCATCGAGCGCGCGGCATTCGATTCGGTCGTGTTCGACGGATGCAAGCTGGTGGGGCTGCAGTTCCGGCTCGTCAACCAGTTCGCGTTTGCCGTGGCATTTCGCCGGTCGACGCTCCGGGCGTGCGTGTTTGACGGTGTGCGCATGGAGAAGACCCGGGTTTCGGACTGCGAGCTGATCGACTGTTCGCTGATCGCGTCGGATTTCCGTGGAACGTCGTTCGAGAACACGCGGTTTCGCGGGACGCGCTTCGAGGAGGTCAATCTGGAGAACGCCTCGTTTCGCAACGCCTCCGGCTACGAGATCGATCCCGGCAGGAACCGCCTGCGCAACGCGCTGTTTTCCTCGCCGGAGGTTCTGGCGCTGTTGCACCACCTCCAGATCCGCATAGACGAGGATGACGACGGGTGACGATCGCCATTGACCCGGGGGGCACGACGGCCCACGCCGCTACGTGCCCCGGACGACCGACACGGTGAACCCGTCGTAGCCCTTGGTTCCCACCGTCTGGATCGCCGTGGAGACCAGGCGGGACTCGCCACCGAGACGGTCAACGAAGGTCCGCACACCGATAACGGAGGGGTCCTGGTCGTCCTCGTCGATGACGCGTCCATCCCGGACGACGTTGTCGGTGATGATGACGCTCCCGGGGCGGCACAGTCGCAGTGACTTCTGGAGGTACGCGGCGTTGGAGCGTTTGTCGGCGTCGATGAACACGAGGTCGAACGGCGCTTCCGCCGCATCGATCATCGCGTCGAGCACCGACGAGGCGTCTCCGCGGTGCAGATCGATCCGATCGTTGAGGCCACACTCGCGAAAGCTCCGTTGGGCGACGGCGGCGTGATCGGGGTCCGCCTCGATCGTCACGACCGTGCCGCCGTCGGGAAGTGCGCCGGCGAGCCATACGGTGCTGTACCCGCCAAGGGTCCCGACTTCCAGCACTCGAGAGGCGCCGGTCATCATTACGACGATCCGCAGGAACGCGCCCTGCAGTTCCGACACCTGGTATTCCGGAAGGCCGGCGGCACGCGCGTTCGCGCTCACCACATCGAGGCGTGGATCGGTCCCGACCAGCCTTCCGGCGAAATACGTGTCTACTGCCGTCCAGATGTCGTGCTGTTCCATGTTCTCTCCTCGCGTCCGGTTCGCAGGCATGATACGCGAGGCGGGCGGGCTCAGAACAGGTACTCGACGCCGATCAGGGCGCCTACATCTGTCTGGTCGTCCCCGTTGGCATCCACGCCGGTCTGTGTGGTTGCGATCCCGGTGACAAGAAATCGGTCGCTGACGTGGACGCCGTAGACCACGGCAAGCCCTCGGTCCATGGTGGTTCCGATACCTGCGAATGCTCCGGTCACGCTTCCGGAGGAACGCATATCGAGAAACACCGACGCGGAGGTCAGTCGCGAATCCCCGCCGAGAACGGCGAGAACACCGACCTGTTGCCCGCGCCCCGCCCGAAACGAATCGCCGATGAGCGGGCTCGACAGGGCGTAGCGTACCGAACCGGTCGCCACAACCCGCGTGTCGCTCTCTGCGACCGTCGGAGAAGAGGCGATCGCCACCCCGCCGGCCAGTCCGGCTGAATACTGAAACCGTGGGAGTTCGAGTCCCGCGCCGGCGGTCTGTTCCGCCTGACCGTCACCACGGCCGGGGAGGTTTTCGATCGACGAGAGGATCCCGTCGCCATTGCCGTCCTCCTCGTCCTGTCCCCAGGAGATCGTGACGGTCTCGTCATCGGTCTGACTCCAGGCCGGCGCGCCAGCCACGAGAAGGAGCGCCACCACAACCAGTCCCGAGAGTGTTCGTCTCACACACATACGCCGCACCTCACTACCCCGTCACCTGCTGGGCGATGTCCTCGGCGACGTCGATCGCCCGGGCATCGGCATTGCTGTCGGGGTTGATCGGGATCTCGACGATCCAGCCGGGGTTGGTTTCGGCGGACACCCTGGGTACCGCGGTCTCGAATCCGTTGGCGGTCGTGGACAGGTAGTAGGAGAACAGCACCGCGTCATCCACGAGGTCATAGGCGTAGGCCCACACCCGCAGTGACCGCTCGTTGTTCACGACAAGCAGAACGTCCACCCCCGACTCCTCGCGCAGGTACTGGAGGAGATTCCGGTACGACCGAAGGTAGGCGACCGAGCTGTCGATGCTGGTCTGCCGGAGAAACCCCTGAAAATCCGACGCCGGCATCTGAACCTCTCCGGACTCCGCCATGCTTGAGGCGATGTCACCGAGGGTGCTGAACCGACGGTCGGCGCGTGCCGCCGGCGGGACGGCGGCGGCGTCCGCCAGAAACACGGTGCGGTAGCCGCGGTCGATAAACGCAGCGCGCAACGTCGCCGCGAACGTCCCCTCCTGGTCCGACTGAAGCACCACGCCGATGCTGCGTTCCGGCGCCACCGACGACTCCACCGCCGAGCGTTTGACCACCGTGGCGCACCCGCCGACGGTCACAATCGCGACCCCCACGATGACAATACGCCACAGATAACGATACATGGAATTTCCCATTGCTCAACCTCCCAAAGTTTTCTCTTTGGAAGAACAAGCAACCACCGTGCCAGGGTCTTGCGGAAGCGTTTCGCAGCCCGAAACGCACTGAGGCCACCCCAGTGGGACACGATTCGACTCAGACTTCACATGTCGTGAATCACGGATAGTCACGTCCCGTGAAATCGCGGCAGAACGCGACCAATGCTGGTAGCATGGGGTGATGGTTGACTCACATCATCTCGAGGTGTTTCTCGCGGTCGTCGATCACGGAAGCGCGTCGGCCGCCGCAGAGGTGCTTCACTACGTCCAGCCGAACGTATCCGCCCGAATCCGACAGCTGGAGGAGGCGCTGGGAGCTGCACTGTTCTTCCGCCGGAGTCGTGGCATGGTGCTCACCGCCGACGGTCGCCGACTGGTTCCGTACGCCCGTCGCGTCGTCGGGACGCTTCGAAACGTGCGGGAGCTCTACGGCTCCGCCGGTTTGCTCGATGGACACGTCTCGATCGGAACGACGGACGCGTTTGCCGCGGTCCATCTCCCGGAGGTAATCGTCGCGGTCCGGCGGGAACACCCGCACCTGGGCGTCTCGATCGACACCCGCGAGAGCCACGAGCTGGTGGAACGCGTCGCCCGGTATCAGCTCGACGCGGCCTTCGTCGAGACACCGGTGGATCACCCCGAGCTCGACGCGATTCCCGTGCGTCGTGATCCCCTGGCCCTGGTGGCGGCTCACGCGCGTTCCGACAACTCGATTCGCCGCGACGACGAGATCATCGTCTTTCCCCGCGGCTGCGGATACCGGGCCGCCCTCGAACGGTGGTTCGCCATCCAGGGGTGGACGCCGGCGCGGGTCCACGAGTTCCGCGGTGTTGACGCGATCCTGGGATGCACCGCCGCGGGCCTGGGCGTGACCGCCGTCCCCCGCTCGATTCTGAACGACTCCCGCTACCCGCTCCGCGAGATCGGAACGGATCTGCCGCCGGCCGTGTCCACCGCGTTCTGGGTCACCCGGCGGGACGCTCAGAACGTGCCCACCGTTGCGGCCCTCACCCGTCTCGCTGTGGAGATGGCGTCGACCGATCGAGGCGTTGCGCAAACGCCGTGATGCGCCGAGCCAGTTCCCCCGGCCGTTCCTCGATGACCAGGTGGCCTGCCCCCGAAACGGGCTGGAACTCCGAACCGGGGATGCGGCGCGAGAGTTCGGCGCCCCGGTCGACGGGGATCCAGGTATCCTCCTCGCCCCACAGGATGAGCACGGGAACGTCGATATCACCGAGACGATCGACGATCTCAAGCGTGTGGAGTTCGTTGGCCTGGGCGATCTGTCGGTAGAATCCGGCCTGCCCGGCGGCACCGAGCCACGGATTCACCGTCTCCGTCAGAACGTGTTCCTCCAGCGGCTGGAACGCCGCCGTCCCGATGTACTCACGAACCAGAGCGCGGTGCAGGTTGCCGGGGAGCCCTTCGAACGCCGCCCGGTGCTCGCGCACGTGACGAAAGAACGGAGACCCCCACGGCGAAAGCACCACCGGGTCGATCAGCACCAGCGACGAAAACTGCCGGTGGTTCAGAAGATGGGTGCGCAGCACCGTCGCGCCGCCGATATCGTGCCCCACGGCGATCGGATCCTCGAGCCCCCAGCCGTCGAGCAGTGCCGCCAACAGTCGGTTCTGCACCGCCAGGGACACGTCGGCATCCGGTTTGTCCGAAGATCCGTAGCCGAGCATGTCGTAGGCATGGATCCGAAACCGGTCCGACAGCGTCGCCACGAGATGCCGCAGGTTGAACGAGGACCACGGCGTGCCGTGCACCATGATCATCGGCTCGCCGTGGCCAGTGACACTGGTATGAACCGAAAACCCCTCAAACGTGAACGTGTCGTCCATTGCGCCCTCCTTGGATGTACACAAGGTATGACAGAGAGCGATCCAACGGAAAATTGTTTCTTGTAGTGCCTGGTATCACTGAGAATTATATTACGACCCAGCCGCTGTCGTGGTGAGACGGTGCGTCGTGTGGGACGGTGCGTCGTGCGGGAATCAGCCCCGAGCCGCCACACTCTGAAAATGGTCCGCCAGGTGTCGCTCTCCGTACGCCGGTGCCACCATGTCCAGGGCCGACGCGGCCAGAAAGAACTGCGCCGGACCATACACGTGCAGTGGCGTGACGCGGGGGAGAACCGCCAGCGCGAACCGACGCATCCAGTCGGGAACGCCAGCTATGCGCTCCCGCCGACCGGCCGCGAGGAACGCCAGTTCCGCGATTCGACGCATGGAAAGGACCTCCGGACCGCCGATCGGGAGCTCTCCCGTTCCCCGCTCCATGGCCGCGACAATTTCCGACGCCAGGTCGGCGCCGTGAATCGGGTTCAGACGTGTGCTTCCGTCGCCGAACACGTAGACACGCCCCCTGCGGGCCATGTCGAGAAACTCCTCCATGTCGGAGAAGAATCCCGTCGGTCGGACTACCACCGACTGGAGGGCGGAGCCGCGCAGGGCCTCCACAAAGCGCTCCTTGGCGGCAACCAGCCGTGTGGCGTTCCGCAGTTCCGGGCCGCGAAACACCGAGACGTACCCGAAGCGCTCGACGGTTCCGACCGCCTCCGCGAGGTGCAGAAGATTGAGGTTTGCACCGTAGTCCACCTCGTCGTAGGAAAGGCCGTCGCGCTGACGCGTGATCCCCAGACTGCTCACGACCCACGTGACATCGTCCATCGCGCCCGGAAGTGTGTCCGGCCGCGTTGCCTGCCCCTCAAAGATTTCGTCCGCGACCAGGGCGTCGGCACGCCTCCGGTCCCGGACCAGCGCCCGCACGCGGTACCCGTGGTCATGAAACGACTGCGCAAGGAACCGTCCCAGGTACCCCGTTGCGCCGGCGACCAGCACGGTGGGTTTCGCTGCCATGTCGCACCTCCTTTTTATAGACCATCTGGTCCATAAAAATATCCGGTGGCAACTGCGTGGTCAATGGGATATGTTCGAATATGGTGGGGCAAAGAAGGCATGCCGCGAATCGTTGACCATGACAGATACCGGGAGGAACTCGCCCGCAGGGCGGTAGACGTGTTTCGTGAACACGGATATCACGGTCTGAGCATGCGCCGCATCGCGCGTGAGATCGGTGTGTCCAAGGGCGTTCTGTACCACTATTTTCCCAGCAAGCACGCGCTCTTCGAGGCCTGCTCCCGTCAGGCAACGGAGGTTGCGGTGGAATCGCTTCCCCCCGGAGCCTCCCGCGCGGACCGCGAGCGCGCCCTCGTGCACCTCGCGGAGCGCATCGAGGACACATTTGCCGGTGAGCTCACCGTCCTCCTGGACTACACCCGCGGTCGCAGTCCCGACGACATTTCCCGGGACCCGCAGCTTCGCGCGTCCCTCGGCCGATACCGTGACTCCGTGGCGACGCTGGTCGGCAAAAACCTTGCCGATGCCGTCCTGGCCCAGATGTTCGGGGTGCTCTTCCGGCGGATGATAGACGGTCGGTCAACCTCGATGCGTCAGGTGTGTGACGTGCTCGAGGCGCTGGAGGACTGCCCGCCTACTCCCGCTTCACGTAGCGAATGAGGTCCTCCGAGACCCGGGAGAGGGCATCGATCCGCACCCGGTATACGGTGTTGCGGTTGTCGGGCGAGTAGTCTTCCAGGAGCCCCGCGTCCCGTAGTTGCTTCAAATGGCGACTCACCACGGAGGTGGATAGGTTCATGCGCCATGCAACTTTCTGCCCGTTGAAACTGTAGTCGCTGCCGGCGATCAGCTCGAGCATCCGAAGTCGGCCCGGGTCGCTGAGGGCGCGGAATACGCGGGACAGCTCATCCCGTCGCCGCGCCTGTTCCCGCTGTCGTTCGTCCGTCTCCGTGGCGTCGTAGGGAACCACGATGATCCCGTACCCGTAGAAAAAGCGGGAGACTTCCTGGTACATGAGAATCGGACTGTAGATGATCGTGTGGTAGGGCTGATCGGCAGGAAGCGGCGCCGGCAGATCCCGCATGCCGCACACGCTGCGATAGAGGTCGGGGGCGCCCCGCACTTCCAGTTGACGCGTCATCGCGTCGACGGCGCCGCGGCGGACCGTCCGCGTTTCCTCATACCACGCCTGGAAGAACTCCCGCCAGTATCGGCTCCAGAGCTCCCCGACGCGGCGCTGCACGGAGGGAATATCGTCCACCCACGAGAAATCCGCGCCGGCGTGTTGCGAGGAGCCCCGTGTACCCCGCGCGTCGAGGAATGCGGTGACCGACGCCGTGGTGAGCGGCTCGGGAAGCTCATCTTCCGGATACAGCCGCCCCAGCGCGACGAACGCGAAATGGCGCGGCGTCATCGAGATCACCCGGTCGATGAACGTGGCGACGTCCTCAGACAGTGCGGTCTCCACCGCAAACTCGACAAAGGCGTTTCCGCCCTGGAACTGGCCGTTTACCGAGCGAACCTCGTCCAAAAACGCCGTTCCCAGCGTGTGGGTGACCGCGGTACGGAACTCACCGAAGCGGATCGGCGCCACCAGGGCCTCCAGGCTGGTCAGGAGTTCCAGGACCGGCGATTCAACGATACGAGTCTGCGGAAATCCGGCGTCCGGGGGTGCGGCGGACATGCTGGGCATGCCCCCATGCTACCCGCAACGCCGTCCCGCGTCGAGAGACCCGAAACCACCGGGACACCCGCGCCAACACCGCACGCAGCGTTGAACGCGGTGTTCCCGGCCTCTGCGGCGATCGCGAAACGGGACGCGCCCGGTGCGTACGAACGCGATCCGACCGACGCGCCCGTTCCATCCACATATGGTCCATTCCTGACATATCGTCCTCCGTTTAGTTGCACAATCGCGCAACTGTACATTCAATATAGTCACCCTCGTTCACTGCGTCAACACCGGGAGGCGCGATTGTCTGTTGCGCGCGCCGCGACTATGCCTGTATGATAGAAGGATAGAAAAACCCCAGCCCGTCCCTTCCTGTTCCATTCCATTCATTTAGGTACCGAGCATCCTCGATGCACGCCCAGGCGGCGTTGCGTCCGCCTTCCGGCACCGGAAACTCGGAAGGAGCCCATCGATGAACCATGTCACACGGTTTGTGTGCCTGGTGGCGGCGGTTGCCGTGACGCTCGTCGCGTGCGATCAGCTGACCGGTTCCAGTGGGGACGACACCACCAACAGTCCGCCCTCGGTAACCTCGGTTGCGCCGGCCGACGTGGACGAACTCGCCGTCTACAGCTACGCGATCGTCGCCACGGACCCCGACGGAGACGCTCTCACCATGACCATGGTCTCTGGGCCGGCGTGGCTGAGCCTGACCGACGGTGTCGTAGGGGGGACGGCACCAAAGATCGACGTCCACACCACGACGCCCTCGAACCGGAGCGCCGACGTGGAGTGCACCGTCAGCGACGGCGAGCATACCGTCCGCCACCGTTGGACCCTCACCGTTCGCGACGTGTACCGCTACGCGTCGGTCACGGCTGAGGAATCGATCCAGGATGCGATCGACGCCGTCCCACGGTCGGACGGCTTTCACTGGGTCCTGGAGATCGCCAGCGGAACGTTCGACGAGCGGCTCGAGATCGACCGCCCTCTGACCCTTCGTGGTGCCGGGAGTGGAACGGACGGGACGGTGATCCAGGTCTCCGCTCCCCAGGAGGTCTTCGATCCTAAGTATGTTCCCGATACGGCGTATTCATCGTACCGCCCCAGCGTTGTGGTGGCCGCGTCGGGGACCGCCGGGCGACCGGTGACGCTCCAGGGCCTTCGCATCCGGCATGACCCGGCACTCGATCCGTCCCACCAGCGCCCCGGTATCCTCTTTGAGCCCGCCGCGTCGATCGACTACGTCACGATCCGCGACGTTGCGATCGTGGGAAACCTGCAGAACGGAACGCCCGAGCAGGGGATCACCGTTGCCCCGAGCACGCCGCTGCGCCACCTCGTGGTCGACCGGGTACTCTGCGCGGACATGGGCTACGGCATGATCGTCTACAACTCCGAAAACGAACCGACGGTGGCCGAGTCGATCACCATCAGTTCCAGCGAGTTCCGCGGGAACGGCCTCAAGGGCTTCTACACCGAGCGGCTGTCCGAGTCCGTGATCCGCGACTCGGCGTTCCACGATAACGGCGATACCTCGCGGACACCGTGGTGGGCAGAAGACTGGACCGCCGGGATCGACATCAACCTCAAGTTCGGCGCGTACCGCAATCTGCAGTTTCTAAACCTCACGGTGGTCGACAACGGGAGCGACTCCGTCCACGGCGCCGGGCTGGCGATCAAGGCCCGCGGCACCGGTGACGACCCGAACTATGCAGAGAACCCGGCCACGCTCACCGGCGTGCTGATCTCCGGTGGAACCTACACCCGGAACACGGGCGCCGACATTCGTTTCGGGGAACCGGATCTGGGACAAACGCAACCGCAGGACGTGGAGATAACCCGCTGCGAGGTAGGAACGCTGGACGATCAGCGCAGCCTGCGATAGAAGCCGGCGAACGACAGGACCGCCGTCGGCTATTGGACCGCCGCCGCCTCCGGATTGACCGCGTGAAACGGAACGCGTCCAAGAATCACATCCACCACCGCCTGGGCAACGGCGTGCTGCATGGCGGAGCGTCCCCGAACCGTCTCGCCGGCAACCCCCGGGGCGACGGT
This sequence comes from uncultured Spirochaeta sp., assembly GCA_913030605.1. Taxonomy (GTDB): domain Bacteria; phylum Spirochaetota; class Spirochaetia; order DSM-27196; family Alkalispirochaetaceae; genus Alkalispirochaeta. The sequence continues at coordinate 11,754 of CAJWEZ010000065.1, forward strand.
GATGTTCAGGGAACGAAGCGGCATTTCCGGATACGGCCACACCGTGTCCACGCCGTATCCCCAGATACGGCGTTCCGCGACCGCGCGGTACGCAGCCCGCGCGTCGGTGGCACCGGTGCCGGTGCTGTCGACCAGCACGGCGGAGGGACGCATGAGGTCCAGTTCCCGGTAGCTGATGACCGGCCCCGCTCCAACCAAGTGAACCGATATCAGATCCGACAGGAGGCACAGCTCGTGGAGGTCCGCGTAGGTCACCCCGTTTTTCGCGGCCCAGACCGGGTCCGGCGAGGGATCGTAGGCCAGCACATCGAGCCCAAACCCCGCCACCAGCCGGACCACGGCCCGACCCACGGGAGCGGTTCCCACGAGGCCCAGTGTCCTGCCGCTCACGTCCAGGCGGGGCACGCCGTCCGCCTCGCGCCCCTCGGCGGCTCGTTCGTGAAACGGAATGCGCCGGGCGGCGAGGTCGAGCAAGGTGCTGACGGCCCATTCAGCCGCCGGAACGGTGTGTGCCTCCGGAGCGTGACTCACCACGATCCCCGCCTCGGTGGCGGCGGCGATGTCGATGGAGCCGGGACCGACACCGTACCTCGCGATACAGCGCAGGCGACCGCCACCGGCGACACCACAGGCGTGCAGCAGCTCCCGGTCGTAGCGTTCGTCGCCGGCGACAACGATCGTCGTGTCGGCGACCTCTTCGGAGCGTACCGGAATCGAGGAGTCACGGGGGCAGCGAAACACGACATCGGCGCGCGTTCCGTGTTCGATCTGCATGGCGGCGAGGATGCGGGCGCCGCCCTGGGCGGTTGCCGGATCGATGGGTGAATAGGCGAGAAAACCTCCGGCAAACACCACGACGCGGTCGGCGGAGTTCCGGCCGTCCGGGGAGGTTGCCATAGGTCATGGTACACCCCGATTCGTGCGGCGGCAACTGATATATCAGAACGCGATACCCCGCCCCCGATTTGAGAACCGCAGAGGCGGCGTCGTACACTGGAGAACAGGATGCCACAGCGACGCAGTTCCCGTGACGCCGGCGCGTCACCGTCGGGAACGATCAGCGATCGTGTCTATGAGTACCTCTCACAGGAGATCCGCAGCGGACGGATCGGGCTTGGAGCACGCCTGAACATCAAACAGCTCGCCGGGGAGCTCGATGTCAGCACGATACCGATCCGGGACGCGATCAAGCGCCTGGAACAGGAACGGATCGTGGAGGTACGGCCCCGCAGCGGCTGCCTGGTCCGCATTCCCACGCGCATGGACACGCTCCAGGCGCTCGATGCCCGCCGCATGGTGGAGGTATCGGCCGTTCTGAACTACGCAGCCACCCCGGACCCTGCGCGCCTGGCGGACCTCGACCGGATCGTTGCCGACATGGCGGGGCTGGTGGGACGCCACACCGACGCCGTGCCCGACGGCGGACAGTACGCCGAACTCGACCGCGCGTTTCACCGCGGCCTCTGCAGCCTCGCAGGCAACGCGCACCTGGACCGGTTTGCCGGGCAGGTGTCCGCGTTTCTTGCGGTCGGAATCGGTGACGACGGCGCCTGGCAGCGCGCCCCGGCGGTCACATTCCGGGAGCATGTGGCGATCCTGAGCCATTTGCGGCGCCCGGGCGGCGACGCCGCTCGACTCCTGGATCAGCACCTGCGCAAGGACCACGCCGCCCTCACCCGCTCGTGCCGCTTCCGATCCCTCCCGGGATAACGGTCGCAACGCTCTCCCGCGCCAGATCCGAGGCCACCGCACCGATGCGCCGGACCGCGGTGTCGATCTCCGAAGACCAGTCGGTGGCGTTGATTCGCAGGCAGTTGGCAAACGCCCCGTGCAGCGAGAACACCGGCCCCGGTGCAAAGGCCACTCCCTCGCGCCGTACCCGTTCGTATGCCTCAACCGAATCAACGCCGGCGGGCATGACGACCCAGATGACCATTCCTCCCGCCGGCCGCGTTGAGCGGGTGCCGGCGGGAAAGGATTCGGCGATCGCCTCACGCAAACGGGGGACCGTGCTCCGATAGTGCCTGCGTGCCGACCGGATCCATCGGTCATAGCCCCCGCCGGCCAGAAACTCTGAGATGCCCACCGCCGCCGGCGTCGACACCGCCGCCGAAGTCACAAGCTTGGTGTGGATCGCCCGTTCCACCAGATCGGCACCGCCGGTGACCCACCCGATCCGGTACCCCGGTGATACCGACTTGCTGAACGAGGAACACAGCACGGTCCGAGCGGGGTCCGCAAACGCGGCCAGCGACGCCGGGCGCGGCATGTCCCACGCCATCTCGCCGTAGATGTCGTCTTCGATCAGGAAGACGCCGTGTTGAGCGAGAATGCGTCCGATCTCGCGCTTGCGATCCTCCGGAATCGTTCCGCCGGTGGGGTTCGAGAAATTGGCCGTCAGGAGTGCGGCGCGAATCGGACCGGCATCGAGCGCCGTCCGGACGTCGTCGGGATCAACACCCGTTCCCGGGCGACTCGGAACCTCGACGGCCTTGAGTCCGAGACGATCCAGGAGCTGGTGAAACAGATAGAAGCCGGGGGATTCGATCAGCACCGAGTCGCCGGCGCGACACACCGTCAGCAGTGACACGAACACCGCTTCGAGGCACCCTGCTGTCACCAGGATATCGTCGACCGCCGCGTTCACACCGCCCCGCGCGACCCGCTTGGCGATCTCGGCCCGCAGGAGCTCGGGTCCCGGCGGAAGCTCGTACGCCACCGCCCGATGCGGATCCCGGCGAAGCGCGCGAGCGGTCAGTTCGGCAAGGCGGCGTCCCGGGAGCAGATCCGCCGGGGGCTCAGCCGTGGCCAGATTGATCCATCCGCGGCGCATGGAGTCGGTCAGAACCCGGCGGGTGAGTCGATCCGCCGTCCGCGACAGGGGTGCGGAGCCGGTAATCACGGGGAATTCCATGCCGTCGTCGTCGCATACCAGCGGTCCGGTCCGCACGTAGTGCCCCGACTGGCTTCTGGCCTCAACCACGCCACGGTCCTCGAGGACACGGAACGCCTCCCGGGCGGTATTGATGCTCACCGAGAAATCCGCGTGAACGTCCCGGATCGACGGCAGGCGCTCCCCGGGCTCATACACCCGATCGTGGATGAGCTGCGCGATGCGGTCCGCAACCTGCTGGTAGAGCGGCAGATCGGCGTTCACGGCGCCGCGTCCTCCCGTGCGGCGGCGATCCTCGCCACGGCGGTCTCGATCTGCGCCGGATCGAGGCACGAGAAGTTGAGCCGCATGCCGGTGTCGCCGCCGTCGGCGCGGAAGTGGACCCCGGGAACGAAGGCCACTCCCCGAGCGATCGCCCGCTCAAACAGCGCCGAGGTCGACTCCGGCAAATCGATCCACAGGAACATGCCGCCGGCGGGTTCAACGCCGACCGTTGCATCGGGCAGGTGCGTGGCAACGGCACGGTGAAGGGCGTCACGCTGAACTCGATACGCGGCCCGCACACGACGAAGGTGTTGGTCCAGGTCGAACGGTCCGCTGGTAAGCATCGTCACCAGTGCGGCCTGCAGGATCCCGCTGCTGTGGAGATCCGCCGCCTGCTTGAGCCGTCCCAGTTCGCGCACAATCTCCACCGGCGCCCGCACGAACCCCAGACGCAACGACGGCGCAACGGATTTTGAGAAGCTGCCGCAGTAGATCGTCCGGTCCGGCGCATCCGCCGCCACCGGAGTGTGCAGCCCGCGATCGATGCGTGCTGAGGTGGCGGCGTCCGCATCTGCGGCGTCCGCATCTGCGGCGTCCGCATCTGCGTCGGCTTCCGCATCTGCGTCAAAGCGCAGCTCGCCGTAGGGGTCGTCCTCCACAAACCAGACACCGCGGGTTTCCAGGAGTTCAACGAGCTGCCGCCGCCCCTCGGCGGACCAGGACGCGCCGGTGGGATTCTGGAATCGCGACATGCCGTAGAAGACCGCCGCGCCGCCGTCGATCGCCCGGACGAGGGCCGCCGTATCGATTCGATCGAGCGCGTCGCCGATTCGGTCCACCGGTACGGTCTCAACCCGATTGGCGGCAAAGGCCATCGCCGCGCCGAGGTAACCGGGGTTCTCCACCGCAACGGGACGATCGCTGAAGAGTTTTGCCACCAGATCCAGCGCCTGCTGCGACCCGGTGGTGATCATGACCTGCTCGGCGGAGGTGGGCATTCCGTGGGTGGAGGTCATCCGCCGGGCGATCCACTCCCGCAGCCTGAGATCCCCCGGCGTCTCTGCGTACTGCAGAATCCGATGCCCCTCCCGTGCCACGGCCGTGGCAACGGCGTCGGCAAACGCGGTGGTGGGAAACAGGTCCTCCCGCGGCAGACCACCGGCGAGGCTGAGAACCCCGTCGGTGGCGGCGGCGCTGAGGATCTCCCGGATAAATGACGGACTGATCGTATGCATGCGTCTCTCCCTACTGTACCCACTATATGACGAATCGGGGATTCGTATCAGGCACAGTTTTTCGTCCACCGGGGGACACACCACGCAGAGACAGACGATTGGTGTACACCGCCACGTACACAGCCACCCACACCGCCACGCATACCCTGACGCGAACGGAGTGTCTCACCAGTCGTCCACCCGCCGTCCGCCGTTCACCGGCTACTCACCCGACGCTCGTGTTCCAGGAGCCAGCGCTTGCGGGCGAGCCCGCCCCCGTATCCGGTCAGGCTCCCGTCGGAGCCGATAACGCGGTGACAGGGCACCACGATCGCGATCCGGTTGCGCCCGTTCGCCGCAGCCACCGGTCTCACGGCTGTGGGCCGCCCCAGGGCGGACGCCTGCTCGGCGTAGCTGCGCGTCTCTCCGTAGGGGATACGCGTGAGCTCTCCCCACACCGCAGTCTGAAACGGCGTTCCGGGCTGGTCGAGCGGCACATCGAACGTTGTACGGGTTCCGTCGAAGTATTCACGGAGTTCGCAGGCGATCCGGTCGAGGAAGGGATGCTCACCGGCGAGCATCCGCGCGCCGAGACGCGTCGTCAGTGTTCGGATCTGTGTTTCGAGCATGCGGCGGTCGGTGAACTCGAGCAGGCACAGGCCGCGGTCGGTTGCGCAGGCGAGCATGGGACCCAGTGGCGTCTCCAGCCGCTGGAAGCGGATCACCTCGTGCCGACCGATCTCTGAAGGTGGTGCATCCACCATCGCCTCGAACCGCTGCCGGAACCCGCTGAGCGACTCGTAGCCCGTCGCGAAGGCGGTATCGGTCACCGATGTGCCGAGGGCGAGGGACCGGTATGCGGCGTTCACGCGCAGCATTCGCTGATACCCGTGAAACGTAAACCCAAGGTGAGCCTTGCACCAGCGTCGCACCGCGTCGGGACCGATACCCGCGCGACGCAGGTCGGTGTCGGTCAGGCGCTGATCGTGGGCCGCCACCGCCATTTCCAGCGCCCGACGCACCGCCGGAGGCGGCGTACCCGCACCCTCCGTGGGGCGGCAGATTTTGCACGGTCGGTACCCTGCGCGCAACGCATCTCCCACGGTGTGGAAAAACTCTGTGTGTTCCGGTCTGGGTTTCCGGGCGCGACAGGTTGGCAGGCAGCAGATGCCCGTGGTCGTCACACCCACGACGAAGCTTCCAAGATACTGGCTGTCCCGCGTCAGGAGGGCGCGGTAGTATTCATCGATCCGGGCAGCGTCGGTGATTCTCATGCCTTCTTCTACAACCACCGCGACGCCGGCGCAACCGTTTTTTGGGCAGGTAATTCCGCGCGACAGGGAGCCTGGGCCCGGGACGGGACATCCGCCGGCGAATGTGCCATACTTGGGTGTACCGTGTGGACAATGAACCCCCAGGGCCGATGGCCACGGGTCGCCCTCCTGGGTGCGACCGTCGCCTACGGCCTGTTGATCGTACCGGCCACGGTGGGCGGCCTCTTCGCTCCGATGCTCGCCGATGAAGGGCTGAGTCTCGGTGTCTACCTGCAGATAGCCGGCGCCGTAACAACCCCGATTCTGCTTCCGACCTCAATCATCGTCGCGTGGATCGCTTTCCACTACGGCCGACTGCGACGAGTCTCCCTTGCCCTGACGCTTCCGGTGATCGGACTCGCGCTGTTTCTGATCGGGTCGGCGATTCACGGCGCGCTGCCGTGACCGCCTCGGCGGCGTGGCCCGGTGGTCAGTCCACCCGCGGCGCGTTGCGGCTCCTGAGCGCCTGCACCACATCGGAGAGATCGAACGCCAGCGATACCGTCGCGATGGCACAGAATACCAACAGGTACACCCGCAACGGTCCGGTGCTCGCGGAAACCGCCCGCGGCCAGAGATAGATCAGCAGCGGAACCCACAATGCGTGGGCGGCCCCCAGGATCTTCCCCATTCCCGCGGAGCGGTACAGCGCCAGCATGACCGTCGTGTTGATCGCATACGTGGCGAGGATGAGCCGCCCCTCCGGGGAGTCGAGGAACGCAATGCTCGCCAGGTTTACTGCGGTGAGGATATTGATCCAGACGATCGCCCACGTGGGCTGCTGGTAGATTTCGACGAAGAATCGAAACGGATTTCGTTTCATGACGTGTGCCCCGCTCCAAACCTGACAGGAGCGGTCATACACGTCAAGCGTCGGCGTACACCTCGCCGCCGGTGTCCACCCCGGCCTCGGCCCAGACATCGGCGTCGTACCCTGCCACGAAGGTACCATCGTCGGTAAGCAGCACCGGAAAGAGCAGTGCCGCCGGTGAGACGTGGGCCTTCAGCGCCCTGAGCAGTTTCCCGCGGACTGGTGCGGGCATCGCGTCCAGGTACGCGAAGGAGAACTCCACGCCGCGCTTGCGCAGCACGGCAATGGCGTGGTGGCAGTGCTTGCACTGCGTGAGACCGATGACCCGAATGTGTCCGCCGTCACCGTTCACCGGCTTGAACGTTGCATCGTCCAGTCCTGCTAAATCTATGAAAGGCATATATAGATTGTAGTACACATAGTGCGATTTCGCACTGAGAATTGTGGCGCCCCGTCCCGCAGGGGCGCCGACGGCACACTCCGCCGGAATCAGGACTCCGCAGGAGCGACAATCGCGGAGTCCGGTGCCAGCGCCCGCACCCGGGCGAGGGTGCGCCGCGACCACCAGAACGTGAAGGCCGCCGCCGACCAGTTGACCAGCGCCAGTCCCCAGAACACCCCGTCGACCCGCATGCCGAGGACGTAGGCAAGGAACGGGAACACCGCGAAGGGGGCCGCAATCTGCCGATAGACCCCGACCCACATGATCATGATCGGGCGCTTGAGGCCCCTGAGGACCGCGTTCGACAGGTTCATGAGGATGTACGAAAAATACGTGATCCCCTGGATGTACAGGTAGCGCCGTCCGATCGCCACAACCTCCGCGGTATCGGTAAAGAGGCGCAGGAGCGATCCCGCCGCCAGCAGCACCGGCGTGAGGATCGCCACCGCCGCAAACACCGAAATCCGAACCGACGTGCGAAACGACTCGTCCACCCGATCGAGACGGCCGGCGCCGTTGTTCTGTCCCACCAGGGTGGACAGGGCCGTGCTGATCCCGAAGAGCGGCAGGAGCGCGATCTGTTCGATTCGCAGGCTCGCCCCGTACGCGGCGATCGGGTTGCGGCCGAAGTCGGACACGAAGTAGTTGATGACGAAGGACCCCAGCGTCATGATCAGAAAGTCGAGGGTCGCCGGTGCCGACTGACCGACCAGATCCCGTATGAGATCGCCCCGCGGACGCCAGTCGCTCCGGACCGCGCCGTCGTACACACCTTCGCGACGACCGCGAACGATGAGGTATCCCAGGCCGACACCCTGCAGCAGCACGGTGGCGAGCGCCGTCCCCGCCTCCTGCATCCGGGGGATGAGGGTCGTGTCACCGATGGATACCCCGAACATAAGCACCGGATCCAGTCCGACGTTCAGAAGGGCGATCGCGATAAGGACGTTTCGGAACGCCCGGGTATCCCCGCGAGCCACCAGTCCCGCGTTCAGAACCTGTGCGAGGGCGATAACCAGTCCGCCGCTCGCGATGACTCGCATGTACCGCAGGCCGCCGGCGAGCACCTCACCGTCGGCGCCGAAAAACCGGTACATCGCCGGCAGCGCGATGTTGAGCGCCACGCTCACAACCACCGTCACCATGCCGGCCAGCAGAATTGCCTGAATCTGGTACTGCACCGCCCGACGACGGTCACCCGCGCCGAGGGCGTTGGAGATGAGGGCCGATGCCCCCGTCTGAATCCCCATGCCCGGTCCGAGTACCAGGAAGAACATGGGGAAGGACAGCGACAGCGCCGCGAGGGAATCCGTGGACAGCCGACCGGCGTAAAACGTGTCGGTGACGTTGAACATCGTGTTGAAAATCATGCCCAGGGCAAAGGGCACCGCGATCTGGCGGATCAGCCGGGGAATCGGGTCGCGTACCAGGTCCATCGTTTCCTCCGAGAAAAGCTTAGTGCATGCATCAGAAAATAGCTCCCGCCCGGTCGGGTGGGCTACCCGGCGGCGGTCCCGGACGACGCGGCGTCGGCTTCGTCGGCTTCGGTGGCTTCGACGAACGAGATCTCCGGTGGGTCGTGGGCATCGAACCCCTCGGCATGAATATCTCCGTGGCTCATCCGCAGGACCGTTTTCCAGGACCCCGACTGCGGCGCCCGGTATTCGTGGGTTCCGAAACGCACCACCGATCCGTGGTACATCACCTCTTCGGCCACGACGATGCTCTCCCGGGACGGATCGAGACGCTCCCGAAGCGCCGGAACGTTCCGCCGCAGGGCGTCGGCGCGGGAGCTCGCTGCGGCACGCTGTTCTTCAAGTTGCGCGCGAGCACGGGCAAAGCGTTCGTCGGTGTGGCCCTCGCGAATCGCGCGGTCGAGACGGTGGATCTTGTCCTCCAGGAGCTCCACCTCCTCATCGGCATGGTCCAGGTCGCCGCGAGCGGCACGGTACGCCGACACGATTTCCGGCGACACCCCGATGGCGACGCGCGTATCGGCGTCGTACATCGTTCCCAGCTTGCGACACCAGACGCTGCCGCCAACGACCGCGTCGCCACCGATGATCTCCGCTCGACGGCCGTTCAGGATCACGTGTCCCCACACCGACAGGCTGGAGTGCATCACCGCCTCTTCCACGAACAGGTTTCCGTGACAGCTCACCGCGCAGCTTTCGAGGTAGCGGGCGAACAGGTTTCCGCCACAGGAAAGGTGACCGTCGCCGTTTCCGTTCATCCCCGTGGTCAGGAGAATGTTCTCGCCGGCGGAGAGGGTTGCCCGCCCTACGCCTTTTCCCACCTGTATGTTTCCGGTCGCTTCCACCGTGAATCCGTCCGCCACGTGGCCGTGAACCACAACCGACCCGTCGAAATGGATGTTTCCGGTGCTGTAGTCGACCTCGTCCACCTCCACCACCGGCTCAACGATCACCAGCCCGTCGCGGAACCGGACGTTCCCGTCGATCTCAGCGGTGAGTTCACTGCCGTCGGAGGAGAGTCGCGTGTTCTCGCCGGCGGGAATCGAGGCCACCGAATCGTCACGCTCCGCGGGAATCACCGTGCCCCCGACGGTGTACCCGTCTTCGGGTTGCACGGGCGGCAGCAGAACCGCCAGGAGATCGCCGGCGTGACGGTTATCGATGAAGTTCAGCTCCCGGAGATCGATGCGTCCGAAGGGAAGCTCGAGGTACGGTTTGCCGCGGTTGAGTTCGAACCGGTACTCCACCCGACGACTGCGCCCGAACACGGGCTCCCGGCCCCGTGCGACCGTGGTCGGCGTATCCCACGTCCCCGCCGCGAGGAGCTTGCCGATCGCGGTCCGGTCGACACCCGCGACCACGCTGTCCCGGGCCAGGGCAGCGACCAGATCGTCGACCGTGGGCGGCGCGGCACCGCGTCGGGGAGCCGACACGGTCACCGTCGCCGACATGGCGTCTTCGGCGATCTCCACCGTCATCGTTGACGTCAGCCGTTCGCCCTCCGGCCACTCCACCAGCCGGTGTGGCGATCCGTCGGCCGCGTCAAGCGCGTCACGAAGGCGCTGCGTTGAAACGCGCGGCATTCCCAGGAGCCGCATGCGGTTGCGGACATCTTCCGGATAGACCGAGGACCCGGCGCCGCCGCGGGGGACGGTCAGGTAGACCCACCCGTGCTGGTAGTACAGATCGAACGATGAGCGCGCCATGCCGCCAAATCTATCACGTCGGGCGGGAGCCTGTGGACGTTCTCCGCGACGAAACCCCGTACCCGTGCGTCGGTCGGTATTTGCAAGTTCTATTTCATAATTTGCCATGTTTTGTTATTGACGCATCATTGTAACGCCCTTATTGTAATTCCATGTTCCATTCAAAGACACAAGGAGTTGCGAAATGATCAAACCGGCGATTGAGGACGCGATTCGGGGCGCCCACGACACACGGATGATCCGTGTGGGATCGGGAGCCATTGCGGGAGCCGCCGACGTGTTTATTGACTGCTTTGGCGCCAGCCCCGCCGTGATCGTGGCTGACGCCGCCACCTACGATGTCGCCGGAGCGGCGGTGGAACGAGCACTGCGGAACGCCGGCGTTCCCTGTCGCCCGTCGTACGTGTTCGCGGCAACGCCGGCGGTTTACGCGGACTACGAAACCGTGATGTTGATCGTGGCGCACCTGCGGCACAGCGACTCGATTCCGGTGGCGGTCGGATCGGGAACGATCAACGACATCGTCAAACTGGCGTCTCATCTGAGCGAGCGGCGATACATGGTTGTGGCCACCGCCGCGTCTATGGACGGATACACCGCCTTCGGCGCGTCGATATCCCGGGACGGCTACAAGCAGACGTTCTCCTGCCCCGCACCGGTCGCAGTGGTCGCCGATACCGAGATCGTCACCGCCGCACCGGCGGCCCTCACCGCGTCGGGCTACGCGGATCTCCTGGCAAAGGTCACCGCCGGGGCCGACTGGATCGTGGCCGACGCCCTCGGCGCCGAGGCGATCTACGCCCCGGCGTGGCACCTGGTGCAGGATTCCCTCCGCCGCTGGACCGGCAATCCCCGCGGTATCGCCCACGCGCAACCCCAGGCGGTCGAACGGCTCACCGAGGGCCTCCTGATCACCGGTCTCGCGATGCAGGCCCACCGGAACTCGCGGCCGGCGTCGGGTGCGGAGCACCAGTTCAGTCATTTGTGGGAAATGGAACACCTGGAGCAGGAGGGCGTGTGGCTCTCCCATGGATTCAAGGTGGGGATCGGCACGGTAGCCGTGTCGGCCATGTACGACCAGTTCCTCATGCACGACTTTTCCGGGCTGGACGTGGATCGTCTCATTCGTCGGCGACCGACGCGCGACCAGCTTGCGGCACGGATCGCGTCACAGCACACGATTCCGATTCTCCGGAAGAAAAGCGTCGAGGAAACGCTGGCGAAGGTCCCCGACGACGACCAGCTGCGCGCCCGCCTCACCACACTCCGTTCGTCGTGGGGAGACCTGCAGGGACGCTTGCGCCGGCAACTGTTGTCCCCGGAGGAGATCCGCAGCCGGCTGCATCAGGCGGGGTGCCCGTCGGATCCCGCCACGATCGGGGTGGACCAGGATCGGCTCCACCGCAGCTACCACGGCGCGCGACAGATCCGCCGGCGCTATACCGTACTCGACACGGCGATGGAGACCGGGGTGTTCGACGCGTGCGTCGACCGGCTGTTCGCCGCCGACGGTTACTGGAGGGCGGCATGACGACAATCGCAATCGGGTGTGACCCGAACGCCAGGGAGCTGAAGGAAACGATCATCGACCACGTGGAGTCGCTGGGCTACCGGGTGGAAGACTACGGCAGCACCGACACGGTGTACGCCAACGTCGCCGTAGCGGTGGCTTCCGACGTCGCCGCGGGCCGGTACGCCTGCGGGATTCTCATCTGCGGGACCGGCATCGGGGTCTCGATCGCCGCGAACAAGGTCCCCGGCGCCTACGCCGCCCTGTGTACCGACGCGTACTCCGCGGAACGGGCGCGAAAATCCATCCGCAACTTACTCTCGCTCGCCCCTGAGACCGCTCTGCTGAAATCTGATGATGGCACGACGGAGGAAGTCGAAGCCTCAGGTGTCAAAGTGGGCGAAACGGTGGTCGTGCGTAGCGGTCAACGTGTGCCGCTCGACGGCGTCGTGGTGTCGGGAGACTCATCAGTCAATCAGGCACCTATCACCGGAGAATCTGTCCCTGTCGACAAAGCTGTGGGTGACGAAGTCTATGCCGGCACCATCAACTGTGAAGGGGTGCTCGAAATCGAAGTGACGAAAGTCGCTTCGGATTCGACGCTCTCGCGGATCATCCATCTAGTCGAAGAAGCGGAGCAAAGCCGCGCCCCGACGCAGCGCTTCGTCGACCGGTTTGCCGCGATCTATACGCCGCTCGTATTCGTTTTTTCGATACTCACCGCCTTGCTGCCTCCGCTCCTCTTCGGTGGGGAATGGTTCACCTGGGTATATCGGGCACTAGCGCTGCTGGTCATCGCCTGTCCCTGCGCACTGGTCCTCGCCACCCCGGTCTCCATAGTATCGGGTCTCACCGCGCTGGTGCGCGGTGGGGTGCTCGTCAAAGGAGGCATCCATCTGGAGGCCATCGGCAAAATCCGCGCACTCGCCGTCGATAAGACGGGCACGATCACCGAGGGAAAACCCAAGGTGATTGCGATCCACTCACTGTCCGAGGCCACGGACGAAGACGTGCTCAAACTCGCCGCCGCCATCGACACGCATTCCGAACATCCCATTGCCCGCACAGTCATTGATGAGGCGAAGAACCGCGGGCTCAGCTACACTCCGAGCACCGAATACGAATCACTCACAGGCCGGGGTGCCCGCGCCCATTTGGACAACGGGCGCAGTGCATTCGTCGGCAATTACAAATTACTGGAGGAAGCAGGGCTGTCCGTCGAAGGGCATGAAGCGATCTTGTCCGGGATCGAGTCCCGCGGCCTTTCCCTCGCTCTTGTCGGCTACCTGCCGACCGACGACTCCCCGGGAGAGGTGCTCGGTGTGATTTCCATCGGCGATGCCATCCGCCCAGACGCTCGGGACGCGCTGGATCGCTTGCATGCAGTGGGCATTGATAAAATCATCATGCTCAGCGGCGACAACCAACGCACGGTCGATGCAATCGCAAAAGAAGCCGGTATCGACGAAGCGGTCGGGGACCTCCTGCCGGAGGACAAAGTCGCGAGGGTTCGTGAGCTCGTTGCCAAGTATCAGCATGTGGGCATGATAGGGGATGGCGTCAATGATGCCCCTGCACTCGCCATCGCCACCGTCGGCATCGCGATGGGTGCCATCGGCAGTGACACCGCTATCGAGACCGCCGACATGGCGCTGATGAATGATGATTTGGGTAAACTAGCCGGAGCTATGGAACTAGGTCGCCGCACCCTCGCCATCATCCGTTTCAACGTCGCCTTCGCGCTTTCGATCAAAGCGGTCTTCCTCGTGCTCGCATTTCTTGGCGTGGCGAATTTGTGGATGGCGATCCTCGCCGATACCGGAGCAACGCTACTGGTCATCGCTAATTCACTCCGCCTGTTGAGGTCTGAAAAGTAATCCATCGAGAATCAACCATGAACAAAATCACCCGTTATTTCCCCTTTATCGTTCTCTGTCTGATGCTGACAACAGGCCTTCAGGCTTCTGGAAGTGCCGATACGGCAATTGCTGATCAAACCGCACACGCGCCTCCGAGCCTAGAGTATTACAGGGAAGCCGAGGCCATGCGTGCCGAACAGCTGGGCCTGGAAAGAGGGGAGTTGGGACTCATCGAAATCTTGAA
>CAJWEZ010000066.1 GCA_913030605.1 uncultured Spirochaeta sp.
CGGGAGACGCCAGCAGCGCCCGGCCGATCGCCGTTCGCTGCTGCTCCCCGCCGGACACATCGGCGGGCGACGCATCGAGAATCGGCGCCAGGTCCAGCAGCTCGACCACCGCGTCAAACGGGACCCGACTCCCGCGGGCGTAACGAACACCGAACTCGAGGTTGCCTCGGACGGAGAGATGCGGGAAGAGCAGCAGGTCCTGAAAGACGATCCCGATCCGTCGTCGCTGCGGCGGCACGTAGACACCGGCGGCGGTGTCCACCAGCACACGCTCGTTCAGGACGATCCGTCCACGTTCCGGGCGCTCCAGCCCCGCCAGAACCCGGAACAGCGAAGACTTGCCCGCCCCGGACGGACCGAACACGCCAACGGTCTCCCGGGAAAACCCTCCCGCCAGGGCCAGGTCGAAATCGCGGCGGGGAAGGCGCACGTCGAACTGCAGACTCATGCGCGCCGTCCCCGCTGCCGGTCGAGACGCGCGCCCATCGTCGCCGACGCGACCATTGCAGCCAGCGAAATCACCACCGATACCGCCACCAGGAGCGCCGCGTGGCGTTCGCCGCCGGGGACCTGAAGCTGGGAGTACACCGCCAGGGGAATCGTCCGCGTCTCACCGGCGATATTCCCGGCGAAGGTCATCGTCGCCCCGAACTCGCCGAGGCTGCGTGCAAACCCCAGAACCGCACCGTTGGCGATCCCCGGCATCACCAGGGGCAGCGTCACCCGCAGAAACGTGTCGCGGCGCCCGGCCCCCAGCGTCCACGCTGCCTGCTCCAGCCGCCGATCGCTCATGTCCAGAGCCACGCGGATGCTGCGAACGATCAGGGGGAACGAGACGACCATGGCGGCGAGGACCGCTGCGGTAAACGTAAACGCCACGCGAACACCGAACACCTCGAACAGGGGCCGACCGATCAACCCGCGGCGGCCGAGCAGCAGCAGCAGCAGGTAGCCCGTGGTCACCGGTGGCATGACCAGCGGCAGATTGACCAGTCCGTCGACCAGGGTGCGTCCGGGAAATCTGGTGCGCGCCAGCAGCCACGCGACGGCCAGGGCGCCGGGAAGATTCAGCAGCGTCGCCAGAACCGCCACCCGGACCGACAGGCCGATCGTTGTGAACACTGCACCGGTCTCCATACCTCCCGCCTACTCCCGTCCCACCGAGAATCCGGCCCGACGATAGACGTCCTGCGCGTCGTCGGAGCCAAGGGCCCGGTAGAACCGCTCCCCCGACGGTGACGCGTTCGTCAGCAGCACCCGATGGTACTCGATCGGATCGTGAGCCGTCGTCGGGAACTCCGCCACCACGGTGACCCGCGAGCTGGCGATCGCGTCGGTGGCGTACACGATGCCGGCGTCCACCTCCCCCAGCTCCACGAGGCGCAGCGCCGCCCGGACGTCGGCGGTGGCAAGGATGCGGTCCGTCAGTTCGCCGTACCATCCGAACGATTCCAGCGCCTCGCGGCCGTAGCGTCCGGCGGGCACGTGGCTCGGATCGCCCATGGCGATGCGCCCGGCAACCCGTTCCGGAAGCGGCGCACCCGTCGCCAGATCGAACGGCTGGAGCGGTGAGCCGGTCGGCACCACGACCACCAGCCGGTTGCCGAACAGGACCGCCCGCTCCCGCACCAGGCCCTGGTCCGTGACGAACACCGTCCACCGGCGGGAGGCGGAGACGTACACATCGGCGTCCGCGCCCTGCCGGAGCTGCTGCGCCAGGGTACCACTGCCGGCGGTGCTGATGCGGACCGAAACGCCGGTGTCGGATGTGAACGCGTTGGCCACCTCCTGCACCACGTCGGCTGTGCTGGCGGCGGCGAAGACCGTGACCTCCGGCGGTTCGCCCGGAACTTCCCCGGTACCGGCGGCGCGGAGGGTCGACGGGAGCGACAGAAAAAACAGCACACACAGGCCAAGTCCAGCCACGCGGGCACCGGACATCGCCATGGTCACGTCGCGCGTCACGCCGGCTCCCCCGCGGACCGCATCCGGGCCCACCAGCGCGGCGCGCGGCCCCGCGCCCGCCGGTCAAAGTACGCCTCGAGCTCCGTGCCGTCCTCGAGATGAAGGGTGTACCAGTGCCGCGTTATGTAGCGCTCGTCGCTGCCGCCGCGGTCACGGCCGGTCGTCTTCCGGCCACGCGCCGCGTGCACCACCGCCAGGGATCGCCCGTCCCACTCAACCCGCCGTGGCGGGCCCGGTTCCCCGGTGCTCATGGCCATGGGGTCGAACGAACCGGGAGCCACGCCCAGGGGGCGGTAGGAAAAAGGGTCAGCCATGTTTCACCCCACCGAAGGCGGCGAAGCATGAGTTCTTGTGCAGGATATCGACATCGGTGAAACCGACCCGCCGCATGAGCTCGAGCTGCCACGTGACAGGGCGCGGTGTGTCCTCGCGGTCGATGTAAGAGAAGACACGATCCCGGTACGCCGCTCCACCGAGGTCCGAGAGATACGCCCCGTAGCGCGTCCACATCAGATCGTGAACACCGGGCACCTCGTGACTCACAAGATCGGTGATCCAGAGACTGCCGCCGGGGGCGAGCGCGCGGTACAGCCGCGTGAACACGGACTCCCAGTCCGCGTCGTCACGGAGGTGGTGGAGCACCGCCGCGGCGACCACCACATCGTAGGAGGCATCCGGAAGGGTCACCTCGCGGATATCTCCCTGGATCGTCCGAACCGTTCCGGTCGTGGCGGCCCCCACCCGCTGCCCGGCACGCTCCAGCATCGGCGCACTGAGGTCAAGCAGATCGCAGTCACAGTCGGTGTCCCCGAGCCCCTGGAGCAGCCGCAGCGCGTTGTTTCCGGCCCGCACCCGACATCCAGCATCCGTCGTGGCGATGGCGTCACCGCCAGCGCCGCGCGGGTGATCAGCTCCATCGCCAGCGGCGCGTCCACCGTGGCCGTCTGACCGGTCTCGAGGTTGGAAAAGCGCTCCACGTCGGCGTCGAAGCGCCGGCGAATCTCGTCTACCGATGATTTCTCCTGCATGCAGTCACCGTATGCCGATCGGCGGCGCTGGGACAAGTCGCGGGTGCAACCGGGCTGTATACAGGAAATTGTTGCAGATCGACGCGCAGATACCGGCGCTACCGGGAGTTGCAGGAGATCGATTGGCTGCACAGAGTCAAACCGTGTGAGGATCGGAAGATAGCGTCGGTTTTGCAACACGCTTCTGGATACTACCCACGGATTGCGTCGGTCGCCAACCCGCCGTAGGATGAATGGCGAGGTGAGCGATGGACACACACAGGCACCCGCGGAGGATCGCGGTTCTCACTGCGGAGCTGAGCGAGGCGTATCAGGCGGCGCTCTGGCGCGGCATCCGCCGCGAAGCGCACCGGTACGACTGCCGCCTCGTGTGTTTTCTGGGGTCGCGGATCAACTCGCCGATCGTCCACGAGGCGGCGGCGAACACGATCTATGACCTTGCCAACCCTGCCGGGTTCGACGGCGTCATCGTTGTTGCGTCGGCGATCTCCACCTACCTCGAACGCAACCAGGTCCAGGAGTTCTTTGACCGCCACCCGGGCATCCCCCGGGTGTCCGTGGGCGTACCGGTGGACGGCGCCAGCAGCGTCACGGTCGACAGTCGCCGCGCCGTCGTGGACATTACGCGGCACCTCGTGAGGGACCACGGTCGCCGCAACGTGGCGATCATCGCCGGGCCCAAGTGGCACGTCGAGTCCGAGGCGCGGAGGGAGGCGATCGTGGAAACGCTCGCCGGCTGCGGCGTCCTGTGGGATCCCGATCTCCTGGTTCACGGCACCTTCGAGGAGGACTCGGGACAGGCGGCGATCGATGCGCTCCTGCAGCTCGACCGGCCCATCGACGCACTGTTCTGCCTCAACGACCGCATGGCGCTCGGGGCGCTCGCCGAACTGCAGCGACGCAACCGTTCCGTCCCCGAGGAGATCGCCGTGATCGGGTTTGACGACATCGACGAGACGCGGTCGTGCACGCCACCGCTCTCCACGGTGCGACAGCCGCTGGACGAACTGGGAGCCGCCGCGGTGCGCGAGGTACTCCACCTGATGGACGAGTTTGCACCGCGCCAGAAGACGCTTGAGTGCCGTACCGTGCTCAGGGAATCCTGCGGGTGTCCCGTGGCGGTGTCCATGACGGGGGACCGCGAACGTCCCGCCCACGAGGCGTGGCCGGAGGAGGACCGCCGGGTCGCCGAAGAACTGGAGGCGCTGGCGCGGACACCGGCACCGGGGGCGTTCCTCAACCGATTGAACCGTCACCTGGCGACGGTGGTACTCCGGGGCGACGATCTGGTCCCGTGGGAACGTCTCCTCAGCGCCCTGCGCGTCGAGGTCGTGGAGTCCGCCGCCACCCGCAGCCGCGAAACGCTTGTGGACGAGTTCCGGATGCTGGAATCGGCAACGGAGATCGTAGCGGCCACCAAGCTCCGCCGGCAGGCGGCGCAGGCCGTGGAAACGGCGCGGCGGGCGGAAACGCTACGCACGGTGGGGCTTTCCCTTACCGAGGCGTTCGAGACACCGGTGCTGGTCTCCCGACTCCGGGATGGCCTCACACGCCTGGGATTCTCGGAGGGCTTCCTCGTGTTTGTCGAGGACGAGCACTCACGACTGCTGCTCTCGGTGGCCGACGAGCCGACGGTCACCGGTCGTCGGGACGCGGTGACCTTTTCGCGCCGCGAAATTCTCCCGGAGCGGTCCCTGGCGTCGGTGCAGACCGGCGTCTGGATCCTGGTGCCCCTGGTATTCCAGCGCCGCGCCATGGGCTACCTCCTGTTGCCGGGAGATGCCCCCGATACCGGCATGTACGAGACGCTGGGGAAGCAGCTGTCGGCGTCACTGCAGGGCGCACTCCTGGTCGACCGGGTCCGCAACCACGAACAGAGCCTGGAACGCGAGGTCGACCGGCGGACCCGGGAGCTGCAGCGCGCCAACCGCAGCCTGCAAACCGAGGTTGCCACCCGTATCAGGCTGGAGAACGAGGTGGCGGAAATTTCACGCCACACGATGGAACGAATCGGCCAGGACCTGCACGACGATCTTTGCCAGCACCTGGCGGGGGTGGCGATGCATGTGGGGGTGCTCGAATCCGCCCTGGCCGGCGAGGGTTCCGCCCACGCCGACGCCGCCGGCATGGTCAACGGCCTGATCAAGGGTTCCGTGGAGCGCGCCAAGGCGATCGTACGGGGCCTGGTACCGGTGGGCCTACGGGAGGACGGGCTGCCCGTAGCGGTTGAAGCGCTCGTCGACGGCGCCCGGCGGATCACCTCCGCGACGATCGATTTCGACGACGATGCCGGTGCCGCATGGAACGCCCTTGAGGAGTCCGACGCCCTGGAGATCTACCGGATCCTGCAGGAGGCGCTCAACAACGCGGTGAAACACAGTGGCGCCACCCGCATCACGGTACGACTCGCTCGTGATCCCCGACCGGGCACCCTGGTCGCGGAAGTCGCCGACAACGGCCGCGGGGTCGGTGGTGGCGCGGTCGGTGGTGGCGCGGTCGGTGGTGGCGCGGTCGGTGGTGGCGCGGTCGGTGGAGGTAGCGTCGGCGGCGGAGCCTCCGGGGGCGGTCACGGCGGCATGGGGTTGAAGATCATGCACTACCGTGCCGAAAAACTCGGGGCACGGCTGGAGATTTCCGCCGCGTCGCCGGGAACCGTGGTACGCTGTCGCATTCCGGAGGTCAGGGCCGAGTGAAACGACGTTTTCTGGTGGTCGACGACCACCCCGTGTTCCGACAGGGTCTGGTGGCCCTCATTCAGAGCAACCCGCGCTACGTGGTCTCCGCCGATGTGGGTACCTCCGAGGAGGCGCTTGCCGCCCTGGACGCGGACCAACCGGACATCGCGCTGGTGGACATCTCCCTGAACGACGAGAACGGTCTGGACCTGGTACGAACGATCCGCTCCTCGCACCCCGACGTTCCCGTGCTGATCGTTTCGATGCACGACGAGTCGATCTACGCGGAACGGGCGCTGAAGGCCGGTGCCCGCGGTCTGGTCATGAAGCACGAGGACCCCGGCGAGGTGCTCGCGGCGATCCGCACCGTCCTCGAAGGCAGGATCTATCTCTCGGAAGCGATGCGGAACCGCGTCCTGGAATCGATGGTTGCCTCGCCCCACGACACGGATGTCGCCCTCGAGGACCGGCTTTCGGCGCGGGAGCTCGAGGTGCTCGAGTACATCGGCCAGGGCTACGGCGCCACCGACATCGCCGAGACCCTCACCATCTCGGTCAAAACGGTGCACACCTATCAGGAGCACCTCAAGGAAAAGCTCCGCCTTGCGAGCACCGGCGAACTGCGCCGCTACGCCGTGTCCTGGTATCGCGCGTCGCATAGGTAGTTTTTCCGATGCCAAGACCGGAACTCATTCCGGTTTCGGATTCGAAACAGGCATCCCTACACTACGTTCACGTCGGTACCCATGGCAGGCACCGACGATGTCTTCAGTATCCCAAGGAGGTACGCAATGCGAACACTTTCGCGCAACCTGGGTTTCATGCTGGTCCTGCTTCTGGTGGCGATGATGCTGCCGGCGGGCGGATCCCAGGAGGACACCGCCGACCAGGGCGTTACGATCACCTGGTGGGCTCTCTCCTCCGGCGGCGGCGATCAGTCGCGGCAGCAACTGCGCGAGCAGGTCATCGCCGACTACGAGGCGGAGCACCCCGATGTCACCATCGAGCTCACGATGCTTGAGAACGAGGCGTTCAAGCAGAAGGTGCAGGTGGCGGTCCAGGGCGGCGACCCGCCGGACATTTTCCATTCGTGGGGCGGCGGCGTCATGGTGGAGTACGCCCAGGCCGGCATGCTCCGTGATATCACCGACTACGTGGAAAACAACCTCGCCGACCGCATCGGGTCCGGCGCCCTGGGCGTCTACGGATACGACGGTCACTACTACGGTGCCCCCTACGACATGGGAGCCTTCGGGATCTGGTACAACAAGGCGATCTTTGAGGAAGCCGGAGTAGAGGTTCCCGCGACGTGGAGCGAGCTCCTGGACGCAGTGCAGGCGATCAAGGACGCCGGGTACATCCCGATCGCCCTCGGCGCCGGCGACCGCTGGCCGGCTCACCACTGGTGGGCGTACCTGGCCACCCGTATCGGCGGTGAGGCCGCCTTTACCGCGGCCTACGACGGCAGCGGATCATTCGCCGACGAGCCGTTTGTCCGGGCCGGTGAGATGATGCTCCAGCTTGCGGATCTGGACCCGTTCCAGGCCGGCTATCTCGGGGCAACCTACGACGACGCCGCGGCGTTCATGGGCAACGGCCAGGCGGCCATGCAGCTCATGGGCCAGTGGAACCCGGCGGTGATCGCCGCCAACTCCACCAGCGGCAACGGCATCGGCGACGACCTCGGCTGGTTCCCCTTCCCGATGGTCTCCGGCGGCGCCGGTGATCCCAACGACGTCCTCGGCGGCGGCAACGGCTACGTGATCGGAGCCAACGCCCCGGACGAGGCGCTCGACTTCCTGAACTTCTTCCTGCAGGCGAAGTACAACGAGGAACTGGTCGACGTCGAAGGGATCATTCCCGTGGTCGACGGCGCCCAGGAGGCTCTGGCCAACAATCCGTACAGCCAGCGGATCGCCGAGGCGGTGGCCCAGGCGGACTACTTCCAGCTGTACTACGACCAGTACCTGCCGCCGGCGGTTGGTGAAGCGGTCAAGGACGCCGTGGTGGCGCTCCTCGCCGGAAACCTGACCCCCGCCGAGTGCGCGCAGATGGTCGACGAGGCGTGGCGGAACAACTGAGTTCCGGACGCCGTCGGGATGCATCTGGTATCCCGGCGGCTCCACATTCCGGGAAGGAAAACGGTACCGAACAATGATTGGACACCAACGGAAGAAGCTTCAGACGATGGGGAGCGGGCCGGTGGCGCTGCTGCTCATCGCACCTGCGTTCGTGCTCTTCACCCTCTTCGTCGTGATCCCGGTCATCCAGGCCGGGTACTACTCCGTGTTTCACTGGAACGGAATGGGCCCGGCCTCGGATTTCCGCGGCCTGGGCAACTTTCGCCAGATGACGCAGCACCCGGTCTTCGCCACGGCACTGCAGAACAATCTCGTGCTGATCGTGGTCTCGCTGGTGGTTCAGCTGCCCTTGGCGTTTCTCCTTGCGATGCTCGTCGGGCGCCGGTCGTTCCCCGGTGTCATGATCTTTCGCAGCATCTTCTTTTTCCCCTACGTCCTGGCCGAAATCGTCACCGGGATCATCTGGAAATTCATCTATCACCCTCAGGTCGGCGTCCCGACCATGCTCGCACGGCTCTTTGGAGCAGACGGCGCGCAGATCGGTCTCCTGGGAGAGCCGAACGCCGCGTTCTCGGCGATCCTGGTGGTGGTGGTCTGGAAGTACCTGGGTTTCCACATGATTCTGTACATCGCCGGTCTCCAGGGCGTATCGAAGGATCTGGAGGACGCCGCGGTCGTTGACGGCGCGAGCAAACTCCAGGTCGTACGCCACGTGATCATCCCCAGCATCCGGAACACGATCGTCATTTCCGTGTTTCTATCGGTGATCGGGTCATTGAACATATTCGACGTGGTATGGGCCCTCGGCCAGGGCGGCCCCGTCCACTCCACCGAGACGCTGGTGACCTATCTCTATAACTTCGGATTCCGCCGCTTTGCATTCGGCTACGGGAGCGCCGTGGCGGTGGTGATTTTCCTGCTCAGTTTTGCCTTCAATTTTCTCTATCAGCGATTCATCGTACGGGAGCAGACCAATGGCTGACAGCACCGCGCGCCCCATCTCCGGCGCCCCGCAGGCCCGCACCCGCCGCCGGTTTCCGGTGGTCCGGTTCTCCGTGACGGCGGTTCTGGCCGCGATCATCTTCTTTCCCGTCTACACCAACCTGATGGGCGGGTTCAAAACCAACGGGCAGGTGTTCGCCGACCCCTTCGGTCTGCCGCGACCGTTCACGCTGGACGCGTTTGCGTCGATTCTGGGACGGAGTGGCGAGTTCTGGCACTTTTTCTACAACTCCACACTGATAGCCGCAGCGACGATCCTGCTCACGCTGGCGGCCTCCCTCGCCGCGGGGATCGCCCTGTCCCGGATCTCGTTCCGCGGCCGGTCAACGCTGTACAACTTCTTCGTCATGGGGCTTATGTTTCCGCTCACCGTGGCGATCCTGCCGCTGTACCTGCAGCTGCGTGACTTCGGCCTCCTGGGCTCGCGCCTGGGCGTGATTCTGGCGGAGGCGGCCTTCAGCCTGCCACTGAGCATCTTCATCATCACCGGGTTCTTTCGGGAGATTCCCTGGGAACTGCAGGACGCCGTGGCGATCGACGGCGGCGGCATCATGACGTTTGCGGTGCGGGTGTGCCTTCCGCTCTCGACGCCCGTGATCACCACCGTCACGATCGTCACGCTGATCATGAGCTGGAACCAGTTTCTCCTGCCGCTGATCGTTCTCAGCGACGCCGACTCATTCACGATTCCACTGGGAGTGATGCAGTTTCAGGGACAGTTCACCACCGGGTGGAACCTGATCATGGCGTTCGTGACCGTATCGATCGTTCCGGTGGCGCTGTTCTACATCTTCCTGCAACGCTACATCGTCGCCGGACTCACCGCCGGCGCAACCAAGGGGTAAGGGGTCCGACAATGCACGACTACACCAAACGCGCTCAACACATTCTCAGCGAAATGCGGATCGAGGAGAAGATCGCCCAGCTGTGCTCGATCTGGCTCGTCATGGAGAACGGCACCGTCTCGGTTCGCTCGCTTTCCGGCATGACCCAGGGCGCCGCGCCGGTGGACCCCTTCGAACGCATGGCCCACGGGATCGGTCAGATCACCCGTCCGCTGGGTAGCGCACCGATCGACGCCCGGGAAGGCGTCCGTACGCTCAATCGCGTCCAGAAGTTTCTGGTGGACAACACCCGCCTGGGGATTCCCGCGATTCCCCACGAGGAGTGCCTCTCAGGCGTCATGGCCCACGGCGCCACCATGTTCCCCTCCAGCCTCAACCTCGGTTCGTTGTGGAACGAGGACCTCGTCGAGGAGATCGGCCGCGCGATCGGCGACGAGATGGTGGCGATCGGCGCCCGACAGGGCCTTTCTCCGGTGCTGGACGTCTGCCGCGACGCCCGGTGGGGCCGGACCGAGGAGTGCTTCGGTGAGGACCCTTACCTGGTGGGCACGCTGGCAACGGCGTACGTCCGCGGACTGCAGGGACCCGACCGCCGCATCCTGGCGACGCTGAAGCACTTCGCCGGCCACTCCTTCAGTGAGGGCGGCCGGAACCACGCTCCCGTCCGACTCGGAGAGCGCGAGCTTCGCGACACCTTCCTCCTGCCCTTTGAGATGGCGGTTCGCCTGGGGAACGCCGGGGCGGTGATGCCGGCGTACCACGACCTGGACGGGGAACCGATCCACGAGTCGCGTCATCTACTCACTGAGGTCCTTCGCGAGGAGTGGGGGTTCGATGGACTCGTGGTTTCCGACTACGAGGGGATCGCGCAGCTCTATCAGGACCACCGAACCCGCGAGGATATCGCCGCAGCAGCAGCAGCAGCGCTCGAAGCCGGCGTCGACCAGGAGATGCCCGGCGAAACCGCCTACCGCGAAGGGCTCCGACGGGCGCTGGACCGCGGGACGCTGGACCCGTCCGTGGTTGACGCCGCGGTACGCAGGGTTCTTGTGGAAAAGATGCGCCTCGGCCTGTTTGACCGGCCCTACGCGCAGGAGGACGCGGTGCGACTCAACCCGCCGGAGCACCGCGACCTCGCCCGTCGAGTGGCGGCGGATTCGATCGTCCTGTTGAAGAACGACGGGACGCTGCCCCTGTCGCCGGACGATACGGTGGCGGTGATCGGTCCGCTGGCGGACGAGCGGCTCTCCATGCTCAACGGATACTCGTTTCCGGTTCACCTGATCGCCAGCGGTGCAGAGTCCGACGCCAACCACCTGCGCACTCTCACCGAGGAGGTTGCCGCACGCTGCACCAACCCCGTCACCCACGCCAGAGGGTGCGACGTCCTCACGGAACGGCCGAAGGACGCACCGGTGTTTCCCGGTGAGCTGGGCGCCGACGGTGCGACCCAGCGCTCGGTGATCAGCTACGACACCTCCGGTATTGCGGAGGCGGTTGAGGTCGCCCGCGCCGCGGACCGGGTCGTACTCATGGTGGGAGACCTGTCGGGGCTCTTTCTCACGGGAACCGTGGGAGAGGGATCGGACACGACATCACTGGAGCTCCCGGGAGCGCAGGCCCGCCTCGTGGAGGCGATTCTGGATACCGGTACGCCCACCGCGATCGTCGTCTCCAGTGGCCGACCGTACCACCTCGGACGGGGCTTCGATGAGGCGGCGGCGGTGCTCCAGGCGTGGTTGCCCGGTCAGGAAGGGGCCGCGGCGATCGCCGACGTTCTCTTTGGAGCCGTGAATCCCGGCGGCCGCCTGCCGGTGTCGATCCCCAGAACCGCCGGCGCCCTGCCCTACTTCTACAACCACAAGCTCAAATCCGCCGGAACGCCGATCCAGCCTGAGTTCGGCGCCGCGTATCCCTTCGGGTTCGGCCTGAGCTACACGCAGTTCGCGATATCCGAGGTGTCGGTGGGTCCCGCCGCCGTGGCCACCGACGGCGAACTCACCGTCGAATGCCGGATCGCCAACACCGGCGATCGCGCCGGGAGCGAGGTGGTTCAGGTCTACGTCCGGGATCTGTACGCCAGCCTCACACGACCGGTCATGGAACTGAAGGCGTTCTGCCGCGTTGCGCTGGACGCCGGAGATCGTCGCACCGTGCGCATGACGATTCCCTGCGACATGCTCAGCTTTACCGGCCGCGACAACCGACGCATCGTGGAGCCCGGGACGTTCG
Source organism: uncultured Spirochaeta sp. (assembly GCA_913030605.1). Lineage (GTDB taxonomy): Bacteria > Spirochaetota > Spirochaetia > DSM-27196 > Alkalispirochaetaceae > Alkalispirochaeta. The sequence goes on from CAJWEZ010000066.1 coordinate 11,829, forward strand.
AGATCATGGTCGGCACTTCGTCCCGCGACATCGTGCACACCGACACGGTCACCCTCGACGGGCCCCTGCGCGTTGTGGGGCCGGATCGACGGCTGCGCAGCACCCGGGAGGTGCAGAACGCGGCGGAGCCTACGACTCCTCCTCGTCGATGAGTTCCTCGAGGTGCCCGACCATGTCGCCGTACGATCGGTCGGTGTCACCGCGCCGCGACTTGTCGCGGTACATCTGCTCGTCCACGAGTTCGAATATCCGGTCCACGTTCTCCTCGGAGGCGGCGTACAGGCCGATGCTGCATGAGATGTGCGGTGTGGCCGCGGCGTTGTGCGCTGCGAGGCCGTCCAGCAGTCGTTGTTTCGCCCGTTCCGCGGCCTCCTCGCCCGAGTCAGGAAAGACGATCACGAACTCGTCGCCGGCGTAGCGCGAGACGATGTCCACTTTGCGCACCGAGGCTCGCAGAATGCCGGCCACGGTGGTCAGCACCTCGTCGCCGACGGCGTGACCGTACTCGTCGTTGATCGACTTGAAGTCGTCGATATCGATGAGCATGACCGCAAAGCGCGTCCCGTGCCGCACCACCCGCTCACGCTCGCGCTGCAGATGTTTGGTGAATACCCTGCGGTTGTACAGGTTGGTGAGGGGATCCAACAGGGCCACCTTCTTGATCGCCCGAACGTAGTACGACTTCTCGATCGCGATCGCGGCGAAGTCCGCAATGGTGGTCAGGATCTTGAGTTCCAGCGGCGTGAAGCGCTTCCCGTTGATCTTGTTCACCAGCTCGATGACGCCGAACACACGGTTTCCGCTCATGAGCGGCACGCCGATAATCGACTTCGTCTGAAAGTCGGCGACACGGTCCATCGTCGGGTCGAATCGCGAGTCCCGGGTTACGTCGGAGATGATCACCGGTTGGGCGTGTTCGGCGATCCATCCGGCGATTCCCGTCCCCCGCGGCAGGCGCTTGCCGAGCAGTTGATCGCCGGCGCTCCCGGTGACGATACGAAAGGTCAGGTCGCCGCTGCGACGGTCCCGCAGCAGGAGAGACCAGTGTTCCGGTGCGAAGACGCGGCCGATGTGTGTCATGACCTGGTCCATCGTTTCACGCAGCGTGTTCGCGGATGCGATCGCCTTGGCGATCTCGGTGAAGAAATCGAGTCGCACAAACTCGTCAACGCTCGCCGATTCGTCTGCTTCCTGTATCATCCCGATAGACAATATCACGTTCGCGCGGAGGGAGTGCACTCGGAGGTGATCTTTCTGCCGGCGATGCACGGCCAGGGTGCTTGACCAACGAACGTATTTATAGTTAGTTTTCGTACAGTTCGAAAAAGGACAGTACAATGAAAGCCGAACATGACCGTATCGCAGACCTGCTCCTGGGCATCAATCCCCTCTACTTCCGGGCGTTCGGACCGATCATGGACTGGAAGCAGAGCAGTGCCGGGTGCAGCAAAAACCAGGACAAGGCGCTCCTGATCCTGAACAAACGGGGGCCAATGCTGCCGTCGCAGCTGGGAACGTGCCTCAACATGCGCCGCGGGAGCCTTACCTCCCTTGTGGACTCGCTGGAGGAGATGGCGTTCGTTCACCGAACACCGGACCGGGACGATCGCCGCCGGGTGTGGGTCTCGCTGACCCACGTCGGTCACGGGTACGTGTCTGAGCGCTACGCACGGCTGAAAACCGCACTGACCGACTTTCTTGCCGAACTGGACGATGGGGACACCGCGCGGCTGGCACGGGGACTGGAAGACGTATCGGCGGTCCTTCAGCGGCTCGTGGATATCCGGGAACACGGAACGACAGAACAGGAAGATGGAAATGGACAATACAGCACACAATGACAGATCCCGACAGCTCGGACAGGACCCGATCGGCACCCTGCTGGTTCGATTTTCGGTCCCGGCGATCATCGGGATGATGGTACAGTCACTCTACAACATCGTTGACCGCATCTTTATCGGTCAGGGCGTCGGCGCGCTGGGTCTCGCGGGCGCCACGGTGGGGTTCCCCTTCATGCTCATTTTTATGGCCTTCGGTATGCTCGTGGGCATCGGTGGCAACACCGCCGTGTCCATAGCCCTCGGGGAGGGGCGCAAGGACTATGCGGAGCGCGTGCTCGCCAACGCCCTGGTCCTCATGGTGGCGATCGGCGCGACCCTCACCGCCGTGGGGCTGACGTTTTTGCACCCCCTGCTGCGGCTGTTCGGCGCCAGCGAGACGATCATGCCCTACGCCGCGGCGTACATGCGCATCATACTTTTCGGCGTGGTGATCAACGGTGTCGCCTTCGGTATGAACAACTTCATCCGCGGCGAGGGAAATCCGCGGGTGGCGATGACCACAATGCTCATCGGCGCGGTCCTGAACACGATCCTCGACCCGATCTTCATCTTCGGTCTCGACCTCGGAATCCGCGGTGCCGCCCTGGCGACGATCATCAGCCAGGGAGTCGCGGCGGCATGGATCCTGTGGTACTACCTCGGCGGGAGCAGCACGCTCAAGATTCGTCTGCCGAACCTACGTCCGCACCGTGATATCGTCGTGCGCATTGTGGCGCTGGGCTCCGCCCCGTTCGCGATGCAGCTCGCCGCCAGCGCCCTCAACGTCGTGCTCAACAACCAGCTCCAGGTGTACGGCGGCGACCTGGCGATTTCGGCGATGGGGATCATCTACAGCGTCGGTATGCTGATCCTCATGCCGATCTTCGGCCTCAATCAGGGGTCGCAGCCGATCATCGGCTACAACTACGGCGCCCGTCGCTTCGGCCGCGTGCGGCGGGCAAGCATGCTCGCGATCGCCGCCGCCACCACCGTAGCCACCCTGGGATGGCTCGTCACCCGCGTGGCCCCGGACCAGCTCGTACGCCTGTTCAACGCCGACAACCCGGAACTCCGGACGGTCGGCGCCCACGGCATGACGGTGTTTTTCTTCGTTCTTCCCCTGGTGGGCTTCCAGATCGTGGCGGCCAACTACTTCCAGGCGGTGGGCAAACCACGACACGCGATGTTCCTGGGGCTGTCGCGACAGGTGATCGTCTTTATCCCGATGTTGCTCATCCTGCCGCCCGTGTTCGGACTCGCCGGTGTGTACGCCGCCGCCCCCACGGCGGACCTGATCTCCGCGGTCGTTACCGGTCTGTTTTTCTTCCGGGAGCTGCGCACGATGAAGGACGACACCCCGGAGCGGGAACCGACGGCAGCGCCGGCGGCGGCCTCGGAGGAGGAGGCGGCGGCGCCGGAGCCGGTGTCCGCCGCCGCCGGTTGACGATCCGCGTTCGTGCATCGATCTTCTTTCCCATGACACTACCGGATCTTGCACGCGACGACGTCGTCGGGACGCTCGAACGCGTGCTTCACATCGCCCGGGTCGCCGGGCAGGTCAAGGAACAGATGACGGAGGGCCGGCGGCGGCCCGAACACCGCGAACTCATCCTGTCACCCCGCGGATTCCGCACCGGGCTCCTCGACGGACGGATCGAAATCCGCGTCGATCTCTTGCAGCAGGAACTGCGCGTTGTCTCGACCGACGGCCGGGTGCAGGTGATCGACCTTTCGGGTTCGGGCCCGGCAAACCTCACCGGAGAGGTGACGGAGGCGCTGGGCAGCCGCGGAACGGCGGTATCCCTTGATGTCGACGGCCCCTCCGACGCATCGGCGGCGCTCGAGACCGCCCGCGTCGCCGGCCTGATGCAGGCGTGGGGTCGATTCCACCAGGCGTTCGTCACGGTTCGGGAGCAGGTGGCAGCGCCCGCCGGCGAGGTCACGCTGGATCCCGATACCCTGGATCTCGGTGTGCGACTCTACTCCGGGCTGGTGCCGCCGGGTGCGGACGGTCCCGGCGAGACGATCCGTGTGTGGCTTTCCCACGGCCTCACATCCCGCGACGAAGCCCGCGAGGGCCGCGAGGCAGCCTTCATGGCGGAACTGACGCCCGCCGCCGCCCGCCCCGGCGACGAGCTGCGTCCTGCAGGTGCCGTGTGGGACGCCGACGGCTCCCGCGCCAGACTGGTGTACCGGGCGATCGCCCCGCGCCGGGACTGGGAAACCGCCCTGGGATGGTTCTGTGAGAGTTCGGTCGCCGCGCTCGCACGGGCGGCACGGTGGGACGTTCGCGCCCTGAGTCCGGCGGTGGCGATAGACTGACGGCGACTGCACGCTCCCGTTGCGGCTGCACGCTCCCGCGCGAGCTACACGCTCCTGATCGCCCCGGGGGTCTGCCAGCAGCGCAGACCCTCCCGGGGAAACCGCTGTTTCAGATCCCGCAGCCCGTCCACCAGCACCGACACCTCATCCGTCGCGACGAACACCAGTATCACGACGTTTGTCTCCGGCCAGACCGCCGACGCCTCCCTCCGACCGCTGCTTCCGCGACCGAAAACCGGGTGCAGAAGCGTGAACGTCTCTCCGTGACCGCAGGCGTTCAACAGGTCGATCAGGTCCTCCTCGATCGACCTGTTGGCGACAATTTCCACTCGCGTTAGACTCATCCGGCAACCTCACGTTCTGAACCATCAACCGTGACGACCGCCGATCGGTCTCCGACGCCGCGGTGCTCGCGGTTGACGAGTGTATAGACGATCGGGGTTACCACGAGGGTGATCGCCGTGCTGGCGCTGAGGCCACCGACGATCGTCTGCCCGATCGGTTGGATCATTTCCGTTCCCGCCCCGGGAAAGAATCCCAACGGAACCATCCCCAGGATCGTGGTAAGGCTGGTCATGAGAACCGGTCTCAGACGCCGCGTCGCGCCCCGCACCACCGCGTCGTACAGCGCGACACCACGCTTCCGCAACAGGTTGATGTAGTCCACCATCACGATTCCGTTGTTCACCACAATGCCGGTCAGGACGACCATGCCGATCAGCGAGAACACGCTCAGCGAGGCCCCGGTAAGTCGGTAGGTCCAGACCACCCCGATCAGGAGCAGCGGGATCGAAAAGAAGATGATGAACGGGTCGGTGAGCGACTCGAACTGCGCCGCCATGACGCCGAACACCATCACCAGCGCCACGATCAGCACCGTCGTCAGCGGTCCCATGAGGTCCGAGATGTCGCGGGAGTCGCCCCCCATGGACACCACGACTCCCTCCGGTGCCACGTAGGTCTAGTCGAGCAGCGTCTGGATCTCCGCGGTAGCGGCCGATGCCACGGCACCGTCGGCCAGATCCGCGGTGACATGAACCGTCCGGACCTGATCCTCACGGCTCACGTCACGCGGTCCGGTCTGCGCCTCCCAGTTCGCTACGTTTGAGAGCGGAATACGGGTGCCTGTTCCGGAGACGACCGACAGCGAGCTCAGGTCGCTGAGCCGGTCCCGATCCGCTTCCCGCAGATGCACGTCGATATCGATTTCCGTACCATCGAGCCAGACCGTGGCGGGGGCCGAACCGGACACGAGCGCCGCAAGCTGTCCGGCGATTCCCGCCGAGGTCAGCCCGAAAAGCGCGGCCCGGTCTTCCTGCACGACGATCCGATACTCCGGTATCCCGTCGTCGAGGTCGGTCTGGATGTCGGTAAGGTCGGGGACCTCGGCCGCCAGGAGCGTCCGAATCGTCGCAGCGGAGGCGTACGCACGTTCCAGGTCGTCGGATTGGATCACCACATCCACGGGCGAGCCTCCGCCAAACCCGCGGCCGGCGGAAAACGATATCTCCGCATCCGGAACCGACCGCACGGGCGGACGGAGCAGTTCCTGTATCTCCGCCGGAGACTGTGTTTGCCGATCCGGCTGCGGCAGCACCATCTGGATCGTTCCACTGTTTCCGCTGGTGGTCACCACCAGGTGTTCGTACCCGGAGACGCGGGCCGCAACCTCCTCGCGGAGACCGAACACGGTATCCCGCGTGACCGCGTCGGTGGTGCCCTCCGGCATCGTCACCTCGATGCGGACGCTGTCGTCACTCTCGCCGCGGGGCATGAGGTTGAGTCCCATCGACTGGTAGGTAACCGCCGACAGTGCAAAGAGCGTCACCACGGCGGAGAGTACCAGCGCCCTGTTCTGCAGCACGAACCGCAGAACCGCGGTGTAGGCGTTTTCGACGGCGCGAAGCACCGCTTCCCCCGCGTCACTCAGCACCCGCAGGAACCGGATGCGAATCGGACGCTGGGCGGGGGCGTAGAGTTTGACGACATGGGCGCTGAGCGCCGGAACGATCGTAACCGCCACGACCAGGGAAACGGACAGCGCGATCACCACGGTAAAGACCAGATCGCCGAAGATCTGGCCGATCATGCTCAAGTCGTTGCGCCAGATGATGAGCGGGACAAACACGCTCAGGGTGGTCAGGGTCGACGCCACGATCGGCGTGAGCATCTCGCGGGTCCCGAGGACTGCGGCGGTCCGCAGTTTGGCCCCGCGCTCGCGATACTGGTAAATGTTCTCCAGAATGACGATCGAGCTGTCCACGATCATGCCGATCCCGAGAATCAGCCCGGTGAGAGAGATCATGTTCAGCGTCAGATCGAAGAAGTACATGAGCATGAGCGTCACCAGCAACGAGAGCGGAATCGACGTTCCGATGATGATGGTGCTGCGCAGGTTCCGGAGAAACAGGAACAGAATGAGCATCGCCAGTCCGATCCCCTGTAGCGCCGCTCGGTACACCTGCGACAGGACCGACGAGATGTAGGTCGTGTCGTCGTACAGAATCGACACGGTCACACCGTCCGGCAGCTCCGCGTTGATCCCGGGGAGCGCTTCGCGCACCTCCTCAGCGATACGAACGGTGTTTGTGTCGCTTTCGTTGCGGATCGCAATCTGGATCGCCGGCCGACCGTCCACGTACACCGCCCGGGCGCCGTCGTCGGTGGCGGTGGACACATCGGCGATATCCTCCAGTCTCACGACATCCGACCGCGTGGCGCCGCCGCCGTTCCGTGCAACGACCACGAGGCGAACTGACTCCAGGTCGGAAAACCGGGTATTCACGCGGAGCGCGTAGTCGGTGCCGCCTGTGGTCAGCTCCCCCGCGCTCTGGCGAACCGTGTACTGCGAGAGCGCCGTCGCCACGGTCGACGCGGTGATTCCGTACGCCTCCAGACGATTGGCGGAAAGCGCCACCTCCACAGTCCGTGTGGTTCCCCCGGTGACATCGGCGGAGGCAACGCCGTAGATCCGTTCCAGCTCCGGCTGGACGCTGTCCTCGGCGATCCGTTTCAGCGTCTCGGCCTCCTCCTCTCCCTCCATGATCAGTTGCATGATGGACCCGCCACTGGGATCGAAGCGCATGATCGACGGGTCGCCGGCTTCGTCGGGAAGTGCATCGCCGACCCCTTCCAGGGCCGCCCGGACGTCGTCGGCCGCGTCGTCCAGGTCCCGGCTGTAGGAAAACTCGAGACGCACCCGACTGACTCCATCCCCGGAGGTAGAACTGAGAGACTCCAGCCCGGTCAGGGACGACAGGCGCTGTTCGATCGTTTTTGTCACGCGTTCCTCGACCTCCTCGGGGCCTGCACCGGGATAGCGCGTCTGCACCATCACGAAGGGCGGCGACACGCTCGGGAACATTTCCACGGCGATCTGCGGCACCATGACGGCGGCAACAACACTGATGAGCGCGGCGATCACCAGAACGGTAACGGGGCGGTCGATTGCGGTTTCCGAGAGGTTCATGCGTCCCCCCCATCGTCCACGACGTTCACGGCATCGCCGTCGGCGAGCGTACTCAGCCCTGCGATCACAACACGGTCGCCTGCCGACACCCCTGCAGTAATCTCGACGACATCGTCCGACGCGAGTCCCACGCTCACCTCGCGACGCTCCGCGTGACCGTCGTCGGTGACGATGTATACAACGGTGGAGTCGTAGTAGTCCGCGAGCGCGGTGATCGGAACGACCACGACGTCCTCGGCAACCATCGTTTCGAGCTGTACCGCCGCGAACATCCCGGGACGCACCCTCCCGGCGGGATCGCTCACGGCCAGTGTGACGGCCAGCGTCCGCGTATCGGGATCAAGCACCGGGCTCACGACGACGACGCGACCGCGAACGGCACTGTCGGGAAACGCAGCCACCTCGATCGTTGCGGCCAGGCCCCGGTGTATCGTCGCGACGTAGCGCTCGGGGACCGCGACCTCGACGTCCAGCTGTGAGAGGTCCGCGACGGTGGCGACAGCCGTCGCCTGACTGACCGTGTCCCCGGCGTCGACCTCGTACGAGACGACCGTCCCGGCGATCGTGGAGCGGATGGGGCTGGTTGTGTAGCGCTCCCCGGGCACCGACGGGTCGACGACCCCAAGCGTGTCCCCGATCACCACCGTATCTCCCTCCGACACGTTCCACGAGACGATTTTTCCGGCCACATCGGGATAGACGGTGACCGAGCGGGAGGCGACAACGTCGCCGTTGAGACGCACGATCTCCGCGATTCGCCCGCGCGTGGCGGTCGTAACCGCCACGGGAGTCGTCGACGCGGCCCGAGCGGCGCCGGGTGCCTCGGCTGAGACAACGCCGGGTCCCGGTGCGGACGGTGGCCCCCCCTGGGTGCCGGTCGCCCCGGATGCTCCACCGGTCGCGCCGGTTGATCCCGACGCGATTCCCACGGCGGCGTAGATGCCCCACGCAATGAGCAGCAGCAATGAAAACTGAACGACGCGGTCGGTCCATCCGACCGTTCGGCGTGTCGCGAACGCCTGTTTCATGAGTTGACTCCTTCGTTGGTCAGCGGTTCGAGCGAGTCCAGAGACAGCGCAGCGCGCAGGTCAATTAGGGCTGCCCGGTACTGGTATGCGGTTGCGAGAACGGACTGCCGGGCGGAGAGATAGGACTGTTGGGCATCCTGAACGTCCAGCAGAGAACGGGAACCCTGCGCGTACGCTTCCTCGGTCATCTCATACGCCCGTTGGGCGCGCTCAACCGAGGCGTCGGCGGACGCAACCTGTACCCAGGCAGCGGTCACCTGCGCCGCGGCGTCGCGAATCTCGCGCTCCGCCGTCTGGAGGGTCTGATCGAGCCGGAGTCGGGCTGCGGTCACCTGGTCCGTGGCGCTAGCAATCGCCTGACCGGTCGAGGACGCCGGGATCCAGCTGTCGACCGGGATTGACACAGAGAGTCCCAGGGACACGGAGTCCTGCGCGGCGTCGGACCAGTCGCCGGAGGGATCAGCGACGTTCCCCGACCAGCCGGCGGAGACCGAGATCGTGGGAAACCGCCCGTTGCCGGCGGTCTCGCGACGGCTGTTTCGGGCGGATTCCAGCTCCACCCGGGCGGCGATCACGTCGGAACGCGTGGCCAGAAACTCCCCGACAAGTCGATCCGCGTCGGGCCGGATCTCCTCGACGGTCACCTCACCGTCCAACTCCAGGTCGGTTGCGGGATCCATGCCCAGGAGACCGGCGAACTCCCGGAGACCGGACTCGTAGTCCGCCCGTGCCGCCTGCACCACCGGTTCCTGTTGCGCGACTGCGACCTGCGCCTCAAGCACGTCGAGTTCAGACGCCCGCCCCTGCCGGTACCGCGTCTGGACCGACTCCAGCCTCGAACGTGCCAGCTCCAGCGCCAGTTCCTCCAGATCGACCGTTCCGGCGTTGGCGACGAGGTACAGAAACTCGCGTTCCACCGCGTTGATCAGGCCGGTCCGGGCGGCGGTGGTCGTAATTGTCTCGGCCTCCAGCTCCAGGCGCGTGTCCCGGATCGTGGCTGCCAACCCGGGACGCAGCGCGAGCCCCATGGAAAGCGAGCCGGTCACCTGGGTCGTGGACCCGGACCCACTGTCGGAGAGGAGGCTCCGGCTGCGCGACACGCCGGCGGACGCGTTTACGGAGGGAAGAAGCTCGCTCCACGCCTGGTCGGCGCGTCGCCGGGCGCTGTCCTGGGACTGCCGTTGCAGGAGGAGGTCGAGATTCTGCGCCAGGGCACGATCGGTCGCCTCGTCCAGCGTCATCTTCACCGGTTCCGCCGACAGGGGCGCCGGCGGACCGAGGGCCCCCAGCGCCAGTCCGGCCACAAGGACCACGAGCGTGGCGCGGCGCAGACGGCCGGGAACGTCGCTCCACCGGCGGCGGCGCAGGGCGGGTCCCGCGGCGGGGTCTACTGGTTGGATCGTTCTGTGTTTCACGCCGCCAGTTTCCACCAGCCGCCCGCGATCCCGAACGACGGGACTCACGACTGGCCGTGACCGGTGTCACCCGTTTGCCATGACGCCGGTCATACAGACGGCGGTGACCACCGTGGTATACTCCGCGACATCATGGAAGCGCCATCCACCCGCGACCATCAGAGCACGATTCGACTACTCATCGTCATGCTCTACGTCTCATTCATCGGGCCCGGGCTCCTGGTTACGCGCCACCGGCTCGCGGTCAGCGACAGCTCCATGTCGATTCTGGCGGTGTACCTGTTGGTGACGCTGGCGTTCATCGTCCTCGAGGCGCTGGAATACCGAGTCTGGGGCTATCGGTACCCGCACCCGGCGATCCCGCGGGCGCTGTTTGTCGTGCGGTTCCTGATGGTTGCAGCGGCGATCGCCGCAGCCGGGGTGATCACCGGGCGCATCCGCCTGTCACCGGAGCTCTCGTCTCTGGTACCTCTGCTGGCGCTCTACGCGGGGCTCGCCTTCCGCCCGGTCACGGGGGTCGGTATCCTGCTGGGTATCATGGTCGTGCCGCTGTTCGTGTTTCCCGTGGGGCCGCCGCGCCCCGCCACGATCGGTCCGGAGGTCGTCGGCTTTGCGGTATTCAGGCTGGTGCTGGTCGGGACGTTCTTTCTCCTGGCGTGGTTCCTCAAGTCCGACCGTGAGCAGCGGGAACAGAATGCCCGCCTGATGGAGGAGCTCGCCGAGTCCCGCGAGACGATTCGCCGGTACGCCGAACAGATCGGTGCGACCGTCGCCCTGGAGGAACGCACCAGGCTGGCACGGGATATCCACGACAGTATCGGTCATGCCCTCACGGCGATCACGATTCAACTCACCAAGGCACAGCGGTACCGGCAGCTGGACCCGGCGGAAGCGGCGACGGCGATATCCGCCGCCCAGGAGACCGCACGCGAGGCGATGGCAGACGTGCGGCGGTCGATCGGGGGGCTCTCCGGCGAGGAACCGGCGTTCGACGTCGACGGGGGCATCCGTCGGCTGGCGCGGAACCTCGAGGCGTCCGGTATCGCGACCACCGTCACCACCGACGGCGACCACGGCAGGTACAACTACGCGGTACTGATCGGGCTGTATCGCTTCGTTCAGGAGGCCACGACCAACGTACTGAAACACGCCGATGCCAGCGCGGTCACGATCGAATGCCGGTTCGGGGACGACAAGGCCCGCATCGTGGTCAGGGACAACGGACGCGGATTCGACCGCAGCGCGGTTTCAGCGCAGGCGCCGGCGATGGAGCCGACCGCAATGGAGCCGCCTGCAACGCAGCCCCCGGCGACGGACGGACCGGAACGCACCGGCCTGCGCGGACTCCAACACCGACTGGAGCTGGTCGGCGGTCGGATGACCGTGGAAACGCAACCGGGCGGCGGAACCATCCTCACCGCCGTGGCGCCGCGCAACCCCCTCGATACGATCGCCGGCCCGAGACCCGCAGGAGAAGCCCGGCAAACGGGTGGAGAGCCGTCATGACGCAAACTCGCGTACTAATCGTCGACGATCAGCAGCTCGTCCGCGACGGGATCGCGTCTCTTCTGGCGCTCAATGAGGCGATCGACGTGGTGGGAACCGCCGCCAACGGGAAGGAGTGCCTGGCACTCATCGAGGACCGTATCCCGGACGTGATCCTCATGGACCTGCGCATGCCGGTCATGGACGGGATCGAAACCACCGCGGCGATCCGGGCGGCGTACCCCGAGGTTCACGTGCTCGTTCTGACCACCTTCGACGACGATGAGTACATCATGAAATCGCTGCGGGCGGGCGCCGAGGGCTACCTGCTCAAGGACCTGCCGATCGACGACCTGGCCCGGGTGATCGCCCAGACGGCCAATGGGACCACGCAGCTCGCCGCCGGGACGCTGGCGGCGATCCTGCGCACGCACGACGGGAACCGAACCCGCACGCCGGACCCGGACCTGCAAGAAGTTTGGAACGAGCTCAACAGGCGCGAGCGGGACGTGTTGCGCCTCATCGGACGCGGCGCCACCAACGCGGAGATCGCCGCTGAGCTCCATCTCTCGGAAGGAACGGTCCGCAACTACGTCTCCACGATTCTCGCGGCGTTCGACTTTCGTGACCGTGTCGAGGCGGCGCTCACCGCGGTCCGCTGCGGATGGGATTAGGGAGCGGTGCGGGAACCGCGGGATGCCCCCCGGAGCAGCGAGCGCAGACCGGCGTACCCGCCCTCCACGTCCGCGACTGAAGAGAACCCGGCGGCGATCATCGCGTCCCGCGCCATGGCACTGCGAACGCCGTGTTCGCACACCAGGAGATACGACTCCGACCGATCCAGCGAGTCCAGGTCTGCGAGAAACCGGTCGAGCGGGCGGTGACGGGCGCCGGGAAGCAGGGCACGATCGATCTCAGTGATCTCCTCCGGCTCCCGGAGGTCCACGATGACGAACGGCCCGGCGGGGGGAGTATCGCCGGGGACAGCGTGTTCACCTTCTGTCGCGGCATCCTCCGCCGGCACCTCGTCTGTCGCGGTGGCGGGAGCGGCGGCAATTCCCGGCGCCGAATTGGCGGGGCCACGGTCCGCGGCGTGTTCACCGTCTGTCGCGGCGCCGCACGAGCACCCCTCCCGTGCATCCCATCCCATTGCGGTGAGCTCCATCGTCGCCAGCTCCACGGTGAACGTCGTTGCCGACGCCGGCTCCCGCAGACCCAGCAGGATATGGAGCGCGAGTAGGGCCTGCCACGAGCCGATCGCTCCGGCCGCTGCCCCCAGGATTCCGTCTTCGGCACAGCTGCCGGTGCACCCGTCCTCCGGCGGGTCCGGGTAGAGACAGCGAAGGCAGGGGGACGCAGCCTGCGAAAACCTGAACACCTGCAGTTGTCCGGTCGCGCCGCCGACAGCCGCCGACACCAGATCCACCCCCGCCGCGCGGGCGGCGTCGTGCACCGCAAAGCGGCTCGAGAAGCGGTCGGTGCAGTCAAGGACGATATCGGGGCGGTGATCGTCCGGCAGGCGGTCGGTGAGGTACCGGTCCACGGCCACGAGATCGATTTCGGGGAACTCCGCCGTCAGCGCGCTGCGGGCGGCCTCCGCCTTGGAACGCCCCACGCCGGCTCTGGCGTACAGTGTCTGCCGGTGGAGGTTGTGG
>CAJWEZ010000067.1 GCA_913030605.1 uncultured Spirochaeta sp.
GATCTCGTCGATGAAGATGATGCCGGTGTTTTCGATCCGGTTCCGGGCGAGCTCCGCTGCCTTCTCGGTATCCACGAGCTTCTCCATCTCCTCCTGGAGCATGTACTCCCGTGCCTGCCGCACCGTCATGCGGCGCTTCTTCTTCTTGCCGCCGAAGATGTTTCCAAGGTTCCCGAGATTGAGGTCCAGCTCTTCAACGTTGTTCCCGGAAAAGATCTCGATCGCCGGGGTTGACGACTTGCTGATCGAAATCTCGATCTCCCGATCCTCCAGCTTGCCTTCCCGGAGCATCCCCCGGAACCGTTCCCGGGTGTGGGTCGACACACCGCCTTCGGGACGGGTCGGGGCCGGAACCTGCGCGTCACTGCGAAATCCGGCCTCGCTCTCGCCGTTCTCCTCGCGTTCTCCGATTCCGGGAAGCAGTGCGTCCAACAGGAGTTCTTCGGTGCGCTGTTCCGCTTTTTCCCGGACCTCTTCGCGCAGTTCGTCTTTTACCATCGAGAGCGCCGTGGACATCAGATCGCGGACCATCGACTCCACATCACGCCCGACGTATCCGACCTCGGTGTATTTGGTCGCCTCCACCTTTACGAACGGGGCTCCGGTGAGCCGCGCGAGGCGACGCGCGATTTCCGTCTTCCCGACGCCGGTGGGGCCGATCATGATGATGTTCTTGGGGGCGATCTCCTCCTGGAGATCCTCCGAGAGCTTCTGCCGCCGGATACGGTTGCGCAACGCGATCGCCACCGCCTTTTTCGCCTTTTCCTGACCGATGATGTACTTGTCCAGTTCTGCGACGATTTCCGAGGGGGTCAGTTCTTCGAGTTTCACGACAGCTCCTCCAGCGTAATGGACATGTTTGTAAACACGCAGATCTCTCCGGCGATCCGCAGCGATTGTTCGGCGATGTCCCGGGCCGACAACTCGGTGCTTTCCAGAAGCGCCCGCGCCGCCGCCAGGGCGTAATTGCCGCCGGATCCGATCGCCAGAACGCCGTGTTCGGGCTCCAGGACGTCGCCGGTCCCGGATATCAGCAGCATGCGGTCACGGTCAGCCACCAGGAGCATCGCCTCCAGCCGGCGGAGCATTCGGTCGGTACGCCACTCCTTGGCGAGTTCAACCGCGCTGCGCATGAGATCTCCGGAGTACTCCTTGATCCGCGCCTCGAAGCGCTCGAACAGGGTGAACGCATCGGCGGTGGCACCGGCGAACCCCACGGCGATCCGGCCGTCGTAGATCGTGCGGACCTTTCGCGCATTTCCCTTCACCACAGTATTCCCCATGGACACCTGGCCATCCCCGGCCATCGCCACCATTCCGTCGCGCTGTACGGCAACGATCGTGGTACTTCGAACCTTCTGCGTCTCGCTCATTCGTCTCCGTCCCTTTCGGTCGTGCGGGCCGCCGCAACGGTCCGCGGTGTCGGACGCCGCGCGTGGGGGTGGGCGTCCCGGTAAATTGTCCGCAGTCGCTCCATCCCCACGGAGGTATACACCTGGGTGGTGGAGAGCGACGAATGCCCCAGCATTTCCTGCACCACGCGAATATCCGCACCGTGGTTCAGCAGGTGGGTGGCAAAGGAATGCCGGAACCCGTGGGGCGAAATGTACTTGCCCAGACCTGCTTCCTGCAGCCGATGAACGATCAGCCCGGCAGCGCCGCGACTGGTGAGTCGTCCGCCGCGGAGGTTGAGCAGCAGCGCCTTCTGGTCGTGCAGGCCCCGGCGGACGAGAAACGCCTGCCGCACCGGCAGGTACTCCCGCAATACCTGGAACGCCCGGGCGCCGAAGAACACGTAGCGATCCTTGCTGCCCTTGCCGTGGACGAGAAGTGCCCGGCGGCGGGGAGCAAGATCGTCGACGTTGGCCCCGCACAGCTCACTGATTCGCGCACCCGTCGAATAGAGTCCTTCCAGGAGCACCCGCAGGCGAAGGGTGGCAAAATCGTCACCCTCGACGTCGAGAAGCTGTTCGATTTCGTTCTCGAACAGCGTCTCCGGCAGCCGCTTCGGCGTTCGCACGCTCCGCAAGGCGGTGGCCGGATTGCCGGGGATCACCCCCTCGCCCTCGAGGAATGCCAGATACCCGCGAATCGCGGATATGCGCCGGTTCACGCTGGTGGCGGCCAGGCCCCGGTCTCCCATGTCCCGGACCCACCGCCGCAGCATTCGTCCGTCGATCGCGTCCGGCCGGTCCACATCCATGGTGGTGGCGAACCGTACAAAATCGTCGAGATCGGTCCGGTAGGCGCGAATCGTGGTCTCAGCCATGCCGCGAACGCGGCCCTGGTACTCGAGATACCGCACCACCGTGTCACCCAGCGTTCCGGTTGCCATCATCGTGCCTCTCCCGCCGTCACCGTCGTCGTCGGACGCTGGAGTGCCGTTCGCCACGCCTCCACCGACGGCGGTGATACCGCCGAACCGAAGAGTGCAAGCTTCCGGGCCTCGTCGGCGTGTTCGATGTCGGTGGCGACCTCCGTTCCGGTCCGACCCACCGGCGGTTCCCAGCCGGACGGCAGTGCGCCGCCGTCGATCAGCACGCCGGTGAGATCGCCAAACGTCGACACAACCTGCGCCCCCTCTGCGATCGTGGCGGTACAGCCGCGCCAGCCCAGACCGGACGCGTGGACCATCACCGGGCGCGATGTCTGGAGGGCGAACTGTACCGTCTGCAGGGCCCCCGAGGCCTCCGGCGCCTGAAACAGAACCAACCCCTCCGACAACGCGGCGATGATCCGATTGCGTGCCGGAAACCGGAACCGTGCCGGAGCCGTGCCGGGCGGATACTCACTGACCAGGGCTCCCCCGTCATCGAGGATTCCCGCGGCAAACTCGCGATTTCTCCGGGGATACACCGTGTCGATCCCCGATCCCAGCACCGCAATCGCTGTCGCTCCACCGCCGGCCGCGATCGCCCCGCGGTGGGCGGCGGAATCGATACCGAGTGCAAGACCGCTCACCACTGGAAATCCGGCGTCGGCGGCGGCAGATCCCAGGGAGAACGCCGCGCGGCGCCCCTCGTCGTCCGGTCGCCGCGTTCCAACCATCGCCACCTGCGGAAGTCCCGCAGACCACGGCCCCCGGCCGCCCCACGCAAAGAGCGCCGCGGGCGGGTCAAACAGCGACCGCAGCCCCGCGGGATACCGTTTGTCCCAGACCCACAGCAGATCACGATCCGGTCCGCGCAGCCAGCGCAGATCGTGGGCCGCCGCAGTGAGAAGCTCATCGGGGTTCCACGGCGCCCGTGGGATTCCCCGCTGAATCAGCAGCTCCACGTCACCCAGGTCCAGTCGCCGCAGGGCCTCCGCGGTTGGCGCGTGGGTGAGCACGATAATGCGCTCGAGCGCGTTGAGCATGGAGGCGTGGGCAAGTGCCGCCAGGACCAGGGAATCCGGTCGACACGCCCCTCGCGCCGCGGAGAGAACCTGTTCCTGCCAGAGCTGTAGGTCGGTGTGTCTGCTGTGCGTCTTCCCACTCATGGCTGTCTCTCCACCAGCGCGTCGCGGTTGTCGGCCGCGCGCTGTCGTTGATCCGCCGACGGCGCGTTTCGTGCCAGATCGGCGTAGATCTCCTCGGCTTCCCCCGTCTGA
Organism: uncultured Spirochaeta sp.; assembly: GCA_913030605.1. GTDB lineage: Bacteria > Spirochaetota > Spirochaetia > DSM-27196 > Alkalispirochaetaceae > Alkalispirochaeta. The sequence goes on from CAJWEZ010000067.1 coordinate 3,592, forward strand.
CCAAGGCGCACCAGAATGTTCGCCAGAAGGAACCTGACCGATGGATCGCCGGTTTCGATCTCCGAGAGGCGCCGCGCATACGTCAGCGCCTCGTCCGGTCGGTCCAGTTCGAAGTTGAGGAGCACCGCGAGCCCGTACAGCGCCTCGTGGTACTCCGGGCGCAGGTTCAGTGCCTCGCGGTACATCTGTTCGGCCAGGGCGAACCGGTCGGTCTCACCTCCGGCGATGATTTCGGCCCGCGCCGAGCGCGCCGCCGAGACCCCCGCCAGGTAGTAGAGCACCGGGTTTTCGGTCTGCAGTTCCATCGCCGCCTGCAGCGCGTCCAGCGCCGGACCGTACATCTCGGCGTTCATGAGCTCACGTGCCAGAAGCTTCTGGTAGGACGCGATCCGGCCCAGACGCCGTGTCTGCTCCTGAACAGACTCCTGCAGCGCCTCGATATCGGCGCGGAGCTCTTCGATCCGATCCTGCCCGACGGGGACGCCATCGTATGCGCCGCCCTCCGTCTGTTCCAGAAAATCGAGCGCCGGTTCCTCCCGCCGGTCGCAGCCCGCGAGGAGCGCGGCGAGGATGAGGAGTATCGCGATGGTGCGAGCCCGGCGCGCGATCGGTTTCATCAGTAGCCGCCGCCCTCCGTCGTATCAGACGGTCCGCTGTGCCCTGCCGCTTCGGCAAGAATCGCCCCCGTGGCCGACGCGCCGATCCGGTCGGCGCCGGCGTCGATGCAGGCGCGGGCGAAGGTCAGATTGCGAATGCCTCCGGCAGCCTTTACGCCGCGACGCGCACCGGCGATGGTACGAAACATCCGGAGGTCCTCGACGGTCGCCCCGGCGCTGGAAAAACCGGTTGAGGTCTTGAGGATCGCCGCGCCGGCGTGCATGGCCGCCGTCGCCGCTGCGACCTTTTGCCGGTCATCCAGCAGGGCGGTCTCGAGAATGACCTTCACGATCTGCGATCCCGCCGCCGCAACTACGGCGCGAACGTCATCGTAGATCGCCTCGACGTTGCCGTCGCGCATCTTTCCGATCGGGATCACCATGTCGAACTCCGTGGCCCCGGACGAGGCGGCCATCTCGACCTCAGTCACCTTGGCGCTGGAGGTGTGGTATCCCAACGGAAATCCGATCACCGTGCAGACCTCCACCGCGCTGCCCGCGAGTTCCGTTGCGCACAGCGCTACGCGATCCGGCGGTACGCACACGCTGCGCGTGCCGTACTCCCGCGCCTGCTCGCACAAGGTGCGATACTGGTCGGCGGTTGCCTCCGGTTTCAGCAGTGTGTGATCGAAGTACGCCGCCAGCGGGGCATTCGCCGGAATGCGCGCCTCCCCGGAAAACTCGATCGCCGGGCGACCGCCGTCGTTGAGGGTCGCCTGTGTTTCGTTCATCAGCGTTCGTATGTCCTGTTCGGTCATCATCGTCTCCTTCTCAGCCCCGCGGGTGAAACCGTTCGTGGTAGTCCCGCAGGTCTTCAGTATCAATATGCGTATAAATCTGTGTCGTGCCGATGTCGGCGTGTCCCAGGAGCTCCTGCACCGAGCGAAGATCGGCACCTCCCTCGAGGAGATGGGTGGCGAAACTGTGCCGGAGGGTATGCACCTTCGCGTCGATTCCCACCGCCTGGGTCAGCTCGTGAAAACGCTTCCACATTCCCTTTCGGGAGAGTCGGGTCCCGCGGCGGTTGAGGAACACCGCCCGCTCGGCGATACTGCGGGACAGCTTCGGCCGTCCCTCGGTCAGGTAGCGCTGCAGCCACGCCACCGCTTCCTCCCCCAGCGGGACCAGACGTTCCTTGTCGCCCTTGCCATGAACCCGCACCAGCGCCTCCCGGAGGTACAGGTGGTTCTGGTCGAGCCCCACCGCTTCCGAAATTCGCAGTCCCGATGAGTAGATCATCTCGAACAGGGCCCGGTCGCGCAGTCCGCCAGGGGTCCCGATGTCGATCGAGTCGAGGAGCGTGTCGACCTGGTCCACCGAGAGCACGCCGGGGAGCCGGTGCTCACCGCGGGGTGTGGCGATTCCGCCGGCCGGGTTGTCCGGTCGCACCTCTTCCAGAACACAGAACTGAAAAAACGATCGGAGCGCCGACAGGCCCTTGGCTACGGTACGCTGATCGACAGGTTCATCGGAGGTCTGTCGCCGGATGAAGTAGTCGATCAGCTCAGAGGTGGTCAGCGATTCCAGCGTACGCCCCTGCTCCGCCGCGTCCGCGGCGGCGGCACTGCATTCGCGCATGTAGGTGTCAACCGTCTGCGCCGACAGCCGCAGTTCCACCTGCAGGTAGTCACGAAAACGGTCGAGAATCGGCGAGATGACAGCCACAGCGCGCCTCTCAGTACCGCGAGCTGCCGGACCGGCGTTGCCGAAGGATCGCCGGAATGCCGAGCTGGTCGTCCGCCTCGTCCTGGTCAGCAAACAGGTCCTCCTGATGGTTCGACCTCGTCAGGTTGTTCCAGGTGTCGAGGTTGATGAACTCAGGCTGTGCATCGCCCCGTTCGCCCTGCGGCGGAGGTGCCGGCGCCTCGTGCTCTTCTGTCTCCTGTCGGGGACTGTCGTCAGCGTGGAACCCCGTGGCGATCACCGTCACCCGGATCTTGCCGTCCAGTCGCTGGTCCACGGCGGTCCCGGCGATCACTAGAACATCCTCATCGGCGTTGGCGGTGATGATCTTCATGATTTCCTCGTACTCGGTGAGGCTGAAGTCGTCACCACCGGAGACGTTCACCAGGATCTTGTTCGCACCTTCGATGTGCGCGTCTTCCAGGAGCGGGTTGTTGATCGCGTTTGTGGCCGCGTCCACCGCGCGATTGTCTCCGTCACCGGTACCGACCCCCATCAGAGCGTCTCCCTGGCCGGACATGATCGTCCGAACGTCGGCGAAGTCGATGTTGATCATGCCGTCCTTGGTGATCAGATCACTGATCCCCTGGACTCCCTGGCGAAGAACGTCATCGGCGATCAGGAACGCATCGTTGATCGGCGTGTTCTTCTCAACGATCTTGAGCAGGTGCTGGTTGGGAATGGTGATCAGCGTGTCCACCGCGTCGCGGAGCTTGGCGATCCCGTCCTCGGCGAGGCGTGACTTGCGTTGCCCCTCAAACGAGAACGGCTTGGTCACGACCGCCACGGTGAGGATACCCAGATTGCGGGAGATATCCGCAATCACGGGAGCGGCCCCCGTGCCGGTGCCACCGCCCATACCGGCGGTGACAAACACCATGTCCGCACCCTCGAGGATGGAACGGATCTGTTCCTTGTCCTCCAGCGCCGCCTGCTCGCCGATCTCCGGCTTGCCCCCGGCCCCGAGCCCCCCGGTGATCTTCGTTCCCAGCGGAATTCGCAACTCCGCCTGCGAGCTCTGCAGGGCCTGCAGGTCCGTGTTGACCGCCACAAACTCGACGTTTGTAAGGCCCGCCTGAATCATGCGGTTGACGGCGTTGCTGCCGCCGCCGCCGACGCCGATGACCTTGATCACGGTCGGACTGGTGCCCGACGATGCGATCGACAGGTCGTCTTCATAAATCTGAAAATTCATGCACTCCCTCCCTTGTGCATACTCTCCATCGCCGGTGAAACGCTAAAAGAAGTGTTTCATCCAGCGGCGCAGTCCATTCATGACACCACTGCCGCGCTCCTTGTTTGCCGGAGCACTGACGTGGCCGAGACGATGGGTAAAGAGAACCAGTCCCACCGCCGTCGCAAACTCGGGATTCTGGTACCGGTCGGCGAGTCCGCCGTACCGGCCGGGCTGCCCGATCCGCCCGCCGAGGTTGAACATGTCCTGACCCAGCTCGACAACTCCCGGCAGATTCGCTCCGCCGCCGGTCAACACCAGGCCGCCGGCGATCCGGTCGAGCAGCCGCTGTTTGTCGAGCCGCTCCCGGACCATCCGGAATATCTCGGTCATCCGAGGCTGGATCACCTGGCACACCTGCCCCCGTGAAGCCTGGATCGGTGGTCTGCCGCCCACCCCCGGCACGATGACCGGTTCTCCGTCCTCCACCAGCGGTTCGTAGGCACACCCCGCCTCGCGTTTGATTTTCTCCGCCGACTCCGTCGATGTTTTCAGCATAATCGAAAGATCGCCGGTGACCTGTGCACCACCCACGGGGAGCACGAAGCTGTGGTACGGGGCGCCATCGCGGTACACCAGAACGTTGGTGGTTCCGCCACCGATGTCGATGACGATCACGCCGAGGTCCTTCTCGTCCTGCGAGAGGACCGCCTCCGCCGCCGCCAGCGAGCTGAAGACCACCTGCTGTATTTCGAATCCTGCGCGGTTCACGCATTTGACCAGGTTCTGCGCCGCCGTGACGGACCCGGTGATCATGTGAACCTCGACTTCGAGACGAACGCCGATCATGTCGAGGGGATTTTTGATGCCCCCCTGCTCGTCGATCACGTAGTCCCGGGGAATGACGTGGAGAATCTCGCGGTCCATGGGAATCGAAACGGCCTTGGCGGCTTCGATCACACGGTCCACGTCACCGCCGGTAATCTCGCGGCCCTTTCCGGTGACCGCCACCACGCCGCGCGAGTTGAGACCTTCGATGTGGCTGCCGGCGATGCCACTCACGACGCGCTTCACTTCGCGGCCCGCCATCTGCTCGGCCGCCTCGATCGCGTCGACCACGCTCCGGAGCGTCGCCTCGATATTGATCACGACGCCACGCCGCAGGCCCGAGGACGGCGCGGTTCCGATCCCGATGATTTCGAGTTCGTCGTTATCGTCGTACTCGGCGATGGCAGCGGTGATCTTGCTGGTTCCGATGTCGAGACCGACGATCATGTCGTCAGCGGCCACGGGCACCCTCCTTCATTCGATACACGATCTCACCGGAGCGGAAATCCACTTCTGCCACATCCTCCGCTTCGCCGCGCTGCGCCAGAACATCAAGAACCATCAGGGCGTAGGTGCACGTGTCACGGTCGATCGCCCCGTCCATCCGCACCGGGACGGGAAAGCCCTCAGTAAACAGGAGGACGTCGATTCCTCCGGCACCGCGGGGTTCGATGCGCAGCTCGGAAATCAGTCGGTAGATCTCCGGCGAGGAAATGCGCAGGTCGTGAAGGCTTTCCAGCACCGGCTGCACCCGCGCCGGGAGCGTACTTCCAACCACGTTCCCCTGAAATCCGATACCGGACAGCACCGGCAGGTCGCGCTCGGCAAGGTGGGCGCCAGCATCAAAGATCGTGCCGCTTTCGTCAAGCGCGACGGGTACACTGCGACCGTCGCGCGACACCAGCGCCACCGCCAGGGGCCGCCGACGGTGCAGATCGAGGCGGACGGTGCTGGGAAACACCCGCTCCACCTCCGCCGCTCGGATCATCGGGTGCGATTCCAGGTTCGCCGCCACCGTCGCAGGATCGACGGAAAAGAAGTACCGCGTTCCGTCGAGCCCGGCGAGCTGCAGAAGCGCCGTGCGATCCATATCGAAGTCGGCCTGCACCACGACGCGAGACACCCGCAACCACGGCAGTACGACGGTCACGGCGAGCACGTAGCCGGCGAGGATGAAACTGAGAAGGACCGCAAGAACCACCAGAAACCGGGTCCCTGCGGAGGGGCGCGCCGCCCGTCGGTGTCGTCGCCGGTTGAGGGCTGCTTCAGACACGGGGGCCCTCCCAGATCCGACCGCCGAGCGGGGCGTTCGCGAACCGTCGCTCGGAGCGATCCTCCACCGATGCGTTCAGGATCAGTCCGCACATCGCGAATGTGATCAGCAGCGACGAACCACCGGCGGAAAAGAACGGAAGCGGAATCCCGGTTGCGGGAACCGCGCCGGCGACGACGGCGATGTTCAGGAGCGCCTGAAAGAGGATGCTGGAGGTCAACCCGAAAATCAGCAGCGACCGAAACCAGTCCTCCTGGCGACGGGCGAGGTGCAGGCCCCGGCCGGCGAACAGCAGGAAGAGACCGAGAATCAACACAACGCCCACGAATCCCATTTCCTCACCGAGCACTGCGAACAGGAAGTCCGACTGCGCCTCCGGCAGACCGCCGAGTTTCCGGGCGCTCTGTCCGATTCCAACCCCCCAGAACCCACCGTGCTCCAGCGCCCGCCTGGCCGCCAGGATCTGGAATCCACTGCCGGTGGGGTCGTACTCCGGGTTGAGGAAGGCGATGATGCGCCGGACACGGTGTTCCCTGGTGAACAGCGCGATCAGCGCCAGGGGTGTGACGACCGCAAAAATGCGCGCAAAGTGGTGCATCGGCACGCCGGCGACGAAGAACATCGACAGCGCGACCAGCCCCAGGAACACCGCGGTGCTGAAATCATTCTGCAGCAGCACGATCCCGGCGAACAGCGCAACCACGATCGCCGGCGGGATCACCGAATGAACCGGGTCCGAGAAATCCCCCTGATGCCGGGAAAAGATGTGCGCGAGGTATATCACCATCGTAACTTTGAGCAGCTCCGACGGCTGAAACGAGACGTTGAACAGGATGATCCAGCGTCGCGCACCCATGTACCGCGCGCTGATTCCGGGCACGAAGGTAAGGAGCGACAGAATCACGGTGACCAGAACGATCGCCGGCAGGAGACGCCGGATCAGATCGAGGGACACAACAGCGCTGATCGTCATGACCGCGATGCCGGCGACGACCCACATCGTGTGACGCAGGACAAACCGCAGCGGCTCCCCGTAGAGCTGGAGTGCGCGATACCACGACGCGGACCAGAGCATACCGACCCCGACGATCACCAGGGCGAGAAGAATCGCCACCATGATCGGGTCGATGCGATAGCGGTGTGCGTCGATCTGTTCCGCGAAAAACGTCCGTCCCGCCATATCCCTACCGGATCTTCAGCGTCGAAAGACTCAGGATGGCGAACAGCCCCCCGAGAATCCACAGCCGGAGCACAACCTTGCTCTCCGGCCAGCCCAGTAACTCGAAGTGATGGTGAATCGGTGCCATTCGAAACACCCGTTTCCCCGTCAGTTTGAAGGATGCGACCTGAATGATCACCGAGAACGCCTCGAGCACGAAGACACCGGCGATGATGACGAGCAGGATCTCCTTCTTGGTCATGAGCGCCAGGGCGCCGACCACACCGCCAAGTGAGAGACTGCCGGTGTCGCCCATCATGATCTCCGCAGGGTGTCCGTTGAACCACAGGAATCCGACACAGGCGCCGACCACCGCAAGACTGAGGATCGTCAGCTCCCCGCCGCCGGCGAGGTACGGGATCTGCAGGTATGCGGCGTAGTCCACGCGCCCGGTGACGTAGGAGAGAACCGCAAACGTCAGCCCCACCATGAGGACCAGACCGGTTGCCAGTCCGTCGAGGCCGTCGGTCAGATTGACCGCGTTCGAGGTTCCCACGAGCAACAGCACGGCGAACGGGATGTACCAGAACCCGAGGTCCACAACCGCGTTTTTCACGAACGGCAGGTAGAGTTTGGTCGCGTTCTCGCTGCCGTAAAAGTACAGGAGCAGCGCGATCGCCAGCGCGACCGACACCTGCCCGGCGATCTTGTACCAGCCACGCAGCCCGTCTTTGTTTTTCTGGCGGATCTTTCGCAGATCATCCAGCATGCCGATCGCGCCGAATCCCAGCACCGCCAGGAGACCGATCCACGTGTACACAAAACCGACATCCATCCACAGTATGCCCGAGACCAGAATGGAAACGATCATCAGCACCCCGCCCATGGTGGGCGTGCCGGATTTGGCGTGGTGGGTCTCGGGTCCATCAACGCGGATTTCTTCACCAAAGCGGAGTTTGTGAAGCATCCTGATCGTCCACGGACCGAAGGTGAACGTGATCAACAGAGAGGTCACGGCGGCATACGCCCCGCGAAAGGTGATGTACTGGAACACGTTGAACGGAGTGAAGACGCGCGTCAGCGGAAACAGAAACTCCTTAAGCACGACTTGTTGCTCCCTTCTCCAGTACCGGAATGAGGCGTTCAAGAGCCACCGCCCGACTCCCTTTCAGCAGTACAGTGTCGCCGGGCGCCACGATCCGTTGCAGCACCGTGGCTGCGCCCTCGATGGAGTCCGCGAGGCTCACCCGCGACGGCGACGCAGCGCCGGGATCCTCTTCGGCGATCGTGCGGAACCGCGGTCCGACCAGACAGATCGCCCGCGCCGAGGATGAAAGGGCCGCCTGCAGAACCTCCCGGTGCCCTGCCGCTTCGAACTCGCCCAGCTCGTACATATCCCCAAGAACCAGAACCGTAGCCCCCATCGACTCTGCCATCTCGATGGCAGCGACCATGGATCCGGGGTTCGCGTTGTAGGAATCGTTCAGAACGGTGACCTCGCCCAGGGAGAGAACCTGGCTGCGGCCGTCGGGGAGCCGTACGTCGGTAAGTGCCGCCAGCGCATCCGCCGCGGGAACTCCCAGGGACACAGCGACCGCTATCGCCACCAGACCATTACGACCGTTGTGCACCCCCCTGAGGGGAAGAACTCCCCGGTGGCCGTCCAGGGCGATTGCGACTCCATCAGGTACCGCGGACAGGCTCGCTTCCTGCGTACCGGGACCGGTCAGCGCCACCGTTCCGCGAACGTCCGCCGCCAGCACCTCGCGAAAATCGTCGTCCTCGGGGATGTAGAGCGTTTCGACCCCGGTGAAGGCGGCGGCGATCTGCCGTTTCTCATCAGCGATCGCCCGACGACTCCCAAGCTGGCCGATATGGGCGGTCCCGATGTTGGTGATGACCGCGTGCGACGGTCTCACGATTCGAGCCAGAGGAGCCATCTCTCCCGGATTGCTCATCGCCATTTCGTAGACGGCGCAGGCAACACCGGGAGGCGTCGAGAGAACGGACAACGGCAGCCCGGTTTCGCTGTTGAGGTTGCCTCGGGAGGCAAATACCTCGTACCGGGTCCGCAGCACCGCCGCCAGGATTTCCTTGGTGGTTGTCTTGCCGTTGCTTCCGGTGATCCCGACCCGAACCGTTTCCAAGAGATGTTCCGTGACGTACCACGCCGCCAGTTGCTGCAACGCCACCAGGGCGTCGGGGACCACCACGACCGGAAGGGGCCACGGCGCACCGTCTTCATCGTGCGGGGCTCGAACGATCGCGGCGATCGCTCCTGCGGCGTGGGCGGCGGCGACGAAGCGGTGCCCGTCTGTCACCTCTCCGGGGAGCGCGACGAACAGGCTGCCGGGACGGCAGGCGCGGGAATCGATACATACATCAACCGGGCGAGCCTCAGGAAGATCGGCACGCCCGGTGGCATCGAGGATCGTATGGATCTGGTGCAGCGTCGGCAGCGGACTACTGTCCACGAATCCCTCCGTCGATTTCGATTCTCCGTATCCGATCCGATGGCACGGGAGCCAGACCCAGTTCGTTCTCCGCGATATCGCGAATTCGCGCCGGTGACCGCAATCCGGCGATCCCCACGATGAGACGCTTGTTCTCCTCGAGGAGGCGCAAATGGGTATCCTGGATCGATTCCAGCGACTGCTCGAGGCGGACGTAGCGATACGACTGCCACACGTTGGCCACGAACAGCAGCGGCACGATCAGAACGAGTGAGAATAGAACTATCCAGCGCGTCGAAGCCTTCATCGGTCGCCTTCTCCTGTGGTGCGTTCCAGGACCCGGAGCTTGGCACTCCGGGACGCCGGATTGGACGCAACTTCGTGCTCGGTGGGGACAATCGGTTTTCTGTTCACCAGACGAAACCGTCCCTCTTCTTCATACATCGGATGATCCGCCGCGTGAGTCGACTCCATCATCGGCGGATGGATGACCAGCGGCTCGGACCGGTCGCCAGTTGCCCGTCCCGCCAGACGGCGGAACAGATGCTTCACGATCCGGTCCTCCAGGGAATGGAATGTGATGACCGCCAGCCGCCCACCGGGCGCCAGAGCGGCCGCTGCCCGCGGCACCGCCCGTTCGATCCGTCCAAGCTCGTCGTTGATCGCGATGCGCAACGCCTGAAACGTCCGGGTCGCCGGATGCATGCGTCCGCGCCGATACGGCGGCGGAACAGCTGCCCACACGATCTCCGCGAGGCGCGTGGTCGTATCGATCCCCGCACCGCGCTCGCGAACGATGGCGCGGGCGATCCGCCGTGCGTAGCGCTCCTCCCCGTACCGAAAAATGACGTCCGCAAGATCTCCCTCACTGAGTCTGCCGATCAGTGAAGCAGCGGATTCGTCGTCCCCGGACGGATCGAGGCGCATGTCCAGCGGACCGTCGTCACGCAGCGAAAACCCCCTGGCCGCTTCCCGCAGATGGAACATCGACACCCCCACATCCATGAGGATCCGATCCTGCGGTGAAAGCGTCGGGAGCACGTCGTCGAACCAGCCGTGAAGAATGGTGAGGTGCCCTGTTCCCGCGAACCGGTCGCGGCCACGCTGGACCATGATCGGATCCGCGTCGATCGCCGTGACGGTACAGGTGGAACAGAGCTCCAGAAGACGGGCCGTGTGTCCGCCTCCTCCGAATGTCGCGTCGCATATCCCGGCACCGGGCTCGATCGGGGAGAACGCCTCCACGATTTCCTCCATCATCACCGGAACGTGTTCAATCGACATATTCAGAAGAAGGAGACGGACCCTCCCAGTTCTTCGGCCGCCTCCTGGAACTCATCTTCACTCGCGTCGAGGTACGCAGCGTACTCATCAACATCCCAAATCTCGATGTACTTCTTGATCCCGTGCAACACGCATTCCTTTTTGAGTCCTGCCGTTTCCTTAAGGAACGGAGGAATCAGGATGCGTCCCGTCTTGTCCAGCTCCACCTCCTGTGCCGGTGCGATGATACGCCGCTGCAAGAGCCGCGCGCGTCGGGAAAAAGGCGACGCTGCCTCCATCAGCTTGTCCGAAAGCTGCTTCCACTCCTCCGGCGGAAACAGCCACAGACAGCGATCGATGCCCGCCGTGATGATCAGGGTATTCCCCGGGACCTCGGACCGCAGTTTCGACGGAATGAGAATTCGTCCCTTGTCGTCCAGAGCGTTCCGATATTGCCCAGTGATCATCCCTGATCTGCCACTTTCACCTATGTTTTCCCACTTTTTCCCACGTCATGTATATAGTAGAACGATACTGGGGTATGTCAACGTTTGTAGACAGAATTCCGGCGCGAATAATCGCGCCTCAGAAAAAAACACTACACATACGGATAGCAGTACGCAGAAAATGACAAATCGACAAAAAAAGCCGGATTCCCGTAAGGGAAGCCGGCTTTCACGCCTGTGGAGGCCGTGTGTGGACGGTATGTGTTATCGGATGAGATCCTTGAGCGTTTCGATCGACGCAAGCTTCATGCGCCGGTAGTTGAGGGACGAGAAGATCGGATGCTTCTTCTCCAGCGCTGTCAGCCATTCGGTGCCCATGTTGCGCTGGGAGAGTGCATCGTACACGTGCGTGAAATTGAGCAGGTGCTCCTTGACCCGGCGCGTCGCGTACGGCACCACCGTCTGAGCGTTCATGATAAACGGCCAGTCCGACGCCATGCCGAGGAGCACCTCCCGCGCCGCCTGGTTCAGGGCGCGTTCCTTCAGTCCGCCCTCGTCGGGAAAGCGAGCGACCAGTTCGCCCATGCGCTCGATCGCCTGGTGCACATGGCGATAGACCCAATCGTTGGAGCCGTCCAGCCACACCTCCGCGTATCCGCGGCTCCCCCAACTGGAGAATGTCGGCCGGACTTCCTCCGCCGCACCGAACTCCCGGAGATAGCGCCCCGGCGTCGTCATCTCCAGCGTCGGGCTGGTGCGATCCTGTCGATCGCTCGCCGCCACCCGGAACAACTCCTCGAGCCACGTGGGCCCCTCGAACCACCAGTGGCCGAAGAGCTCCGTGTCGAACGGGCTGGTAATGATCGGCTCCGACGGCAGCACCTCAGACAGGCGTCCCACGTGTTCGCGCTGTCGGTGGTAGAAATCGCGGGCATGTTCCCGGGCGCGGGCGTCCGCAGCCTCCGGGTCGTAGAGTTCCTTGTCGTCGGTCTGACCCGTAATGGCGTGATACTTGAACCCCGTATCGATTCGGATCCCGTCGGAGTGAATGTGCGGCCGCACGTAGTCCAGCGCCAGATCGTAGCCGATATCGCGGTAGAAATCACGATACACCGGATCGGCGGGATACCCCTGTTCGGACGACCAGACCCACGTTGCGGTATAGACGTCCCGGGGAAACGCGGACACGCCCTCCGGTGTCATCACCGGTGCGTAGGTTCCGTTCGCCGGGGAGGGATCCCCGAAGAGCACGCCGTGGGCGGCACTCACAAAGTAGTCGACGCCGGCGTTTGCCAGAATCTCTTCCAGCCCTTCGTAGTACCCGCACTCAGGAAGCCAGAACCCTCTCGGGTGCGTCCCGAAGTTCCGGCGGTGACACTCTATGCCAAGCTCGACCTGTACCCGCACCGTCTCCGGGTAATTCCGAAAGTTCGGAAGGAACGCGTGCGTCGCGGCCGTTGCCAGAACCTCCACGTGCCCGCGTTTGGCGAAATAGTCGAAGCCCTTCAGAATGTTGCGCTCGTACGTCTCGTTGAGGTCCGTTAAATCGGAACGGTATCGTTCGTGGTACATCTTCGCGAGTCGGTGCTGCCGCGGATCGCCGTTCGTGCGCGCCAGCTCCTTTTCCGCGAGTTCGATGTTGTTTTCGAGGTACCCGTTGTATCGTTCCAGGAGAAACTCGTCCTGCAACATGAAACTCAGGGTCGGCGAGAACGACATGGCGAGTTCAAAGGGAACCGAGTCGGCCTCAAGCCGCTGCATCATGCGCAGGAGTGGAAGGTAGGTCTCGCTGATCGCCTCGAACAGCCAGCGCTCCTCCAGAAAAGACTCGTATTCCGGGTGCCGCACCAGCGGCAAATGCGAGTGCAGCAGAAGTACAGATTTTCCCATGGTTACGACTCCATCCGTCGGCCGCCGGTGGGCTCCTCAAACGGCGGAGATTCCAGATACTCGAGACCGCACAGCTCGTACAACGCCATCCGGTGAGGGTCAAGATCCTCGGGACGCTCCCGAAGATGGCCCCACGGTGCGAAAACCTCGTTTGAAACCGCCAGCAACTCACGTCGATGATTGTTTCTGGCGACCAGCTGAATTCGGTACGACGCGTTCTGCTGGGGAAGATAGATGTACCAGCTCGAGTCGCTCACCTGAATCGGAATCTCGAACGAATCCCGAATTCGAAGCTCCTCCGTGTGCCCCTCCAGCTGCAGAACGCGGAGGTACAGCCCATCGAACCGCGACGATTCCTGGTACTCACGGACTTTTGCTGAACTGAGGTCCCAGTAGGTATAGGCCCAGCGCGGATCGCGCAGCATCAGCGAGATCCGGTTGATCTCGTACCGTTCCGGGAGTTCGATCTCATCAACCTTGTCCTGGGTGAGCGGAGCTTCGTCGTCCCTCAGAAGCGCGTATTTTTTCTGCTGAATCTTGACGGTAACCGAATTGGCGGATTCGCGCTCCTCCCGGTTTTCGAGAATCAGGTCGGCAAGCTGATCGATCACTTCGTGACGATCGAGGTCCGGTTCAAGGTCCAGACCGTTCTGCGACGCTACCAGAAGAAGCGCTTCCAGAGAGAGCTCCTCCAGCCGTGTACGGATCATCGGATCAACTCCAGAAGCATTGGGCAATTGTGGAAAATGGCCTAGGGAGTGTCAAGTGGCAGCGGCTCGGGGACCCGCACCCGAATTGTACGGCTCTCCGTCGTACCGTCGTATCGCTCCACTTCGATCTCAAACTGCGTGAGTCCGGGGTCGAGTTCGCGTTCCAGAATGAACAGGTCACCGTCGGCGGTGACGCGGGCCGACACATCGCCGGGTACAAGGAACGATATGTCCGCGGCGAGAAGCCCATCGACCAGCACGTACATGCGCCGCGGCAGCGTCACCGGCTGGAGCCACTCCCCGGGAACCACGAGCTCCGCGGCTCCGGCGACGAGATTCCGCGCCCGGACCGGCTCCCCGTTCTGCCGGAAACCGAGCACCGGCATCTCGTCCACCGGGAGACCGTCGGACTCGGGCAGCAGTGCGCGCGGCGAAACCATGCGCATCTCGGAGGCGTCAAGCATGGAAAAGATCACGGGGCCGTCGGTCCGCACGGGAGACGCCGAGGTGACCCGTGCCTCCGGCGATCGGGCGCCGGCAGGTACGCGCATGTTGCCGCCGCGATAGACGCTCCACATCCCACCATCGTGGCGAACCACGAGTCGATCGTCGGGGCGCGGCACTACGAGGGCCCGGCCGTAGTCCGGGGCCAGGGCATCGCTGTAGATCACCTCTCCCGGTGCAACCGGGCGGAACACGTCCTCTCCGTCACGATCGCGGGCGCCCTCCAGAACGAACCAGGGAGTTACCGTTCCACCCTCGGTCCGGAGCGACGAAAGCTCGTCGGACGGCCATTCCCACGTCTCCGCGTCAACTGTTGTCACGCCGATCATCACAACACCGAGGATGAGCAGTATCCGTGTCGCGCGGGCGCCCCGTCGTATCACAGGCGCGCCTCCAGTGCGACGATCGACTCCCCGGTCTGGAGGACAACAAGCCCGGCATCGGGATCATCACGGATCGCCGCGACGCGAACTCCCGGGAATGACCAATGGCTGGCGGTAGTCAGGGCGCCGTCCGTTACCGTGACGATCGCGCCGTCGAGGCCTGAGGTTGCGAGAACCGTCGTTTCAGCGGCGCCATCGACAACGCCGTCGAGCGTCAACGCTCCGGGAATTTCGAGGAAATCGACCTCGTCGGAATCCGGCGCGGCGATCAGGACAGCTCCGCGCAGCCCCACAACAACCCTCCCCAATCGGTCGACTTCGATCGACGCCGGCCACCGCACCGCGAATCGATCCGGGACCGTGGCGACCGATTCCACGTCCATCATTCCGGCATCGGCGGTTTCGGCAAGAAGGAGCTGCTGCGGATTGAGCCCCTGTAGAGCCAGGAGCCGGGGCCGGCGATTTTCACTGTCCCATGGGGCGAATCGGACCGCATACACAACTGGAGCCTGATCCGCGTAGGGAGAAAACCGGAAGGTCCGGCGCCAGCGAACCTCGTCGTCGGGCCCCGCGACCAGCAATTCGCCCCGCAACGATCCTGCCGCGATCCAGGGCTCGCCGCCTGACCGCAACGTGAGATCGTAGACCGTCGAATCCGGCGGAAGATCAACCAGGTACTCGTTCCCCGTTTCGATATCCTCGACCCACACCGTCCCGTCCCCGGAAAACTGCGCGAGTATCGTGTCGCGGAGGTGAGGATCACCACGGTTCGGTACGATGGAGAGGATATCCCCGGCCCATGACTGGACCGCCCAGCGCGGTACGGAGGAGGACTGGTTAATGAAACCCGCAGAACTCGCGGTGAACACGTCGGTGCGTATTCCCCCCGCACGGACAGCGCCGTCCGCACCGTCGAGAAGCGCGAAACGGTCGCTGCTGCTTACCACCACCGTTCGGTCCGACGCACTCGAATCCCCGGAGATTCCGGGAACGGCGTCGCCGAGGTGGCGTTCCCAGCGAACGTGCAACGCCACCTCCCGGCCTGCATCGCGGGGTACACCGAATGCGATGACCGTGGCGGCAAGAAACGCGAGGATGAGACGGAAAAACCCTGCCACGACTATTTGACCGCCCGTTTACGCTGGGCGGCCTGCGACTTCTCGTCTGTCTCCATCTTGGACTTCCAGACGTCCATCTTTTTCTTGATCTCCTCAGCCTTCTCGGCGTCTCCGAGGAGAATGTGAATGCGACGGAGCGCCGCGAGGAACGCGATTGCGTGCTTGAAGTCATCGATCCGAAGCGTTGAGAGTTCGTACTTCTCCCGGTAGCGATCGGCGGCCCGAGTCATGAGCATCTGCACAAGATCGAGATGCCCCATGCGCGCCTGATACCCGTCGACCCGGGGATCCATACCGGCGATGAATGTCTTAAAGTTGATCAGGTTCTTCGCGACGGCGGCGTACCGCCCCTCGAGCTCCACGAACGACCAGCGCCACTTGGAGTTGGCTCCGAACGCCTCCTCCACCGACTCGATCGTGAACCCGAGCTTTCGAACGAGCAGATAGCGCTTCTCGTCCTCGAAGCCATCGATCTGCTCGAGGAGGTCGGAGTAGTCCGAAAACGGAACGTCCACGTAGTTGGAGACAACTTCCTCGAGGTAGATGATCGCCTGATAGCAGCTCTTGCGGGCGTCGTTGAGGAACGCTTCGTTCTTGACACCCAGAAGCGACACCGACAGCGAGTTCTGGAGCAGATAGTACGACGCCAGGTTGAGACGCTCATCGGCCAGGGCAAGGTACTTGTACGCAACCCCGGGAGACTGCCCGTTGACCACCTTGAGCAGACTTTTCTCCCGCTGCATGATCGCCTCGGCGGTCTGCTTGTATTCCTTGATGCGTTCGAAGTACTGCTGTCGTGCCTCGTTACTGATCTTGGCCATTCGCCTCTCTCTGGTACCGCGTCAGGAGCGCTCGGGCGTGTTCCACACTGTGGCTCTCGTCCACGTCTCCGGCAAGCATTCGCGCGATCTCGCGTTCGCGATCGGGCCCGCTCACCGGCCGCACCCGCACGAAGGTACTGCCTCGGTCCACATTTTTCTCTACAACTATATGATTATCGGCGCGAACAGCAATTGTCGCAAGGTGCGTGATCGCGATCACTTGAGAATGCAGTGCAAGATCCGCCATATGCGCCGCGATCGAGAGTGCCACCTGGCCGCCGATCCCGGTGTCGATCTCATCAAACACAAGCGTCCGCACGTCGTCGACGGTCGCAACCACCGTCTTGATCGCCAGCATAACCCGTGAGATTTCTCCACCCGAGGCGATTCGGGACAGCTGCCGCGGCTCCTCCCCGGGATTCGTGCTGATGAGAAATCGGACGCGGTCGGCGCCTTCGGGACCGCACACCAGTCGGCCCGATTCCGCAGTCCTGGTGGAAATGTCGATCACAAAATCGGCCTGCCCCATCGCCAGGTCCGCCAGCACCTCGCGAATCCGCGTCTGAAGCTTCTGAGCGGCCTCCTGACGGGCTGCGTGGATCGATCGGGCCCGTTTGCCGATATCCTGCTCAGTCTCCGCCAGCCGGCGCTGCAGCGCCTCACGCGACTCCTCCGCACCGCGGAGGGACTCGAGTTCGTCCTTTGAGCGGGTCGCGTACGCCAGGACATCCTCCTCGCGTTCTCCATACTTCCGAAACAGGCTTTTGAGGACGGACAGTCGTTCCTCGATCTCCTCGAGACGCGCCGGATCAAACGCCAGCTGTTCCTGGTACGTAGCCAGCGCCTGCGCGATATCCTCGATCTCGTAATACGCGGTCTCGAGGCGTGCACGATCTTCCTCCAGCGCAGTGTCGACCCTGGCGGCGGCGGAAAATTCCTGCCGCAGACGCTTCAGGAGCGGTACGACAGCGTATTCCGAGGCATCAAGCAGCTGCGCGGCGGCCTCCACGTGTGAGGCCAGCCGTTCGAACTCGTTGAGGCGGTGCCGTTCCTGCTCGAGTTCGTCGGCCTCGTTAATTCGCGGCGCCGCGGCCTCGATCTCGTCGATCGCGAACTCCAGCATGTCGATTTCCCGCGCCCGTTCCGCCTCCCGTTCCCGAATCGTTGAAAGCTGCTTCTGCAGGTCGCCAAGGGTGCTGAACCGGCGCCCGAACTCTTCCACCTCCGCCTCGATGCCCGCGAAGCGGTCCAGAATCCGACGGTGGTTACTCTCGACAAACAACGACTGATGCTCGTGCTGGCTGTGCAGGTCGATCAGGAGTCCCGAGAACTCCTCCAGATCGGCGCGCGTTACCGGCGTCGACTGCATGTAGATCGTTCCGCGACCGGCGGTCCGGATCGTGCGCCGGATCAGCACGACACCATCCTCCGGTTCGATGCCGCGCTCGGAGAGCCACTGCAGGCACGGGGCGTGTTCCGCAACGCGATACTCTCCCGTTACGGACGCCTCATCGCTGCCGGTTCGAACCAGATCCGTGTCGCCCTTCGCTCCGAAGAGGACGGACAGGGCTCCGACGAGAATGCTCTTGCCCGCGCCGGTCTCCCCGGAAAGAACGTTGAATCCGCCGGTGAACTCGATTTCGAGTTCGTCGACGAGGATGAAATTCCGGACCGTCAGGCGCTCAATCATCGGGACCTCCGGACCAGTTGAGCTTGGACCGCAGCACCTCGTAGAAGGTGCGCTGGTCGGACCGGATGATCTGCGCCCGTTCGTTGCTGGCACGCACGACCACCTCGTCCCCCTCTCCGAGGGGTGTCAGACTCTGACCGTCCACCGTGAGCGCCACACGCGTCCGCTGCGGCCTGTCCAGAGATATCCGGACTTCCTCGGTGGGAGGGAGGACGATCGGGCGATGGGAGAGGGTGAACGGGCAAATGGGATTGAGAATCATCGCCTCCATCTCGGGGTGCAGAATCGGCCCTCCGGCGGCGGCCGAATAGGCGGTGGACCCGGTTGGGGTGGCAACCATGACGCCATCGGCACGATACGTTCCGAGTCGCTGGTCACCGAGCGACACCGACAGATGCACCATCCGCGAAATGCCCTCGGATGAGACAACAGCGTCGTTCAGGCCACGAAACTGACACATACGTTCACCGTTGCGGGTCACGCACACTTCGAGGACGAGTCGACTCCCGGCCTGCAGCTTGCCGGAGAGAAACGCCCGGAACGCGGCCTGCCATTCGGTTCTGCCAATTTCGCTGATGAACCCGAAATCCCCCAGATTCACCGGGAGGATCGGTACCCGGTGGGCTGCCAGAACGCGACTGGCGAACAGGACGGTTCCGTCTCCTCCCAGGGTGATCGCCAGATCGAACGGTTCATCGATCGGGATGCTCTGGGCGACACCCTCGTAGTGGAAAGACGAACACGCGATTCCCTCGGCGGTGAAAAACGCTTCCATCTCCGCGGCGAGACGCTGAGATTCCGGTTTTCCGGTGTTGGCAATGATGAGGATGGAACGAATCGTCTGCGTCATGCGTGTCTCCCTACACTATACTGACCGTCTTATCAGCCGTAAAGCTTCGGGAAGTTACGGCATTGTGGCGAGCACCCGCTCCACCGCCTCCTGCTCACTCTTTCCAAGCGTCGGATACAGCGGGAACACGACCATGCGGCCCGCGAGGCTCAGCGCGTTGGGATGCAGCGCCGCGACGTCGTGTTCGGCGTCCGACAGCAGGGTCAGAACGGTATCCTGAAACGCTCGTTGCGCGCTCACACCGTGTCCGCGCGCGTACTGCTCAACGTCCCGCGGTGATGACTCCACCAGAACCGGGAGCGCAGGGAACACCGCCTCGCCGTCGCCGCCCTGGAGTGGCATCGCGTGACGACCGCGCTGAATCGTTCTCAGAAACCGCCCCGCAATCTCCCGCCGCCGTTCCACAAAGGACTCCAGCTGCCTCATTTGGGTCAGCGCCATCGCGGCGTTCATGTCCGGGAGCGGGGCTTCTCCCTCTCCGAAATCGATTGCCGCGGTCAGAACGGACACACGGCGGGTATTGTTGGTTACGACCGTGGCGCCGCCGCCGGCCGTCACGATATGTTCCGGTTCCAGGCCGACGATCGTCAGTTCGCCCGCAGACCCCGCCATGTCGGATCCTGTGTGTCCACCAAGTCCTTCCGAGATGTCTTCGACGATCGGAACGCGAATCTGGCGAAGCGCTTCCAGATCCGCAACGTACCCAAGGCGTGTATCCACGTACAGCGCCGCAAGCCCGAGCGGTTCGTAGTCGAAGTTCAGAGGGCTTGGAAGGACCGGGGTCCCACGTTCAGTGTCGATCGCCACCGGCTCCAGGCCAAGGCGTCGGATAATGCGCCAGACCGCCCCGTGCGCCAGGGCGGACAGCCCCACGCGCGAACCCGGTTCGAGATCCAACGACCGCAACGCCGCCGTCAGTGCGGCGCCAAACGTGCGCATCGACACGCCGCTTCGACGTCCTAAATACTTGGCAAGGCTTTGGGAGAACTCCCGGGACAGTTCGCCCGCGCCGATCGAATCCTCCGCGAGACGGCGCAATACCGCATCCATATCGGCACGACGAATCGTCGGTCTGTACAGTGGTAGCATGTGCGATGGTCCCGGAACGTCAGCGCGCGATCGTCTCAAGCGCGGCGAGTTCGCGCATGTTGAACAGACGGTCGATGTCGAGAATGATCAGATACCCATCGTCCCGGTGGACCACACCCTCGATATACTCGGCACCGATACCGGACAGCATCTGCGGCGGCTGCTGCACGTCCGATGCAGAAACCGAAAGCACTCTCGACACCTTGTCGATGATGATCGCCACGTGCATGCCGTCGAGCCGAATAATCAGAAAACCGCTGAGCAGCTCGTCCTCTTCAGCCAGATCGGCCCGCTTGAGGTGAAATCGACGGTGCAGATTGATCACCGGGATAATCTCGCCGCGGAGGTTGAAAATGCCTTCGACGTAGTTGGGCGAGTTGGGAATCGGACGCACCTCTTTGGTCTCTTCGATGCTCTTCACCTGCATGATGTCGATACCATAGAGTTCCGCGCCAAGCTGAAATGTCACAAGCTGGAGTTCATCTGTCTGAGTGGTCATGGGTACCTTCCAACCTAAGGATAGTTTGCCCCGAGCTCCATGGCAAGCACCCACCCCGCGGGAATCAAAGGTTTTGCAGCCTCCGTCCTCGGGGCACAAAAAAAACCCGTCGCCGCGTTTCTCGCTACGCTGCGATACGCGGCTGGAGTCTGGCGACGAGCTTCGCGCTTGCGCGCTTCG
>CAJWEZ010000068.1 GCA_913030605.1 uncultured Spirochaeta sp.
GCCCGAGGCAGACTCCTTCGGCACGCGCACGGTCGCGCCGCAGGACTTGCACTTGAACTTCTTGCCCGCGTACTTGTCGGGGACCTTGTAGGCCTTCTCACAGTCGGTGCAGGCGAACTTGATCGACACGTCGCTGGAACCTCCGCGAGGTGCAGACGATACCAACCTCGTGAGCCGCGGGGGAGCCTGCCCGATGCCTCGAGTTGATGCCTCGAGTTGAAGCGGCTATTCCGCCCCGCGCAGCCGCTGCTCCTCCTCCTTGCTGGGATTGGCCGCGCTGCCCCGCAGCAGAAACTCGAAGATCGGGATCACCACGAAGGCCTCCAGCGGTACCAGCCAGGCACCCCAGCCAGGTAGCAGGAAGCTGGCCGCGCCCAGGGCGGGCAGACTGAGAGCGTGGATGCGATGCGCGGGGTGCATGATGCGCCGGTACGATCCCCAGCTTAGCTGCATGAGCGACCCCGCTTCGTCCGAGCCAACTCGACCGCGCTGGTCGGAGTTGCGGCGTGTCGGCCCGCTGTATCGGCGCTACCGCTGGGCCTATCTGGGCGGGCTCGCGGCGATCCTTGCTGCGGTCGCGCTGCGGATCAGCGTGCCGACCATCTTCGGTCGATCGATTGACCAGCTGCGCGAGGCCGACGGCGCGGCCGCCGACGAACTGGTGGCGCTGGCTGCGCAGGGCGCGTTGGCCATCGCGGTGGTGGCCATCCTGGGCGCGGTCGTGCGCACGGCGAGCCGACTGCTCGTACTGGGCACCAGCCGCCGCGCGGTGCACGACGTCCGCAATCAGGTCATGGACCGGCTGGTCACCCTGTCGCCGTCCTACTTCCAGGGTCAGCAGACCGGGCAGATCATGTCGCGCGCGGTCAACGATGTGCAGTTCGTGCAGAGTCTGCTCGGCCCGGTCTTCATGTACCTGTCCGAGACGGCGGCGCTTTATCTGGTCGCGCTGGTGTTCATGAGTTCGATCAGCGTGACGCTCACCGTCGTCGCGCTGATTCCATTTCCATTCTTCCTGTGGCGCGCGCGGAAGCTGACGGAGGCGATGGTGCACCCGCAGAGCGGCGAGGTGATCCCGGCGCCGGCGCTGCAGCCCGAGCTCGCCGGTGACTTCGGCAACCTCGCCGCGGCACTGGCGGTCGGCGAATGGATGTGGGTGGACCAGCCGCATCGGCCGGACTGGGGCAGCCTCGGACCCTTCACGCTCCACCTACGGCGGAGTCCGGAAAGCTGGTGCTTTCGCGGCGTATGCCGCCCCGGTTCACCGCCGCCACACGTATTGTGATTCCCGGCCTCCCGGGGTATTGTTACGTAGGTAATATGCAAGTTGTTGACCGGTCGTTCGAGCTGCGAAACGACGGTCAGTTGTGGGTCTATTTTCTTGGCTGCGGGAGCGCGTTTTCCAGGCGCCACTACCAGACCAACCTGCTGATCGTCAAAGGTGAAGACCATCTCCTGGTCGATTGTGGGACATCGTGCAGTCGCGCCCTTGCCGACGCCGGTTTGTCGGTCCTCGATATTCAGAATGTCCTGATCACTCATTCCCACGCGGATCACGTCGGCGGACTCGAGGAGATGATCCTCATGAACCGCTACGTCGCCCGCCGTAAACCCCACATATTCATTACACCGCGCTACCAGCGCATCCTGTGGAACCAGTCGCTGCGCGGGGGCGCCGAGATGAACGAGCGGCACGATGGTGCGGGACTGGGGTTCGGGGACTACTGGGAGATCACGCGACCTCGCCCCGTTCCGGACCGCACCCGCGAGGCGCACGAGTTTACGGTCGGGTCGATATCGGTGCGCACGTTCCGCACCCGGCACTATCCCGAACAGGCCGAATCCTGGGAAGACGCGATGTACAGCATCGGGCTGGTGATCGACGAGCGCATCGTGTTCTCCGGCGATACCCTCTTTGACCCCGGCCTCGTTGACGAGGTTCAGCCCGAGGGTGGCGCAGAGCACATCTTTCACGACGTACAGTTCTTTCCCGGCGGAATCCACGCCTCCCTGGACGAGCTGGCGGGACTCCCGGAGGACGTTCGCCGCCGAACCTCCCTCGTGCACTACGGGGACAACTTCGAGGAGCACGAGGGCCGGATCGCGGAGCTCGGGTTCGCGGGGCTTACCAGACAGGGCGCGATCTACGAGTTCTAGGCCCCGGAGGTACCGCTACGCCAGACGATCCGGTTCCAACACCCGTGCCGCCCGGTCAACAACCTCAAGCCGCACGGGAAAGTCTCCCTGCTCCAGCCAGAGCGGTTCACCGTCGTACTGGAGCGGCATCCGTCCGTCGTATCCCACGTCCAGGGTGCGGCAGCCGAACATCGCCGTAATCGACTCGTCCACGTGACGGCCGTCGTAAAACAGCCGCTTCATTCGTATCTTGTCCCACAGCCCAACCTGGCGGATCACGCACAGGTTCTCGTCACCCGGCAGCACCCGCATGTGGTCGCCGTAGGTCCGATGCCCCCCAGCCCCCATCGCCACGAGGCTGCGCGCCTCCTCCCCGATGTCGAGACGGCGTCCGTCGAACCTCGTGCCCGAAAGCGCCATGGGACCGACGGACAGGGCTCGATCGTACCCGAGAACCGCAAGATCGACGAGCAGGCGGTAAGTATTCCCCGGCAGAAGCCGACGCCAGCGGTCGTGGAGAATCGTCACGTAGGCGTCGAGTCCGAGCGATACGATGTTGAACGCGTAGTGCGTGCTGCGCGCGGCGCGGATCGCAACTGCAGGTATCCACTGAGGAGAGAGCACTCCCTCGAGGCGATCGAGCGCCTCGTCCAGGGACGCGACTCCGGCGGCGTCGTTCCCGCTTCCCATCGGAAGCCGCAAAAAGAGCGCCCGGTCCCGGTGTTCAACCCCGGCCTGCAGCACGTGATTGTGCGTACCGTCCCCGCCCAGGCTGACAACCACCGGAGGCGCCGTTGCCGCGTCCATCCGTGCCGCAAGAAGGCTGCGCGCCTCCTCCCCGGAATGGGTCCACCAGATCTCCGGAAGCTCGCCGGAACCGGTACAGCGGGCCGCCGCGATACGCTGAATCGTCCGGTGCCGGTGCCGCGTGCCGGCGGTAGGGTTGGCCACAAATATCCGGTCGTGGTCGGGGAACTGACGTGCCAGACGCTCGTCGACCCATCGGGCGACGCAGGCAACCGCATCCTGATAGTGCTTCGCCACCGTCACGCCTCCAGGAGCATTGTGATCGCCTCCCGCAGATCCTCGTGCGACTCAACGAGTATGCCGGAACCGCCACGCTCCACGATCGGCGCCAGATCGACATCCCACCGGTCGCCGACCATCACTGTCGCCTCCACCGGCGCGCCGACCGCATCCAGTGCCGCCTGAAACGGCGCCCAGTCCGGCTTGCTCGCCCAGGTGGTATCGAGACCCACGACCGTCGGTATCAGGTCCGAGAACCCCAGGGCGTCCAGGCTGGCGCGACCGACATCCTCGGGGTTGTTGGTCAGAACCGCGAGGCGGACGTGCGCAGCCAGCCGTTCCATGGGAGCCCGGAGTGTCTCGTCGCGCTGCAAAAATCGGTGCGGAGTGATGAGTTCGCGGCGCCAGTCAACGCTGGTGGAAATGGGGACCCCCAGCGCCACCATCGTGTTCCCGAGTGACGGCCGACGCCCCGCGTTCGCGGTCAGACGGCTGCGAGTCTCGGCCACCAGGCGCAGTGCCTCGGGCTCCGCCATCCCGCGGTGGTCGGCGAACCGACGGATCAGGACGTCGATCTGCCACTGCGCGTAGCGGTCGTCGCGATAGAGGGTGTTGTCGATGTCAAACAGAACTGCGCGATACGGTCCCGGATTCAGCTGTCGCTTCATAGATCATTGAGTTGTACGACCGGGACTCCACCGCCGAGAGGGGCACGGACAGGCGTCGGAGCAGGTCGTGAAGCCGGTCGCGGGACGCGGAAATCGTCTCACGGTCCGCATCGTCACCAAGGACGATCTCCAGTTCAACAAACCAGCCGACGTGTTCGACATGACTCAGCTCGGCAAGGACGCCGTCCGCCCAGAACGACTCGCCTTCCTTGCGTTTTCGGACGATTCGCCGGAGTCCGAGGGACTCCAGCATGTGACGGAACGCGTCACCGTCGGACACGGTGAACTCCGTCTCGCGGTTTTCCTCGATGCCGTCGTGGATGCGCTTTTCCTTGAACGTGCAGATCCACGCGTCACCGTCGCGCCGCAGTCGGTACCGCGCCCGCTCCGGCGTCTCGCCGTACCCGAAGTACTCGTCTTCCTTCAGGTAGCGGCGATGCGGTGTGCCGACGGTGAGAAGCCGATCCCGAATGCGTTCGGGGTCATCGACCCACGCTTTCAGTTCGACCTCCACCGCCATATCGCCGGCTCTACTTCGACGATCCCTGGTTGGCCACGGAGGCCGCCTTGGCGGCGATCGCCTCCTGGTCTCCCAGATAGTAGTGCTTGATCGGTTTCAGGTCCTCGTCAAGCTCATACACCAGCGGAACACCGGTGGGAATGTTGAGCCCGACGATCTCCTCGTCGCTGACGTTGTCCAGGTACTTCACCAGCGCACGAAGGCTGTTGCCGTGGGCGGCGATCACCACCCGCTTCCCGGTCTTGATCGTGGGCGCGATCTCGTCGTGCCACAGCGGCAGGAAGCGGTCCACGGTATCCTTCAGGCATTCGGTTCGCGGCAGCTGCTCGTCGGAGAGGTCGGCGTACCGCGGATCCTTTCCAGGAAAACGCTCGTCGCTCGGATCGAGCGCCGGCGGCGGAACGTCGTAGCTGCGACGCCAGATCTTGACCTGCTCGTCGCCGTGTTCCTTCGCGGTTTCGGCTTTGTTCAGCCCCTGAAGCCCGCCGTAGTGGCGTTCGTTCAGGCGCCAGTCCTTGATAACCGGAATCCACAGCAGGTCCATCGCCGTGAGGGCGAGGTGGAGCGTGTTGATCGCGCGCTTGAGGACCGAGGTATAGGCGATGTCGAACACAAAACCCTCGGATTTCAGAATCTCACCGGCGGAGGTTGCCTCGACGACACCCTTTTCGGAGAGTTCGACGTCGGTCCATCCGGTGAAGCGGTTTTCCTTGTTCCATTCGCTCTCGCCGTGGCGGAGCAGAACGACCTTGTACATTGATAGTCTCCTTCGTTGGTGTGACACGTGGAGCTTAGCGAATGCCCCATGAGCTGTCAACGCGCGACGTCTGCCTCCCGCAGGACCGCCTCCCAGGGCAGTTCCGCGCACCGGCGCCGCCCCGGAACGGCGGAGAGGGAAAAAAACGACCGCACGTCCGCGGCGAGTTCGTCACCCACCAGGCCCGCGAGCTCCGTGTCGATATCGTGCGACGACGTCTCACCGACACCGGCGATTCCGTCGAGGACGCGACGCGCGATGGTGCATACCTCGTCCAGCGGCCGCTCCGCAAGCAACCGGTTCGCCACCGAAGCCGATGCCTTGCACACGGCGCAACCGGCAACCTCCAGCCATGCGCCGCCACCGGGGCGACGATAGACCGTGACCCGATCGCCACACGAGGCGTTGGATACCACCGTCGGGTCTCCGATCACCTCTCCCGCAGCGATCCACCCCGGTGCCTCCTCGCGACCGCCCCGGTAGTACTTGCGCACGACCCGATGGAGTTCCTCTTCCCAGGACACGCCCGGCGCCCGCTACGTCAGAATGCCGTGAATGCGTTCCACCGCCGCCACAAACCGTTCAATCTCGTCCTCGGTATTGTAGAGGTAGAACGACGCCCGCACCGTCCCACTGATCCCAAAGTGGTCCATCAACGGCTGGGCACAGTGAAAGCCGGTACGGACCGCGATGCCCTGCTGGTCCAGAAGGCTGCCGACATCGTGGGGGTGCACGCCCTCGAGGTTGAACGAGTAGATGCCGCCACGTTCCGTGTCCGGAGCGTCACCGTAGGGCACCACGTAGTCTAGGCTGCCCATTCGGTCCGCGATCACCCGAAAGAGGCGGCGCTCGTGGTCGGCGATCTGGTCCAGACCGATCTCCATGAGGTACTCAGCGGCGCGGCCCATGCCGATCGCCCCGGCGATGTTGGGCGTGCCCGCCTCGAACTTCTCCGGAATTCGGGCCCACGTCGACCCCTCCAGCGTGACCCGTTCGATCATGTCCCCGCCGAAGAGCACCGGATCCATCTCCTCCAGCCGTTCCCGGCGGGCGTAGAGCGCGCCGATGCCGGTGGGGCCGCACATCTTGTGGCCGGAAAACACCAGGAAGTCGCACCCGAGGTCCTGAACGTCCACGGGGTGGTGCGACACGTACTGCGCGCCGTCCAGCAGAGTCACCGCTCCGACGGCGCGGGCGGCGGCGAGGATCGCCTCTACCGGCGGGGTATAGCCGGTGACGTTGGACATCGCCGAGACCGCCACCAGACGCGCCCGCGGCCCGATCGTCTCCTGAACCGCTTCGGTGGTAATGCTGCCGCCGGCGGTCAGGGGGATGTACCGCAGGGTGGCTCCGGATCGTTTCGCCAGCTCCTGCCACGGAACCATGTTGGAATGGTGCTCCAGCGGTGTCGTTACGATCTCGTCACCGGGCCCCAGATGCCTCAGTCCCCACCCCGTGGCAACCATGTTCACCGATTCGGTGGTACCGCGGGTGAAGATCACCTCACCGGCGGCGGGATCCGCGTGAATGAGTCGGCGGAGGCTCTCCCGCGCCTGGTCGTACTGGGCCGTCGCGTACCCACTGAGTTCGTAGACCCCCCGGTGGATGTTGACGCTGTAGTCGCGGTAGTACGCCTCCAGGGCCTGCAGCACCGGCTCGGGTTTGAGCGAAGTGGCTCCGTTATCGAAATACACCAGCGGGTGCCCACGCATCTCCCGGGACAGTACCGGAAACTGAGCCCGCACGGCGCTGATATCGAGCGTTTCAGTCATATGAACAGGATAACGAATCGAAGGGGCAAAAGAAAGGAGCGCCCCGCATGGAGGCGCTCCGATGATAGCCTGTGCCGGGTCCGCGTCAGCGGGCGGCGGCGTAGTTCTTGGCGACCTGATCCCAGTTGACCACGTTAAAGAACGCCTGGATGTATTCCGGTCGACGGTTCTGGTACTTCAGGTAGTAGGCGTGCTCCCACACGTCCAGTCCCAGAATGGGGGTCTTGCCCTCACTCAGCGGGCTGTCCTGGTTGGCGGTGCTCATGATCTCAAGGCTTCCGTCCTTGCTGACCACCAGCCACGCCCAGCCACTCCCGAAGCGTCCCTTGGCGGCAGCGTCAAACTTCTCCTTGAAGCCGTCGAAACTCCCGAAGGTCTTTTTGATCGCGTCGGCAAGCTCACCGGTCGGTTCGCCACCGCCGTTGGGGGACATGATCGTCCAGAAGAGTGCATGGTTCACGTGGCCGCCGCCCGCGTTCCGCACCGCGGTACGGATGCTCTCCGGCAGGGAGTCACGTTTGGCCACCAGCTCCTCGGGGCTCATCTTCTCGTACTCGGTTCCCTCGACGGCAGCGTTGAGTTTGGTGGTGTACCCAACGTGATGCTTGTCGTGGTGAACCTTCATCGTGGCCTCGTCGATGTGAGGCTCAAGTGCGTTGTATGCATAGGGTAGATCGGGTGTCTGAAAAGCCATGTTTATTTCCTCCTATGCTGGTAAACTACTAACGCGACCCGCCTTCCGGCAACGACAAGTAGATTCCGTTGTCAGGTACCGCCCCGCCCACGGCCCTGGGATCAAAATCAGCCAGGACCGAGAAAAACCGATTCAACGCGTCCCGGGCCGCGGCCACGGGCACGTAGTCCGCATTGAAGCGATCGAGGGCCGCCGTCACCACGGGCCCCGGAAGACCCAGGTTTGAGTCCGCAACCATGGCGCCCGCCGCCTCGGGGTCGGCATGGACCTGCCGCCACCCCGCTTCGATCAGGGCCAGCGCCTCCCTCACCGCCTCCGGGTGTTCCTGCGCCGCGTCGGCGCGGACGACGATCGCTGTCTGCGGATACCGCTCGCCGTAGAATCGCGCCCACTCGGTCTGGAAATTGAGGAGAACGCGGGCGTCGTCACGCCGTGACAGGATCTGCGTCACGAACGGCTCCGGCAGAATGGCAAGGTCCACGGTGCCGGCAATGACCAGCTGCGCGAGCTCCACCGGTGGATACCGGAACGAGAGGGTCACATCGGCGTCGGGATCGAGGCCGTTCCGCGCAAGCAGGTGACGGGCCAGGATATCGGGGGTCGCACCCTGCCCCACCGCCTGGACCGTGCGGCCCTCCAGGTCCGTCCATTGCCTGATCGACTCGTCGGTACCGACCACGTACATCAGACCCCAGAGTGTCACCGCGGCGATACGGACCGGGACGTCCCGGTTGTAGAGCTGGGCGACCACGTTTGAGGGCAGCATTCCCACCGCCGCTTCGCCGCTCGCAAGCCGCGCCACCATCGTCCCGGGGTCGGGAACGATCTCGAAGGAGACGGTCGCCGCCTCACCGGCAACAGACCCGTCGGCGAGGTACGGCGCAACCCCGACGCCGGTGGGGCCTCGCAGAGCGGCCACCGTCAGGGAGACCCGCGAGGCCTGTGTTCCGGAGCCGGCATCTCCATGCCCCGTCGCCATAAGCACCGGCGCAAGGAGCAGTACCAGTGCGCCCAATGTCAGTCTGCGCATTGCAATCATGCGATTCCTCCGAACTGATGTGTGTGGTGTCGGTCCAGCCGACCGTGTGTATCCCGAGTTGCGGCGACTACTCGTCGTCGAGTTCCAACGCACCGAGCACGCGAGTGCGATCCCATCCTTCGCGGACCGCCGCTTCCAGCGTCGGCGCATAGTCCTCGTCGTTCATCATCACCGCACCGTGGAGCGTCCCGTCGCTGTCCCAGTAGAGCGCGTAGAACTGGCGTTCGTTCTCGAATTCGTCCACCTCGAACTCCCACGGTTCACGCGGCTTGCGGATCGAAAAGACGTACTGATCGAACACCCGGGACTTCAGGCGGTGCGGGAGTTCGTCGAACGACGCGTCTCCACCGGCAGCGTTGACTCCGGCGACACGACCCTGGTCCTCGGCGGAATGCCACAGGTAGGTAACGGTGCCGTCCGGGTGCTGAGCGCAATCACCGGCTGCGTACACGTGGGGATCGCTGGTACGAAGCGCGCTGTCCACGACGATCCCGCGTTCCACCGTCAGGCCTGCCGCCCGGGCCTCACCGGTCCGGGGCGATACGCCGATGCAGAACACCACCATGTCGTAGTGGGCGGCGTGTTTCAGCATTTCCACGGTCCAGTTTTTCTTGTTGCGCTCGAATGAGAGGATCTCCTCCTGAAAAAGCATCTTGACCTTGTTGGCGGCCAGAACGTCTTCCAGGATCTCGCCGGCGCGGGCGTTGAGTTGTCGCGGCATGAGTTGCGGCGTTGCCCCAGCGAGGGTCACGTTCTTTCCCATTTTCCGGAGCTGGTAGGCGAGTTCCACGGCAAGCACACCCATCCCGGCGATCAGCACCGACTTGGCGCGGTGGGCACGCTCCCGCAGCACCTCTCCATCGCGGGCGGTGCGGAGCACGAAAAACGACCCCTGCTCGTGGGGCCGAACGATGCGCGGAAACAGCGGATCGCCACCCAGGGCGAGAACCAGCCGTCCGTAGGTAACGTCCTCGGCGCCGTCGGCGAACGAGATCGTCCGGGTGTCGGTGTCGATCGCGGTAATCGATACTCCGTCCAGGCGCTCGATCTGCCGGTCGCGGTACCACTCCTCGGGGTGTACCGCAAATTCATCGGCGGAAAACCCGTCGGCGATCGCCTTGGACACTTTGGTGCGCTTATATGGGAATCGATCCTCGCCGTTAACCAGCAGGATCGACGCGGACGGGTCGGTCTGGCGGGCGGAAGTAGCGGCAGCGAGTCCGGCAGCGCCGGCGCCGGCCACAACCACGTCGTACGTACGGCTCATCTGGGCTCCTTCACTCCACCTTGCTGAATGTACCATGCCCTTCTATACTCGTGCAACGATGCCGGACACCAACGTAACCTTTGCCGGACTTCCCCTTCGCAGTCCGATTGTCATTGAGCCCAGCGGCACCGTTCTGAGCTCCGCCACCGCCCGCTCGGCGGTCGAAGCGGGCGCCGGTGCCGTGTGTCTGCCGCCCCTGGATGGCGAGAGACTCAACCACCGCAGTGATCCCGATGAGCTTACCGAACACAACCTCGACGACGACGGCCGCCGGCAGTCGCTGCGGATCGTGCGCAAACTCAACACGCAGGCGTATCTGGACGAGGTCGATCGGTTTGCGTCCGCCCTCGAGGTGCCGGTCATCGCACCGCTGCAGTGTGAGCGCCGGGGAAACTGGCTCGCGATCGCCGAGCAGCTCCGGGAAGCCGGTGCCGCCGCGATTGAACTCCGCCCCCAGGTCGAGGAAATGGCCAGAACGATGCGCAGCGACCAGATCGAGAAGGCGATCGTGCGTATCACCGCCTCCGTCGCAGGGCGCATCGACGTCCCGGTCATCGTCCGAATTCCCGTCGGCAGCCTCGGTTCGATCGGCCTGGTTCAGGCCCTCGGAGACGCCGACGCCGCGGCGGTTGCGATCCGACCGCTCGACACGATGCGCTCGTTTGACCTCGGAGGACCAACGCTGCGTCCCACGGCCGACGACGAGGCCGGCCAGCGCGCCGCGTTCTTCTCGCAGCTCACCGCGTGCCGCGCACTCTACCGCCGGGTGGCGCCGCACCTGGCGCTCCGCCTGCCGGAACGGCACGATGCCGCCCTCACCGAGGCGCTGCTCGCGGGTGCAACGCTGGGCACCCTCCCCGTCGACGGAGAGGATCCCCGGGCGGCGCAGGACGCCGTGGACCGCATCCAGACGACGACCGACGGCTGGTTGCGACAGCACCGAATGAGTTCGCTCTTCGACGCCCGCGGCCTCCTCAGCGAAAGCCGGCTGACGAGCTCCCTCGAAAACTCCTGACAGCTGCGGCGGACACGCCGGGGGCGGGGGCTACGCTGCAGACGGCCGGTCGCCGAAGAAGCCGGCGAGCCACCACCGAACGCGGTCGAAGAGACGCCGGATCGCGCTGCCCTCCGGCACATCCTCCGGAATCGTGAGCGGGACCTCCTCGAGAACCGTGCCATCGAGCGAGTACCGGACCTGCCCGACGGTGTCACCCGCCGACAGAGGCGCCCAGCGGTCCCGGTCCTGCTCGATCGATCCGGTGATCCGGCCGACGGTGCCGGCGGGGACCGAAATCGGCGGGAGTTCGGCCACGACCGGCATCACCTCATCCGTTCGCGTCCCCCACACCCGCACCGGATCGGGTTGCGGAGCCCCCACCGTCACCACCTCGTAGCTCCGGAATCCCCATTCCAGCAGCGCCGCGGCATCGGCGTCCCGCCGGCGGCTTCCCTCCTGGTGACTGTCCGCCTGGACCCCGAGGATCACCGCCACCAGGCGCCGTCCGCCGCGCTCGGCGGTGGCGACGATATTGTAGCCGCTCTCCTCGATAAACCCCGTTTTCAGCCCATCGGCGCCGTCAAAGGATCCCACGAGTCCGTTGCGATTGAACTGCCGAATCGCGCCACCGGGCCAGCCGTCGGGGTAGTTTCGCGGCTGCGGGTAGGTAAACTCCGTCAGACTGAACACCTCATCGAGGAGCCACGGCCACCGTTCGATCAGATCCACGGCGAAGAGCGAGATCCCGGCGGCGGTAATCCGATTTGCGGCGCTGAGGCCGGCGGGGTCCTCAAAATAGAACTGGTCGAACCCGAGTCGGTGCGCCACTTCGTTCATGCGCGCGTTGAACGCACCGACGCTCCCGCTGACGCGCATCGCCACTTCCACGGCGGCGTCGTTCCCGCTGGAGACGACCAACCCACGCAGCAGGTCGACGCCGCCGACGACCTGGCCCGGGCCCAGGAACATCAGCGAGCTTCCCGGGGGCACCGCCGAGGCGTAGGCATTCGGATGGACCGGTTGCGGCGCCCGGAAATCGACCTCACCGCCGTCGGCCGCATCCAGGGCGGTATAGATCGTCACCAGTTTGGTGAGCGATGCGGGGGCCCACCGGCGGGACGCATCCCTGCCATAAAGAAATGTCGTGGTCGTGACATCGAGCAGCGCCGCAGCGGTGGCGTACTCGAGCATCGGCGGCGCCGTACCCAGGAGCGTGCCCTCCGGCACCGGGGGAGCCGCCACCGGCTCAGCGACGACCGTGGCCGGTCCGTACACGAGAAGAGCCACCACAACGGGGAACACTGTTCGCAGAGGAAGTGCGCGCATAACCGGCTGTTGGTAGCAGGCGGCGCGGAAAATGTCTACCGCCGACCTCCGCGGCGCGCCATTTCGGTTTGCGGCGGCGAAGGATTGGGTGTATACTAGCCCATGTAAACGATTACATCTTGGGAGGCTACATGGCTGACATAGCGGGAATGAAGAAGAACACCGGCGTGGAGCGCCTTCGCGGCAATCTGCCGCGAATCGGGATCCGGCCGACAATTGACGGACGCCTCGGCGGCGTACGCGAAAGCCTGGAAGAACAGACGATGAACATGGCCCTGGCGGCCAAGAAACTGTTCGAAGAGAACCTGCGCTACCCCAACGGTGAGCCGGTGCAGGTCGTTGTGGCGGACAGCACGATCGGACGCGTTGCGGAAGCGGCCGCCTGTGCCGCCAAGTTCGAACGCGAGAACGTGGCGGTGTCACTCACGGTGACCCCGTGCTGGTGCTACGGATCGGAAACGATCGACATGACCCCCCTCATCCCCAAGGCGATCTGGGGTTTTAACGGAACCGAGCGCCCCGGCGCCGTCTATCTCGCCGCCGCCCTCGCCGGCCACAACCAGAAGGGCATTCCCGCGTTCGGGATCTACGGCAAGGACGTCCAGGACGCCAACGACCGCTCCGTACCGGCGGACGTTCAGGACAAACTCCTGCTCTTCGCCCGCGCCGGAATCGCCGTCGCCTACATGCGGGGCAAGAGCTACCTCTCCATGGGCAGCACGAGCATGGGCATCGCCGGCTGCTACGTCACCGAGAGCTTCTACAAGGACTACCTCGGCATGCGCAACGAGTACGTCGACATGAGCGAGTTCATTCGCCGGATGGAGCTCGGCATCTACGATCAGGACGAGTTCGAGCGCGCAGCCGCCTGGGTGAAAGCCAACTGTGAAGAGGGCGACGATCCCAACGCGCCGGACGCACAGCGGACCCGGGAACAGAAGGACCAGGACTGGGAAACCAGCATCAAGATGAGCCTCATCGCCCGCGACCTCATGGTTGGCAATCCGAAGCTTGCAGAGATGGGCCACGGCGAGGAAGCGCTGGGGCACAACGCCCTGGCCTCCGGCTTCCAGGGACAGCGTCAGTGGACAGACTTCATGCCCAACGGGGATTTCATGGAAGCGATCCTCAACACCAGTTTTGACTGGAACGGCATCCGTCAGCCGTACATGGTCGCCACCGAGAACGACAACCTCAACGCGATGAGCATGACCTTTGGGCACTTGATCACCGGCGGCGCCCAGATCTTTGCCGACGTCCGCACCTACTGGAGTCCCGATGCGGTCAAGCGCGTCACGGGCAAGGAGCTCACCGGCCGTGCGTCGGGTGGCATCATTCACCTGATCAACTCCGGCCCCGCCACCCTCGACGGGACGGGACAGCAGGAGATCGACGGGAAACCGGCGATGAAGCCCTGGTGGGACATCACCCCGGAGGAAGCCGGCAAGTGTCTGGATGCCACGAAGTGGCGGGCCGCGGATCTGGGGTATTTCCGCGGTGGCGGATGGAGTACCGACTACACCACCCGCGGCGAGATGCCGGTGACGATGAGCCGCATCAATATCGTCGCCGGTCAGGGTCCGGTCCTGCAGATCGCCGAAGGCTGGGCGGTGGAGATTCCCGAGGAGATGCACGACACCCTCGACGACCGCACCAACCCCACCTGGCCCACAACGTGGTTCGTACCACGCCTGGCCGACAATCCGCGCTTCCGGGATGTATACGCGGTCATGGCCAACTGGGGCGCCAACCACGGTGCGATCGGCTACGGGCACTACGGTCGCGACCTCATCACGCTGGCAAGCATGCTCCGCATCCCCGTGTACATGCACAATGTGCCGGAGGAGCAGGTGTTCCGCCCCAGCGCATGGACCCTCTTCGGTATGGACCTCGAAGGCAGCGACTTCCGGGCGTGTGACAACTTCGGCCCGCTGTACCGCGGATCCTGAGGGAGCAGACGATGCTGAACGGTATTTCACCGATCCTGAGCCCCGAGCTCCTGAAGATCATCGCGGAAATGGGCCACGGCGACGAGCTGGTCATCGGCGACGGGAACTTCCCCGCCGCCTCCATGGCACAGCGGCTCGTCCGCGCCGACGGCCACGGTGTGGCGCCCCTCCTCGAGGGGCTCCTGCCGGTGTTTCCGCTGGACCGTTTCGTGGACCAGCCGCTGGCACTCATGCAGGTGGTCCCCGGGGATGACACCAAACCCGCGGTATGGGACGAGTACCGCGCGATCGCCGAACGGTTCCAGCCGCAGCGGATCGCGGCAGGGTTTGACATGGTCGAGCGGTTTGCGTTCTACGAGCGCGCCAAACGGGCCTACGCGATCCTCGCCACGGGCGAGACGGCGCTGTACGCCAACATCATCCTCAAGAAGGGTGTGGTCGAGTAGGTCCGGACCACCTCCAACGGGTCGCAGGGCGCCGGCTTCTTTCGAAACCGGCGCCTTTTTTTGTGTTTCTTCCCGTTTCTGCTTGCGCATTTCTTTCTTTAGGCTTAATATTTTGTTTTGAAAGGCTTGCCATATACCAATGATTCCGCGCCTAAACGAAAAAGAACAGCAGATTCTCACCCTGCTCGTCCGGGATCCCAATCTGAGCGTCACCGATCTTGCCCGGGATCTGGAGGTATCCTCCGTCACGATGCGGGGCTATCTCAACGGCCTCGCCGAAAAGGGATATCTCTACCGCGTCCGCGGCGGCGCCATTCCGACGATCCATCCGGAGATCGTTGAGCGCGAGCAGAGCCGACAGCAGGAGAAACGGGCGATCGCCCACCACGCCGCCTCGATGGTTGAGGACGGTGACACGATCATGATCGAGGCGGGTACGACCACCGCGATGGTCGCCAGGTTCCTCCTCGGAAAACGTGACGTGAGCGTGGTGACAAACAACGCCCTCGCCCTGGCCCATGCCCGTGGCAACCCGGGCCTGCGCGTGAACGTGGTGGGAGGCGAGTTCCGGCCGGCGAACGAGAGCATCGTCGGCCCGCTGGCGCTGTCGATCCTGGAACAGTTCCACGTTCAGACGGCGTTCGTGGGGACCGATGGCTTCTCCGTCGCCAACGGGCTCTCGACTCACCTTGTTGAGGGCGCCGAGATCGTGCGGCGCATGGCGGCACAGGCGGAACGCGTCGTCGTTCTCGCCGACAGCGGAAAATTCAACCACACCGGATTCGTTCACGTTCTGCCCCTGTCGCAGGTGGACGTGATCGTGACCGACAGCGGACTGACAGAGGGCGATGCGGCGAGTCTCGCGGAGACCGGCGTCGACATCGTTCGCGTAGACACCTGAATGATCAAGCAGATGGAGGAAGACCAGCAATGGCAGAGATCGTAGTACTTCCGCAGCAGGGCAACTCGGTAGAGGAAGTCGTGCTGCTCGACTGGAAAGTCGCCGTTGGCGACAGCATCGCCGAGGGCGATGTCCTGTGCGAAGTGGAAACCGACAAGGCGACGATGGAGGTCGAATCCACCGCCTCGGGAACGCTGTTGGCGCAGCTTGCCGACGCCGGTGACGAAGTTCCTGTGAAAACCGCGATCGCCGTTGTCGGTGAGGCGGGAGAGGATATCTCAGGACTGGACCTCGGAGGCGCTGACGGAGGTGCCCGGACCGGGAGCGCAGCGGCCACGTCCGACGCGACGGCCGGTCCTGCCGCGCCGAGCCCGGCGGAGGCACCATCGACCGCCGCGCCGGCCCAGGCCGTCGGCACCACAGGCCCCACCGGAGACCACGCCGTCAGTCCCCGGGCCCGCCTTCGTGCCGCCGAGCGAGGCATCGACCCGACGGCCGTGACCGGCACCGGCCCCGGCGGCCGGGTGATCGAGCGGGACGTCCTCGCCGCCGCCGCAAACACCACCGCGTCGGCGAGGACCGCCGCCGCCGGGGGCGTTGACACCGGTACCGGCGTGGGTGGTCGCGTGACCAGTGCCGACCTCGCCGCATCCACCGGCCGACCGGCGCCGACCTCCGGACCCGGCGATGTGGCTCCCGCCGCGGCCACCGAAGTCCGCGAGGAGATTCCCGTCTCCGGCGTCCGTCGGGTGATCGCCGACCGCATGGCCGCGTCGCTCCGGGAGACGGCGCAGCTCACCCTGCACGCCTCCGCCGACGCTCGCGCCGTACGCGGTCTTCGGGCGCGCTTCAAGGCCTCCGGCGAAGGCTTCGGCCTCGCCGGCGTGAACCTCAACGACATGGTGATGTACGCCGTCGTGAAAACGCTGGCGGATTTCCCCGAGCTCAACGCGCATTTCCTCGGTGACACGATCCGGCGCTTCCGCGGCGTGGACATCGGGTTTGCCGTCGATACGCCCCGGGGCCTGCTGGTTCCCACCGTACGGGCGGCACACGGACTCTCCCTTGCCGCCCTCAGCGGCCGCATCAAGGAGCTCGCGGGGCGCGCGGTGGACGGCAAGGCCGGCCAGGAGGATCTGGCACCGGCGACGTTCACGGTGACCAACCTCGGCGCCTTCGGCATCGAGCGGTTCACGCCGGTGCTGAACCCGCCGCAGGTTGCGATCCTCGGTGTGGGCGGAATCGAACTCAAGGCGGTGGAGACCGCCGACGGCGGCGTGGAGCACGTGCCCCATATGGGGCTCTCGCTCACGATCGATCACCAGGCCGTGGACGGCGCCCCCGGGGCGCGCTTCCTGCAGGCACTGAGCGCGAACATCGCCTCCTTCGACCTGCTGCTGGCGCGATGACCCGCGCACAAGGAGTCTACAGACGATGAGCACAGCACCACAGTACGACCTGATCATCATCGGCGGCGGACCGGCGGGGTACATCTCCGCCGAGCGCGCCGGAGCCCTCGGCAAGCGCGTTCTCCTCGTTGAGCGCGATGCGATCGGTGGCGTCTGTCTGAACGAGGGATGCATCCCGACGAAGACACTGCTCTATGGCGCCAAACTGTACCACCACGCCCGGGAGTCGGAGCGATTCGGCGTTCAGGCGACCGGCGTCAGCTACGAACTCCCCGCAGCGATGGCGCACAAATCCAAAACGATCGCCACACTGCAGAAGGGAATCCTCGGCCAGATGAAACGGCACCACGTGGAGGTTCGCACCGGCGACGCCACGCTCCTGGGGCCGGGACGGGTCCAGGTCGACGGCGAGGAGATCTCCTGCCGGTACGTCCTGGTCGCCACCGGCGGACGGGCGATCGTCCCTCCGATCCCCGGAGCCGCCGATAATCCCCGGGTTCTCACCAGCCGCGAGATCCTGCAGATTGACACGCTTCCGAAGCGCCTCGTCGTCGTCGGCGGCGGCTACATCGGCATGGAGTTCGCATCCTACTTTTCGGCGGTCGGCACCGAGGTAACGGTCGTTGAGATGACCGACGAGATCATCCCGATGCTCGAACCGACGATGGCCAAAGCGCTGCGTTCTCAGGTCGCCGGTGTCACCTACCGCCTGGGACATCGCGTCACCGCCATAGACGGTGCTGACGCCGGCGCACCGGTCCGTGTCACCGTTGCCGGCGCCGCGGGCGAGGACACCGTCGAGACCGATCTGGTGCTGCTCGCCGCCGGCCGCGCCGCCAACGTGGATGGCGCCGGCCTCGCCGACGCGGGGGTAGACCTCGACCGCGGCGGCGTCCGCGTGGACGAGTACATGCAGACCAACCTCCCCGGGGTGTACGCCGCCGGCGACGTCACCGGGAAGATGCTGCTGGCCCACGCCGCGTACCGTATGGGAGAGGTCGCCGTGGCGCACATGTTCCGCGAGGATGGAGCGTCGGGAGGCGGTTCCGCCGCCGCGCAGCCCGCCGGAACCCCGGCGGCCGCGGGGCTTCCCTCCGGGAGCGCCGCCTGGCCCAACAGGATGCGCTTCGGAGCGATCCCCTGGGTCGTGTTCACCGCTCCGGAGGTCGCCGGCTGCGGCCTCACTCCCTCCGCCGCCGCGGAGGCCGGTCACGACGCGATCACCGTTACCGTACCGCTGCAGGTCAGCGGCCGCTACCTGGCCGAGCACCCCACGGAACGGGGCTCAGTCACCATGGTGGCGGATCGGGAGAGCAGACGCCTTCTCGGCGTGCAGATGCTCGGCTCCGGCGTGGGTGAGATCATCCACAGCGTGGCCGTCATGATGGAACTCGAACTGCGGATCGAGGATATCCGCGAAATCGTCTTCCCCCACCCCACCGTCAGCGAAGCGCTGCGGGACGCGGCGTGGGCGATCGAAGGCTGAATACCACAACACGAAGGAGCACAGCGATGCCAAAGTCACAGATTGTCGATCCAAAAGCGGTCCGGACGGCCCAGCAACTGGAGATCGCACCCATTCCGGTCAACCAGTACACGCCCGACATCAAGGCGGAGAAAAAGACCTACGGCGCCGACACCCTCACACGTGTCTACTACGACATGGCGACGATCCGCGAGTTCGAGAACATGCTCAACTCGATCAAGATGACCGGCGAATGGGAGGGCATGGAGTACACCCACGGTGGCCCCGCCCACCTCTCGATCGGACAGGAGAGCGCCGCCGTGGGACTCGCGCTCAACCTGAGCATTGAGGACTTTTTCTTTGGAAGCCATCGCAGCCACGGCGAGATCCTGGCCAAGTGCTACAGCGCCATCGCGAAACTCGATGAGTCCGCGCTGCAGCAGACGATGGAACAGTACCTCGGCGGGGACACCCTCCGCGTTGTGGAAGGCGACGGCACACCGAAATCGGTCCGTGACCTGGCCGAGGACTTCGTCCTGTACGGCACCCTCGCCGAGATTTTCGCGCGCAAGTCCGGGTTCAACCGCGGCCTCGGCGGGTCGATGCACGCGTTTTTTGCGCCCTTCGGCAGCATGCCCAACAACGCAATCGTCGGTGGCAGCGCCGACATCGCCACCGGTTCCGCGCTCTTCAAGCGCATCAACCGCAAACCGGGCATCGTGGTGGCCAATATCGGCGACGCCAGTTCCGGCTGTGGACCCGTGTGGGAAGCGATGATGGTTGCCGCCATGGAGCAGTACCAGACCCTCTGGGACGCCTCCGTGGGCGGAGCGCCGCCGATCATGTTCAACTTCTTCAACAACTTCTACGGCATGGGCGGCCAGACCGCCGGTGAGACGATGGGATTCCGCGTTCTGGCCCGCATGGGCGCCGGCGTCAACCCCGAGAACATGCACGCCGAACGTGTGGACGGGTACAACCCCCTGGCGGTGGCCGAGGCCGTAGCGCGGAAGAAGCAGCTCCTCGAAGAGGGACGCGGACCGGTCCTCATGGACACGATCACCTACCGCGTGAGCGGTCACAGCCCCTCCGACGCCTCCTCCTACCGCTCCAAAGAGGAGATCGAGATGTGGAAGGACGCCGACGCGATCGCCTCCTACCGCGCGTACCTCCTGGAGAACAAGGTCACCACCAAGGGCGACCTCGAGGCGATGGACGAGCGCATCCGCGAGAAGCTCAAGAAGGCGATGCGACTCGCCACGGACCTTTCGATCAGCCCGCGCATGGACGGCGAAGAGATCGCCGGGTACATGTTCTCCGGGGAGAAGGTAGAGGCGTTCGACGATCGCGAACCGGAGGTGCTGATGCCGCTGGAGGACAACCCCCGGGTGCAGCAGCTCGCCAAGAAGGAGCGCTTCGGGATCGATGCCTCCGGCAAGAAGGTCTCCAAGGTTAAGGCGTTCGCGCTCCGCGACGGTCTCTTCGAGGCGATGATCCACCGCTTCTACAAGGACCCCACGATGGTCGCCTACGGCGAAGAGAACCGCGACTGGGGCGGCGCTTTCGCCGTGTACCGTGGTCTCACCGAGGCGCTCCCCTACCACCGACTGTTCAACTCCTCGATCTCCGAGGGCGCGATCGTCGGCTCCGGCGTCGGCTACGCCCTCTCCGGAGGCCGTGCGGTGGTAGAGCTCATGTATAACGACTTCATGGGCCGCGCCGGCGACGAGATCTTCAACCAGATGGCCAAGTGGCAGTCGATGAGCGCCGGCGTCCTGAAGATGCCGCTGGTGGTTCGGGTGTCCGTGGGCAGCAAGTACGGCGCCCAGCACTCCCAGGACTGGTCGAGCATCACCGCCCACATTCCGGGCCTCAAGGTCTATTTCCCCTCCACTCCCTACGACGCCAAGGGCATGCTCAACCTCGCCCTCGCCGGCACCGATCCGGTCGTGTTCTTCGAGAGCCAGCGGATCTACGACATCGGCGAGTACTTCCACGAGGGAGGAGTTCCCGAGGGCTACTACGAAATCCCGGAGGGACAGCCCGACGTCAAGCGAGCCGGCTCCGACGTGACGATCGTAACGATCGGCGCGACGCTGTACCGCGCGATCGACGCCGCCGATACCCTGCAGGAGACATATGGCATGAGCGCGGAGGTTATCGACGCGCGCTTCATCAACCCGCTTGATATCGAACCGATCGTTGAGTCGGTGAAGAAGACCGGACGACTGGTGCTGGCCTCCGACGCCGTGGAGCGCTCGAGCTTCCTGTACTCCATCGCCGGAACCGTCGGCCGCGTTGCCTTCGACTACCTGGACGCGCCGCCGGTGGTGGTGGGCTCCCGCAACTGGATCACCCCCGCCGTTGAACTGGAGGACGCGTTCTTCCCGCAGGCGGAATGGATCCTGGATGCGATCCACGAACAGATCGTCCCGCTGCCGGGGCACACGGTCACCACCGTGCAGACCAATGGGGAGCTCCTGAAACGTTACCGGGGAGGTGTGTGATGGCCGACGCCGCACAGCTTCAGACAGAAACACTGGCGGCCCTGCGGGGCGCCAGCTGGAACGGGACGCGCTGCCGCACGCTGCGCGTTGCTGGTAGCGGCATGGGATCGGCGGTTTCGGCCGCCGGAAACCCGCTGACAATTGACGAGTCTGCGACGCCCGCCGAGATCGGTGAGGCGTACCGCGCGCACCTCGCCGCCACGGGGCAGCACCCCGGCGCGATCGTCGTCGGCGGGGTCACGGTCCTCGCCGGCGAGGCCGCCGACAGCCTCGGGGAAGCTGCGGCGGTGGACCCCGCCGGCCCGGGCGACGAGCTGGACGCAGTGGTCGCCGCCGCCACCTCCCGCGGCACGGTCATGCGCGATCGCGTGGTCCTGGTCACCGGCGGCGCCCAGGGCTTCGGCTACGAGATCGCCCGCGGCCTGGCCGCCGCCGGGGCCCAGCTCGTGCTGGCGGACCTCAACCTGGACGGTGCCCGCGCCGCCGCCGACCGGCTGGCGGAGCGCTTCGGCCGCGCCGTCCACCGCGCCGTGGCGGTTAACGTGGCGGACGAGGATTCGGTGCGGGCGATGTTCGACGAGATCGCCGCGAGCTACGGCGGCGTGGACCTGGTCGTGAGCAACGCCGGCGTCCTCAAGGCCGGCAGCGTCAAGGAACTGGAGCTCCGCGACTTTCGCTTCGTCACCGACGTGAACTACCAGGGCTTCTTTCTGGTGACCAAGTGGGCATCCCGCCTCCTGGCGGCGCAGAACGCCGCGGCAGCCGCCGCCCGTCCCGCGGAGCCGCTGTACACCGATATCATCGAGATTAACTCCAAGAGCGGACTCGCCGGCAGCAACAAGAACGGCGCCTACGCCGGGAGCAAGTTCGGCGGAATCGGCCTGGTGCGAGTGGCGCAGCTACCCGAGTATGGCGCTTCTAAAGCCGACGCCCTCTCCGTGATCCGATGGTCTCAGGAAAACGAGACCACTGTCTTCGACGCACTCGCTAGGCTTGATGAAATCAACGGTCTGAGTGCGGCCGGCCGGAACGGGCTCGCAGCGCTGGCCCAACATCTCGTCGGCATGGGACCCGCAACATCCCCATGGACCTTGTTGACGACTTGGTTGTTTGAGCGGAGCAACTATCTCCGCCCACTGCTCGAAGCCAACGACGCCAAATCCCAGCAGAAGCTCATCGCGATCTACCAGCTTCTGAAGGTATGTAACGAACAGCTCGACGTGGAGGGCCGACCTGATTTTCGGGACCCCGGCCGCAAGGCCTTCCTAGATCGCATCCGTCGTATCGAGGCGCTCAACCAGGACAGTCGCTATAGGGCCGTCGCATCCGAGGCCACGGACTTCGACGCGGTCAGGGTCATGACCATTCATGGCAGCAAGGGCTTGGAGTTCCGAGGCGTCCATCTGCCCGCGCTCGCCACACGCTACATGCCGGCGAACCGGCAATGGGTTCGGTGCCCTCCGCCCGGCGATCTCGCAAAGCTGTCGATGCAGAAGGACGACCACGATGCCGAAGAGGAATGTCTTTTCTTCGTCGGTCTTTCTCGTGCACAGGACCACCTATGTCTCAGCCGGGCCGAGAGGTACACGCAGGTCAACGCC
The DNA here is from genome assembly GCA_913030605.1 of uncultured Spirochaeta sp. GTDB lineage: Bacteria > Spirochaetota > Spirochaetia > DSM-27196 > Alkalispirochaetaceae > Alkalispirochaeta. The sequence continues at coordinate 22,481 of CAJWEZ010000068.1, forward strand.
AGCGCCTCCAAGTTCCTCGATACCGTGTCGCGCCACGTGCGGATCACACGATTCAACGGAGCGACGCCAGACCTCGAAGGACCCCCCGCCTGGACGCCCCAAACGCCCCGTGAGAGCTATAATGAGCGAGAGCTCGACATCTATCTCAGGTGTCCGGCCCGCTTCCGATATGAGGTGATCGACGACCTTCGCGGCGGGCGAGATTCTTCGGCCTACTTACGGTTTCACCGCTGTGTCCACCGAACTATGGGATGGCTCGAAGAACAAGCACGCGACGGACATCCCGCGTCCACCGAACAGGCCGGCCGTGAATTGGCCCGACAGTGGGAAGAGCACGGTCCCGTTGGACACGGTTTCGAAACCTATTACCGCGCGGCAGCCGAGACCATGGTGGCCTCCATCGCACAACTGATCGCGACCGAGACGGGAGCCTACGACCGAGAGCCTTGGTCGGTCGAGGTCGCCGGCAGGACCATCGCATACACCCCCGACCGCGTCATCATCGCGCCCAACGGCGCGGTCCGGATCCAGCGCATCCGCACCGGGCGCAAGACGAAGTCGGAG
>CAJWEZ010000069.1 GCA_913030605.1 uncultured Spirochaeta sp.
CACGTCAGCGGCAACGTCAGCCGGACCGACTACGACCGGGTCGTGCCGGGGGCCGACGCCTACGACGAGCGCGCTCGCAAGGCGGGCAGCGACGGCTACCCCGACTTCAGCGACGACGCCTTCTTCCTCGCCCAGCCCGACGGCTACTACGAGGCGCGCGTCTCCGCCGTCGACGCCGACACCAAGCGGGTCATGGCCAAGGCCAAGTGGCAGCGCGAGATCTCGCTGCTCGAGGGGGTCGTCACCCGCCAGGCGGCGGGCTTTCACCCCTTCAAGTGGGCGGCCTTCAGCGACAAGGGCCTCGAGGTCGTCGACAGCGGCGGTCTGTTCGGGCTCGGCTTTGGCGGCGTGGACGGCTACAGCAGCAAGGCCTCAGGGAAGGACTACGGCGCCTGGGAAGACCTCGCCAAGTGGCAGGACACCGAGGTCACCAATCCCCTCACCGGCAAGCCCTACAAGATGCTCTTCGTGGACAAGGCGGGCCCGATCCGCTCCAACGAGGGGATTCACATCAGGGGGAAGCACAACGGCTACCTCGGCGACGTCACCCCCGGCCCGGGCGCCAAGGTCACGATCGACAATCCGAGCAAGAGCTACGTGACCGGCTCGATCGACGACGCCGAGACGCCTCAGCACAACCCCACCCCGACCTGGACCCTCCCCGACCCGAGCGAGGTCGTGAACAGCCACGACAAGAGCACCGAGGTCGGCGGGATCCCCGGCTACGGGGGGAAGCTCGTGCGCGACGACTGGACGGACTGGTTCAAGACCCCCGTCGTGCTCGAGCCCAAGGACGGCAAGAGGCGCCTGAAGCTGGCCGACCTGCTCGAGCGCGTCGGACGGCCCGTCGAGGCTCACGAACGGATCGTCGCCGCGGCCGGACTGTACCGGCGGTGGGGGGCCCGCCTGCCGGCGGAGGCTGCCGACGACCGGATCAGGCGGTACCGGGTGGAGCAGGGTCTGGAGCTACCGGGTACCGCCTCACACGCCGCCGACACGCAGGACTCACCGCCCGGTTCAGGGCCGGGACCCAGCGTCGAGGCCCTCACGCTTCGACGTACTCGCGACTACGCCCACGTCCTCTTTGCGACGATCGAGGAAGCGGTGATGCTGGTGGAACCGCCGCACGCAGTGGTGTTTCACAACACCGCCGCCGAACCGTACGTGCTGGCCACGCCGAGCGGCGGCTGGCGACTGGCCGATGAGCTCGCGTTTGTCGTGTCCGACATCGAGGGGGCACAGGCGGGGAGCGGCGAACTCATGTGGAACGCCCGTTCGGTCGTGTATGCCGCGCGTGCCGTGCCCGGGGAGGATCCCCCGGGGCGTGTTGCGGTGGTCCTTCGGGACATCACCGATGCCCGCACCCGGGAGCAACAGCTCGTCCTCGCCGACCGTCTCTCCTCCCTCGGGATGATGGCCGCAACGATCGCCCATGAGGTGGGGAACCCCAACCATATCATCAGTCTCAACGCTCAGGTGATCGCGTCGATGGATGTCCCGGCGGCGGTTCGGGACGCGGCTGCCGGGATCCAGGAAGGGGCGCAGCGAATCAGCGAGGTGGTATCCCACGTCACGCGGTACGCCCGCGGCGGTCGGGACCAGCTTCCGGAATGGATAGACCCGGCGGAACTCGGGGCCAGGGTGGAACGGTTCACACGAGTCCTGGTACGGACACACACCGGCGCCCTGCGCTTCGACGCCGCCGCGGACCTGCCGTCGGTGCGGGCGTTTCCCGCCATGCTGGAGCAGGCGCTGGTCAATCTGATCAAGAACGCCTGCGAAGCGCTGCCGGACCGCACAAGCCTTATCGCTCTGAGAATCCGCGCGGATGGGGATGCGGTGGTGTTCGAAGTGTGCGATCAGGGGCACGGAGTTCCCGCCGAGCTCCTCCGGAGAGCGGGGCCGAAGGTGTTCCGGACGAGCAAGGCGGAATCCGGCGGTTCGGGACTGGGAGTCTCGATCGTTCGTTCGATCGCGGAGCTGCACGGCGGCACGTTGCGGTATCGAAGCGACGACACGTTTGCGACGATCGCGGCGGTTCGGATTCCCGTTGATGGGCCCCCCGAATCCCGGGAACACGCGGCGTCCGTACTGCCGTCGTAGCGGATCGACAGGAACGAACGACGGGCACAAAAAAACCCACCGGCGTACCGGTGGGGTCAGCGAGTCTGCACGCTGTGGGGGTTACTCGTTGATGATCGCGTCGGAGGGGCATTCCTCGGCCGCTTCGCGGGCGAGGTCTTCCATGTCCGCCGGGACTTCGGTAACCGCGGCCTCGGCGACGCCGTCGTCGTTCATGATGTACAGGTCCGGCGCCATGTTGGTGCACACCGCACAGCTGATGCAGAGATCAGGATCGACTCTCGTCTTCATATTCAGACTCCTTGATGTGGGGATTTTGTCCTTTCGACGCGTTTATTGTGACGAATCGCCATTAACTTGTCAAACCTTTTCCCGGAGGTCGCCGCCTGTGGCTTGCATGAATATTCGTCTCTATTGTACCGTCGATCCATGAAATCCACACCATTTGACCGTCTCGTCCTGTCGGATGAACTGAAAGAAGTACTGTGCTGCGTCGAGACGGTGTTCCCGGAGAGTCGCGACCATCTCCTTGAGCTCGCCTACCAGGAGTCCGACGAGGACCTGCTGGAGGTTGCCTATGAGGTGCCCGGTCAGGGGCGCGTGGTGGAGGCGACGGTGGCGCGGTGCCGCAACGGCGCCGCGGTGAACTACCCGGAGCCGTATATGCGGCGGCGCGATCCCGAGGCGATGGTGATCGCCGACGATCGGCCCACCGACAAGTCCCACTGGAGGGACCGCTTCGACGGCGATTTCGAGCCCGTGCGGCAGGAAACGCTGGAGTGGATCAAGAACCTCGGGCGCGTCATCATCCTTCCGTTCCTGTCGGGGGACAAAAAGCGCGGGTATCCCACGCTGCTGATCGCACCGGCCAACGCCGGCTTCTTTGTCGCCGGCCTGGCGGATCTGCAGGGATTTTTTCCGGCGGACGAGATTCCCGCGGGATTTCAGCCGCGATCGGTGATTTTCCTGGCGCCCCCCTTCCGCCACACGCATTTCGGGGGCAAGCAGGTGGTGGTCCATAACCGTCGCCCGGGGATGCACGAGCTGTTTGCATACAACCTCTACCCCGGCCCCAGCGCCAAAAAGGGCGTCTACGGGATTCTTCTTTCGATCGGCGAGGAAGAGGAGTGGGTGACACTGCACAGCTCGGCGGTGCGGCTCATTACGCCGTACGACAACGAGTTCGTGATTATGCACGAAGGTGCCAGCGGTGGTGGCAAGAGCGAGATGACCCAGCAGTTCCACCGCGAGCCCGACGGACGGATTTTGCTGGCCCGCAACACCGTTACCGACGACGACCTGTACTTTGACCTCCGCGATCCGTGTGAGCTCCACCCGGTGACCGACGATATGGCGCTTGCACACCCGTCGATTCAGACCAGCACCACCGGCCGACTCATGATCGAGGACGCCGAGGCGGGGTGGTTTCTCCGCGTCGACCATTTGGATGAGTACGGCAAGGAGCCGAGCATCGAGAAGCTCTGCATCAACCCGCCGGAGCCGCTGATCTTCCTGAACCTGGATGCCAAACCCGGTTCCACCGTTCTTCCGTGGGATCACATCGAGGACAGCCCCGGGAAGCGCTGTCCCAACCCCCGCGTGATCATGCCGCGCCACTTCATCAACAAGGTGGTCGATGATCCGATCGGCATCGATGTCCGCAGCTTCGGCGTCCGGACTCCGCCGACCACCCGCGAGAAGCCCAACTACGGCATCATCGGCATGCTGCACGTGCTCCCGCCGGCGCTGGCCTGGCTCTGGCGGCTCGTGGCGCCCCGGGGCCACGCGAACCCCAGCATCGTCACTACCGAGGGGCTCACCAGCGAGGGCGTTGGCTCCTACTGGCCGTTTGCAACGGGCAAGCGCGTGACCCAGGCAAACCTGCTGCTGCGCCTCATTCAGCAGACGCCGGGAACCCGCTACGTGCTGATTCCCAACCAGTACATCGGTGCGTACAAGGTCGGTTTCAATCCCGAGTGGATCGCCCGGGAGTATATGGCTCGCCGCGGGAGCGTGAAGTTCCGCAACGAGCAGCTCATCTCGTCGCGCTGTCCGCTCCTGGGGCACGGGCTGGAACGCCTCAAGGTCGCCGGGCAACTCGTTCCCAAGGGACTGCTTCGGGTCCACGAGCAGACCGAGGTGGGTGTGGAAGGCTACGACGCCGGTGCAAAGATCCTGACCGACTTCTTCAAGCAGGAGCTGGAACAGTATCGGGTGACCGAGCTCGATCCCCTCGGAAAGGCGATCATCGACATCTGCCTCGATGACGGTACGCTCAACGACTACGTGAACATTCTGCCGCGCTGAACCGACGGCGCGTGGGGCGCCGGGACCGGTGTGCGGTCCCGGCGTTTCGGTCTCCGGCGCCCGCAGTTCTCAACCGTAGCCCTCAACCGTGGCGCTGGGCGTCCAGGACCGCGACCGCGGTCATCTGCAGGATCTCCCGCGCCTCGGCTCCCATCTGCAGGACATGAACCGGTTTCCGCATTCCCGTGAGGATCGGTCCCATGAGCTCCCCGCCCCCGAGGCGGGCGAGCAGTTTGTACGCGATATTCCCCGACGACAGATTCGGAAAGATCAGCGTGTTGACCCGTTTCCCGACGAGCGAACTGAAGGGGTAGGTCTCCTCCAGCAGTTCCGGGTCCAGGGCCACGTTGGCCTGGATCTCTCCGTCGATCGTAATGTCCGGAAACCGTCGTTTGGCGAGTTCGGTGACCTCCGCCATCCGCGTCGCCTGTTCCCCCGGCGCGCTCCCGAAGTTGGAGTACGAGAGCACCGCCACGACCGGCTCGAGGTCAAAGTCGCGGACCCGCTGAACGGTGAGGGCGATGATGTCCATAAAGGCGTCCAGGTCCGGGTCGACGTTCACGGTGGTGTCGGCAAAGAAGTACGGCCCCTGCCGCGTATTGACCAGATACAGGCCTGACACCCGGGACACGTCCTCCCGCGTCCCGATCGTCTGCAGCGCCGGCCGCACGATCTGCGGGTACGGGCGGGTCCGACCACTGACCATCGCGTCCGCCTCACCCGCCTCTACCAATCCGGCGGCAAAGTACGTGGGTTCCGACATGAGCTGCACTGCCTCCGCGCGGGTGAGGCCGCGGCGCTGACGGCGCGCAAAGAGGGCGTCGGCAAAGCGCGAAACGCGGTGCTCGTCCTCTGTGGGGTCCATGAGCGTCGCACCGGCGAGGCTCGACAGGCCGTGGCGGGCGATGAGATCCTCCAGCCGCCGGCGAGGGCCCAACAGGATCGGCCGGGCAACTCCCTGGTCCGCCGCCATCGCCGCTGCTTTGAGAACCTCGTAGTCGGTGCCCTCCGGAAATACCACCGTCCGCGGATCCTGTCTGGCTCGGGTGATCGTGCCGGTGATCAGCTTCTGTCCCATGCCGATGCGCTCCAGCAGCCGCGCCTCGTACTGCGGCCAGTCGTCGATCGTGCGACGGGCCACGCCGGTGTCGATCGCGGCGCGGGCAACCGCCGGAGCGATCACCGTGATAAGGCGCGGGTCCAGCGGTTTGGGCAGAATGTAGTCGGCGCCGAAGGTCATGTGCGCGTGGGAGTAGACGCGACTCACCGCCTCCGGAATCGGTTCCCGCGCCAGCCGCGCGATCGCCCGGGCCGCGGCGATCTTCATCTCGTCGTTGATCTCCCGGGCCCCGACGTCGAGGGCTCCACGGAAAATGTAGGGAAACCCGAGAACGTTGTTGACCTGGTTGGGAAAATCGCTGCGTCCGGTGGCCATGATCACATCGGGACGTGCGCGGCGGGCGGCGGCGGGGTCTATCTCCGGCTCCGGATTCGCCATGGCGAACACGATCGGACGAGGCGCCATCCGCGACAGGAGGTCCGGTGTCACCACGCCGCCCACGGACAGGCCGAGGAGCACGTCGGCGTCGGCGAGCGCGTCGGCGAAGGTCGCAACATCGCGATGCGTGGCGAACTCCATCGCCGGTTGTCCCGGATCCCGGGCGGGATCGTCGGCGCGGAGCACACCGTCCTTGTCGAACATGACCACGTTCTCCGGGACCACGCCGAGGGTCACAAAAAACCGGGTGCACGCCAGCGCCGCGGCACCGGCACCGATCACCACGACCCGTACCGACTCCAGGGTGCGGTCGGTGATCTCACAGGCGTTGATCAGTCCCGCGCCGGTGATGATCGCCGTCCCGTGCTGGTCGTCGTGCATCACGGGGATACGCATTCGCTCCTTCAGCCGCCGCTCGATCTCGAAACACTCCGGCGCGCGGATATCCTCGAGGTTGATGCCGCCAAAGGATGGCTCCAGGGCCGCAACGGCGTCCACGAACTGATCGATACTCTCGCGCTTCAGTTCCAGATCCACGCTGTCGACACCGGCAAAGCGCTTGAACAGGACCGCCTTACCCTCCATGACCGGCTTCGCCGCCTCCGGTCCGATCGCGCCGAGACCGAGGACCGCGCTTCCGTCGCTCACCACCGCGACCATGTTGCCCCGGGCGGTGTAGCGGAAGCTTTCGTCGGGGTCGGCGGCGATCTCGCGGCACGGTTCCGCCACACCGGGGGAGTATGCGAGGGAGAGATCGTACTGGGTGGTCAGCGGCTTGGTCGCGGCGATCTCGATCTTCCCGGGACGCCCCGTGCGGTGGTACTCCAGGGCGTCGTCACGAAGACTCATCGCTCGCCCGTTTTCTTGATGATGTGATACCCGAACTGGGTCCGCACGACGCCGGAAACCTTTCCGCGGCGCAGTTTGACCACCGCCTCCTCGAACGGCTTGACCATCTTCCCCGGGCCGAACCAGCCAAGGTCACCGCCCTTGGACTTGCTCGGGCAGGTCGAGAACTCTTTCGCCAGAGCCTCGAAACGGGCACCCTGTTTGATACGCTTCAGCAACTGGTCCGCCAGGCCCTTTTCCTTGACCAGAATGTGGCTTGCTCTCCATTCCATGGGGCCAGTATACCGCGTGGCGGGTTGTATACAGAAGAATGTTGCAGATCGGGAGGTATGTACTGACCCCTTCAGGAGTTCGGGCCACAAGAGCCTCTCAACAGGTGCATCTCGTTTCAGGAACGCGAGTTCGAATCGGTTCTGCAACACGCTTCTGTATACTGCTGTCCGGTTACACCTCGTGCCGAGGGAAAAGGGTCGGTTGGAGGTCGGGCACGGGAAGCGGGGCGTGTCAGCTCGCGCGGCGGTTGTACTCCCGCGCCCGCGCCGTCACCAGCTCAAGCAGATCGTTGTCGAGATCACCCTGTTCGGAGGCGAGGCGGTCCAGCACCTCCTCCGGGACCGGGCCCGCGTCGCCGTGGAGCACGGCGGTCGCGATTCCCGGCATGCCCTTTTGGTCTGCTCCGCTGGATACAAAATGACTGCCCTGCTTGCCGCGTTGCCAGGTGAACGCCCGTTCGTTGTTGTGGCGGCTGTAACACAGCTGAAACCCTGTGAGCTCACTGTGCCGCGACTCGTACCACACGATCAGATCGAAGTACTCGTTCACGAACCAGCGGCGGAATCCCTCGTCAGGCCGCTGGCGTACGGAGCGGTTTTCCGATAGTGCGCTCATGGTGTTCCCCCTTCTCCCGGAGCTACTCGTTCCGGGGATCTTCGTGCCCCGCCTCAAGCGGGTTTCGCGCCTCGTGGGGCGACAGGTACACGCGCGGTCTCGGTCGGACCACGATCTCCTCGCAGACGCGCGCCATGCGCAGCAGCAACGCCTCTTCCCAGTGCCGGGCCATAAACTGCAGCCCAACGGGGACCTCGGAATACACGTTTCCGTCCTCATCCGTCTCTTCCACGGTGTGCCAGAAATGGCGGCTTCGGGCGGTCACAAAGCCTGCCGGAACGCTCACGGCGGGGTAGCCGAGCATGTTGGCGGGTATCGCGTAGCGCATCGTCTCGGAGAGGGAGTGGAGGTCCGAAACCCCGGAGAGCAGGCGGTCGCGGTTCAGGCGCGGCGGAAGATTCGCCGTGGTGGGCGTGGCGATCACGTCCACCTGGTCGAACGCGCGTTCGAAGTGTTCCAGGACGCGCCGGCGGACCCGCTGCGCCTTCAGGTAGTCGGTCGTGGTGAGGTAGCGCGCCAGCGCCAGGTTGGCACGCGCTTCGTTTCCGAAGTCGCTGTGGCGGTCGCGGTACCATGTGTCGAGCGACGCGCGCATCTCAGACGAGATCGTCACGAGGTGGGCGACGCGCAGCGCGTCCAGCTCGGGAATCTCGATATCCACGATTTCCGCACCGCGGGATACCAGCTCGTCGAGCAGTTTCCGGGTGGTGGCCACGACCTCCTCCCGGGCGTGGTCGAACCACGGAGCGAAAACACCGATCCGCAGGCCGTCAACTCCGTCCAGGAACCCGTCGATCGTTGGTGTCGGCTGGCCGAGACTGCCGGGATCCTCCGGGTCGGGGCCCGCCATGGTGAGGTAGGTCAGGGCAAGATCGCGGGCGTTTCCCGCGATCGGTCCGGCGTTGGCGACCGTCGGCGCCAGGGGAAACTCGCCCCGTTCGCTCACCCGACCCATCGTGAGTTTGAGGCCAAAGACGCCGCAGTATGCCGCGGGAATCCGTACCGAGCCGCCGCCATCGGCGCCGATCGCCACGGGACAGATACCGGCGGCGACGGCGCTGGCGCTGCCGGAGGATGACCCGCCGGGGTAGCGCCACGGGGCGTAGGGATTCACCGGGGTACCGTGGAACGGGTTGAGTCCCGTCACACCGATGCCGATCTCGTGCATATTTGTTTTGCCGACGATCATCGCGCCGGCCTCCCGCAGCCGCGCGATGATCCATGCATCGCCGGCGGCCTCATCCTGGCTCATGAAGCTCGTACCAAGGCTTGTGGGAAACCCGGCGACATCGATCTCATCCTTCACGGCAACGGGGACACCCTCGAGGATCGACCGGGCGGTGCCGTTGGCAATTCGCTCGGCTGATTCGCGGCCCTGTCGACGGATTTCGTCCGCCCTCCACGCGATGAAGGCGTAGAGGGGAGGGTTCCCGCGGTCCTGGTGTTCCAGAACGTGTACCACCCGTTCGGCAACGTCGGTGGGTGTGAGGGAGCCCTCGCGGTAGGCACGGGCGTAGTCGGCGACCGACGGAAACACGTAGCTGTCTGTAGGCCGGGTGGTGGTCCCGATGCGATCGAGAATCCCGATCTCCGGTGCCGGGTGCATCCCGTCGTCGGCAGCCGGCGTCGCCGCTCGCGGCCCGGTCGGCATGAACAGTGGCGTGCCGCGGAACGGTCGTTCGCGAAAGCGGTCCACTCCCAGGTTGTGCAGAAACGCCGGTGCGAGCCGGCGGCCGGCAACGCCGCGTTCCAGCAGCCACGCGGCAAACAGCAGGCGCGAGCCCTCCAGGCGCGGCGCCGAAATCGTCTTGAGATCGTAGCTCATCGGTGAGTCCTCCCCCTTAGGCATTATTCGCCGCTCTTCCGCGGATGGCAAGCGGCGACGGGGCTATTGAATGTGGGGTGTGTCGATACACAGGATCAGCTGGTCGCCGTCCCCGGTTGTGAACCGGCGGGCGTAGGTTCGGCACAGGGTCCCCGAAGCGAGCGACAGATACGGCTGGGTGAGAAACTCGTTCCGCCGAAGGGCCACCGGTCCGTAGACGTAGTCCTTGAGACTGTGGTTGGTGCCGCGCCGTGCCGGTTGGAACACCGGGTGGCGCCGGGGCGACACACTTCCCGGCGCCATGACCGTTTCGGTACGCTGAACGCCGTCGGTGTCGACCACGTAGGCGCACTGAACCTGTGGCGACGCGGCCACAGCGCCCTCGAGGACCGCTTCCATCTCCGCCGAGGCGGCGGTGGAGAGCCGCTCGGCGATCGAGGCGACCGTCGTCTCGACCTCCTGCATCGCGCTGCTGGAGGATCGGAGGCGGTCGGAGAGATCGCTCCGGAGTTGTCGCAGCGCGCGGGAGGCGGCCTCCTGCTCCCGGCGACAGGCCCTGGCGAGGTCCGGCGCCGGCCGACCAAGAAGAAATCCCTGTCCCAGCTCCACGCCTTCCTCGGCGCAGGCGATCAGATCGTCGTAGTGCTCGATTCCCTCGGCAAGACTCAGGGCGCCGATCTGCCGCGCCAGATAGGCGATCGACCGCAGCACGGAACGCTTGATCGGATCGTTTGCGGCACCGGAGACGATTCCCCGGTCGATCTTGATGATGTCCGGTCGCACCAGCGCCACGCGTTCCAGATTCGAGTGTTCCGTTCCGAAGTCGTCGAGGATGATGAGAAACCCGGAGGCGCGATTGCGGTCGGCGAACGAGGCAAGCTGTTCCTGGCTCTGGACGCCCGACTCCACGATCTCGAGTGCCACCGACTCCACCGGAAGATCATGGCCGCGCACGGTTCGCAGAATGCGGCCGGGGTCCAGGTGCCCGTGGTCCAGAAGCACGGCGGAGAAGTTCAGAAACAGCACCAGTTCCGCGTCACCACGCTGCGCGGCAAACTCGCGGAGCGCCAGTTCCCGCGCCTCACGTTCCAGTTCAAGAAGTACGCCGTCGCGCTCGGCCCGCTGAAACACGATCCCCGGTGCGATCATCTCGCCACCGACGCCCACCGGCCGCAGCAGCGCCTCCAGGCCGAGGACGTTCCCCGTCCGGATGTTAAAAATGGGCTGGAAGTAGACCAGCAGCTCCCGGAGTTCCAGGACATCCCTGAGCATCTCCAGCGTGGAACTCATGGAATCAGCACTCTCCGGGCCGAGTCGAGGCTCGCCTGCAGCGCCTCCATGAGCGCCAGATCGTGGAGGATTTTCTCAGGCGTGTAGCGACCGGAGGTCCCCGATGGGAGCCGTTCGGCGATCTCCCGCCACATGGTCAGGCTCTCGTCAACCCGATCGATCGGCGTTACAGCGGTCTCGCCGGTGTCGGCGTCGATCCGGGTGATCTCGGTATCGGTGCACTCCAGGGCCGCTGTTGTTCCGTGGATGACAAAGCGGTTTCCCTGCCGTCCCAGAGCGGACGAATGGGAGAACACGCCCTGAACCTCCCGGTCGTACTCGAGGACCATCGACAGGGCGTCGACATCGCCGAAGGTGTCGCGGACGGACCGGCCGCGGCCGTAGACCGCCCGGGCGGCGCCGAAGAGCTCCTGCAGGAGCGCGATCTCGTGGATACCGCCGTCGAAAAAGTTGCCGAGCGGAAAGTCCGGGTGCTCCCGCCACGCGGTGCCACCGTATCCGCCGGTCTGGTCACCGGTGGCGGCGATGCGTACGTGCACCGATCGTTCGAAGCTCACCGGGTCGCCGATCGCGCCGTCCCGGATCATACCGGCAACCGCAGGAATCAACGACTTGTGCACGTGTTGTTCCAGCACGTAGAGGACACCGTCGCTCTTCTCGGCCGCCTCAACGACACCGCGGGCCTCGTCAACGCTCCGTGCCAGCGGTTTCTCAACCACCGCGTGTTTCCCGGCGGCGAGGGCGGCTGCGGCGAGGGGGGCATTCAGGGAGATCGGAGTCAGGATGACCACCGCCTCAACCGCGGGGTCGTCGATGAGCTGCTGGGCGTCGGCGTAGATCCGTGCATCGGGGTACGCGTCGCGCCCGCGCTGCTGATTGTGTTCCGAACGTGCCGCCACCGCGCGAACGACAAAATCAGACGAAAGCGAGGCGATAATGTCACGATGGGTGTTTTGCCAGATCAGCCCGGGGCCGATGATGCCGAGTGAAATCATACCCGCAAGCATAGCGTCGTCGCTGCGTCCTCGCCAGTCCCCCGAGCCTTGCGAAATGGCACATCCCCGTGTAGCCTTAGGGTATGGCTCAGGATACAACCCTCCGCGACGTCGTTCGCGTGTCGGTGTCGCAGTTCGCAGACCGGCCGGCGTTCTCGGTGCTTCACGGCACCACGTTGACCTACCGGCAGATCGGTATGGGCATCGCCGGTCTTCAGCGACAGCTGTCGGATACGGGAGTCAGTGCCGGCGATCGAGTGGCACTTCTCAGTGAAAACCAGCCGGCGTGGCCCGCGGCGTACCTCGCTACCACCGCCGCCGGTGCCGTGGTGGTGCCGATTCTCCCGGAGTTTTCGCCTGCGGAGGTTGCGGGTATCGTTGAGCACGCCGGCGCGTCGGTGATTCTCCTTTCGGAACGCCAGGCGAGGCGCATCGCCGAACACACCGATGTCTCGGTGCCCGCCCGTATGATCGTGCTGGAAGAGGCGTTTGCCGCGGCGGTGGAAGAGGCCGATTCGACCGAAGTCGAGTTCGGACCGGTCACTCCGGATGACACGGCCGCCATCATCTATACCTCCGGTACGACGGGGCATTCAAAGGGTGTCATGCTCAGCCACCGGAACGTGACGAGCAACGCCGCCGCCGCCGACGCCTTCGCCGGTCTCCTGCCGGGGGATCGGATGCTCTCCGTGCTCCCGCTGGCGCATACCTACGAGTGCACGCTGGGCATGCTCATTCCCTTCTCTCACGGATCCCACGTCACCTATCTCGATCGTCCGGCGTCGCCGACGGTGCTGGCAAAGGCCCTGGCGGAGGTGCGACCGCAGCTCATGCTGTCGGTGCCGCTGCTTATCGAAAAGCTGGTCCGCAGTCGGATCGTGCCGCAGCTGAACGCCGGCGTGGTCCGGATCCTGCGCCGCATTCCCGGGGTTGCCACGCTGATCTACCGCGCCGCCGGGCGAAAACTGCGCGCCGCGTTTGGTGGAGAGATTCGGTTTTTCGGTATCGGTGCGGCGCCGCTTGCGCCGGACGTGGAGCGCCTGCTCATGCGTCTGCGCTTTCCCTACGCGATCGGCTACGGGCTTACCGAGACATCGCCGCTGCTCGCCGGCACCAGTCCGTCGACGAACAAGCGTCGGAGCACCGGCGTTGCGGTGGATGGCGTCGATCTGCGGATTGTGGATGGTGAGATTCAGGCCCGCGGGCCCAACATCATGCAGGGATACTATCGGGATCCGGAGCAGACCGCGGAGGTCATGACCGCCGACGGGTGGTTTCGTACCGGCGACCTCGGGGAGTTCGACAGTCGCCGGCGCCTGTACGTCAAGGGCCGGCTCAAGACCGTGATCCTGGGAAGCAACGGCGAGAACATCTACCCCGAGGCGATCGAGGCGCTCATCAACCAGTCCGGTGCTGTCGCCGAGTCACTCGTCGTTCAGCGCGGAAACCGCCTCGTGGCCCGCGTTCGTCTGGACTACGATCGGCTGTCGAAACAGGTTCGTGCATTCGGTGGCGCGGCGCGGGGTGCTGTGGACGACGCCGTCGGGCGCGCGGGCGCCGCGGCGGGTGCGGCTCGTGACGCGATGGGGCGTGCGGGCGCCGCCGCCGGTTCGGCGGTATCCGGTGCCGCGGGACGGGTAGGCGAGTATCTCGAAGAGGTCCGCAAGGACGTCAACTCACGCCTGAGCAGCTTCAGCAGGCTCGCCGACATAGTGGAACAAACAGAACCGTTCGAGAAAACGCCGACGTTCAAGATTAAACGATACAAATATCAGTAAATCATCGGTCCTTGCCGGTTGGCGGTGGCTGCATTACATTTCGTGTTCAAAGGAGTTTGTCATGAACGGATCACGAATGACGCAATCGCACCGCCCTCTGCTGGCCGCGGCGATCGGACTGGTTTTCCTGACCTCGGCGGCGTTCGCCTCCGGTGCCCCGGAGACCGACACCCAGGGTTCGCAGGAGATGGAGAAGGGACCGATCACGGTTGCCAGCAAGATCGATACCGAAGGCAGCCTGCTCGGTTACATGATGGTTCACGTGCTCGAGAACGACGGGTTCTCGGTGGACAATCAGGTCGAGTTCGGCCCTACCGATGTTATCCGCAGGGCGATCACCAGCGGTGAGATCGATATCTATCCGGAGTACACCGGCAACGGCGCGTTTTTCTTTGACGAGGCCGGCACCCCCGTGTGGAAAGACTTTGACGCCGGCTACGAGCGGGTCAAGCAGCTGGATATGCAGAACAACAACCTCGTGTGGCTCACACCCGCCGATGCCAACAACACGTGGGCGATCGCCGTCCGGAGCGAGCTCGCCGACGCCGGCGTTACCACCATGGACGACATCGGTCCGTGGATCGCCGACGGCAACTCGTTCAAGCTCGCCGCCAGCGAGGAGTTCGTCAGCCGTCCCGACGTCCTGCCGGCGTTCGAGGATGCCTACGGATTTCAGCTGAACCAGGAGGATCTGCTGGTGTTCTCCGGTGGCAATACGGCAACCACGATGCAGGCGGCGGCACGGAACCAGGACGGCGTGAACGCCGCCATGGCCTACGGCACCGACGGGCAGCTTGCGGCCCTCGGACTGCAGGTGCTCGACGATACCAAGGGTGTCCAGCCGGTGTACCGACCGGCGCCGGTGGTCCGGGAAGAGGTCTACGACCAGTACCCGGAGATCGAGGAACTGCTGCGACCGGTGTTTGAGAGTTTCGATCGTGAGATACTGCAGGATCTGAACGCCTCGATCGCCGTTGAGGGCCGCAGCGCCGAGGTGGTTGCGGAGGAGTATCTCCGCGACAACGGATTCATTGATTAAGGTTCAGCGGTGGCTGGCCGCGAACAGCCAGCCAATAGCACTGCTCCCCGTCGCCGTGTCCCTCGTGCCGGCGGCGGGGATCTTTTTCATGGGGATCATCCACCTGCGACCGAACCGGATCGCCGACGGCGAGGCGTTCCGGTTCGCAGACCTGGCTCTACCGGTTGCCCCGGTTCTGGCGCTGGCGATCACCGCCGCCGTACTCGTGGTGGCGGCGCGCTGGGCGCGGCAGGCTGAGATCCCCGCGCTCGCCCTGTGGGCGGTCACCGTCACCATCGTCCCGTGGATTCTGTTTCACATGGCGGCCGTGGAGCTCTTCGACGCCGGCCGACTGGACGATCTGGCGCGGGTCAGTCCCGGCGGTGGAGTCTGGGTCGCCCTGGTGGCGGCGCTGGCGGCGTGGCACGAACTGCTGCGGAGCGTTCGGCGGAGCCTCCGTGGTCTGGTGGTGGCGCTGCTGCTGGCGGCACTGGCGTTCGTGGCGGTACAGATCGCATCGCCACCGCTGGAACGCATTTCCTACATCGTCGAGTACAACGTTCGATCCGATCGCTTTCTGGATGAGCTCCTGCAGCACATCCGGCTCAGCGGAAGCGCGGTGGCGTTCGCGACACTCATCGGTGTCCCCGCCGGCATGATCGCCTACCGCCACCGGCGCCTTCGGGCGGCGATTCTGGACGTGACCAGTACCATTCAGACGATTCCGAGTCTCGCGATGTTCGGGCTGCTCATCGCGCCGCTCGCGGCTCTGAGTCGCGCGGTGCCGACGCTCCGGGCGATGGGGGTTTCCGGCGTCGGAACCACGCCTGCGTTGATCGCGCTCACGCTCTACGCGCTGCTCCCGGTGGTGCGGAACACGCTCACCGGCCTCGCCGTGGTGCCGCCCAGTGTCCGTGAAAGCGGCCAGGCGATGGGCATGACGCGCCGTCAGCGGTTCTGGATGGTCGAGGTTCCCCTGGCGCTGCCGGTCCTCCTCCGGGGGATTCGCACCGCCGCCGTGCAGGCCGTGGGCAACACCACCGTGGCGGGGCTGATCGGCGCCGGCGGACTCGGGTGGTTCATCTTTCAGGGGCTTGGACAGGCGGCAACCGATCTGGTGGTGCTTGGCGTTATCCCGATCGTCGGGCTGGCGATCGTAGTGGACCGGGTGTTTCAGGGCCTGCAGCGACTGAGCGCCCGTGGAGAAGTTGAGGGAGGAACGAGAGCATGATCCGCTTTCACGGCGTTACCAAGCGCTACGGAGAGAAGACCGCCGTCGACGGGCTCGACATGACGGTCGAGAACGGCAGCGTGTGTGTGCTGATCGGCCCCTCGGGGTGCGGCAAATCGACCACCCTCCGCATGATCAACCGGCTCCTCGAGCCGGACGAAGGGACGATCGAGGTCGATGACAAGGCGCTGCGGGACTACGATCCCGCCTCACTGCGCCTGCGGATCGGATATGTGATCCAGTCCGTCGGCCTCCTGCCGCACATGCGGGTCTGGCAGAACATCGCCCTGGTTCCGCGGCTGCTGGGGTGGGAGAAACCGCGGCGCCGCGAACGCGCCGACGAGCTCCTCGATATCGTCGGTCTCGACCCTGAGGAGTACCGCGACAAGTATCCGGCACAGCTTTCCGGTGGCGAGGCGCAGCGCGTCGGCGTTGCCCGGGCACTGGCAGCCGACCCGCCGTACCTGCTCATGGATGAGCCGTTCGGGGCGGTGGATCCCCTGACCCGGGCGACGCTGCAGCAGTCGTTTCGTGACATCCAGTCGCGGCTCAAAAAGACGGTGGTCCTGGTGACCCACGATCTGGACGAGGCGATCTATCTCGCCGACCGGATCGCCCTGATGCGCGACGGCGTCCTGCAGCAGTTCGGCAGCCCCGCCGAGATACTCACCTCCCCGGTGAACGAGTTCGTCAGGGAGTTCGTGGGCAGCGACCGCATGCTGCGCATGCTCAACACCGTTGAGCTGGGGGCCGTGGATGGATGGAGCGGTGCCGACGGGTCACGTCCCACGCTTCGCGACGCCCTGTCGCAGCTGCTCTCGGCACCGGAGCGTTCGATCCGGGTCGGTCTCAACGACGGCAGCCAGGAAGAGCTGGACTTCGACCGCATCCGGGAAATGGTGCTGCCATGAGGCTCTTTCGGCTGGTGGTGCTCCTGCTGCTTCTTGTGGTGGTCGTGGTGCCGGGAATCTACGGGCCCGTGGCGCAGTGGGCGTTTCCCGATGAGTCCAGTCATGTCTATGCCCGCGTGGACATGGCGACGCTGTTGCTCCAGCACCTGGTACTCGCGGGACTGGCGACGGTGGCCGCCACCATCACCGGGGTGGCGCTGGGCGTGCTGGTCACCCGGCCGGCGGGCCAGTCTCTCATTCCCCTCGTCCGCGACCTGGCAGCGCTTGCCCAGACCGTCCCGCCGGTTGCTGTGCTTGTTCTGGCGGTGCCGGTGCTCGGGTTCGGAACCGCGCCGACGGTGCTGGCACTGTTTCTCTTCAGCGTTCTGCCGATCCTGGGAAACACCGTGACCGGACTCCAGCAGGTCGATCCGGCGTTGCTCGAGGCGTCCACCGGGATGGGGATGCGGGACTGGCGCCGATTGCTGGTGACCGAGCTCCCGCTTGCGGCGCCGGTGATCCTCGCCGGCGTCCGCACCGCCGCGATCATCTCGATCGGGACGGCAACAATCGGCGCGACGATCGGGGCCGGTGGCCTCGGGGTGGTCATTATCGCGGGACTCGTGCGGGACAACATGGCGTTCATCACCGCCGGGGCGCTTGCCTCCGCGGTCCTTGCGCTCATCGTCGACTGGTTTTTCGAACTCGCCGCCGGCAGGGTGATGCGGGTCCAGCGGGGAGCGACCGATGGCGTCTGATCGTCGAATCCCGACACCGGCCGCCGATACCGCTCACGGTGCCGAGACCCGGGCGGTGCGACACCTTTCCGGCGACCCGGTCATGGCCGAGCTGATTGCAACGCTTCCGCCGCCGAAGCCGGGAACCTCCGCGGGACTCTACATCGACCTGATCGACGCAATCGCCTCACAACAACTGTCGGTGCGCGCCGCGGCCTCCATCATGGACCGCTTCCTCGATCTCTTCCCGGACCGGCGGCCTACTCCCGAAGAGGTGCTGGAGCGCAGCGACGAGGAGCTGCGCGCCGTGGGGCTCTCCCGACCGAAGGTTCGCTACATCCGCGGTATCGCCGAGGCGATCTCCAGCGGCGAGTTCGACCTGGAGCGGCTCCACGATCTCCCCGACGACGAGGTGATCGAGCATCTCACGGCGCTCAAGGGCGTCGGTCGCTGGACCGCCGAGATGCTGCTCATCTTCAGCCTGCGGCGACCGGACGTGTTCTCCCTCGGTGATCTCGGCCTCCGCAACGCCGTTGCCCGGCACTACGGCGTGGATCGCGACGACCACGAGGCGATCCGCGCGATCTCCGAACGGTGGAGTCCCCACCGCAGTACCGCGAGTCGTTACCTCTGGGCCAGCCTCGCCAATACACCCGTGTCCGACTCCCGGTGACCGGGCGAAGTCGACTGCAGGCTCGCCCACCGGGGCGCGGGCATTTCCGACTCCCGGTGACACCTGGCGCCGTCGCGGTGGTTATATGGGAGAGAGAAGGAGGTACCCATGAGTGATGCACAGCACCTCGTCCACGAGCTCGTGGCGCAGGTACGCGAACTGCTGGAGACGCGTTCGGTTCTGGGACAGCCGGTGGTCATCGGAGACGCCACAATCCTGCCGGTAGCGAGCTACGGGTTTGGGTTTGGTGGTGGATCCGGCGGCGGGACGTCCGCCGACGAGAAGGAAACGGGTTCCGGTGGCGGTGCCGGCGCCGGTGGGGGCATCAAGCCGGTGGCTCTGGTCATCGTAGACGCGGACGGTACGCGTGTTGAACACGTCCGTGTCGGTGGCGCATCCCTGGTGGAAACGATCGCCGGCTCCGTGGAGCGGATCGCCGACAAGCAGAAGGACCAGTCGAAGGAAACATGACAGCCGTCGGTGTGGCGGCGATCGTACTCGCCGCCGTCGTCGGACTGATCCTCGCGCTGGTTGTCGCGGCACTGGCCGTACCGGTGGACGTGCGCTATCGCGCCGCCGCCGCAGTTCCTTTTGCGGTTGAGTGGATGTGGGGTGCGGTGCGGGTGTTCCCGCGCAAACACCGGCCGCACAACGGCGCCGGCGGGAAGCGCGGCCGCCGTCGGGGTGGGGATCGCCGATCCCGCGGGAGAACGGCCGGAGACCTCGTGCGTGACGCGCGTGTCCGGGATGGATTCCTCCGTCTGGCGGTGCGGGTGCTGCGGTGCATCCGAGTACGCCGGTTGGCTCTCGTGGTCGATCTCGGGCTGGACGACCCGGCTGATACCGGGCTCGTCTACGGGTGGCTTACCACGCTCGCCGCCGCCGTCGGCGTATCGCTCGACCCCGGCGAGGGGATCGACGGCGTCCGCCTGCGGCCGCACTTCGACCGGTCGATCCTTGCGGTTAACGGACACGCCCACATTCGCGTCGTTCCGCTTGCGGTGGTTGGGACGATCGCGGCGTTCGCGGTCGGTCCGGTCGGTCGTCACGTTCTGATCACGCTCTGGAGGAACCGATGAACCGTAGCCCCGCCCGCCACATCGAAACAACCTCCCTACCGCCGCGTCGTGTGGGACCCGCTGAGGTCCAGGTCGACGTGGAGATTCGGGTGTCTGCCTGGAATCCGGGGGACAGTCAGGTTTCCGCGTGGGTGGAAATCCTGCCGGTTCGGATCACGATATCTGACAATCGGTACGGCGGGGCACCCGAAGAGGTTTCCCTGCGCGCGACCGACTGAGTCCGCGCCGCCTTCTTGTGCCGCCGGCGGTCGCCGGGTATCGTGGCGCGATGACCTCCGTGTTCCGGGAATACCTCGCCCTGCCGTCGACGGTGAAAGTCGTTGCCGGGGGGCGAATCCTCAACTCTATGGGGAGTTTCGTCGTCATTCTTGCGACGCCGCTGCTCACCCAGCACCTCGGACTCAGCGCCGGCATTGCCGGTGCGTGGCTGTTTGCGGCGCAGGCGGCGTTTCTCATCGGGTCGCTGGCGGCGGGGTGGGCGATCGATCACTTTTCCAAGGTGTGGATCCTGGCGGCCACGCTCCTGGCCAACGCCGTTGCGTTCAGCGTTGGAACCTTCACCACCGGGGCAGTGACCGTCGGCATCAGCCTCGTGATCGGCTACTTCTTTCACGGCGCCTGGCGTCCGTCGATGATCGCGATCGCCGCCGAGGAGACCAGCGAGGACCAGCACGCCGTCGCGTTCTCGCTCATGTACTTTGTGCACAACATCGGGTATCTCGTGGCTCCCGTGGCGGCGGGCTGGCTGTTTGCCTGGAACGCGCGGTCAGTGTTCGCCGCCGATGCCGTCAGCTCAGTTGCCAGCGCGGCGGTGGTCCTGATCGGCACCGGCACCGCACTCACCGCATTCCGGGTGCGGTCCCGGCCCACGGACGGCCTCGGTCCCGCTGAACCCATCCACGCCGAAACGGGTGGCCCCGGGGCGGGGGCACCCGATGGCACGATCGCCCCCGGCTTTGTGCGCACTGCGCTTCGCGATCGTCCCCTCGTGCTCTTCACCGTTGCGTTCGTGGCGGCGCAGTTCATTTATTCGCAGGTGTCGTTTGCGCTTCCCCTCACGATCATCGACCGGCTTGCCGATTCCGGAACGCGGGTCTACGGCGTAGTCATGGCGGCAAACGCCGGTATCGTAATCGCGTTGGCGCCCGCGATCACCGCCCTCACACGGCGATGGCGACCGGTGACGAGTGTGGCGTTGTCCTGCGGGTTCTACCTCGTGGGGTTCGGCATGCTGATCGTGGTCCGGTCGGTACCGCTGTTTCTCGTGTCCACGGTGCTGTGGACGATCGGTGAGATCCTCAGCGCGATACATATCAACGTGTTCATCGCCAGCCGCGCGCCGGCGTCGATGCGCGGACGGTACCTCAGCAGCCTGAGGGTCGTGTTTGCCCTCGGGAAGATCATGGCACCAGCCGTTGGCGGTCTCGTCGTCGACCGGTGGCGCGTCGACGGCGTGTGGGTTGTCACCTCGCTCCTGTCGGTCGTCGCGGTTGCCGTGCTGTTACGTGTGCGGCGGATGGTGCAGGCGGAGTCGGCCAGTGGATGACGGGCGATCACCAGCGGTTGAAGACGTCCTCCGCGAAACCCAGAAAATCGCGGACCTCGATACGCGTTCCGTCGTCGAGCATCGCGAAACCCCGAAAATGGCCGAACACCTGGTGTTGCGTTGATTTGATCACCAGGAAATCCACATGGGACGCACGATCCACGATCGGCGAGAACTCCATCTCGAAGCGGCCGTCGTTGCTGGCGAACGTCCACGGGCGCGTGTAGTCATCGGTATCGATCTCGAAGACAACCTGATCCAGTTTGTGGGCCCTTCCATCGACGAAGACAACGTTCTCGGTGGCCGGTGAACGATCCGAGAATCCGTATCCGAGATTCCACCCGAACCGCCTCCCGTCGACGTACCCCGACGCGGACGACCAGTACCAGCGGTTCGTGTAGGTCCACCGGCCGCGGCCCCAGTCAAGGGCACCGAAATCCCGGTCCGCGTGGAACGGGTATCTGTTGTCGCCGATCGCGACCGATCCCGCCGCCGGCATACAGTTGATCTTTTCGTTGTAGTAGAAGGCGGTGCGTTTTTCGGCCCACGAGGTCGCGATTGCCATGCTCTCCTGGTGCGGCGGTTGCGTGAGTTCGATCTCTCCCGTGAGCCCCGTGGCCCCGCGGCCATCTCTCAGCATCGGGGCGGCAAAGCGCAGGACTCGTCGTCCGTCCCGCGCCTCAAACCGGAGGCGCAGTGACCTGTCCCCAAACTCGACGACGCCGTCCGCGCTTGTGGCCGGGAACCCCGTGCGGCCGCGCGGAAGCACGCTCAGCGTATCGACCTGATCGTAGAATCCCGAATCGAAATCCAGCCAGCAGATTGCGAAGAGGCCCGCGTAGCCCAGATCGCTGGCGGTCAGCGTGATCCCGTATCGCCCCCCGTGGGAAAGCACCGAATAGTAGTCCCACTCCTTGATCCGGTGCCATCCAGCGGCGATCTTCCGCCGGTCGTAGCGCCAGTACGGCCGCCTCGCCCAGCCCTCGGTGATGACGCGTCCGTGGCCGTCGAGAAGCTCCTGTGGACCGGTGATTTCGTTCTGCATCGTAGGTACCTCAACCGCTACGGTACGGGACGAAGGGGATCCTCGCAATGCCGGGGCTGTGTACAGGAAGTTGTTGCAGAACACGCGCGATGTCCGGGTCCGAAAAAGAGATGCGGTGGACGCGGGTGGCCCGCAGAGCTATGTAACTGCCGGAGCACGAGTTACCGGGGCATCTGCAACATTCTTCTGTATACTACCCGACCTACACCTTTGTCCATCGATACATTCAGGCCGGCTGGCGAGTTCGGCCTGACGCCGCTCCGCCTCGGCGCGTTCCTCGGTGCGGGGCACCTGCGGTACGCGCCTTACTCCGTTCGAGTCTCCCCGCGCCCGAACGTCGCGGAAAGCGAGAACCTCAAACCGAGTGTGGCGCGATACTAGAAGGTGTAGCCTCAATTTGCCGGCGGGGAGACTCTCAGGTACTCGCTCCGCTCGTACCCCGGGCGC
>CAJWEZ010000070.1 GCA_913030605.1 uncultured Spirochaeta sp.
TTTATGAGGGATCTCCAACTTCAATCACAAGTTTTTTTGCAATTGTTCCGAAAATTGCAGGGATAGCGGTCATAGTTAGATTCATGGACTCACCATTTAAAAATATTATAGATCAATGGCAAATAATTATAATTTTTATATCTATTGCCTCAATGATTTTAGGCGCAGTGGCTGCTATTGGACAAAAAAATATTAAAAGACTTATGGCATACAGTTCTATTGGACATATGGGTTACGCATTAGCTGGCATTGCCACAGGTTCAGACTATGGTTATGCAAATTCACTGATTTATTTAACAATATATTCCGTAATGAATTTAGGCGCTTTCGGTTGTATTTTTTTAATGAGAAAAGATGGTGAGTATTCTGAAAATATTGAAGACTTATCAGGGCTCTCTAATAAAAGACCCTTATTAGCTATTTCATTTTTAGTAATTTTATTCTCACTTGCTGGAATACCTCCGTTAGCGGGATTTTTTGCTAAATTTTATATATTTATGTCTGTAATTGAAAATGAAATGTATTTTCGACGTTCCATTTCCGAATGTGATCAAAGGAAGTACTTATTTCTAAATCTTGATACCGTTGCAAACCTGGGTACTCAAAAGTCCGGCTGGTGCCCCCGGGCCAGAATTTCAAAATGATGCTTAACTACACTGTGACTTTTCGAATTTTCGTCATCTTGTTCCGACCTCTAAGGAGAAGTGCTTCGCACCGTTGAAAACGATCTATTGAATGGTACCTCGAAATGAACGCTATTTTCCCCGTGTTGGATACGATGAGTAGCGCGGGACCGCCGAGCGCCATTGTTGGGGTGTTGACCACACTGCCATGGCCGAAACTAGTACTCATGCTGTTTACGATCGTATGCGTGATATTTGCTGCAACCAGCTACGACTCGTCCTCATACACGTTGGCAGCTTCCGCTACCGAGGAACTACCGCCAACGGCTCACCCGGCCCGATGGCATCGAGTGTTCTGGGCGTTTTTGCTCGGTTTATTACCAATTACATTGGTGTATTTGGGCGGTCTAAAACCGTTGCAGTCAGCGGTCACGCTGGTCTCAGTACCGTTATTTGCCGTAATCGTGCTGCTGACTCTGTCCTTGTATAAATCTCTGCGCGCAGATACATCGTTGCCGATTGGTTCTGCAACGATTGCCGATTGAGTCCATAAAAACACCCAGGTAAAAGTGCTATGAATCAACCGCCGTTGCATTTCCAGTCGCTGTCCTCTGTGTGTCGGCAGTTGAAGAGTGGTGCGTTATCAAGCGTAGACGTGACACGCGAAATGTTGCGGCGTTGCGAGGAGCATGACGGTAACTACCAGAGTTACGCGCGGATGCTTGCAGACACAGCTCTGGCAGAGGCCCTAGCCTGTGACGAGGCGCGCCAGAACGGCGCAGTGCTGGGCGTATTGCACGGTGTGCCCATCGCGATCAAGGACTTGCTGTTTACAAAGAATGTTGAGACCGCCAGCGGTACCGAGGTTATGCGTGACTTCAAGCCAGATTTCGACGCCACCGTGGTTACGCGGTTGCGTGCTGCTGGGGCGGTGATCATAGGCAAGACCCAACTTACCGAAGGTGCCTACGGGAGTCATCATCCGTCGATTGCAGCGCCGGTTAATCCGTGGTCAAAAGATGCCTGGAGCGGGGTGTCCTCCTCGGGGTCTGGGGTAGCGGTAGCTGCCGGCCTTGCCTACGCAGCCCTTGGATCGGATACAGGCGGCAGTATCCGGTTTCCGTCGGCGTGCAACGGGCTGGTGGGTTTGAAGCCAACCTATGGCAGAGTAAGTTTGCATGGGGCGTTTCCGCTGGCCAACAGTTTAGATCATATTGGTCCGATGACCCGATGTGTCGAGGACGCTGCCCGCGTACTCGAGGCGATTGCAGGGTTTGATGCAGAAGATCCGAACAGTGCCGAAGCCCCTGTTCCCGCCTATTTGCCGCATCTCAAGCAACCAGAGTCGCCGATCGTTGTGGGTATAGATGAAGCCTATATCAGTGAAGGTGTGCCTGCGGCGGTGACTCGCGTTCTTACCGAGGCCGTGGCCAAAGCAGGCTCTGAGGTCAACGTACAAAAAGTCAAAATGCCACCGGGCTATCGCAAACTCTCGGAAGATTGGGGCAAAACATGTGCGGTCGAATGCTTGCGTGCCCATGCACACATGTACCCAGCACAGGCAGAGAAATATGGTCCTGGATTGGTTTCGTTGTTAGAGCTTGGTCGCAGCGTTGATCCCGACGAACATCACGGCAAGCGCCACGATCGGCAGTCTGGTATTCATGGGTGCCTCCTGCCCGGGACACTGCAAGTGTCGTGCCAGGCGCGCTGGCCCGCACCCCCGCCGACGGCCCGGAATCGTCCCCTAAGCCGCCTATTTCGCCACATCCGGGGCGCATCGGCGGGAAATTTTTTCCCACCGCCCGCGGCGCCGCCGATTCGGGAAGGTTTTTCCCGTGTCGCCCACGGTTCGGCGTGCACCAGCACCGCCGGTGGAGTACAGTGAGAACCAGAACAATGGACACCACCCGCGACCGAGACCATCGCCCTCGCAACGCCGACCGGCTGATCCTCCTGGTAGACGATGACGCGCTCGTCGCGATGAGCGAGGCGCGGAGCATTGAATCGTTCGGATTCAGAACGCACACCGTGACATCCGGGGAGGCGGCGGTGGACGCCGTTCGCGATGATCCCGACATCGACCTCGTGCTGATGGACATCAATCTCGGCCACGGCATCGACGGGACCGAGGCCGCCAGGAGAATCCTTGTCCATCGTCACGTTCCGATCGTGTTTCTCACCAACCACAGCGAACGCGAGACGGTGGACCGGGTGAAACACATCACCCGCTACGGGTACTGCCTCAAAACTTCCGGCGAGTTCGTGCTTCGCGAGACGATCGAGGCCGCCTTTGAGATGTGGGCGCGGGAGCAGGACGCGCGACACGTGTTTAACGACCACGCTGCGGTGAAGCTCATGATCGACCCGACCGACGGACGGATCGTCGACGCCAACCGCGCCGCCGAGGAGTTCTACGGCTGGCCTCGGGAAGCGTTGGTCACCATGACCGTCTCCGACATCAATCCGGCACCGCCTGAGCAGATTCGGGCCGACATCGCCGCGGTGAGCCAGGGCGACCGCGACCGCTTCGAGCTGCGACACCGCCTGCGGGACGGATCAATCCGCGACGTGGAGGTCTATTCCAACACGATCGCCGTAGACGGCCGTCGGTATCTCCACTCGATCGTCATCGACACCACCGAGCGTCGCACGGCGATGCGCCGGGCGGAGGAGCGGCGGCGGTATCTGGAGGCGCTCTTCGCAACCTCCAGCGACGGAATCTTCGTCGCCGACACCGCCGGTCGTATCCACGAAGTGAACGACGCCTTCTGCCGGATGATGGACCGTACCGAGGACGAGCTCGTCGGTCTCTCGGTGGTGGATATCGACGTCGGGGAGGACGAGGAGCGGATGGCCGCCCGCGTCGCGCGGGTGCGGGAACGGGGCCACGAACGCTTTGAGACGCGCTACCGTGCCGCCGACGGCCGCGTCCTGGACGCCGATGTCGCGGTGAGCTACCTCGACCTCTACGGCGGCCGGTTTGTGACCTTCATCAGGGACATCACCGAGCGCAAACGCGTCGAGCAGAGCGAGCGCGACCTGCTCCGGCAGAAGGATATCCTCCTGTCCGAGGTGCACCACCGGATGAAAAACGACATGTTTCTGGTGGCGGCGCTCCTGTCGCTCCAGGCGCAGGATTCCGAGGATCCGCGCACACGCGCGGCGATCGAGGAAGCCGGAAGCCGGGTCAGGGCGCTGTCCTCGGTATACCAGCAGCTGTACAACGGCCCCGACGTGACCCGCGTGCGGCTGGCGTCGCTGGTGGGACAGGTCCTTCAGAGTGCACGCACCCTCGCCCCGGACGGCGGAGTCCGCTTTGTGCAGGAAGTGGACGCGTCGCTCGAAATCTCCTCACGCCTCTCGGTGGGCGTTGGGCTGATGGTCAACGAGCTGGTCACCAACTCCCTGAAGCACGCATTCGACTGCGCTGCGGACCCGGAGGTCCGGGTAACGGCGTTGATGCGGGACGCAGGGACCGTGGAGCTGTGTATCGGCGACAACGGCTGCGGGTACGACACCGACGCCGTTCGCGAACCGCGCACCTCTCACGGCCTGGGCATCGTTCACGCGCTTGTGAAACAGCACGGCGGCACCCTGGAGCTGTCCAACGACGGCGGCGCCCGGGCTCAGATCTCCCTGCCGATCCAGCCATCGGACGATACAGAAACGCCCCCGAACCACGAGGGCCCGGGGGCGCGGTAGTCGCACGGCGATAGTCGTACGGCGGTAGCCGGCGAACGGCTGCCCGGTGTCGGCTACCGGAGGGACGAACGGCGAACCGAAAGGTTCTGGATCCGCACGTCCTCCGATGCCTCGGTCTCCTCGGCCGCGATCGCCGAAGCCGGTGATGCGTGCATCGCCCGCAGGTACTCCGCCAGGGCATCCTGTTCGGTACCCACCGCGGCAAACCCGGCGCGGCCGGGGTCAGCGCTTCCATCAGAGGCGTCGAGATCGGTCCTCGCGGGCTGCGACAGGGCGTCGAAGGGGTATCCGTCGCCGCCATCGGCGAGGAATCCGAGTGTCACCAGTCGGAAGGTCCGGCCGGGATCCCCCTGCATCTGTCCGTTGACCATGACGCGATCGGTGACGGCGCCGGAGGCGTCGACGATCACGATGTCACGGACGCGATCGCCGGGTGTGCCGTCGGCACGGGCGGTACGCGACGGGTCGAAGCTGAAACGCATTCCACCGATCTGCGGGAACTGCCCCGGCGTTGCCCCGTCCTCGGTGGCGGCAACCGCATGCTCCAGGATCTGTCGCAGTTCGGCGGCGGTCACCGTCACCAGCGAGAGGCTGTTGTTGAACCGCAGACTCCCCTCGATGTCAAACTGCGAGATCCCGCCTTCTGGCTTCCCGACCGAGGGGATCGCCTGCGGCGGTCCGAACTCGAGGGTGTAGTCGTTGCTGCCTGGCGGGACGAAGCTGCTACCGATTGCGGCGCGGATGCCTCCGCCGTTCTTCAGCGAGATCTGTGCCGCGTCGTCGAATTGCTGCGCGTACCACAGGTTCGCGTCGGCGGTGATATCGCCGAGGTTGGTCTCCTGGGTCCGAACCTGGCTGCGTCGACCATCGAGGTAGACCTGCGTACGACCGAGGATGTTCCCCTCCCGTCGCTGCAGGACGGCGTGCACATCCTCCACAATCGCCGCAATGACCGGTGCCTCGTCGGCCGCGACCTCCGGCATCGCGTCGTCGGCGGTGGCGTATGCGCCGCTGACCGTGGCGTCCACCGTCTCCGGGATGATCACGCCGTCGCGGTCAAATCCGACCACCAGACGACCGAGGTACCGGTAGTCACCGTCCACGTTGACCAGCAAAACGGGATCGCCGCCGGCTCCGACACGACGCATCGGGTATGTATCCTGCGCCTCGTCTCCCGGCCAGAGAACGTCGGTGCGATCCGCAAGGAGCGTGTTCGACCCGCCGCCGACGATGATGTCCACGTCGTAGAGCAGACCGGCCAGTTGTTCCTCGATCGCCAGCTGCTGCATATGACTCAGCAGGACGATCTTGTCCACACCCTGTGCGGTGAGTGCGTCCACCTCGCCCTGAATGATCGCCGCCAGCTCCTCAATCGAGTTACTGTCCGGGGTCACCGTGAGCCCACCGGTGGTGGTGATCGAGTCGAGCATCGGGGTGGACGCGCCGACCAGTCCGATCACCTCGCCACCGACGACCGCCAGCGCGCTGGGTGCAAACCGTCCGGGGATCGCAGCGTTAACCCGTCCGCCGTCGGCGACGAAGGGCGCGGTCGCCTCGTCCCCGGAAAAGTCAACGTTCGCCGAGAGATACGGAAACATCGCCCCGGGATAGTCGCCCGTATCGCCGGATTCCGGTCGGACAGCCGAAACCAGCCCCCCTGGACCACCGTCCAGGTCGTGGTTCCCTACCGCCGACGCGGTGACACCCATCGCGTTCAGGAACAGCATGTCAGCGCGACCCTCACCGGGAACGCCAAGGACGTCCGCCATTGCGTCGTCGTCGGCGGCGAAGTAGCGCGGGCCGGGTATGAAGTTGTCTCCGCTGCTCACGACCAGCGTACCGGCGGGATAGGCGTCGCTGAATTCCGCCACCAGTCGCGAAAACGATCCGACGTTGTCGATTGCCTCCGGCTGACCGTCGATATCCGCAAAGTGCAGCAGCTGCAGCGTAAAGTCCGTGCGGGGTTCCTGGACCCCGGTGGCGGACACCAGCGCGATGCCCACAATCAGCATCGCCACGAAAACGAATCGTCGTTTTCCCATGATTCGACCTCCTTTTGTGTCGCGTCCGCGTCGGACGCGGAATTCTGTATGTTAACAGAAACTTAACAAATCAAAAAGAGAAAATTCTTTTACAATCTTGCGGGGTACAAAAAAAGGCGTCCCCCGGGGGACGCCTGCATGTTCCCGGCGCGGCAGGCCGGGCCTACCGGGTCAGGACCCGCTATCAGGGGACGCGAGCTGTTGCAGCCGCTGCATCAGGTCGGGGCTCTGCTGGATCGCCTGGGCAATCTCATTGAACCGCTGCACGTCCAATCCCTGTTCCTGGACGGCCTCAACCATCTGCTGATTGGATGCCTGCTGGATCTGCTGCAGCTCCTGCATGATCTGGTCAAACTCGGCGCTCTCGGCGTCGGTGGCGGGCGTCTCCGGATCGGAACCCGACTGGCGTGCCTGGTACAGTTCCTGGAACCGCGCCTCACCCATGTCCGAATCGGCAACCGAGGCCTGGGAATCGCTCGCCATCTGCTGCTGCAGGTCTCGCACGGTCTGCAGCGCTCCGGCAAACTGCGTCAGTTCCTCATCCGAGACCGATGGCGCCCCGGAACCGTTGCCGCCGCTCTGGGCGAACAGCGGTGTCGCCGAGACCAGCAGCACCAGCGCCACGATCAGGGCGCGGATATGTCCATTCTTCAGTGTATGTGTATTTTCACGCATCATACATCTACCCCACCATACGACCGGGGTATCCGTCAACACCGTGGGATGGTAGTCTCCGGTATGGCCCAGGCTCGCAGGCGCATCGCCCGCCGAATCCTCCATTCCTTCGGGAAGGTCATGCTTGCCACGCTGACCAGGACCACGATCACCGGAACGTCCCGGTTCCCCCACCACGGACCGTACATCATCGCCGGCAATCACCGCGGTATCATGGAGGTCGCGCTGATGATGCTCGCGGCGCCGACGGAGGTCGAAATCATCGGCGCTGGCGACATCCCCCTGGACCGCCGCTACCGATACTTCGCCCGCATGTACGGATACATCCCCTACCGCCGCGGCCAGCTGGACCGTTCGGCGCTCCGGGCTGCCCAGGACGTCCTGCGCTCCGGCGGCGTGGTGGGAATCTTCCCGGAGGGCGGAATCTGGCAGTCGCAGCGGACGAGCGCGCACCGCGGTGTATCCTGGCTCGCCTTCACCACGGGAGCCCCCGTGGTTCCCGTCGGGTTTGCCGGGGTTAATGAGGGGATCCACAAGACCGTGACGCTCCAGTTTCCCCGATTCGAGGGACACGTCGGCGAACCGATCATACCCACCGAGGGGAACAGTCCGTTGCCCCGGCGCCGGCAGATGGACGAGTTCGCCGAGTCGGTCCTGGACCATATCGAGGATTTGATCCCGCCGTGGGACAGCAACGAACACCACTCGGCGGTGTGGGAGTCGTTCGCCCTGGAGGTCACCGTGTACGACGCGACCGGCCGGAGCGCCGGAACCGCGGGACGTCGCGTGGAGACGCAGCTGTATCGGCCCGACCTGATCGCGCGGCTTATCCACCTTCCGCTTCTGGTGGACGCCGTGTACTTCAACCTCAACCGCCGCGACGTCCGTCCGTTGCGCACAAGCTACCGCCGCCAGCGCGTTGACCGGGTGCTCCGCGCCCTCCGTGTACTGATCGGCTACAGCACCCGCACAAACCCGGCGTTCTTTTCGTATCGTCTGGGAACGGAAACGGCTGCGGACCTCCACCGAAGCCTGCTGTCCTTGTCGCGTCTGCTGGACTCGGTTGAGGACCCCGCCGCCCGGGTGCGTATCGTCGGAGTGTATCGGTTTCGTATGGCGGGCGATTCGGTCGCCACCGAATGGCGGCGCCCCAGACGCAGCCGGCGCCTGTAGACGCGACCACCGGGGACCACCGAGGACCTTACGGGGATCGCTGAAACAGTCGCAGCCACCGTACCGCCTCGGCTCCGGTGCGAGTCCCGGTCCGGATCGACGCCGGCCTGCAGTTCCGGAACCGCGCGCCGGATCTCCCGGAGGGTAACCGTGTCGGAGAGCCTGAGCAGCCAGATGCCCGACCGCGATACGGAGCGAACATCCACCATCGTCGTCCCGCTCCCCGATTCGCGATCACCCGTCGACCGCGTCGGTCGCTCCAGGAGCGCCGGTCACCTCGGCGATGATCTCCAGAAACCGAGGCGGGTCCTCCACCATGACGGAGTGGCCGACTCCCTCCAGGCGCCGGTACATCCCCATCGGAAACCCGGCAGCGGTCGCCGACGCCATCTCCTCCGTAATGAGACGATCGCGGTCACCGCGGACCACCAGGACCGGACACGCGATCTCAGCCGCCGCGTCACGAAGGTCCATTCGGCTCAGCGCCCGCGGGTTTCCCGAGAACGCCAGTGGATTCATCCGGAGCGCCGTGTCCGTGAGCTCCTCCAGCAGTGCGGGGTCGTCCATCGTCGGCGTTACCGCCGCCAGGGCGTGCGCCATCAGCGTTCGATCGTGACGATACTGCTCGATGACCGGGTAGTATTCCTCCGGCGTCACGAGTCCATCGAGCGGCGCAGGGTCCACCAGAACGAGCCGGGAGATCCGGTCGATCGCCCGTCCGGCGGCGGCGGTAACCACCGCACCGCCGAGCGAATGTCCCACCACAACGGCGTGTCGAATATCCACGCGCTCGAGAAACGCGGAAAGGTACCGGGCGTACAGGTCGATGTCTGCGCCATCCAGGTGGTCGGATTCGCCAAAATTGGGGAGGTCGGGGGCGACAACGCGCACGCCGGGTGGCACGGGAGGAGCCATTACCCGGGAAAACCAGATCTTGCCGCCGGTGTTGCCGTGGACGTACACAACGGTCCGCCCCGCCGACGCAGCGGCGTTCGTGTCCCAGTACGCCATGCGAACGCCATCGATATCGACGGAGAGAA
This sequence comes from uncultured Spirochaeta sp., assembly GCA_913030605.1. Taxonomy (GTDB): domain Bacteria; phylum Spirochaetota; class Spirochaetia; order DSM-27196; family Alkalispirochaetaceae; genus Alkalispirochaeta. The sequence goes on from CAJWEZ010000070.1 coordinate 9,259, forward strand.
CGGTCAGGTCGGTGTCCATAGACGTCCTTTCTCCGTCACTATCACCCGTGAACCGGTACGCGTCAAATACCCGGTTGCGGCTGATCCACGCGGCGGGCGGCTCCGTACCCCATCCGCACCATCATCAGGGCCACAATGATGCCGGGGGCCTTGTCCACGAAGTTCACGGGAATCCGAGCGAGAAACGCCGACATCCACACGCTGCGTCCGGAGAGCACCAGACTGGCGACCACCAGGTCGATCGGTTCGTGGGTGCCGCCGCCGTAGAGCAGTCCAACGATCAGCGCCCCCGCCGCCGCGTTCACCAGCGACACCGTCACCAGCGCCGTAATCGCGTCGCCCACCGTTTCGAACCGGCCGGTCACACGCATGGCACCGACGATGAGGCCGCTTGCCACGTTCAGCGGCGCAAAGGCGAGCATGTAGCCCGGGAGTCCGGCAAACACCTCGTTCGCGATGTTGGACCCGAGGCCGGTGAGGCCGCCGGCGACGGGCCCGAACAGCGCCGCCACCACGATCGTGAACGTCGTGTCGAGAAACAGCGGCAGCCCGAGAACCGACGCCAGATGGTTGAGCCCGCCGTTGGCGAGCGCGGCGCCGACGCACCATGCCGTTACGCGGAGCGGCCTGTTCACACGAATCACAGCGCGTATAATACCGGAATGGCGCAACCGCGGGCTACCGTTCTCACCCTCGCCCTCATGACGGCGGTCGCTGTCGCCGTGTCCATCGGGGTCGCCGTGGTCTGGGACCTTTTCGTGGCCCGCGACGCCGTGTGGCAGGCTCTGGTGGCCGTCCACGACGGCACCGGGACGGGGGACATACCGGCCCGGGACCTTGAACTCGCCCGCGCCCTTACCGGGAGTCCAAACGCCGGGACCGAGGAGTGGCTTCGCGCCTATCTGGACATGCAACGGACAAGCGCCGCGCAAATGCTCACCCTGGTGGTTGCGCTGATCGTCGCCCTGGTGATCATGCTGGGGTTCGCCCACCGCGAGGGACGCCGACAGCAGGCCGAACTCGCCGAGGCGCGGCGACTCAGTTTCGCGATCACCGACGCCGAGGAACGGGAGCGGGAACGGATCGCCCGGGATCTCCACGACGGCGTCGGACAGCTCCTGTCGCTGGCGCTGTTGCAGGCGCAGTCCCGGGCGCCGGGGACGGCGGACACGATTTCCCGGTCCATTTCGGATCTGCGGGCGATCGTCCATGACCTCTCAGTGGGAAGTGACGATCCCCTCGATCTCGTGAACGATCTTCAGTCGCTGGCGGCGCGGTACGCCGGCGACAGCGGCGCGCACATCGTGGTGAAGTGTTCCGGTCTGGACCTGATCGCCGGGGACGCGCGCCGGAACGTACACCGTATCGCCCAGGAACTCCTGGCGAACGCCGCGCGTCACAGCCACGCCGACCACGTGACCGTATCGCTGTTTCCCGTCGGCGACCGCCTGGTCCTGCGCTACACCGACGACGGGGTCGGGATCGGCTCCCTCGAGGGTCACCCCGGCCACGGGTTGCGCAACATCCGCCACCGGGCGTCGGTACTCGGCGGCTCGGTCCGCCTGGTTCGCAGGCGGCCCGCGGAGATAACGATCGAAATCCCGACTGTTGAACCCGGAGAGACAACCCCATGACGCATACGTTTGCACTTCTGGTGCTGGATGACCACGCCCTGTTCCGCGACGCCCTGCAGCGATACCTCTCCGAACGCGGGACGTTCCGGGACGTGGTCACCGTTCCCTCGATCGCATCGGCCCTCGATGCCATTCCGGCGCTCGGTGACGTGGTTGTTCTGCTGGATGTCTCGCTCGACGGAGAATCGGGGCTCACCGGCGTGGCCCGGCTACGGGAATCCGGAACCGGTCGCGTGCGGGTCCTCGCCCTGACGATGCACACCCGCGCATCGCTGGTTCAGTCCGCCATGGACGCCGGTGTGGATGGATTTGTAACCAAGGACTCCGCCGGCACGCTCCTGCTGGAGGCGATCGACGCCGTATGCCGGGGAAAGCGCTTTGTCGACCCCATGGTGGAGGAGGGCCTGGCGGACCGGATCCGTGTCGCGGGCACCGAAAGCCCCACCGAGCGCTATCGGCGTCTCTCGCCGCGGGAGCAGGAGGTGTTCGCCCTCCTCGCCCGGGGCTACAAGCCCCGGGACATCGCCCGGGAACTGCACATCTCACCGAAAACCGCCGATGTCCACCGCTACAACATCCTCAAAAAGATGCGGCTCTCCTCGATCGCCGATCTCGTCCGCGACGCCGTGGATATCGGGATCGTGTAGCGCGTCAGGTCTGAAAACGCTCCACCCGTTCCTCGATCTCACCGATCGTGTCGCGGTTGTGTTCCGACATGTCGTTGATGTTCGTGATCGAGGCGTTGATCTCTCGGGTCCCCGACACGATCTCGTCCATCGACGACCGCATGGATGACGTTGCATCACTCAGGCGGGAGACCACCTCGAGGATCTGGCGGTTGGCACCGCTCATCTCCGTGGTCCCGGTCTGAACGGCACCGGCGATGTGGTTCAGCTCGTCCAACGCCTCGCGAATCTCCCGACCCCGGGCCCCCTGCTGTTCGATCTCGTCCGAGAGCCGCGCGAATACCCCCTCGACCTCGCCGATCGTGGCGTTTATGCGCCCCAGCAGCTCCTTCGTCTGGTCCGTACGGCTCACGCTGGTGTCGATATCGGCTTCCATGCCCTTGATTTCCTCCGCGATCCGCTTGGACTGCGTTGCCGCCTGGTCCGCGAGCTTGCGTATCTCCTCCGCCACCACCGAGAACCCGCGCCCGCTCTCGCCGGCGTGGGCGGCCTCAATCGCCGCGTTCATCGCCAGGAGGTTGGTCTGTGCCGCGATATTTACGATGAAGGAGTTCGCTTCCTGCAGCGACCGGGACCGGTCGGTCATCTTCTGCACCGCCGCCTGCATCTCCTCGGCTGAGCGGTTGCCGGTGGTGATCTGAGACCGCAGTTCGCCGATCTGCTCGCGGGTACTGCCGGAGGCGCTGAGCATCGACTCCACCCCCGACAGCATCGACTCGATCGTGTCGGCGGTTCGTCCGATCGTAACCGTCTCACGCTCCACCTGCTCGTTGAGGGCGTCGATGTTGCGCGTGAGTTCCTCCACCGCCGACGCCGTGGTGTCGACCTGCCCACCCTGACCCTCCACCTGACGCATCAGGCTCTCGATGTTGGCGGTGATCTGGTTCACCGCAGCGGCGGTCTCGTTCATGTTCGTAGCCAGACTGCCGCCGAGGTCCCGCAGCGTATTCACCGATTCCTTCATCCCGGACACCATCGTCTGCAGGGACTCCACAAACCCGTCGAAACTGCCGGCGACCTGTCCCACCTCGTCTCGGCTGTGGATGTCCAGGCGCTGGGTGAGGTCACCGGCGCCCCGGGAAATCTCGTTCAGCGCCACGGAGACGTTCTTCAGCGGCCGCGTGAGTCGGCGCCCGAGGACCACGGTAAGTGCGATAAAGACGGCCACCGCCACCACCGATGTGATCACCAGCGTCAGGATGAGCTCCCGGAGCCGCTCCTGATTACGTGCGCTGATCTCCGCCAGCTGCGCGTCGATCTGGTCGATGTAGTTGCCGGTCCCCACTACCCAGCCGAAGGGCTCGTACAGCAGCGAGTACCCGCGTTTGGGAAACGCCTCGCCGCCGTCGGACTTCGGAAACCAGTAGTCGGTGAACCCGCCGCCCGGCTGCGAGCCCTTCTGGATGATCTCGCGGACCAGGTACTTTCCGTTTACATCCTGGAGATCCATGCGGTTTCCGCCCTCCGAGTCCCGTCCCAGAAGCACGACGTTGTAACCCTCGGTGGTGTCCGCCCAGAAGTAGCCCTCGTCGCCGTAGCGCAGTTCCCGCAGGGCGTTCGCCGCGTCCTCCCGCGCCTGTTCCGGACTCACCTCACCGGCCAGTTCACGACGATGGTGATAGTCGAGAAGACTCACGGCGGTCTGGACCTGCGTGCGAATCAGCTCGTCGTAGTCGTCCAGCAGCAGTTGACGCTGGGTGTCCTGGATGCTCTGGAACATCGCGTTCACCGACACCCCGATGAAGGCGGTCAACGCGATCATGACCACCGACGCCGCCACGCCGGTGAACAGTGCGATTCTGGTACTCAGGTGTTTCATCGTGTTTCGGGCCTCATGTACACGAGTGTATGCAGTTCGCCTGCGGTGTCCAGCGTTCGTTCAGGTTTCATGAATTCGGCAGTTCTGTTTTGACATTTCTGATGTTCAGCGTAATAGTAAGTTCATGTCTTTCCGAACGTCGCCGGTTCGGCACGCCTTCGTGGCGATCGCCCTGTTTGCCCTGTGCGCGTCGCCCCTTCTGGCACAGGTCACCGTCAGCCGCCCTCGGGTGCTCGTTGTGCCCCTGACCAACCTCACCGGTCAGTCCCAGAACGATGTCGTCGCCGCCACCAGCACGGACACGATTGAGCTCACGCTCCGACTGCTCGACCAGTACGAGGTCTCGGTGGCCGAGAATCTCAGTTCGGGTGACCTGATCGATGCAGACGATCAGGAGCTCGAGACGCTGAGCGCTGAACGGGGCGTGGACAACATCATGTTCGGATCGGTGGACACCACCGACGACGGCGGCTTCGTGTTCAACCTCGCGGTGTACGATCGCGCCGCCGGTGAGATCTCCCTGCGGTCCCAGTCGCGGTCCGACAGCCTTTTCGGTGTCTTCGACGCCTCCGACGAACTCGTCGCCGATGCCGTCTCCGGATTCAGCGGCGTACGGATCGGGTTCGGTTCCCTGCGGGTCACCAGCCAGGGGAACGGCGACTTCATCCTGTACGTTGACGATCGCCGGATCGGCGAAAACGTGACCGCCGTTGACCGCCTGCTCATCGGAGAACGGACGATCCAGATCCGCCAGATCCGTGGCGAGCGCGAGGCGACGATCTACACCCAGACGGTGAACGTCGCCGAGGGCAGCACCTCCACCGTGTCATTCACCTTCCCGCAGGTCACCGACGACGAGATCGCCCTGGAGGCGTCCCTCCGCACGCGGTTGCAGGACCTGCTGGCGGTGGGCACCAACCCGGACGAGATCGATACCTCGATCGCACGGCTCCGGGAGCTCTACGAGCGCCTGCCGGGAGTGCTGGAGGGATCGATCAACGACATCCCCCTGTACGAGGACCGCCGCTGGCTGGCGGCGGAAATGCAGGGCCTGAGCGACTACGACTACCGGGCCCTGGCGGCGCAGACCGGCGGCGAACAGGTTGACCGGACGCGGGCGATCTTCCGCGGATGGATGGACATGTGGTCGGAGTACGACGCCCGCGCCGAGAATCCCGACCCCGACAGCCCCGTCGGATCGTGGACGCCGGAGGAGCAGTTCGAACGCATCGAGCTGGACGTCGAACGGAACTTCCAGACGCTCAACGGATTCATCACCCTCGGTCGTGCCCTGGTCGTCGAACAGGAGGATTGGACGCTGGTGGACGGCTTCAACCGGATTCGACGGGTGGCACGCCCCACCGGATCCCTCAGCGTACGCTTTCACTCCTGGGCCGCCGAGTCCGCCGTGGCGAGCGACGCCGTCCAGGAGTACCGCCGCGCCGACGAACGCCGACGCCCCTTCTGGCACTGGATCGCCGGGACGATCGGCGTGGGCGCCCTGGGATACGCGGGGTACGGCATGTTCATCGCCGATACCTCCGGTCTGCAGAACGAGATCGAGCAGAATATCGCCGCCTACGAGGCCGCCACGGACTACGACACGATCGTGTCTTTGCGATCTCAGATCGACAGCGACGTTGACCGCCTCAATCGGATGGAAACGATCCCCCTCTACGCCGCCGCCGGCGGCGGCGTGTTCCTCTCAACGGCGATCGTCGGGCGGGTGGTTTCTTCCACCCGTCCCAACCGGGTGTGGCGGCGCTACCGGAAGGAGCCGGTGGTACAGCAGTGGACCGCCGCCGGCCTGGACTACCGTGACGCCCAGGCGGGTGACCCCGGCTCCGCGCTCCTGGTGCTGGGTGCCAGCATCGACCGCGTTCGCGACATGGACACCGGCGAAAACTACACGGCACCGGTGGTGCTCCCCAGTGAGCCGGGGAAAACCTGGCGCCTGGAGTATCCCAACGCGAGGCTGAACAACGACATCGTCGAATTTGAGATCACCACCGGTGACGGAATCACGGTCATGACGCTGGGGGTGGAGTGATGACATACCGCACCCTCGCGATCCGGGCCCTCCTCGCCGCGATCATCCCCGCGGCGGCGCTCGCCCTCGCGAGTTGCACGGGCACCACCTACGAGTACTCCAATCCGCTCGATCCGAAAGAGGACGCGCCGGTCTCCAGCGTCGTCACCGGGATTCCCGACGCAAACCTGCAGCAGGCGATTCTTGACCAGTACGCCGGCTCCACCAAGTTTCAGGTGCAGGAGATTTACGCCGACGGCTACGGTGTCACCAGCGTTGCGGGCATTGAGTTTTTTCCGCGGGTGTCTACGCTGTGGCTGGGCAACAACCCCCTCAACGGGGTGGACCTGTCGCCGATCGTGCGGCTTCCGGATCTGCAGGAACTCCATCTGAACGGCGTCGTCGACCCGGATATCCAGTCTCTGGCCGGATCGTCGGTGCGGATCCTTGCCCTTCGCGACGCCAATATCATCTATCCCGACCTCCAGACGATCGCCGGACTCCCGAACATCCGTGACCTCGCCCTGAGTGGACCGGGAAGCGGTTCCGGGGCCTACTACACCGTTCAGGGCACCAACGTCTTCGACGACCTCGCAACCGCGGGTCTCGCCGGAAAACTCACCGACGCCATTCACATCGAATACTTCAACATCGCCTCGTCGGCGGACCTGATCGGGATCGAGGCGTTCGTGGGCACCAGTCAGATCGACCTCGCCTTCAACCAGATCAACGACCCCGGTCTCCTGCAACCGTTCTTCAACGCCTCGGCGATCGATTCGCAGCAGGCGGACCACGACCTGTCGCTCTACGGAAACCCCGTGACCCCCTCGCTGCTCACCAACATGGGCGGATACATCGATCAGCTGGAGGGGCTGTCGCTGGGTGCCACCGGTCTCACCAGCTTCACCCCGGCGATGCTGCCGGGGTCGACCACCTTGATCCGGTTGGACCTCAACGACAACAGCGCGCTCTCCGACATCTCGGCGGTCGGGAACTTTCCCAATCTGGAGGAGCTGCTGATCAGCAGAACTGACGCCGACGAGACGACGTTGTTCTCCGCCGGCCTTCCGAACCTGCGGCTTCTCGCGGCGAACGCCGTTGGCGACGGCGGCGCGTCACCGATCACAACGGTCGCCGGAATCTCCGCCTTTTCGGCCCTCGAGTATGTGTTCCTGGACAACAACCTGAGCCTCACCGGCGGTATTGCGGAACTGGCACAGCTTCCGAACCTGCAGTCGGTCTCGTTTTCCGGGTCCACAAACGTGTCCACCGCCGACATTCAGGCGATCATCGACGCCAATCCGGACGTGTTTGTCACCTACCCCGACGGCACCGTGTATGCGCCGTAGCCCGGGTCGCGTTCTGACGTTCCACCACGCCTCGCTTGTCCCCCTCGCACGATCGTCCTATGATTGAGGCAAGGAGCAACCCATGATCGGAATACGTCTGGCGGACCACAGCGTTTATCCGGTGTTCGAATCCGACATCCCGGGGGGAAAGCGCCTGGTCCTGACGACCGCCCGTGACAACCAGGACCGCGTCGATATCGAGATGCTCCGCACGGGGGACGGCAACGATCTGGCGCGGCCGCTGGTGTCGATCGGACGGCTCAGCCTCGAGGACCTCCGGCGGCACCCGGGTGGTGAGCCGGACATCGAACTCATTCTGCAGCTCTCCGCAGATGGGCGCCTCGACGTTTCCGCCCGTGATCCCGAGAACGGAAACGCCACCAGCCGATCGATCGATCTCGCCGAGTTTGACTCTCCCGCGTACACACCTCCTCCGTCCCTCACCGATGAGTTTGACCCCGACGTTGCCGACACGGTGTACCCTGAACCGCGGCGTCGCGGGGCGGGGCTGGCGCTCGTGCTCGTGGCGCTCCTTGTGATCCTTGGCGCGGCAGCGGCGATCTGGTGGTTCGTACTGCGGCAGGACACGACCGGCTCCGCACCGGCTCCACGCTCCCCGGTTTCCGCCACCGAACAGACCGAGTCGGCGGAAACGGAAACTGCGACTCCCGAGGTCACGACTCCGGAGAACGGGGCATCACCGGCGGTCGATGAACCGGCGGTCGAAGAACCGGCAGACACGGCCGTCACCCCTGAACCCGGTTCGATCGAGTACCGTATTCGCCGCGGCGACACGCTGTGGGACATTTCCAACTCGTTCTACGGCACCCCCTGGCTCTTCCCCGAACTCGCCGAGTGGAACAGCATCCCCGACCCCGATCTGATCTACGCCGACAGCGAGCTTCGCATCCCCGACCAGCTGCGCCGGGAGCCATGAGCAGGAAGAGACAAGACCGCTTCCAGCTGATTTTTGAGGACAGCGAGTTTGCCGAAGCGCTGACCAGCCTCGGCATCTTTGTGTCGCACTATCCCTCCGGTCGGAACCTCGCCAGTGACCTGTGGATCGCCCAGGGCTTCTCGCCGGAGGAAATCGGGCGGGGGCTCGGGTGGCTGGACAAGATCCATCCGGAAGACCGCGATCGCGTGAAACGAGCCGCCGAGCGCGTCTTCACCGGGCGGTCGTCCTCCATGGAAGAGGTGTTCCGCATGCGCCGGCGCAACGGGACGTTCCGGTGGGTCGTCACCCGTGGTCGCACGGTCACCGCCGACCACGAGGGAAAGCCCGAACTCTTCCTCGGCGTGGACACGGACATCAGCCGCTTTAAGGCGGTCGAGCACCGGCTCCAGCAACAGAACGACGAACTGGAAACGCTGCGGCAGGTTGCGGCCGTCATCGGGTCCTCCCTCGATCTCGAGGAAACCGTGCGCCGGATCCTGGAGCAGACGCAGCGAATCATCCCCTACGACACCGCCACGGTCCAGATCCTCGAGGACAACCACCTACGGATCATCGGCGGTTTCGGGTTCCAGGACCTCGGACAGGTGATGAAACTCCGCTTTCCCTACCCGGAGGCGGGCAGCCTGAGCACGGAGGCGATCGATTCCGGCGAGCCGTGCATGTCGGTCGACGTGACCCAGGACTTCCCGGCGTTCGTGCAGCCCGAAGGCAACGCGATGATCTACTCCTGGATCGGCATTCCCCTCATCCGGCGGGGTGAGGTGATCGGACTCATGGCGGCGGATTCGACGCGGCGCGACGCCTACGACGAGTCGCACCTGCGTCTGGCGGCGACGATCGCCGATCACATCTCCGTGGCGCTTGAGAACGCGCAACTGCACGACCGGACCTACCAGATGGCGATGTCCGACGAACTTACCAGAACCGGCAGTCGGCGACGGTTTCAGGTGGAGGGCCGCCTGCTGTACGAGAGCGCGCAGCGGAGCAAGCACCCGATCGGCGCCCTGATGGTCGACATCGATCGCTTCAAGGACGTGAACGACCGCTTCGGCCACCGGGTTGGAGACCGCGTACTGCGACGCATCGCCGACGCCTGCCGCGAGGAGCTCCGCGGCAGCGACCTGATCGCCCGCTACGGCGGAGAGGAGTTCGTCGTCCTGCTCCCGGAGGCCGGCGACCAGGACGGGTGGGCGGCGGGGGAACGCATGCGCACCCGTATCGAGGAGCTGCGCCACGAGGAACTCGACCGACCGGTTACGGTGAGCATCGGCGTCGCCTGCGAGATTCCGCGGACCGCATCAGGGTTCGACGCCATGATCCAGCGCGCCGACTCCGCCCTGTACCGCGCCAAGGCGTCCGGTCGCAACCGGGTGGTGCTTGCAGACGTTGAGAAAAGCGGCCGGTGAGCGTATGCTGAAGCATATGGAAATCTCCCGGCCTCTCCGTGTCTCCATCGAGGAAGAGACGCTGCTCGATATGCACAGCGTACTCAACGTCATGAACGTGATCGTGCTGGAACTGATGAACCTCTCCGACCGTCTCGGGGACTCCCCCGAGTTGCGTCGCATGAACGACCGGGTGGTGAACACCGCTGAGCACCTGCGCGACCCGGAGCGGGCCGAGTCTACCGTTCGCGACGTCGAGGTGTTTGTCACGGATATCGAGCGGGCGGTAGCCGCTGCGGTCAGCCGGGCGCAGGCGGAGGAAGACCCGGGAGTGGCCGAGATCCAGGCGAACCTGGAGTCCATTTTCACAATCCTGCGTGTTCGCGCCCGCGAGATCGTGGCCCGTCACCGGGACCCCGACGCGTGGGTATCCCACGACATCGACCAGCTCCGCGACAACTTTACCAGCGTTCTCCGGGCGATCGAACAGAACAGCCACGGGGGCTACCGTATCGTCTACAACGTGGCGGAACACGAGGAAGGCAACTACCTCGTCAACTTCGAGATTACCAGCGCCACACCGCCCACGATCGGGATGCCCGCGATCTTTCAGGATGTCCTGCGCGATCTGCTGGCGAACGCCCGGAAATACACGCCTCCGGGCGGAAAGATCGACGCCGGCCTCTACAACTCAGGATCGGAGCTGCGCTGCATCGTTGAGGACACCGGCGTGGGTATCCCGGACGAGGAAATCGACGGTATTCTCGATTTCGGCACCCGCGGCAGCAACGTTCTGGGCCACGCCACCCGCGGTGGCGGATTCGGCCTCACCAAGGCGTACTACGTCACCCGGCATTTCGGCGGTCGGATGTGGATCGATTCGCGGACCGACGCGCCGTCCGGCACCCGGATCGAGATCCGCATACCGGTTCCGGCAGCCCACGCCAGAACCGCATAGCCCGCACCCCGGGCTCGCGGAGGGCTCGTAATCGCACGCCGCCAGTTGCCCCTCCACGTCCGCCCGGAAGCCCCGGGCAGCGGACTCCAGCGTTTGACTCCGGACACCCATGGTTGAGATTCCTCCTGTCTTCGATACACTGAGTGTTGTTGACGACGAACGAATTTTCAAATGGACCGGACCTGCGCGAACGCACCGCCTTCGGCCTCGGGCTTCTGGGACAGAACACGATCTACGGCATCTCGGTCGGGTTTGTGATGTTCGCGTTCACCGACATCGTCGGCGTGGCGCCGGCCAGTGCAGGACTGGTCTTCCTGCTGGCGCGAAGCTGGGACGCGATCAACGATCCGGTGATGGGCTTCATCGCCGACCGCACGCGGACCCGCTGGGGCAGGTTTCGTCCGTGGCTGTTGTGGACCCCCGTACCGATCGGCATTCTCACCGTGCTCACCTTCGTGTCTCCGGGGATATCGGGACGGGCGGCGGTGTGGTACGCAGCGGTGGTGTACGTGCTGTGGGGGATGGTGTATACGCTCAACGATATCCCCTTCTGGGCGCTCACCAGCGCGATGACCAGCGATACGGTTGAACGCACCCGAATCATCACGGTGGGACGCACGATGTCCATGATCGGTCTCGGCATTCCCGCCGTGGCGCTTCCGGCCCTCGCGGTCCACTTTGCGGACGGCCGGAGTGCTCCGGCCGGCTACCTCGAGGCCGTGACCGTGATGGTCGTCCTGGCGGTGCCCCTCGTGCTGGTAGCGTTTGCCGGGACCCGTGAGCGCGTCCCGGCCTCGCCAACCCCGGCACGGATCGGCCCGTTGATCGGGATGCTCGTCGCCAACCGTCCCCTGCAGATCGTCGTTCTCGGCGGAATCCTCAACTCCTTTACCTTCGTCGCCCAGTCGATGGTCGTCTATTTCGTGACCAACAACCTGGGGGATCCGGGGCTCATGGTGTGGTTTGGCGGGTCCGGAATACTGGCGCTGGCGATCGGAACGCTGGTGACGCCCCTCATGTCCGAACGGGTCGGGAAACGCGCCACGATGATCGCAACGTCCCTCGCCCGGGGGGTGATCGCGCTGGCGCTGTACTACGTCGGCTACGCCACCCTCCCGGTGGCGGTGGCGCTGTACGCCCTCCTGGTGGGACTGATGGGCCCCGCGGTGGTGCTGCAGACCGCCATGATCGCCGACTCGGTGGAGTACGGGGCACGAACCCGCGGCGTCCGCGCCGAGGGCGTCACGTTCAGTTTCCAGACGTTTCTCTCCAAGGCAAATGCCGCGCTGGGGGGACTCGCCGCGGGACTTTTGCTCGACCGAATCGGGTATCGCCCCGGTCCCGTTCAGACGATGGACACGCTGCGGGGGATCTACGCAATTCTGACGCTCACTCCGGCGCTGTCGGGGGTCATGAGCGCGATTCCCTTCTTCTGGTACCGAACCGACGGTGGTGACGACGCAAAAGTGGCAGTTCCCGGCGGAACGCGCTAAGGTATTGGGAAAGGGTGAAGGAGTACGCCATGGCAACCACACGGCACAACCGACACGAGATTCCGGCAGGCACCGTGCATCGCACGATCGGCCTGCTTGACGGCGCCCTCAGACAGTTGGGTCTCGAGCCGGACGACCACGCCACAGAACGAATCGGAGTGATGGTGAACCGTGCCATGAGCGCCCAGCAACGGAGCTTTCACACGCCGGAACACATTTTCGATCTCGCCGACCCCGAGGATCCGCACATCACCCTGGCGGCTCTGTTCCATGACCTGGTGTACTATCAGGTGGACCGCGGATTCTCGGAGGAAATCGCGGACCTCCTGGAGCCGTACATCGTGATGAACGGTGACTCCCTCGCGCTCCGCGCGACGATCGCCGATCACGACCGCGCGTTCCACGGCTGCGCCGCCGTCTTCGGCTTCCACCCCGGAGATACCCTCTCGCCCTTCGGCGGTCTCAACGAGTTTCTCAGCGCCCTGGTCATGGACGTTCT
>CAJWEZ010000071.1 GCA_913030605.1 uncultured Spirochaeta sp.
CGAATACTTCTTCCTTCGCATCCGTCATGCATTCCCCGGAAATCGACGATGAACCCAAAAAAAGCGCCGGGGACCGATCGGTCCCCGGCGCTCTCTTTTTTTCGGAAGGCTCTCTGAGCCTGTCGGTTCAGCTGCCCGACTTTGCGGTCTCGAGGATCGCCTCGAGGTAGCCACGGGTGTCGGCAAGCGTAGCGCCGGACACGGCGTCGATGGCGTCCTCGCCGGAGGAGAAGCCGTTCACCTCTTCCTCGAGCTCCGCCACCGTCATACCGGTCACGTGGGCCTCAATCGCGTCGTAGTTCTCGTCGATCGGAACCGTGGCGCCGGCGGCCTCAGCCATGTGGCTGCTGTAGTAGTCGGTATTCTCGCGCTTGGAGCCGAGCACAACGGTCGGGTCCGCGTAGTTGGAACCCAGTCCGCCTTCATCGACGGCGTCGGAGTTGGGGACGCCAACGGCGACGTCGGTGCTCATGAACTGGTACTCGTCGAGGGAAACGCCGACGATCGTGTCACCCTGCAGCGCGACAACGATCACCGCAAAAGACCGGGTGCCGTGGGGCGCGGCGGCCATGCGGGCGAGCCGAATCGGCTGGTCGCTGGACGCGGCCGGCGCGGCGCTGGCCGTCTGATCGGCGGAACCGCTGCACGCCGCGAGACCGAGAAGCATCAGAGAAACGAGGGAAAGGACGATTGCCTTTTTCATGTGTATCCTCCAGTAGGTGTGTTGACCACCAGGTGGCCGTACTGTTTTGTAACAACGTACACGACATTATACATACGAACTGTTTTCCCACGCAGCCGGTTACGTGAAGGATATTCGAGGATTTTATTAATAGTTATTTCAATAGTTAATGTGACGCGCGTGTTTTTATTTACCACGCACGTTCATATTGTGACGGACTCGGAACCTCTCGGTCGAGCGCCTTCGCCGCCCGCTGCGCCCAGTGCGGGTCTCGCAGCATCTCCCGTCCCAGCAGTACGGCGTCCGCCTGACCGCTGCGGATGATCTGGTCGGCCTGTTCCGGCGTTGTGATTAACCCCACGGCGCCCGTGGCGATACCGGCCCCTTCCCGCACCTGCGACGCGAGCGCCGTCTGGTACCCCGCCCCCATCGGAATCCGAACACCCGGCACGATTCCACCGGAGGAGCAGTCCACGAAGTCTACACCTGCTTCGCGCATCCGCCTGGCAAGCTCCACTGAGTCCAACGCCGTCCAGCCGTCGGGATGCCAGTCGGTGGCGGAGATCCGGACCATTACCGGGGTATCCTCCCCAACCATTTCGCGAATCGCGACGATCGTTTCCATCAGCAGGCGAATGCGACCGTCGAAATCGCCTCCGTAGCGGTCGTCGCGATCGTTGGTCAGGGGGGACAGGAACTGATGCAGCAGGTAGCCGTGGGCGGCATGAATCTCGACAGCCCGGAAGCCCGCATCCGCCGCTCGTCCGGCGGCGTCGGCGAACTGTGTCGCGACCGCCGCGGCCTCCTCCGTCGTGAGACGCCGTGGCGCCGGCGACTTTTCAGAAAACGGCCGGTCCGTGGCACTCACCGGCTCCCAGGTTCGTCCCGGTGCGTTGAGGCTCTTGGCCCCCAACCACGGCGGCGCGGTTGCCGCCTTTCTGCCAGCGTGGGCGAGCTGGATCGCCGGGACCGCACCGTGTTCCGTCAGGAACGAGGTTATCCGCCGCAGGCCGTCGACGTGTCCGTTGTCCCAGATGCCCAGATCTGCGTAACTGATGCGCCCCTCGGGGGCGACCGCCGTGGCCTCCGACACGACCAGGCCGGCGCCGCCGGTGGCGTAACTTCCAAGGTGAACCAGGTGCCAATCGGTGGCGTGGCCGTCGGTACTGGAGTACTGGCACATCGGCGAAACAAAGATGCGGTTTCGGGTACGGATCGACCGAAGATCCAGCGGTGTAAACAGATGATTGGGGTGTGTCATGACCGGTATCCTACCGAACGATCGCGTACTCCGGAAGTGACAAAAAAAGGGCCCCGGAGAACCGGGGCCCGTTGGCGCGCCAAACACGACGGCATCGGACTACGCCTCGCCGCGTACCCACTCCCGGACCTGGATGGCGAGTTCCTTGCCGCGCTGATAGATGAGGTCGAGTTCCTCCTTCGACGGAGCTCCATTGAACTCCACCGGTTCCAGGAAATCCCATCCCATCTTGTAGCGCTCCTGGATCTCGTCCAGCTCCTTCTGGGCGCCACCGGACCAGCCGTAGCTGCCGAAGCGGAACGCCTTGCGGTTCATCGCCTTCTTGCGCCCCATCTCGTCCACCACGACCGCCATGGGAGCAAACATCTTGTACTCGTAGGTGGGCATACCGAGAACCACGCCGCTGGAGTTCCAGACGTCGCGAAGAACGTACGAGTAGTGGGTTTCCGGCACGCGATGCACGTTGACCTTCACCCCTTCGCTCTTGATGCCCTCCACAACCGGCGCGACAGCCTGCTCGGTGTTGCCGTACATCGACCCCCAGATCACGGTGATCTCTTCCTTGGCGGGGCCCTTGCTGTAGGCGGCGTAGCGCTTGTAGTCGTCGATGATCTTCTGCGGGTTCTTCCGCCACACGATACCGTGTCCCGGCGCGATGATCTTCACCGGCAGGCTTTCGGTTTTCATGACCGCCTTTTTCGCCGGCGCGGAATAGGCACCCACGATGTTCGCGTAGTAGCGCGTTGCCTCTTCCTCGAAGAACTCGATTTCGTCCTGCGACAACTGGTCATCGTAGGGAGAATCGGTGATCGCACCAAAGGCACCGAAGGCGTCGCAGGGGAACAGCGCACCCGACTTGGTGTCGAAGGTCGCCATCGTTTCCGGCCAGTGCACGTTCGGAATCTCCTCAAACGCCAGCACGCGCCCGTCCCCAAGGTCCAGGGTGTCGCCCGACTTCACCACGATCGTCTCGTTCTCGATCTCGTAGAACGCCTCGAGGAGTTTTTTCGCTTTTGCCGTGGTCACGATCTTGAAATCCGGCCGGATCTTCTTGAAATCCTTGAGCCAACCGCTGTGGTCCGGCTCCATGTGGTTGATGATAACGTAATCGATATCCTCGGCCTTGACGTCCATCTGTTTAAACTGGTCGAAGAGCACCTCCGGTGTCCCGTCCCAGTCGCATACACCATCGATGATGGCGACCTTGTCACCCTTGACGATGTAGGAGTTCATGGAGAACCCGTGAGGGATCGGCCACATCCCCTCGAACAGAATGTCGTGGACATTGGCAGAGAGTCGAAATACGCCGTCAGTTACCTGTGTCGTTTGCATGGTATCGTTCCTTCACGTGTGTATTAGGTCATTCTTTATCGATTTGCTTTATTATAATTTAATACCGATTCCGATTCTTTGCAAGCGCAACCGCGCCGGACACACGGCCCCGAGTTCGACACTCGCTGAACGGAGCCCCTCGTGCCCCCGCCGGTCAGGTGCCGAGCGATGTCAGCACGCGGTCCAGGGCATCCGCGAACGCCTTGCGCTCCCGCGGTCCGAACTCCCGCCGGCGGGACATCGATTCCAGCCCCGCGGCCCGGATGACGGCTGCCGCATCGCGCAGTGACCGTCGTTCGGCGATCGAGGCAGCGTCAAATACGGTACCGCGGTCGTTCATGGCGTGTCCCCCCGCGTTGAGCACCGCCTCAGCCAGCGGGATGTCCCGGGTCACAACAAGCACCGGTATGTCCCGAATCGCCATCTCGGCGACGCGGGCAACGATCTCCTCGTCTACCGTATGTCCGGTCACCACCGTAGCACGACGCCCCCCTCCGAGTCCAAGCTCCCGGTTGGCAAGAAACTCCAGTCCGTAGCCCCGGCGGGCCGCCGACCGCATCAACATCTCCCGAACCGCTGCGGGACACGAGTCAGCGTCCACCAGTACCGTGAGGTGACCGCCTCCGTTCACGGGCGCGTGTCCCCGGTCACAACCACGGTCCCGGGGAGGGCCGCCACGAACAGCTGCGTTCCCGCGTCCAGCCACACGGACACCGAACCGGTATTGTGGTCCACGAAGGCCGACTCCGCCGGCGCGAGTTCAAGCTCCCCGCCCCGGTCCCGTCCACCGTCGGATGGGCACGCCGCCCGCGCCGTGCCACCCACCGCCAGGAGCACCGCCGGTCCCGACCGTTTCTGAATCTCCGCGGTGCCGGCTTCCGTCGGTGCCGCGATGGCGGTCAGTTCAAACTCCCGGGCATCGGTGGCGTAGCGCTGGACGCGCACACCGCCGGCCTCCACCGCCTCCGGCACCAGCGGTACAACGGACTCCCCGTCGAACGACAGCGTTGCCAGTAGTTCCGGTACGTCGACGTGTTTGGCGGTACACCCCGCCCGGAGGACGTTGTCAGAGTTGGCCATAATCTCGACGCCGGCGCCGTAGAGATACGCGTGCAGAATTCCCGCGTCCAGATACATCGCGTCGCCGGGGTGCAGGTGTACGAGGTTGAGATACAGCGGCGCCGCCGCCCCCGGGTCCCCGGGAAACTGTCGCAGAAGTTCCAGACACCACCAGTAGCGGCTGTCGCGGTCCGCTCCGCTCCCGCCGGTGCCGCGGGACGCCGCATAGCGCGCAACGCTATCGGCGAGCATCGCCCGCCGGCGTGAATCGCGCTCCGGTGGCACCAGCATCGAAAAGGCCTCCCGCCACGTTTCCGGCGCCGCGGCGACGGCAAATCGCCGGAGTGCGTCGGCCACATCGGGGAGCGGGCCGGTCAACGCCGTCGCCAGGGCCGCCATTTCGTCGACGAGCTCGTGGTAGGGGCGAAATCCCCGAAGTCCCCAGAAATCGGAGAGGGCGCACATGAGTTCAGGCTTGTGGTTGCGGTCGCGGTAGTTGCGATTCGGTGCCGCAATATCGATCCCGTCGCCCTCCTCCCGGTCGAATCCCTCCGCGGCGCGCTCCCGTGTTGGGTGGGACTGTATCGACAGCCCGCGTTCCGCCGTGAGAATCTTGAACAGGAACGGAAGCCCGGGAGTTTCCTCTCCCGGCGGCCGCAACGCCGCAGCCTCCGCTCCGAGGCTTTTCTCCGGATCCGCCGCCAGATGGTCCGGCAGCGCCGTCCGTTCGCCGTCGTCGCCAAGAACGGTACTCGGTCCGCGGGGGTGCGAACCCATCCACATCTCCGCCTCCGGTTCCGTCACTTCGTTCCCGTGAAACTCCAGCGGCTGTTCCGCGGCGCGGATCGCCGCCAGCATCGCGCGACTTCCCCAGGCGTAGGACTGGACCGGATTCTCCATTCGATACAGGGCCATAGCCCCCGGATGCTACGCCGCCACCCCGGCACGGTCAAGCACGTCGTATTGCCATGAGAATCCCCCATCACTACAATGGCCCCGCCATGAATCTCTCGATCCTTCAGAAAACACGTTATCAGTACCAGCCGAAACTCCCGCCCGCCGTCCGCGGTACCGTTGCCGACATCGGCATCGAACTCGGGGAGCCCACCGAGGCACTCAGCGACCGTCAGGAGCTGACGTCACTCTTCTCGAACACCTACGGGAAGCCGATCGCGACCCTCACGCCATCCGCCGACGGCGGAGCCGACCGTGGCCGCAAGCGAACCGTCGGCGTCATTCTTTCCGGTGGGCAGGCTCCCGGCGGCCACAACGTCATCGCCGGCATCTTTGACGCCCTCAAGGGCGCCAACCCGGAGAGCACGCTCCTGGGTTTTCTTGGCGGTCCCGGAGGACTGGTCGACGACCGGAAGATGGAGATCACCTCCGAGCTCATCGACGAGTACCGGAACACCGGCGGGTTCGACATCATCGGAAGCGGACGCACCAAGATTGAGACCGACGAGCAGTTCGCCGCCGCCCGAAAGACGTGCCTCGACAACGCGGTCGACGCTCTGGTGGTGATCGGTGGCGACGACAGCAATACCAACGCCGCGCTCCTGGCCGAATATTTTGCCGCCAACGGTGACGGCATCCAGGTGATCGGCGTCCCGAAGACGATCGACGGGGACCTCAAGAACGAGTTCATCGAGACGTCCTTCGGGTTCGATACCGCCTGCAAGACCTACTCCGAACTGATCGGCAACATCGAGCGTGACGCCAACAGCGCCAAAAAATACTGGCACTTCATCAAGCTCATGGGGCGCAGCGCGAGCCACATCGCCCTGGAGTGCGCGCTTCAGACGCAGCCCAACGTGTGCATCGTCTCCGAGGAGGTCCAGCAAAAGAAGCAGACGCTGGGCCAGATCGTTGACTCGATCGTGCAGATCGTGGTCGCCCGCGCGGAACGGGGCGACAACTTCGGCGTTGTGCTGGTACCGGAGGGGCTCATCGAGTTCATCCCCGAGGTCG
The DNA here is from genome assembly GCA_913030605.1 of uncultured Spirochaeta sp. Taxonomy (GTDB): domain Bacteria; phylum Spirochaetota; class Spirochaetia; order DSM-27196; family Alkalispirochaetaceae; genus Alkalispirochaeta. Next base: position 6,303 of record CAJWEZ010000071.1, read on the forward strand.
GCACCCTCATCCACGAGCTCAACGACATCCTCGCCGAGCACGCCGAGTACTTCGGGTCGCTGCACACCTTCGAGGACCAGTCGGAGTGGGTGAACAAGAACCTCAGTCGTGATAGTTCCTACGTGTTCTCCTCGCTTCCCTCCACGATCCAGCGGCAGCTCCTGATGGACCGCGACCCCCACGGCAACGTACAGGTGTCGCGCATTGAGACCGAGAAGCTCCTGATCGAGATGGTCGAGGATCGGCTCCGCGAACTGAAGACCGAGGGCGCGTACTCCGGTTCGTTTAGCTGGCAGCATCACTTTTTCGGGTACGAGGGCCGCTGCGCGTTTCCCAGCAACTTCGACGCCGACTACACCTACTCCCTGGGGTACACGGCGTTCCTGCTCATCGCCAACGGCCTCACGGGGTACATCTCCAGCGTTCGCAACATGAGTCGCCCCGCCGACGAGTGGGTCGCCGGCGGTATTCCGCTCACGATGATGATGAACATGGAACAGCGCCACGGAAAGCGGAAACCGGTGATCCGCAAGGCACTGGTCGAACTGGACGGCGCACCGTTCCAGGAGTTTTTGCGCTATCGGGACGAGTGGGCGACGGAGACCGCGTACACCTTTCCGGGGGCGATCCAGTACTTCGGGCCGTCTGAGGTGTGCGACCAGCCGACGATGACCCTGCTCCTGGAGCAGGGGCAGTCGAGGGACTGACGCGCCACGGGCGGACGCGCCCTGCCGGCGCCACCCCGCCCGGCACCGCCCCGTCCGTCGGCACACACCGCGGCGCGGTCCGGGTTACTCCCGGATCGTGCCCGGTTTCATCAGCGAGGCGTTGATCGCCGCCAGCGTGTGGGCGTACTCCACCGCCTCCACCAGCTCCGGTCCCGCCGGCGGCGTTGCATCCGCGAAGAACCGCGAGGCGAGCCCCGCCATCATCGTGTCGCCGCAGCCGATCGTATTCACCGGTTGCATCGGGATCGTATCCACTCCCACCAGCGAACCGCGGTCAGAATCCACCACGACGCTCGGACGGGATCCCTGGGAGAGCACAACGGTTGTCCCGTCTCCGACCATCCTGACCAGGATGCGTCTGAACTTTTCCCGGGCGTCATCCATGTCGAGAATCGACAGTCCCTCCGACTCCAGACGCGCCAGATCGTCGGCGAGCTCCGGCGTAAATGTGGTCCCGAACTCACGGGCGTTCACTTTGATGAGATCCGGCGATCGGCGCACCACATCCCGCAGGAGTCCGCCGGACAGATCAACGCCGACGCGGACACCGCGTTCGCGGGCGCGATCGATCATGCGCAGATAGAAATCGGAAGGATACCCCGGCGTCATTGAACCACCGATCAACAGCACCGAGGCGCGCGCGAGTTCCGTCTCGAACGCATCCCACACGGCCGCCACGGTGGCATCATCAACCTCCGATGCCGGTTCGATGAACTCCGTAGTGGTACCGGCGGCGCGTTCGATCACGGTGACGCACGTTCGCACATCACCCGGTGCCTCGGGGGCCACCACGTCGATTCCGTCAGCGCTACACCCGGCGAGCCAGGTCTCGCGGTTGGCGCCTCCGGCGTGGGAGAGGTGACGCGCGTCGACGCCCAACTGCCCCAGAACACGGGCCATGTTGGCCGCCTTGCCGGCGACATCGTGGCGGGCGTCGACGGCGCGGTTGACGCCGTTGTGCAGCGTTCTGTCCACCTGAATGGTCCGCTGCAGCGTGGGGTTGAGACCGACGGTCAGGACCTGCACTACAGCACCTCCTGCAGAATCGCCGTTCGCGTGGCCTCATCCAGGGCCACCGGCGTGTTCTTCATGCCCGACGCCGCCGCAAGCTCAGGGAGTTCCGCGGCGGTGAACCCGTAGTCCGCGAGGCGCCCGAGTCCCTCTGCGCGCTTCGCGAGCCACGCTGCCAGCGCCTCCCCCGCCGCGAGATGCGCGACGGGCCCGTCTCCTGCGTGCGCAACGCCCAGGATCTCCGCGGCCTCCGCATAGCGCCGCAGCCCCTCACGGCCCTCCTCGCCGGCGGCGGCAAGAGCCCTGACCACGGCGGCGGTCACCGGCCCCACCAGGACACCGCACACAACCCCGTGGGGCACGTCGTGACGGGCGCCGAGGGGGGATGCGTATCCGTGAACGAGTCCAAGTCCCGCGTTCGCCAGTCCCACACCGCTGAAGTACGCCGCCAACGCCATGTCACCGCGGTGGGCAACGGACTCCTCGCCGCTCATGAGCGCCACGAGTGCCGAGCCTCCGCGTCGAAGCCCTTCCCGGGCCAGAGCGTCGGTTACCGGTGTCGCCGCGCGGGACACGAACACCTCCAGCAACTGGGTGATCGCATCCAGGCCGCTCGCCTGTGTCACCGCCGGCGGGCACCCCACCTGCAGGAGCGGATCGATAATCGCCGTGTGGGGTATGAAGTTGTCGTGACGCAGCGACTTCTTGAATCCCGCGGCGCCGGTCCGGCTCAGGACCGCGTTCTTGGTCGCCTCGCTTCCCGTTCCTGCCGTGCTGGGGACCGCATAGAGCGGCAGTGTGCTGCCCGGGTGCACCGTGTCACCGACGCCCTCGAGGAAGCGCACAATTCCGCCGCCGTACTCGTCCGCGGGGAGGGCAACACCGGCGGCGACCGCCTTGGCGGTATCGATAACGCTCCCGCCACCGATCGCAACCACGGCATCGCAGTGCGGCAGGTCGCTGCGAATATCGGCGACGATCGCATCCACGCTCTCCGGCGATGGCTCGCCTCGGACCGTACATTCCAGGAACTCCAGCCCCGCGTCCATGAGCGCTTCTACCAGCCGGCTCCACTGATCCCGTCCGCGAATCGACCGTCCGCCGGTGATCACGGCCGGAGCACGCCGCCCGTCACTGTGCAGCAGGTCCGGGAGTCCCTCGAGGGAGTCCTCCCCGGCGATCAGTCTCGGTTGCCGTGCAATCGTGTAGCGGTTCATCGCTGCTCCCTCCCCGTCGGGGTATCGCGGTCCGGCACCTCGATCCGCCGGTCCTCCGGATCCGGCGCCGGCCGGTACAGGATGCCCACGTTGCCGATCACCGCCACCAGCGTTGCGCCCAGGTCGCGTCCCAACTGTTCGGTAATCTCGCGCTTGACGGCCTTGAAATCGCTGAATCGGACCTTGATCAGTTCGTGCTGTGAAAGCTCCCGATCGACGTGGGCGGCCAATTCCGGGGAGAGTCCGCTCTTCCCGACATGGGCGACCGGTTCGAGGTGGTGGGCCTGTTTCATCAGTGCGGCCCGCTGGTATCCCTGTAGCTCTGTGTTCATGGTCGGGGTATGCTACAACGGCGTCCCGACCCGTGGAAAGGCACCAAATTCACCGAAATTTAACTTTTTCGCGCCCCCAAAGCCACAGCATTTCGGTTGAGCCATGGCCAAATCGGCTGTATCATATGAATGGTTGTGAAAGCCGAACATTTCGAGCTTCTACCGAAACAACGTCAGGAGGATAGTATGAGAAAGTTCGCCCTCATGTTGGGTGCATTGATGCTCACCGTTTCCATGGTCGCTGTCGCCCAATCCGTGAATGATGATTTTGGGTCGATGCGCGGCTGGACCGCGGGCCCGGGAGACTGGGTGGTACGCGGGGGACGGATGGTCCAGCAGGACGCCGGTGAGCCCCTCGCCCGAGCCGACCGCATGGTGACACAGCAAGGCGAGTACGAACTCGAATTCTCCATCCGCTATGTCGACGGCGGCTACAGCAGCATGTCGGATATGCAGAACGGGATCTATCACGCCGGGTTCGGCATTCAGATCGGTGTGGAAAACCCGGCACTCGGTCGGTCATCCTGGGGAGCCGGAAACAGCTACCTGCTGTGGCTCAACCTGGACACCCGCCCCTCGACCCGCGCCAACCATCCCGAGCACTACGGCTTCCGCGCTCAGGTCTACAAGAGCGACAGCAACACCGCCATGTACCTGGCCCGCGATCCGCGCCTGGCGCGTGACCCGGAGCTGAGCCGCTACGTGGTTGACGACTACATGAGCATCGACCTCGTCGCCGCTCTGCGTGCCTGGGGTGTGAACCTGAGCATCAACGACCTCGGTCGTTACCTCAATCAGGACGTCCCGATCAATATTCGCGTCAATACGCGCACGGGTCGCATCGGGGTACTCGATCCCACGGCACCGGTTCGCTTCTACTTCAACGTGGACCCGGAAGTGCTTCAGGGCAACTACATGTCCCTGCGCACCAACGGTCTCGCCGCCAGCTACAACTACTTCCGTGTAGACTGAGCAGCAGATCAGTACACCACTTGAGGCGCCGGAGTATCCGGCGCCTTTTTTTTGTCGCCCGCAGAAGTGGGCGTGCTACAATTTGCGGCATGAGCATGACAATTCCCCTGCTGCTTGAGAATATTGCAGCGACCTACCCCGACAACACGGCCCAGCTATCCAAGGACGCCGACGGCACCTTTCAACCCCGGTCGTGGCAGCGACTACTGGCGGAGGTCGACGCCTGCGGCGCCGGCCTGCTCCAACTGGGTGTGGCGCGGGGCGACCACGTCGGTCTGATTTCCGAAAACCGCGCGGAGTGGTTTGTCGCGGACCTCGCGATCATGTCGATCGGTGCGATCGACGTGCCTCGCGGAAACGATACCACCCCCCGGGAACTGGCCTTCATTCTGGGATTCGCCGATGTCCGTACGGTGTTCGTGGAAAACGCGGCTCAGCTCGCGAAGGTCGCCGGAATCGCCACTGACCTTCCGGATCTTGCCCGGGTGATCGTCCTCGATCGCGTCCCCGACGAGGTGCCCGCGTTTCCCCGCCGCGTATCGGTCACCGACTACGCCACCGTGGTTGCAACGGGACGGGATCGACTCCAGGAGGAGCCCTCCATCGTCCGCGACGCCCGCCAGCAGGGTGACGGCGACGATACCGCTACCATCATCTTTACCTCCGGTACCACCGGCGAACCCAAGGGCGTCATGCTCAGCCACACCAACTTCCTGCACCAGGTCCGCAACGTGCCGCGCCTGATTCACGTCGGCCCCACCGACATCTGGCTCTGCGTGCTACCGGTGTGGCACAGCTTTGAGCGCATCATGCAGTACGTTTCCATGGGCAGCGGCTCGGCACTCGCCTACTCGAAACCGATCGGGAAGATCATGCTCGAGGATTTTCAGAAGGTGCGACCGACGTGGATGGCCAGCGTACCGCGGATCTGGGAGGCGATCCGCGCCGGAATCTACCGCAACGTTCGCACCCAGAGCGCGGTAAGCCAGACGCTGTTTCGCTTCTTTGTCGCCGTCGGCGGCGCCTGGGCCGGCATGCGCGACATGTTTCTGGGCCGCCTGCCACGCTTTTCCCGCCGGGTCCGCGTGCTGGACGCAATTGTGTCCGCGCTGCCGCTTCTGCTGCTGACGCCGTTCAAACTGCTGGGCGACCTGCTCGTCTTCGGCAAGATTCGCGCACGGCTCGGCGGACGGTTCGTTGCCGGAATCTCGGGTGGTGGCGCCCTCCCGTCTCACGTCGACCGGTTCTTCTCCGCCGCCGGTGTCCTGCTCCTCGAGGGCTACGGACTCACCGAAACCGCGCCGGTCCTCGGCGTTCGCGACCAGGATCATCCCGTACCCGGCACCGTGGGACCGGTGTTCCCGGGAACCGAGGTCCGGATCGTCGACGAGACCGGACAGACGCTCCCTCCGGGCACCCAGGGGCGCGTTCTTGCCCGGGGGCCACAGGTTATGAAGGGCTACTACAAGCGCCAGGACCTTACCGAGGCCATGATCTCGTCGGACGGCTGGCTCGACACCGGCGACCTGGGCATGCTCACCTGGGACAACGAGCTTCGCATTACCGGCCGTGCCAAGGACACGATCGTCCTCCTGGGTGGAGAAAACGTGGAACCGGCTCCCATCGAAGAAAAGCTCCGCGAGTCGCAGTACATCGCCCAGGTGATGGTGGTCGGGCAGGACCAGAAGTTCCTCGGTGCCCTCATCGTTCCCGATTTTGAAGCGCTCCAGAGTTGGGCGAGTGCCGAATCAGTTCTCGCCTCGGAGCGCGACGGCCTCGTCGAGGACACGCAGGTCCGACAACTGTTCAACCAGGAGATCGCCGGACTGGTAAACCGCCAGACGGGTTTTCGGTCATTCGAACAGGTCAACCGTTTTGCGCTTCTTACGCAGGATTTCCAGGTGGGAGAGGAGCTCTCGGCGAAGCAGGAGATCAAGCGTCACGTGGTGGCGGAGCGCTACGCCCGGGAGATTGCGGCCCTATTCGCGTAGCGCTGTTCGCGTCGATCGGCCCGATAGTACCGCGAAACGGGCTCAGACGGCCCGTGCTGTACCGAGCAGTTCGCGCAGTCGGGTCACCAGGTGGACCATCGCCATCGTGTCCACGCCGCAGTAGGTGACAATGTCGTCCACCGACACCTGCGTCGCCGCGGGCGTCCGTCCCGCACGGTCGATGGCATGGCTCACCGCCTCTGCCGCCGCCGCCGCGCGGCCATCGACATCCCGGCGTTCGGCGATCGCCTCGTCGGCGTGGCGCGTATAGGCCAGATTGGCGTGCATGCCGTCCTGCAGGGGGCTGTCGTCGTAGTGAGCCTCCGTGAACGCCGGCAGGACGCGCTTGAGAGAGACTTTCCCCCGTTGATCGGGGTGATAGACCGCAAAGTCGGAAAACGGCGCCAGGAGATCCACCATGCGCGTTACAAGCCGATCCCCCGCTCCGATGTCGCCCGCCCGCGCCGCCATCTGACGAACCATCGCCGATTCGAAGCCCTTGCTGAACACAACGATGCTTCCGGACGCCCCCACCGCTCCCTGGAGCCACTCGAAAAACCGCACCCGTTCGTCGACACCGGGGGTGGCGACAAACGTTGTGTGCAGAACCTCTCCTGCCGGCTCCATCTGTCGGTGTACCGACGCCAGCACCGGCAGGTGCTCGTATGGTGCGAGCCCTCCGTACGGCGGAACCGACTCGGCGTACGCTTCGAAGTCAAGGTAGAAGAGCGGGTACACCAGCCCCGACAGAAACGCCTCCAGCTTGGCGGGATCGACATAGGTATTGCCCGACAGCACCGCTTCGATCTGAATGCGCTGTTTGCCGCTGATCCGTCGGGCGGCGGCGTCGACATCCCGAAGGTCGGTGATGCCCTCCCCCGCGAGCTGCCGTGCAAGCTGCGCTCCCTTGTGAAGCGTGAACACGCTGAAGCGTTCGTCTTCCGCCACTGCGTCCCGCGGAACGCAGAGGCGACACCCCTGGCTGCAGCGATACCCATCCGCGACCGGGGCGCCGGCAAGCGCGGCCCCCAGGGCGGCAATCTCGCCGTCCAGCGTCCGTACTCGCTTCTCCGCCCGTCGGAGCAGATTGCTGTCGCGGAAGAGCGCCGGACCGTCCTCCTCGCCGTCACGGCGAAACCCCTTCTCGAGGTATGAGACGGCCAGCTCCGCCAGCGGCAGCGCCAGTTCCCGGAACACCCAGGCGACCGCCGCGGCCTCAACGCCGTACACGCCCCGCAGTCCGGTTCCCGGCCGAAACAGCGTGACACGCCAGCCTTCCAGCCGGGGATGCCATTCGATGGCATCGAGAAGGACCGCCTGCCCCTTTGCCACCAGGAGCCCGTGCACCACCCGCCGGTGGGTCTCCAGCGCAGCGACGGTGGCGTCGTGCCACCCCCGCGCTCTGGCGTCATCCAGCACCACGTGAATCGCCGCCGCCACCGGCGGCCCGTCGGCGTCGTTCAGAACGATCTGTGAGGGATTCTGCGCGCCGTCTCCGCCGTCGATGAGGGGATCAACCCCGATCGTGATCACCCGCGCCGTCTCTCTCAGGTTCGCCTCACCGGTCATTTCCCGCGGCAGCGCGGGCCAGCGGCGGGTTCCGTCGAGACAGTGGTGAACCCACTGCCGACGACAGCGGGTCCAGAGGAGGAGGTCGGCGGGCGAAGCGATCATGGCGCTGAGGAGCAGAGCTGGTAGGTATCCAGCGCGATCTGCAGTTCCTCGTTGGTGGGTTCCACGATGATCGTCGTGGGAGAGTAGTCCTTGGAGATGATTCCCTCACGGGGACCGTTCTCCAGGTTCTTTCGGTAGTCCATGACGATGCCGAGGTTTTCCAGGCGGTTGCAGATCCGTTCCCGCATGCGGGTTCCGTACTGCCCGATACCGCCCGTGAACACCAGAATGTCGACTTTTACGATGTTGGCGGCGTAGGCACCGATGAACTTGCGTACCCGGTAGGCGTATACGTCCAAGGCCTCGATGGCGTTGCGGTCGCCGCGCTCGGCGGCTTCCTCGAGGTCGCGCAGGTCGTTCGACTTCTCCGACAGCCCCAGAAGCCCGCTCTCCTTGTTGAGCATACGGTTGAGCTCCTCGGCGGAGTAGCCACGCTCCATCAGGTAGAAGATAATCGAGGGATCGAGGTCACCGCTGCGGGTCCCCATCATCAGCCCTTCCAGCGGGGTAAACCCCATGGAGGTGTCGACGGATCGACCGTTCTGAATTGCCGTGATGGAGGCGCCGTTTCCGAGATGGCAGGAGATGACGTTGGTGTTATCGATCGAGCGCTTGGCGTAGCGTACCGCCTTGTTTGCAACGTAGCGGTGCGAGGTTCCGTGAAACCCGTATCGCCGGATCCGGAACTTCTCATAGAGCTTTCGCGGCAGTCCATAGAGGTACGCCGCCGGCGTGAGCGTCTGGTGAAACGCCGTGTCGAACACCGCCACCTGCGTGCGTTTGGGAAACATCTCCATCGCCTCGATGATACCGGTCAGGTTCGCGGGATTGTGCAACGGCGCGAGTTCGATATTCTCATCGATCGCCTTAATGACGTCGTCGTCAATGACCACCGACTCGGCGTACTTCTCACCACCATGCACCACCCGGTGACCGACCCCCCAGACCTCATCCAGGGACTCGAGGATCCCGTTGTGGTCGTCGGTGAGCGCCTCGGTCATCATTGCGATCGCCGCGTTGTGGTCGGAAGCGGCACGCTCGATCTCCATCGTCCCGTTCCAGCCGGACTGCTTGAGGATACTGTTGTTCTGTCCGATGCGTTCCACGACGCCCTTTCCGAGGCTTTCCTCGGACGGCATGTCGTAGACTTCGTATTTCAGCGAGGAACTCCCGCTGTTCAGTACGAGAATCTTGTGGCCGTCATTCACCCTGCGTTTGGGCATTGTTCTGCTCCCCTGTTGTTGCGTTGTCTGTCGGCTGTGCGGACTGCGCGTCCTCGGCGGCTGCGATGGCGGCGGCTCCGAGGTTGTAGAGCGCGTCGGTGTCCTCCGGACGCGCCTGGTATACCGCCAGAAAATCCTCGAACGCCCCCTGAAACTCGCCACGCTGGTAGCGAACCGTGCCGCGATTGAATTGCGCGCGGTCAAACTGCGGATTCCGAACCAGGGCCTCTGAGTACGCCGCTTCGGCGTCGGCAAACGCCTCCTGGTCCGAGAACAGGTTTCCAAGATGGAAAAACGGAACCGCCCATTCAGGATCGGCCGCCCCCGCTTCCTCAAAGCGCTGCCGCGCGGCGTCGGTCTCACCGAGCTGTGCGAGGGTGAGCCCAAGATTGTTCAGAATCTCGGCGTCGTCAGGCGCGATCTCCCGCGCCGCCGCGTACTGCTCCCGCGCCATCTGGTACTGCCGTTGCTCGTACAGTGCGTTGCCGTGGTTGTAGTGCAGCGCTGCGGTGTCCATCCCCAGATCGGCGGCCTGGGTGAACACACCCGCGGCCTGCTCGTACTGCTGAAGGTCCAGCAGAATGACTCCCCGATTGTAGGCGATCTCCGCGCTGTCCGGCGCCATCTCCTGCATCTGGTCGTAGTACCCCAGAGCACTCTGCAGGTCCCCGGAATCGCGGGCCGCGATCGCCCGCTCCTGCAGCGCGTCGTAGCGCGCCTGCCCGGAGTCCGGCAGCCCGTCTTCCTGCGCACCAACGACGGAGGCGACCCACACGCCCGCCAGCACGACGTACACCCACCTGGGAATCCTCACCGAAACTTGCATAAGGAGAAGTGTAGCGGAACGATGGTGCCGGGTAAAGTCGCGCCGATGGCGGATTAGGCGTTGTGCTGGAGCCGCGTCGCCAGGCGGTCTGAACTGAACTGCAGCGAAAACGCCAGAATTCCCGCCGCCAGACCGGGAATCACCGACAGGAACGGCGCCTGTGTCATATAGCGCCGCGCGTCGTTGAGCATAAGGCCCCAGCTCGGTTCGGGGGGCTGGGTGCCAAGGCCCAGAAACGAGAGCGCCGCCTCGGTTCCGATCGCCAGGGCCGCCAGGCTGGCCAGCTGCACCAGCACCTGCGGCACCACGTTGGGAACAAGGTGCAGCACCGCCCGCGCCACGGGGCGTGTGCCCATCAGACGCGACACGCGGTAGTAGTCCTGTACCACCGTACGACGGGTCTCCAGGCGCGCAACGCGGTACACAACCGGCGAGAACACGATACCGAGGGTCCACATGACCTGCAGGCGCCCCGGTCCGAACACCAGCGAAACCGTCACCGCCAGAAGGACGGTGGGAAAGGCCAGGACGCTGTCGTTCGCGACCTGGAGGACCCGGTCGAGTCCGCGAAGGCGCAGGAGCCCGGCCGCCATACCCACCGTGGTCCCGATGATCCCCGCGATCAGCGCCGACCCCAGGGACACGATGTACGAGCTCCGCCCCCCGTGGAGCAGTCGGCTGAGGACATCGCGCCCCAGGGCGTCGGTTCCGAGTAGGTGCCCCGGGGTACCGGGACGCTGCAGCGTCTGGTCCAGCCGCTGCACCAGCGGGTCACCGGCAAGCACCGGCGCCGCGGCGCTCGCCGCGGCGCCCGCCACGAGAACCGCCACCGCGAGCCACAGCCCCCAGTCGATCCGCCTCACGGTCACCCTACTCCGCGAAACGCAGGTTCCGCAGATCGAAGGTGTCGAGCTGACTGTCCATCACGAACCCGCGAAGGTCCGCGTCGAGCCCAACGTAGCGGTAGGGAGTCCCGACGAACACAAACGGCAACTGCCGTGCCATGCGTTCCAGCGCCGTTGTGTACAGTTCGGCGCGGCGGTCGGGATCGCTTTCGCGGCGCGCCTCCCGGATCGCCTCCGCCGTGGGTGGATCCTCCCACTGCACGTAGGTGTCGGCGGTTCCGTAGCGCGCCAGGCGCCCATCGGGGTCCAGTTTTCCGGTATGGCCGATGACGGTGAGATCGAACTGACTGTCCCGGTATACATCACTCAACCACGTGGACCACTCCACCAGTTGCAGCCGTACCGGGAACCCCGCCTGTCGCAGCATCTCGTGGTACAGCTCCGCCGCCCGCACGTGGGGCTCGTAGTTCTGCGGGACCGAGATCACGAGTTCGTGGTCGAACTCGGTGTCGGCGGCAACCGCCGCCGCCGCCTCGGGGTCGTACTGGTACATGTCGGTGAAATCGACGTAGTACGGGTTGCCCACGTCCATGAAGGTACCGACCACTTCACCGCCGGCGTAGGCGGTGTCCATCACCGTCTGTTTGTCGATCGCCGCATTGATCGCCCGACGCACCCGCAACTGATCCAACGGCGGTCGCTGCGTGTTCATCGCCAGCACCATGACCAGGGCGGATGTGCCCTCGTAGATCTGGACGTTCGGCGCCTCTTTCAACATCGAGAGTTCCGGCTCCACGACGAGGTCGGCAACATCGATCTGTCCCGCCATCAGCGCCTGAGCCATAACGCTCTGCTCGGTGATCGTGAGAAACTCAACCCGGTCCAGGTACGGCCGACCGTCCATCCAGTAGTCCTCGTTGCGCTCCAGCACGATGCGATTGTCCCGCACCCATTCCACGAAACGAAACGGCCCCGTCCCCACCGGCCGGGATCCGAAGTCGTGCCCCGCCTGGATGAGCTCGGACGGGAGAATCGCCGACCATCCCGAGGCCAGCGTTGCCAGAAGCGGCGCATGCGGTTCCGACAGGCGAATCACCACGCGGTCCGGCGCCGGAGCCTCAACCGATTCGATTACCTCGTACTCGAAGGCACTTGGCGAGCCGAACGATTCGTCCCGGAGCCTGTTGAGGGAGGCTACCACGTCGGCGGCGTCGAAGGACGACCCGTCGTGAAACGTGACACCCTGTCGCAACGTGAACTCCCACACCAGTCCGCCGTCACGCGATTCCCACGATGTGGCCAGCGCCGGCACGAGCTGTCCGTCCTCGCCGGGTTCCAGCAGCGTATCGTAGACGCTGCGCATCGTCTGGAATGTCAGAGTTCCGGTGGTCGCGTGGGGATCCAGCGTGTCGGGACTGCCCGACAGACCGAACACCAGCGACGACGACGACCCGTCTCCACCGCTTTCCGCCGTCCCCGTCGCCCACACCGGAGCCGTGGACACGAGGAGAACCAACACCCCCAGAAGAATCACCATTCCGCCGGTACCGGTACGCCGGCCGATTACGTTCGCCATAGCCTGCCTCCTTGCAGTTCGTACTGCGCCTCACACAGAAAATCGAGCACCGCGTGGTCGTGCGAAATGACCACGATCGCCAGCTCACGCCGGGCGTGGAGTCGCACCAGCAGGTTGAGAATCCGCGCCTGGACGCTCGGGTCGAGGGCTGCCACGGGCTCGTCGAGGACCAGGAGGCGTGCGCCACTGAGCAGAGCCCGCGCGATCGCCACCCGCTGCCGCTGCCCGCCGGACAGCTGTCCCGGTCGCAGATGCAGAAGATCGTCCGGGAGGCCCACTTCCGTCAACGCCGCCACGATCTCGGCACGGTGTTGCCTGCGGGCCGCGAGAATCCCGGGCATTGTACCGTCGCTGCACGCCTCTGCCAGCGTCCATCCCAGACCGATACGCGGGTTGAGCGCCTGCAGCGAATCCTGGAACACCAGATGCGCCCCGCCGTCCACGCACCGCCGGTACCCGGAAAACCGGAGGTCGATCCCCGCCATGATGCGCGCGAGCGTCGTCTTTCCCGCGCCGGATTCTCCTCGAATCCCGACGATCGCACCCATCGGGACGATGAGGTCGACGCCGTCGAGGACAACCCGGTCGTCGTGGGACTTCGCGATCCCCTCGAGCTCGAGGACCGAATCGCGGCCCGCGCTACCCATCGTCGGGCCCTCCGGGGACGGGGTGGTGGCAACGGACGCGGTCGGTGTCATCCCAGGCGGGCATCACCGAACACGCCGCGGACGCGGCCGGGCACCGCCCCAGGAACGGGCACCCCGCCCCCACCTCTTCGCTTGGCGCGGGATCGATCTCAGGGAGCGCCCGACCTCGCTGGGCCTGCGACGGCAGCGCGCGGACAAGGAGATCAGTATAGCGGTGCATCGGCCTGGACAGCACGGCGGCGGGTGCTCCCTTTTCCACGACGACACCACGGTACAGGACACGAACGTCGTCGCTGACGCGCGCGACAAGGGGAAGGTCGTGAGATACCAGTACCACGGCGATCCGCTGAGCCACGGCGATCCCATGGAGCATCTCGAGGATGCGTTCGGCCCGCTCCGGGTCCAGGGCGCTGGTGATCTCGTCCGCCAGAAGCACCGTCGGCTCCGGGGCCAGGGCCATGGCGATCGCCGCGCGTTGGACCATGCCTCCGGAAAGCTCGAAGGGATATCGCCGAAACTCCTCCAGGGACAGCCCTACCTGCGAGGCAAGCGTCGCGATTCGCTGTGGCACCGCCGAACGCCGCAGACCCCGCGCGTACCGGAGGACCTCCCGGAGGGAACGCTCCACCCGCCAGCGCGGATTGAAGAAGCTCGCGGGGTCCTGAAACACCATCGCCGTCCGTGGAATCTCCGATCGTGGACTCTCCGTCGGCGCCGGCGTCGCGGCGGCGCGGCCGTCACCGCCACCGTCGGCGTGGACGGCGCCCGGCGGCATAGCCTCCGGTACCGTCGCGTCGTTCCACCCGGCCGACAGCCCCTCCGGAACAACACCGGCGAGCGCCCTGAGGGTGAGAGTCTTGCCGCTTCCGCTCTCACCAACGATCGCGTGAACCCGCCCTGGCTCCAGCCGCAGGTCCAGCGGTCCCACCAGACGCCGGCCGCCCTCTATGCGGACCTCGAGGGACCGAACGTCAACCGGGGCGTTCACGAGGGCTCCTGCCGCAGACGCGGCCACAGTGCGACGAGGGCGAGATCACCGGCGAGCGAAAAAACGGGAAACGCGACCCCGAACACCAGAACGACCCCCTGGATAACGGGAAGGTCCCGCTGGGCGATCGCAGTCAGCGCCAGTCGCCCCAGACCGGCGATGCCGAACACCTGTTCCACCACGATCGCACCGGCGAGGAGGTATCCGGCCTGAATCGCAACGACCGTGACCGCGGGTATCACTGCGAGGGGCAGGACGTGGGCCACTGCGATGCGCCACCGGGGCAGACCAAGAGCCCTGGCGGCGACAACGTGGGCGCTGTGAAGCTGCTCGTCGAGTCCGGCCCGAAGCGTTCTGGACAGGACCGCCGCGTTCCCCATCGCCAGGGCTGTCGCCGGGAGAACGAGGCGGCGAAACCCTTCTCCGCCCACGACGGGAAACCACCCGAGACGGAACCCGAAGAATGAGAGCAAGAGCAGTCCGACCCAGAACTGGGGAAACGCAAAGGCGGCGTATTCGACGGTCCGCACCGCGCCCCGGGCAACGCGGCCGGCGCGGGACGCGAGCGCCAGGATACCGGCAAGCAGGAAACTGAGCACCAGCGCACATCCCGCCAACGAGGCGGTCACCGGCAGTCGCTGCCCCACAAGGGACGCGACCGGGGCGCGCTGGACGTAGGATTCCCCGAGATCACCGGTAA
>CAJWEZ010000072.1 GCA_913030605.1 uncultured Spirochaeta sp.
ACTTCGTACAACGGGACTACATTGACAACGTCGGCGAGTATGGAGGAAGCATGGTAGCAGCAATTGGGGCGGCGCAGGAAACCGCGGAAACTGCGTTCATGCGTGCACTGAAGGGTGGCGATCTGACACCGGACATCGCGGCACAGTATGAGATGGCGAGTGCCATGGGGGCGTTTGCCCAGCGATACGACGCGACGCTGTACGGCGAGCGGAACGGGTCGTTCGGAGTGCCGGGGTTGTTGGACGCAGAGCGAAACGAACAGTACTCACAAGACGACGTTGCACGGGCGTTCGGTCGAATTCGGGACGAGTGGAGCCTGGACAACAACAACCCGATGTACGAGTTGATCGGTGATGGACGGGCGATTGATCCGATCGAGGGCAGCGATGTTATCTCGGTATTCTCTCGATACAGAGACGGCCGTGAACACGGCTGGGGCGGTGGCGAAGCGATCGACCTTTCCTCAGACGGGGAAAACCATCCATTGTTTACGACGCAAGACGAGATACTGATCGTAGGCTCGAATCCTTTGGGATGGGATAACCCAAATGATCCGAGTGCCGGGTATGGCTTGAATCTGCGAACCAGAACGCCTGACTTCGATATGATCTACGGACATCTGCAACCGAACACCCTTGCGACGAATCAACTGAACGACCTGCTTCACACGGCGCAGGCAACGGACATCTACCGATTCACCCTCCCTCCGGGATACCAGTTCGGGAATGTGGGGAATACCGGAAACTCGACGGGACCGCATTTGCATTGGGAGTTCAGACCACGATGGTAAACGTTAAAACCAGCGGCGGAATGATGGTCGTGAGGATGAGTCTGGTGATGCTCCTTTCTCTCGTAGCATGGAGTTGTGAAAGAGGGGGGGAGGAACCCGAACCTGAGGTCATGACTGCCGAGCCGGTACCGGCGGAGGCTGACGGGCCCGTTTCCGAAGCCCGGGAACCGGTGGAGCCGAGAACGCTCGATGAGCTGTTTGCGGTGATACCGGATCGTTCCATTCTTTGGACCCAAGATGAAGAAGGGTTTTATCTTGGAACGTTTTATCTCGATGAGACCGGCATTCGAGACGTGGAGTACGCGAGTAGTGCGGCCCGGATCGAGATTCAGGATATTGAACGCACCGACCGGGTGATGACGGTGTATTACCTATTTCAATACCTCGGTAACGAGGTCAGTGATGAAGCTGGACCAATTTGGTTTTTCATGTTCACGGTAACGGCGGAGCAGATAGAAGTAGAGCTTGAGGAATTGGAAGATCGTTTGTTCATTAGGGTGCCGGTGACGGAAATTGAAGTAGACGATATCCCAGCTTCGTAGGAGCACGAACCCGGAGCCGCGTCGCTGGCGGAACACCTGGGCATTAGTCGGGATGCGGCGAATCAGATGATGCGCGACGCCGGATGGACGTACTCGGAAGGGACGTTCACCACCGACGGAGGAACGACGGATGTGGTGAACAACGCGAATCGGACGCTGGACCCGGGGGCCGGGTTTTCCGCGCGCTACTTCGTACAACGGGACTACATTGACAACGTCGGCGAGTATGGAGGAAGCATGGTTGCAGCAATTGGGGCGGCGCAGGGAACCGCGGAAACGGCGTTCATGCGTGCACTGCAGGGTGGCGATCTGACACCGGACATCGCGGCACAGTATGAGGCGGCGAGTGCCATGGGGGCGTTTGCCCAGCGATACGACGCGACGCTCTACGGCGAGCGGTACGGATCGTTCGGAGTGCCGGGGTTGTTGAACGCCGGGGCCGCGGCTGCATATGACGGATCGTCAGTCTCAGCTGCCTTGCAGGAAGTTGCACAGGATCGATCCCGTACTGACGATCACCCGATGTATCAACACATCTTGGACGGCACCTTCGCGCCCCTTTTCGGGGAGGATGGGTCAGTTGGCCCAACGGTAGGCGCAGACCGCGCAAGCGGCCGTCGCGATGGCGATGAGACCTACATCACTGCGCGATCGCGCTACAACAGCGGTGAGCCACACGGATGGTTTCGCGGTGGCTCGCCGGCTATCAGTGTTGATCTCGGAACGCAACTCTTGCCACTCGAGACCGTCTTGTTCACGGAATCGACGGTGCTCGCTCAAGGTGAACCGTTCGGATGGCAAGGCAACAGCGGTGGGTTCGCGCAGGTCGACGCCGGCCCCTTGGATTTACGGTACGCGCATCTCGCACAGAGCTGGCAACAACAGCGATCACAGGAACTCAATCAGGCAGCCATGGAGGCGAACCTCTTCCGCTATAGCCTCCCGGCCGGATACAGCCTCGGGCCATTGTTTGATGGTCCTCTGCCTGCAAGTGATGCTACGCACCTTCACTTGGAGTTTGTTTTTCGATGAATAGCAGTATGGGACTTTTCCCGGGAATCTTGGTCATATGCATCGCCGTGACAGGTTGTGTGCAACGTGATGGCGAAGAAAGCCACACTCCGAACGATCCGCCACGACAAACGAGTAGAACGGACGCTGGATCAGAGCCGAGCGATGCTGAGAGTCTGGCGTCGTACGAGGATGAGAGACTTGACCGGCTGGCATCGCTGTCGTTCCGATCGGCGTTGAATGAGGACTGGGGCCTCGCGTTCAGTATCGTTCCCACCACAGCTGCTGGCGATCCTGACCTAGGCATCGTGCGACAGTGGCAAGGGGACTGGGTGGCTGGCTATGACTCGGGGTTCGCAAGCAGTGAACTGATTGAAGTCGAGTTGATAGACTCTGAGACGGTTCGGTTTTCCGTTGACATTTGGCGGAATGCGGACCCCGAAAAACCGTTTGCCTCGAGGCAACCTGATACTCCAACGTATCGATTCTATGTGGACCTGTCAGAGTCACGGTTTCGGGAGCTGCTCAGAATAGCAATCATTGAAGAGCGGAGGGTAACAGGCGACTATGTTCCCGCCATCGACAAAAACGGCAATCCGGTCGAACCGAACTGGTATGATCACGCTTCGTCCGGCGGTGACTAAACGAGTGGACCAGGCATCGATAGGGGGTTAATCGACAGCAACGCCGGCTTCGTGGTGCCGTGGGACTCTGGCTGAACAGAATCGGGTGAGAAGGCGGTCAATGAGAACCGATGGCAGGATGATCCGGAACGTGAAGCGCAGGCAGTGAATGAGAGGATCAACGCATTCAATTTCGTGAGCGCATTGAATGAGATGGGGGTCAATGATCCTGCGGTGGTACAGCAATTGTACTACGGTGGTGTGCCGTACCCGGTAACGGATCAACGGGGCCAGGTGTGGTGGAACAACAATCCGGGATCCGTGCAGGAAAACGGGTATCTCACTGAGAACCCAGTGACTGTCCATGATACGCCAGTAGCGCAGTATCAGGCGGATTTAGAGTCGATTCGCACGTTCACCGCGATGCGTCATCTGTTGAACACCAGTGGCGGTGAGCTCGATACCGGCGCGTACGGGGACGAACTGTTCGAGTACCGGAAGATGATGGATGACATGAGCCACTACCAGATCAACGACCGATTGTGGGACATGAATAACTGGTATTCCGAGCTCTTTGGAGGTCAGGGGTATCAATGAGACGCGGCATGCGAAACCTGGCCTATGTTTTGGTGGCGGCACTGTTGATAGTGCTTGTTGGCTGTGACTATCAAACCGAGCGCGGGTACGTAAACAGGCGCAATGTGGACGAGTACATACAGCGCCTCGAACTCGGTGGGGCAATCGACAACAAGGCCGTAATCTGGCCCGAAGAACTGGCTGACCTGGAGGAGTACGTTACCGCGGTCCGGGATGATTATTATGCCGACAGTGAACGCGAACGATACCGGTTTCACATCGCATTGATCGGTCTGCGACAAGCGGAGTTCTACGAGTCCTTTCGAGCGTTGCACGACTTGGCAGCTGATCCCGAGTACACCGCAGGGGCGTATTTCCACATCGCAGAAGCGATCCGCCACCAGTACAACGTCATGTACTCGGGTATCGTATATGGCGTGTCGGTGCTCGCAACGCGGGAGAGTTTTCCAGAGCCGCTGACAATTGGCCAGCATATCCGGGCGATGGCGAACAATTCGATGTATCCTTATTTTCAAATGGTGCCGTATTTGACTGCCGAGTTGATCGAGCGCCCGGGACTAGAAGACTTCGCTCGACGGCTGCGTCTGGTCGTGAACCGGGGCCCATCAGAAATCGACGAGGAGGCGATCCTGAGTCGCAACCTCGTGTCAAATGTGGACGAAGAATTCGTGTTGACCTTGGTTCAACAGACGGGTGGGGCGCAGTACGCATACGACTACGCGGTAGCCTACTACAGCCAACCGTACGTCCGAGACTATCAAACCGCGGTTCGCTTCGCGGAAATGGTTGACTATCGCGATTGGGTCCGCTGGTTGCCCCACACTCGCGTCGCGATGCTGACGCGGGCGTACATCGGAGTCGGAGGCTATGAAAAGGCGTTGGAAATCTACGACTACCACGCCGACAAGTTCGATCGTGACGTGGAATCGGTCAATCACGTACACCTCGTTCGGGCGGCGGCGTATGCTGGATTGAATCGGGACGTAGAGGCGTTTGCTGCCCTCCAACGCGAGTTCGAGATTACCGAAATACGCGCGAACTATGGGTCATTGGATCGAGCCGGGGACATGCTGGTGTCACTGTACGAGTACTTCTTTGTGTTTGACGAGTTTGAGCGATACCGGGATACCGAATGGGAAGACCGAATGGTTCGGGTAATCGATCAGAATATGGACCGCTATCGCGATCTTCCGATCTTCCGACGACAATTGGATGAGTAGCGTTCCTCGTTGATGTATCGACCAATCGATGGCGGATGCCACCGGGTTCTTAGGAAGCGCGTTTGTGAGCACATCGATCGACATCGGGATGAACGCGACGCAGAGTATCGCGACCAACGCGGTATCGAGCGCGATCAGTTCGTACGACTTCTCGAGCGGATCGTTTGACACGAATCAGATCTATCGGTCGACGTTTGGACAGAACGCGGCGGACCGGCGCTACGTATAGCGGAATCGTTGAGAGTCTTGGGCTGGATGGCAACGCCGAATTTGCCCAGGGCATCGTCGACGGGCTTGTGAATCCAGAATCGCTCCGCGCGAACGAGGCGGGTGTCGACTACTACTATCCAGAAATGAACCCGAGTGCGTCTCGCCAGGTTGAAGGCGACAATTGGCGGGAGGCGTTGGGCGAGGCGATGAGCTACGCGGCGACGGAGCAAATCAACCGGCAGCGAGGCGATGCGGCGTACGAGGCGTACGTGACGCAGCAAGCGATCCTCAACGGCTACGGGGATAATCCCGACGAGTATGAGCCGGCGATGAGTCGGGATGAATATGAAGCGAACCTGTCCGACGATGGATTCGAAGGTCTGTATGGCTATGAAAAAGAGCCGTTCATCAGCGTAAGCAACTCAGGGTGCGTCCTGTACTGCTCGATGTATGGGGCCAACGCAATGACGGGTGCCGGGCTGACGGGAGTGGAGGCCAACGGTCTCCTGCGTGACCTCGGCGCGTTTCTCGACAATGGTGAGGGTGTCGATACACTGCTCTCGATTCCAGACGCGATGGAAGAACTGACCGGCGGTGAGTATCAGTTCGATACGGTGTATTCTGGCGCCGGAACAGAAGTAACCAAAGACATGCTCGACCGGTATGGTGAGTCGGGGTATGCGTACTTTGGCCACGTGCGATTGCGGGACACGCGGGATCCGGACAACGGCAACCATTCTACGATGATGAGTGACTACTACACGAACGACGACGGTGAACTGCGGATCATCCTGGAAAACCCGATACCGAGCGATCAGGGGTCTCCCTCGGGGGCCAACCGGATCGAGGTCGGGTTGGATGAGATCTATCGGTTTGACATGATCCGGGCGATGCCGGAAGGCGAGACGTATTCCGCGCGATTGGAGAATCCGGAACTGTGGGATCCCGGATATCATGAGGAGTTGAACGTGCCGGTGTATGAGGCGCCGGATGTGATGTATCCGACATACAGCATCTGGGACGAGTTGAATGCGCTTCTGGGAATGAAATGACGGGGGAAATCATACGATGAGAAACGACGGTGGATTACGGTTTGTGCTCGTGATCGGCCTGCTTGTCGGCGCGGTGGCGTGCGCAGCGGCAGACGATGTGGATGAATATCTCACGAGCCACGCGTGGACGGTATTTAACCTTGACCTCATTCCGGCGCCGGAGGACTTTCTCCGCATTAGTCCAGCTCCCGAGGTGGGAGATGGACAGCGGCTCTTGAAAGAGCGGCTGGAGTTTCGGTCGATCTCAGAGATCTATCTCAACACGGAGAATCTTCTCTCAATTGTCGGGCACAGGTTTCTCAACGATCCAGAGGTATGGAGATACGAGTTGCGAGAGAACGGGCGAGCGATGGCATTGTTCATTGAGACTGGTATGGGAACGTATAGTGTGCGTCCAACGAACACCGCAGTCGACGAGTATTCAGATATTCTTGGTCCATGGAACACGATTGACGGCGAACCGCGGAAAGCGTATCGCGAGATTTCCGACCCCGATCGTTGGGACTTCGTCGTTGAAATACCCGATCGGTATCCCGGATTCTGGCCCCGCGGAACGCATCTACTGCGGTGGGTCGGTGACAACCGGCTGGAGAGCGATGGGACCTTTGGTGCCGACCAGTTCTATGTGGAGGTCGTGCAGGGAGGCTCGAGAGTTGAGGGATATCGATTCCCCGCTCCGGACTACGAATATGTCCTCCACGTGATCTCTCCCGTGGAGCGCGACCCCGACAATCCGTTCAACGCGAATCTAATCATGACGCCGGTGACCCCGCGGGAATAAGGCTCGGATGACCGGGAGTACGACACTCAACGTGCTGAGCGCATCCGATCTATCGGGCGGATCGATGAGCGGCGGCCTCAAGACCTACGGTCGGAACGTTCGGATCGCGGCGAACGGATACTGGGGGAAAGAGGCGGTGGCCGCGAGGATGCTGGCAACGAGCGGACTCACGGAAACGGAAGACCTCTTCGACCAGTTGATGAACGGCGAGGCGGAACTGGCCTACGGCGGGACGGACGGTCGCGCCGAGACGCGAGTGGCGAATGGGGCAAAGACGATCCACCTTGGTGACGGAGCGAGTGCGGGAAGTCGGTATCAGCTCGGTCTGACACTCTCGCACGAGGCGTTCCGCAACGGTCTTGACGACGGGAACGCGGGCCAGCAACTGGAGACGGTGAACGCGGTGATCGGCCATTCACGGGTCGCGCAGCTTGTGGCGGGGGCGTACGGCGAGGACAACCTGAGCGAGGTGCAACGGGGAGAGGTCGCGCTCCTCGAGTACGCGCAGCACACCGGTGACATCAGCGCGCTGGCGGGGCACGCCATTGGATCGTATGATTCGGGGGCGGATTATTGGCTCCTGAAACGCAACGGTCAGCTCGTGGACGACAACTCAAAAGACTTTTCTGTCGAGTATCTTGACGAAAACGGCGACGTTCGGGTTGCCGAAGAAGTGATTCGAGACGGTACGGGGTCTTGGAGCCGGTCGCTTCTCAATGCGCTCGGCGGAGAGCAGGCAGCGCACATATTATCTGACCGTGGAATACAAACAGAGGGAATGAGTGACCAAGAAATCGGAGAAGCGCTGATGGCAAGCAGCGGATATACATGGGACCAAGAGGCGAACCAGTGGTTGCCAGAATCTGGCGACGCGAGGCTGGCATTTGAAACGTCAGCGGCGATGCAAAACCGATACCTCCAGGACCCACGCGAAAGCTGGAGCGAACTGAACGCGGGACTCCAGGCGCAGTTCGGAAATGGGCTTGGAACATACGCCGGACTGCTGCCGTACTACATGGCGGTCCCCGAAATCGCCGCGGCCGGCACTCCGGCGGCGTGGATGAACGACAATATCTCAGTAACCGAAGCGTTTGGACGCGAGTTTTACGCCCACGACTCCCTGGCGGCCGCGTTGGATGTGGCGGAATCCCAGTACGTGGGCGCGGATCCCGTCCAAACATTCGACGGCGCGTTTGTTCCACGCCTAATCGGGGGCAGGAACGATTTGAGCATGCATGCTCTCGGCCTTGCGGTGGATTTCAACGCGGCCACAAACGGAATGATACGAGAGAGTGACACTCTTGTAATGGAAGCAATCCGACTCATGAACGGCGGTGTCGTCGACGCGAACACTCCGCAGGAGTGGAACGCTGTGAGCGACAATTTCGAGCGACTCGGCGACGCGGAATGGCGCGACGGCTTTTTGAATGGGTACGAGACTGCCGTTAGAGCTATGGACCAGTTCGGGGAGTCAATGCCAACGTCGTTTCAGGACGAGATGAATGGAATAGTAGCCGATGCGACACCGTTGTTCGATTATCTTTCCGCACCGGAAGTGGACCATTCCCTTGCGTCACCAGTTCCCGGCAATCTCGGTTGGTTTGCGCAACAGGGGTTTTCGAACCACCCGCCGGGGTTTGTGGAAGCGCTTGTGGGTTCGGGGTTGGATTGGCTCATGAGGGATCCATCGGTCTATGACAGTATGCATTTCGAATTACCCGGAGTGGTGACGTATGGATACTAGCTCAGGCATCACGAGCCGACTGATACTCTCGTTTTTCCTGGCCGGCATGCTCGTGGCGTGCGGTGGAGACCGCGACGGCACGATCGAAAACGACACTGGCGGTGTTGCGAACGCCGAAGAAGCTGAACGTAGAGCGGAGACTCCGCGAGTGGAAGCCGAGACATACAGGGTTCCGTTCGACGGATCGCTACCGACGGTCACATCGCTACCGAATCGGGCGGACTGGCCGACAACGACGTCTGAGGGGACGTTTCCCGTGCCTTCAACGCGGATCCAGTCCGCTGTGTTGAATGGGAGACTGTGGCTGTATGACTCCGAACGAACACAAACTCTGACTGATCCGAGCATCCCGCCGAACTCGGCATGGGTGACCGGCAACGGATCCGCGTGGGTCGCGGTCGATGCACCTGTTCCTCGGCCGGAGCGGTCCGACTACTCGGTTACCGGCAATGGTAAAATGGTCTTTCTTTTGGGCGGGAGCTATCTGGATACGCTCTATCGCGGGCTTTCCGATGTGTGGTCAACGCGCGACGGCCTCGATTGGACGCGGGTGACGGCCAATGCGACTTCAGGCGGTCTTGCCGTGGCTGGTTTCTCTGAATGGCGAGGCAGATTCTATGTCACAGGTGGTTTCGATCAGAACACCCGCACGTGGTACGACAATGTTTGGACCAGCACTGACGGAACGGACTGGGTAGTCGAAGCATCTGGAGTTTTCGACGGAAGACAGTTGGGGGGCCACCAGATACTGGCTGGTACAACGCATTTGTATCTCGTGAGGCCTGATGGAGGGATCTTCCGATCCTCGGATGGCCGTGTTTGGGAAAGCATTCCAGCATTTACCGCAGCGGGCGAGGAGCTGGGGTATCCGCCGGCGCGATGGGACCAGAACGCGGTGTGGTTTCACGATCGCTTGGTGATCCTGGGAGGACTCCACCAGACCGACCTATACGAGACTCCGATACCGGCGACGGATGTCTGGGCGAGCCCGGATGGGGAACAATGGGAACGGATCGCGCCGGACGGTACTCTCCCGGCTCGCTCGAACATGATAGCGACCGTGTATAAGGACCGCATCTTTCTCATCGGCGGATACGAAGAAGGTCGTCGGGGCGAACCTCGGGAGTGGAAACGCGAGGTGTGGGTGAGCGACGATGCGGCAACCTGGCACCTTCTGGCGCAGGATCCGTCGCAACAAGAGACAGGAACGCGGTAGCGGTTGTTCCCGCAACACCGGGCACTCACCGCAGGCACAGCTTGTGCAAGGGGCGTACGACGAGGACAACCTGAGCAAGGCGCAACGCGAATCGGACTATTGGAAGCCAATGGAAGACGGATCGCTGGAATACGACCGTGACGGATGGCTGAAAGACCCGAACGGCAACTTCATCCTTGACGACGAGGGCAATAGAATCGGTGCCAACGGTGTGCAGGAGGGACTGCAGGAAATCCTGGGGATCGATGCGTTTCAGGCAACAGCGATGTTGCGTGACCAAGGATTCGAGCTAAGAGATGACGGAACGTACTGGACTCACGACGGCAACAACGGCGCTTCGATCACGCTGGAAAATGGAGTGTATGCGAGCGTCTACAATCAGTCGCTATCGCAGCACAACACGCGAAATATCTATGACCGGCTGGTGGCCCAGGGGTTGATGGATACCACTGAGCCAGTGACGCTGGGGCTCCCCTCGGATCAATGGGACGGCCGCCAACCGGACGCGAGCGTGATCAGTTACGAGCAGTGGAAGGAGCGGAACTTCATCACCGGTGAGCCCAATCTGCACGTGAACAACATCATGGAGGGCTCGGAAATAACAACGATCTTTGGCGCGACGGGTTCGTTTTCGCGCAATCCACATCGGGGTGCCGACTTCTCGGTGCCGTCCGGTACACCGGTGCATTCGATGTTTGGGGGAAATACGCGGTTCAACTATGGTGGTAACGCCCCAGAACGCCCAACTGGTAACTTCCAAGAGACCGCGACGATGGTCACCTATACGTTCAAGGGGGAACGGAGATCCGATACGATTCTGACACGATACCTGCATCTTCAATCGCGGAATACCGCCCTCTCAGCAAACCCACTGATTCTCAGCAATACCCAGCTCGGTTTTTCGGGGAATACCGGAACGTGGCCGGGCGTTTCGCCCTATGGGGAACACTTGCACGTCGATGTCCGTACGGAGCGACGAAGTCCATTGTTGGAGTCTCTCTTGAATGATGCGGGCCAGCAAATCGAGCATGGTGGGAAATACTATTTCGACCCGTTCATCTTTCTGAATCCCGAAGAATACTCTTTCACCTCCAACGCACAAGCCTATGGAACCCAAAGATGAATAGAGTAGCAATGGTAGTACTAGTCGTCGTGTTGGGGGCCTGTTCGCGGTCGTTCGACACGCAGGAGCTCGAGAGCGATGAACTGGATTCGACAGCCGATGAGTCGGTTCGGGTTGAAGAACAACGTCCGGTGATGACCGACGGGGAACTCATCGAACTGCTCGACAATCTTGATGCAGGGAATGTCGAGGCAGTCGAGGTCGGACAATATCGGGGAGCGAGATTTCCGTCTCAAGCGTTTGAGAACTGGCTTCAGAATCGTTCATCGGCAGATTCCTCTTATGGGAGTTTGGTCGGCGTGGTGCCTCGGTATTCAAGCGACAAACGAGGCGCTCTGTACGTTGGGTTCATGCCTGATCTCGTTGCGGTATTCTATTCTTCTGGACAAGGTACAGAGTCTTTCCTCTCCGACTGGATGGTTGTGGAGAAAGAACAGGTTCACATCATGATGCTGGAAGTAGTTCGTGTGCCCAATCTTGCCGCACCAGACCGCGTTGAACGGTCCGATTATCGCTATGGGTTGGTCCATTTCGACTTTGAGACCGATCCTCTGGTGTATGAAGAATGGTTTCGCCCGGATGTTGTGATCGAAATCGATCCTGACACGGGAACGCTGGAACGTCTCGACGAGTTTCCCGCGGATTGGTATGTGCGGGTCGATGGGACGTAGTCACAAGCCGCGCCGGCCGTGTCTCATGGTGTGACGAGAGCTGGACACAGTGACGGGCATCGGCTGTCTACCGGCATCGTTTCCCGGCACCTCGTGGCGGCCCTACGATGCTGATGCGGTCCGTAGCGACAATTGGTCGGTCCGGCTGTGGCGGTCGTGGCGTACTCGGCAGGCATGAGACCGCTGGGTACCGCGGCGATCAACTGAATGGCGATTCCTGTGCGAGATCGGTTTCACGTCCCAAGCGAGTGTTTGGGGGTGGCCCGGGAAGAAAGCGGCGAACGGGAGTCGAACCCGCGTCTCCAGCTTGGGAATCCACACCGGCCGTGTAAGCTCGCGCAATGCTGCTGTTGCTGACTGTAGCCTGGAAAACGAGTTATAGGAAGCGTCGATGGCGGCGGTGTGACCGGGGATTGCGGCCGGTCGCGAGTGGGCGGGTTTTAAGAGTCCATCTGAGTTATGGATTCAAATCGCTGGATAATCGAGACGTACCGTTGCTGCCCTTTCGGACTGTGAGGCAAGTAGCCAAGTACTGCGTTGCGGAAAGCCATGGTGGCTACGAGTGGCGTGAGCGCCTCCCGAATGAACTGCTGGACCGGTGCAGCAGCGGCAGGAAGTTCATCCAGCAACTCCGGACGTCCGTCCACGACCGAGATGATATCCTCGATATCGCGGCTGCCGATTGGATCGCAGTTACCGCGTTGGCCGAACGCTTCCAGTTTGGTCGCCAAGAAGACGACCGGATCGATGACACGTACTGCCATGCCCGAGGGGAGCGTGATCGTGTGCGCAGTTCGAATCGCCTCGGAATACCAGCGGTTTGAGAAACCCAGGAGTCGCTCGTCTGTGGACATGATGTCGACGAGCGTCCCCGAGATTTCCCACCGGCACAGCGGCGCGCCGGGTGTGGTATCGTTGCGGAAGCCTATCTCCCGCAGCCGGTCCTCGAATCCGGCAAACACACCTCGTGATGCTGTCTCGACGATCAGGTCGACATCGTCGGTGGTGCGAAACTCGGCAATTGCCGGATCCGTGACCAGCAGTCGGACGACGGTGCCTCCTACGAAAACGACCTTTCGAGAGAGCTCACCGAGGTGTTGCGCGACGTGTTCGATCATCGCGATCGACCCCTTCATGCCGCTTCCGCCTGACCCATGATGCGGAGACGGAGTGCGTCGGTCGCCGCCTGTCGTTCGCGCACCCTGCCGATTCGCAGCGCGTCAACGCAAGCAAGCAGTTGGTACAACGCGGGATCACGCAGTGCCGCGTCTGGTACCGATCGGTATAACGGTGAGACCGAGACGCCCTCTACGCGTCCCGCTGCCGTCTCCCACACCGGAGGGAGTGGCTCGTCGGCTACGATATGCTTGTTCAGTGGCGGGGCAGCGTGTCCGGTGGGGATACCCCGCACAGGCGCGCCCAATTCCGCGGGAAAGACGTAGCGGACTCCGTGGATGAGAAACTCCAGAAGATTGGGATGCATCACCGAATGCAGCACGTCGGCGTAGAGACGTGCAGTCTGAGCCCGCGAGATCGCCGCGTGCACCTCGGACGAGCTCATGCCGAGTTCTTTGGCCAGTTCGGAATACGTCCAGGATCGATCGCCGATGGCGACGAGCTTGAGAAGGACGACGACATCCTGTGGTTTGAGGTGCGTACCCATGCATTTAGTCTATTCGCGAATCGCGAATAGCGCAACACCAATGCGGTATACGGGTACCGACCCCGAAGGCGATCAACTGAACGCGGAATCCTGTGCGAGATCAGTTTCACGTCCCAAGCGAGTGTTTGCGGGTGGCCCGGGAAGAAAGCGGCGGACGGGAGTCGAACCCGCGTCTCCAGCTTGGGAAGCTGGGGTAATGCCGTTATACGACCGCCGCATCGATCCGATCGGATCAGCGGTGATGATAGGCCCTCCCACGGGCGGGCGTCAAGCAGGCGCGCGCCGCTGTGTCTCTTCTTCCCCGCTTACTGGGCGTCGTCGGCGTCCTCGATGTCCCAGGTGCGGACCTTGAGGTCGCTGGAAATGTAGAGGAGCAACGGCGTCGTGGCGGATACGATAGAGGATACGACCTCGTCACCGGTTACGGCGCCAAGAATGTCCGCTCCATCGGTCAGGGCGACGTTGGTCACTCCGACGACGCACGCCACGCCGGAGGGTGATTCAACGTGCCATTCCCGGACGCCGTTGGCCGGGTTCTCTCTGGGGCCATCCTTGACGGTGCCTCCGGCGCCGGCGATCGCTTCACGAATTGCGGTGTCAACTTTTTCAATTGGCGTATTCATGCTGTTCCATACGATACCGTTGCGCCGGTTGTTCTGTCAATTCGCGTCCAATATATCAAATTCTCATGTGACGGCCTCGCGGTGGGCGACGGCCTCGCTGGGTGCGGAGCCTTCGCTGTATGCGGTGGCCCCGCCCATGCTACAGTGCCGCCATGCCTTTGGACGATCAGGATGCGCGGGCTCTGCGGACCGGTACGCTCTCGGCGATCGGTGCGTTTTCCATGTGGGGGGTGCTTCCCCTGTACTGGTTTCAGATCCGGTCTGTTCCGGCTCTGGAGATTATCTGGCACCGCATTCTGTGGGGGGCGGTGGTCGCGTGGGCCGTGGTGTTCTGGCGACGCCGACGGTCCTCGGCGGTGGCTGCGGTACCGCTGGTGCCCCGGGGGCGTACGTTGGCATGGCTGATGTTCAACGGGGCTCTGGTGTCGACCAACTGGTTCGTCTACGTCTGGGCTGTCTCGTCGGGGCGCACGCTGGACGCCAGTCTGGGCTACTACATCAATCCGCTGGTGAGCGTGCTCCTGGGGCTGGTGTTTTTCGGCGATCGGCTCACGCGTCTGCAGTGGGCCGCCGTTGCCAGCGCCGCTACGGGAGTGCTGTTTCTCACGATCCGGCTGGGCGTGTTCCCCTGGGTTTCGCTCACCCTGGCGGGAACGTTCGGTACCTACGGTCTGATCAAGAAGCGTACGGTGCTGTCCTCGATTCACAGCCTCGCGGTCGAACTCACGGCACTGGCGGTGGTGGCAGCGATCGCGATCGCTACGGGTATCGCCGGGGGCGTCGGCGTTCCGGCCAACGGGGACTGGCGGGCGGCGGCATTTCTGTTCGGTGGCGGTGTGGTCACGGTGGCGCCGCTGTTGCTCTTCGGAATCGCCGCACAGCGGATCCGGCTGTCGGACGTGGGGTTTCTGCAGTACATCGCTCCCACGCTCATGTTCCTCATCGCGCTTACCGTCTTCGGTGACCCGCTGGAACCGGCGCGACTGACGGGGTTCATCTTTGTGTGGACGGGACTGGGGATGTACTCCTGGAGCAACTACCGGGGACACCGCCGGGCGGTGGCTGTGGTACGATAGCGCCATGATGTCGAACACCGCGCCGAATGTTCTTGTTGCCCAGTCCGGTGGCCCGTCGCCGGTCATCAACGCCTCGCTCCAGGGCGTGATCGATCGCTGTCGTCGCGAGCCTGAGCGGTTCGGGACGGTGCTCGCCGGCGAACACGGGATAGAGGGGGTCCTGCGGGAGGAACTCCTGGACCTGGACGCCGAGGACCCGGAGGAGATCGCCCGTCTCCGCACCACGCCGAGCGCGGGCGCGATCGGCAGCTGCCGCTACAAGCTCCACGACGGCAACACCGAGGACTTTCAGCGCATCATCGATGTGATCCGCGCGCACCGCGTGGGATGGTTCTTTTACATCGGCGGCAACGACAGCATGGATACCGCCGCCAAGGTGAGCGCCCTGGCGCAGTCCCAGGGACTGGATGTCCGCGTGGTCGGGATTCCCAAGACGATCGATAACGATGTCGGCGACGACGCCTTTCAGATGGTGGACCATACGCCGGGCTACGGCAGTA
Organism: uncultured Spirochaeta sp.; assembly: GCA_913030605.1. Classification (GTDB taxonomy): domain Bacteria; phylum Spirochaetota; class Spirochaetia; order DSM-27196; family Alkalispirochaetaceae; genus Alkalispirochaeta. Next base: position 15,444 of record CAJWEZ010000072.1, read on the forward strand.
CGGCGCGCTACTGGGCGCTGATCACGCAGATCGCCAATCAGGAAAACCTGAGCATGCGCACGAGCGAGCCGGTGTCGGTGTTTCAGGCGATGGGGCGTCGCGCGGGATTCATTCCGGCGGCGGCGCGGCTGGCGGACCCGGAACGGGCGTTGCCGCTGCAGATTTACACCGCCGAGAGCGGCTACGGGCTTCCCGCGATGGCCGATTTCGTCTCCGACGACCTGCGGCGTCACGGTCGCTGTATCGTTGTGGTCAGTGAGGGGTTTGACGTCTCCGCCGCCGGCGGGCTGGGGGAGGCCCACGACGCCTTCGGTCACGTGGAGTACGGGGCGAGCCGCAACACGGTGGCGCAGCAGGTGGTGAACTACCTCAACGACCACGGACTCCCGGTGCGGGGGAACGTCACGGGGCAGGTGCCCGGCATCCTGCAGCGTTCGACCAGCATCTTTGCCTCGTCGGTGGACATTGACGAGGCGTACCGGGTGGGTGAACACGCGGTGGAACTTGCCTCCGACGGACGCTCGGGCATCATGGCGGCGCTGCAGCGTGTCGGCGGCGGGCTGGCGGCGGGGGACCACCCGTACGAGGTCCGTCTGGGCGAGGTACCCCTGGCCGACGTGGCCAATTTCCACCGGCAGCTGCCGGCGGCGTGGATAGACCCGCACCGGCCGGACGTCACCGACGCCTTTGTCGACTACGCCATGCCGCTGATCGGCGCGCAGTGGGCGCCCACCGAACTCACCGCCGGCACGCAGCGTTTCGCCCGGTTCCGGCGGGTGCGGGTTCCGGTGACGCTGCCGGCGTACGTGCCGCAGAACCACCGGTAGACCGCCGAGCCCTACATCGAGAAGCTGCCGCCGATTCCGATCGAGAGTCCCCGCAGGATCACGCGCAGGTCTCCGACGGTGTCGCCGGCGTCAAAGGACTGCGGCTGCCCGCCGGCGGTGAGATACTCACCGCTGATCTGCAGGTCGTGGTAGATGTGGCGGTAGCTGACGTCCAGCCCCACCCGGATCTGGTCGATCTGCACGCCGGTTCCGGCCCCCACGATCCAACCGGCACCGAGTCCGCTTTCCACAGTCATGTCGGTAATCGCCACGGCACCGGGGTTCGCGCCGAATGCGCCGGCCTCGGCGAGATCCTTCGCGATCTGCCCCTCCAGCGGCCGCAGGCTGAAGTTGTAGTTCAGCGCGCCTCCGCCGTAGACGTCGAAGTACACCGGTCCCGCGGGAATGTGAAACTTCGCCAGCAGGTAGGTCAGCAGACTGTCTGCGTAAAACCACGGACCGCCGGTGGACAGGGCGGCGTCGGGGTCGGCGCTGGTCGCGGACAGCGTGCCGTCCGGCGAGAGGCCGTACACCTGGTTGTAGGCAAAGCCCACGGGAAAGCTCAGGTAGTCGCCGAGGCCCAGCGAGGTTTCCAGCGAGGTTTCGAAGCTGATGCTGCCGGTCTGGCCTTCGAACATATCCCAGGGAACGAACACCGAAATACCGCCGCCGAAGGACTGTGCGCCGACGCTGGAGACGGCTCCGACCACGAGGATGAGCGCTGCCAGGAATCCGATCCGTACCGATCGCGTTTTCTCTCTCATGGTTTCAGTATCGAGACTCCCGGGGGCATTGGCAAGGGCGCTGCTTTTTGAGTAGGTTTCGCGCAATGTCCGACAGCTGGAACATCACGCAGACCGCCTTTCGCCGCGAGGACGCGGGGAAGTACGAAACGATTTTCGCCCTGGCAAACGGGCACCTCGGAATCCGCGGCACGGTGGACGACGGGCGGAGTGTCTACCACTCCGGTACCTTCCTGAACGGGTTCTACGACAGCGAACCGATCGTCTACGGGGAGCACGCCTACGGCTACGCCGACCGTCGCCAGCGGATGCTCAACGTGACCGACGGAACGGCTCTTGACCTGTGGGTCGGCAACGATCCCTTCGACCTGTCCACGGGCACGCTGGAGGACTTTGAGCGTCGTCTGGACCTGCGCGAGGGGGTGCTGCGGGCGCGCTACGCGTGGCGCAGTCCCTCCGGCGTCCTGGTTCGCCTTGAATCGGCGCGCGTGGTGCCCCTGTCGCGGCGGGCAACGGCGGCACTCCGGTGGCGGATCGAACTGCCGGAGGAGCAGGCGACGATCACCGTGATCTCGGGGATCAACTCGCGGGTGAAGGCGGACGAGGCGGGGGCGGACCCGCGCGTCGGCGCCGCCCTCACGCGGAATGCGCTCACCAAACCCAAGGTAGAAATGACCCGCGACATCGCCGTCCTGCGCCATACCACCCGCCATACCCGGTTTCGCCTTGTGTGCGCCATGGGCCACACGATCGAGACGGAAAACCACTGGTTTCAGACGGCGGAACGGCAGGTCAACGATCTGCGCCACCGATTTGTGGTGACCGCCGAGGCGGGCGTGCCGGTGACGGTGGAGAAGTTCCTTGCCTACGAGCACACGCGCGACGCCCGGCGGGTCAAGCTTGCGGCGCTCGCCAAGCGCGCGGTGGGCAACGCGCGGCAGGTGGGCTTCGACGCCCTGGCGGCGGAGCAGCGGGAGTACCTCCACGGGTTCTGGGAGACCGCCGACGTGACGATCGAGGGAGACCGGGCGGTGCAGGAGAGCATCCGCTTCAACCTGTTCCACGTGCTCCAGGCGGCGGGGCGCGACGGACACACCAACGTCGGCGCCAAGGGGCTCACCGGCGAGGGCTACGAGGGCCATTACTTTTGGGACACGGAGATCTATTCGCTGCCGATCTTCTCCTACCTGGTGCCGGAAACGGCGCGAAAGCTCCTCGAATACCGCCACTCAACCCTCCCGAGGGCTCGCCTGCGGGCGCGGCACCTCCACCACCGCGGCGCCCTCTATCCCTGGCGCACGATCAACGGTGATGAGGCGTCGGCGTATTTCCCCGCCGGCACGGCGCAGTATCACATCAACGCCGATATCTTCTTCGCCGCCCGGCGCTACGCGCTCGCGGCGGGGGACACCGCGTTTCTCACCGAGCAGCTCGCGGAGATCGCGGTGGAGACGGCCCGTTTCTGGCTCAGCCTGGGCGCGCACATTCCGGGACGCGGGTTCTGTATTAACGGTGTCACCGGGCCCGATGAATACACCGCCATCGTGAACAACAACGTGTTCACCAACGTGATGGCCCGCGACAATCTGCTGTACGCGGCGGACCTGGTGGAACGCGTCGAGCGCGATCATCCCGAGGCGTGGGCGCGGCTGCAGGCGGCGCTGGCGGAGGCGGTGGACGGCGACGGTGCGATCGCGGCGGACGAGCCGGCGGCGTGGCGCCGCGCCGGCGAGGAGATGGTGATCCCCTACGACCGCGACCGCGGCCTCTACCCGCAGGACGATTCCTTTTTCCAGAAGGCGGTCTGGGACTTTGAGAACACGCCGCGGGAGAACTATCCGCTCCTGCTCCACTACCACCCCCTGACGATCTACCGTCACCAGGTGCTCAAGCAGCCGGACCTGGTGATGGCACTCTTCCTGCAAGGCGCGTTCTTTCGCGCCGACGCCGTCCGCAGGGGGGAGCCGGCGGAGGAGATCATCCGTCGCAACTTTGCCTACTACGATGGGATCACCACCGGCGATTCGTCCCTGGCACCGTGCGTTCAGAGCATCGTGGCCGCCGAAACCGGGGACATCGATCTGGCGTACCGCTACTTCGTGAAGACGGTCCGTATGGACCTCGACGACATCAACGGCAACGTAAAGGACGGCATCCACGCCGCCGCCATGGCCGGCACGTGGCTCTCGGTGGTGTTCGGCTTCGGCGGGTTCCGCGACTTCGGCGGGCACCTGAGCTTTGCCCCGTCCCTGCCCGACGGTTGGACCCGGCTCCGTTTTCGCCTGCGGGTGGCGGGCGGTACGCTCACCGTGGATGTGCATCCCGACCACTGCGACTATCTGTTCGCGCGATCCGACGACGACCCGACGCCGGTGGTGGTGCACCACCGTGGCACGTCGGTGGAACTTGTCCCCGGCGAGACGGTCTCGGTGGCCGGTCCGGTCCCCGGCGCCTCACGGTAGGTCCCCGACAAGCACCGCGGCGCGGCGTTCCGTGTTCCCGATGTGCGTGTTGCGCTCCACCGCGGGCGGTGCGGTCCGCTCGGCGGGCCGATTCCGGTCGCGGTCCTTCTCTGTCTCCTCCTCCTGTCCCCACCGCGGCTGTGGTGTCAGACCGGCGAGCTCCTCCTTCAGATCGATGATGACGGTGGCGCGCTCCTCCGCCTGACGCGTGAGATCGGGCCCACCCGCTGGCTGTGGCTGGCTCGGGGCGACGTGGTCCTCCGGGAAGAGGTGCCGGCGGCGGGCGGGTACAGTCGGGAGTACCGGCGCCTGCGCCCGCCGGTATCCGGCGTCGACCACGTCGTGGGAGCGGAGGCGGGGCCCCTGGTGGTCGGGCCCCTGGAGCCCCGCGGCGTGTACCGCCGCGCCCTCGATCCCACCGGCGGCGGTCTGCAGTGGTCGGCCCTGACCGCGGCACCGGCGGTGCGACTGGATCGCTCCGTGGACTCCGGGCGGTGGACGGGCATCGCGCTTCGACCGCGTGCAGCGTTTGGCCGGGAGGGTCGCGTCGGCGTCGCGCCGGGGGTGATGATCGCCCGCGACGACGATGTCGAGCTCCGGATGGCGGTCCTGCCGCTGCGTGCCGGCGCCGTCGGTGTGGCGCTGTCGGCGGTGGAGGGGCGCTTTCCGCCGCGCTCCGCCGACGACTGGCTCTTTGCGGCGCCGCCCCTGCGCGGTGACTCCCTGCGCCAGTGGGGTGGGGAGCTGACGGTCCGCGGCACGCTGACGACGGCCGGGATGGGTGCGACGGACGGGGCGCCGACGACGGGCGGGGCGCCGACGACGGTGGATGCGGCGGGCGGCGCGGGGGTGTGGACGCAGCGCGCCGGCTACCGGCCACCGCGTCGCGGGGGGCAGCTGTGGGCGTCCGCGGAGACGGAGGTTCTGACGCTGCGGGGCAGGGCGTTGGCTGTGGATCCCGGCAGCCGCACCCCGGACGGTGGGCGGCCGGCGTCGGCGACACTGCTCGCGGCGGGTCTGGAGAGCGGGCGTCGGGCGCGGCGCCTCACCTGGCGCGCGGAGTGGGAACGTCGTCGCGGCTGGGACGGCGAGCGCCCCGGCCCCCTCTCCGAGGAATGCGGCGCCTCCCTG
>CAJWEZ010000073.1 GCA_913030605.1 uncultured Spirochaeta sp.
ATCGGGACGGCTCGGCCTACGGTGCTGTTTCTTTAGCGGAACTCCAGGGCTGCGCGGCTCTGGGTGGGTTGGGCGACGCGGCTTTGTTTAGAGCCTTGGGCGCGCTGGTCGACGAGCTGCCGCCGGGGCCCGACGGCGTCCCGAAGTTGCTTCCCAGAAGAGACGTCGCCACCGTCGACGCCATTTTATTGAGAGAGGCGCCGGCGGCCGACGACGCCGACACGCTCTACTTGATCAAGCGCTTGCAGGACGCGGGCGTCCACTTCCTCATGGACGACGCCGTGCTGCGGGAGGCGCCGGAGCCCTTGAAGGCAGGCGGCGTGCCTATTGTAAGGTGCGATTCATTAAAAACGTTCGAACCGGCGCCGTCCAAACGCTTGGTCGTGAAGTGCGACGGTTCCGAGTCCGACGAGATGCTCTTACAGTTAATGGCGACGCCGAACATTGATGTCGTGTTGCTGGACGTGAAGGAAGGCTTGTCGCGGTTGCACGCGTCTAGGAGGCTGTTTGCGTTGTTACGAAGGGAGGCGTCCGAGTTGTCGGTCGTGCACCATTTGAGAGTAGCACAAGGCACGAAGAAGGACGAATTAGCTTTGAGTTTGGGCATGCGCGCCGGCGCCTTGCTGGGAGATGGCCTGGGCGACGGGTTACTCGTCGAGCCGGACGACCACAGCGACTTCGATCTGAATTACCTGCGGGAGACGTCCTTCGCCTTGCTGCAGGGGTCGCGCATGCGCAACACGAAGACGGAATTCGTGTCCTGTCCTTCTTGTGGAAGAACGTTATTCGATTTGCAAGAAGTAACAGCTCAAATCTCGGAGAAGACCGGTCATTTACCGGGCGTCGCCATCGCGATCATGGGCTGCATCGTCAACGGCCCCGGCGAGATGGCCGACGCCGACTTCGGCTACGTGGGCGGTGCGCCGGGCAAGGTCGACTTGTACGTGGGCAAGGAGGTCGTGCAGAAGGCGATCCCGAACGAGGAGGCGTGCGACGCGCTGGTGGAGCTCATCAAGGAGCACGGCATGTGGGTGGACAAGCCCGACGCCGTCGAGGATGAGGCGGTTGAGGCGGAGCTCGCCGACACCGCGTTCGATCTGCTGCTGGTCAACATGCGCGGAACGCGGGATTTCGGAGCCTTTATCAGCACCAACAGCCACATCCTGAAAAAGGTGGACGCGGCGGTCGTGTTCTCCGCCGACGTGACGCAGCAGGCGGTGGAGTTCATGAAAAGTGCAGACGTGCCCCTGGTCCTCATGCAGGCGCGCAGCGCCCTGGTTCGTGCGGTGAGCAATAACAACTTCGTGGGTGGACAGGACGCGGCGGCGCACCTGCTCGATTGCGGGTACCGTCGCGTCGCCTTCGTGGGGTGGGAGCCGTGGGACGACCACGTGGCGGACCGCTTCGCCGGGTTCCGGTCCACGCTGAGTCGGTCGGGGATTTCCTTCCGCGAAGAGGACCTCGCAAAAGGCGACCTGACCGCCGACGGTGGCTATCGCGCCACCGTGGAACTGCTGGAACGGAGCCGGCCGGATGCAATCTTCTACGCCTGCGACATGCTGGCGATCGGTGGGCTCAAACGCCTGCGCCAGCTCGACCTGAAGGTTCCGGACGACGTCGGGATCATGGGGTTTGACGATCTGAGCATCGCCTCGGCGATCGGACTGACAACGATGCGTCAGTTCTTCTCGACCAAGGCGCAGATGATCGTGGAGTACCTGCTGGGTCGGCTCTCGGGCGAGATCCGGACCGACCAGCCGGAGGAGCTCCAGGTTTCCCCGGGCCTCGTGGTACGGGACACCACGCGCAACCTGAACTGAGTTCCGCCTTCGGGCGGGTGAAAAAACGTAAGGAGGTGCATATGCGCAAAATTCTCATGGGGAGCGTCATGGTGCTCATGATCGCTTCGATGGCGTTCGCGTCGGGTTCGCAGGAGCCGGCGCCCGCCGAGACCCAGGGGCCCGTTGAGATCGAGTTCTGGACCACCCAGACACAGTCCGACCGACTGGCGACGATTCAGGTGCTGGTGGATACGTTCGAGGCGCTCAACCCCGATGTGACGATCAACGTCATCCCGGTGGACGAGAACGACGTCTCCACGCAGGTTGCGGCTGCTGCCGCTGCCGGAACCCTGCCGGCGATGGGTGAGTTCGGCGCCGAGACCGCCGTGGCGCTCGGGTCGGAGGGGCTTTTGGATATCGACGCCAACACGTCGTTCATCCAGGGGCTGGGTGCCGACCGATTCTATCAGGGCGCGCTGCGCATGGTCGGCGACGGCTCGGGCTCCTACTACGCCGTGCCGTTCCACGGCTGGATCCAGGGCATCTGGTACCGCGCCGACTGGTTCGAGGAAGCCGGCCTGCAGCCGCCGCGCACCTGGGATCAGATCCTCGAGGCGGCGCAGTACTTCTACGACCCCGACAACAATCAGTATGGGATCCTCGTCGGCACCACCGCCGAGGCGTACACCGAACAGGTGTTCACCCAGTTCGCGCGATCCAACGGCGCGGCGCTCTTCGATGGCGACGGCAATCTGGTCTTCAACTCGCCGGAGATGCGCGAAGCGATCGAGTACTATGCCGAACTGGCGCAGTACAATCCGCCGGGACCGCAGACGTGGCGCGCCCGTGACTACTATCTCCAGGGCAAGATGGCGATGTTTTTCTACAGTACCTACATCATGGACGACCTGGCGATCGAAGACGTGGCCGCGGGAAGCCTGACGAGCGACAACTTCTCCGACCTTCAGGGGGCCGCGTTCGACCCGCAGCTTGTCGAGAATACCCGCCTTTCGCCGACGATCACCCACACTCAGGATGCCGGCTACGGTGTCATCGTCTCGCTCGCGGCGTTCCAGCAGGATGACCCGGCGAAGACCGCGGCGGCATCGCGATTCATGCGCTACCTGTTTACCCCGAACGCCTACATCACGTATCTGCACATGGCGCCGGGTGGCATGAACCCTGTGCTGCCGGAGATCGCATCCAACCCGCGCTTCCTCAACGATCCCTCCGGTGTGTATTCCAACTACGGCGCCGAGAAGCTCGAGGAAATCACCAGCGGGCTGGCGAACATCGAGTCCTTCGGTATCGTGGACGGGCACCGGATCGAGGCGGCGAGCGTGATTTTTGAACGGCAGATCATCCCGCAGATGCTCTACGCCATCACGCAGGAAGGGGCCGACATCGACCAGGCGATGGCCGAAGCCGAGGCTCAGATGCAGGACGTGCTCGATAGCATGTAGACCCGTCGTACGTCGTACGATGGCGACGGCCGGTGCCAGGCGGTGCCGGCCGTCGGTGTATCCGATTGATGGGGGTGTCTATGGCGAACGGTCACGCGGCGGCCGTCCGAACGCTGTCGCCGAAACAGCAGGAAGCGCGGCTTGGATGGTATCTGGTGGCGCCGGCGATCATTATCATCGGCGGACTGATCATCTATCCGATCGTGTACAACGTGTACCTGAGTTTCTTCGATGTGAGTCTATCCGGAGACAACACCTTTACCGGACTGAGAAATCATGTACGCGTGGTATCCGATCCGCGATTCTGGAACGCGGTCTGGACCACGGTTATCTACGTCACGTTTTCGGTCATGGGGACCGTCGTGGTCGGTGTGGTTGTGGCTCTGGCGATGAATCGCGAGTTCCCGCTCCGGTGGCTGGTTCGCAGCATCATCCTTTTACCGTATGTCGCGCCGGTTATCGCCACGGTGTTCGCATGGCAATTCTTCTTCGATCCGGTGAACGGTCTTTTCGTACACGTTCTGGTGGAGGTGCTGGGGGTTGTCGCCAACCGATTCAACCTGATCGGCAATCCGCGAACCGCGGTGATCGTCGCGATCGTTTTCAGCATCTGGAAGAACTTCCCCTTTGCGTACCTCATGATTCTGAGCCGGCTGCAGGCGGTGGACGAGACGCTCTACGAGGCCGCCGAGCTCGACGGTTGCAACGCGTGGGCCAAGTTCCGCTACGTCACGCTGCCGGAGCTGTACTTCATCCTGGGATCTCTGGTACTGCTCCGCGTGATCTGGAATTTTAACAAGTTCGAGGAGGTCTACCTGATCACGGACAACGTGCGGGTGCTTTCGATATACACGTATCTGACCGCGTTCACCGGGGCCCTCGATCTGGGCCGTGGCGCCACCCTGGCTGTGATTCAGTTCATCCTGCTCATGGGATTCATCCTGTACTACGTGAAGAGGGTGCTCAAATGGTAGTCCGTCGTCGCAACCCGCTCCGCAGCGTCGGGTTTCTTGTGCTCATCCTGATTATCGTGATCTTCTCGCTCTTTCCCTTCGTGCAGATGCTTTCCACGAGCCTCAAGTATCCGCGGGACTGGGGCAATCCGTCCCTGATTCCGGAACGGATCAACACGAGTGCGTACAAGGAACTGCTGGGCATCGGGCTTCCGGAGCCTGATCTCAACGCGATCCCGGAGTCGGTCCGCAATCTGCTGGAGGAGTCCGACCTGAGCGACGAACAGCGCCAGCAGATCCTCGCACGCTACGTCGACACCGGCGACATTTTTCCGTTCCCGCGCTACTTCCGCAATTCGGTGGTCCTTTCGGGCATTGCCGCGCTCCTGTCGGTCTCCGTGGCGATCTTCGGCGCCTATTCCTTCAGCCGGCTGGAATACCGGGGGCGGGGATACGTACAGCGCGGGGTCCTCCTCGTCTACATGTTCGGCGGCATCCTCCTGCTGATCCCGCTGTACAAGGTGGCGGTGGGAATCGGCTTGCTCTCGACGCCAACCGGCACCTTTGTGGCGTTGCTGGTGGTGTACATGGTTCAGACGCTGCCCGTGTCGCTGTACATGCTCGGCAACTACTTCAGGACGATCCCGTTCTCAATCGAGGAGGCAGCCCTGATCGACGGACTGGACCGTCTGCAGACGATCCGCCGCATCATCATTCCGTTGTCCACGGGGGCGATCGCCACCGTCTACATCTACTCGTTCATGATCGCGTGGAACGAGTACCTCTTTGCCTCCGTGTTCCTGAAGTCGTTCCAGGAGATCTATACACTCCCGCTGGGGCTCCGGGCGCTGTTCACCAGCAAAAACGCGATCTGGGACCGCATCATGTCGGCGAGCATGCTCACGAGCGTGCCCGTAATCGTCATGTTCATGGCGGTGCAGAAGCGGCTGGTCGGGGGGCTCTCAGCGGGTGGCGTGAAGGAGTAACGCGACAGGGTCAGGGTGCGCCGAGGCAACGGCGCACCCGGGCAACGGTGCGCCCGGGCAACGGTAGGCCCTATCCACGGTGCGCCCGCTCCGCGTTCACTTCCCGCCTCCGCATCTGCTATACTCGGCGCCAATGGCGACGACATACGACGACAAGAAGATCATTTATACGATGCAGGGTGTCACCAAGGTCCGTGGCACCCGTACTGTCCTCAAGGACATCAGTCTTTCATACTTCTACGGTGCCAAGATCGGGGTGATCGGCCTCAACGGGTCGGGAAAATCGACCCTCATGCGCATCCTCGCCGGCGTGGACGATGAGTTCACCGGTGACATTTCGGTCTCACCCGGATACACGATCGGCTACCTGGAGCAGGAACCGCAGCTGGAGGCGGGCAGGACAGTTCGCGAGATCGTCGCGGAGGGGGCCAAAGAGATCACCGACCTCCTGGCGGAGTTCGATGCCGTGAACGAGGCCTACGGTGATCCCGACGCAGACTACGAGAAACTCGGGGAAAAGCAGGCGGCGATCCAGGAGAAGATCGATGCCCTCGGCGGCTGGGACCTGGACGCACGGCTGGAGATGGCGATGGACGCGTTGCGTTGCCCGCCCCCGGAGACCTCGGTGGACGTTCTTTCCGGCGGTGAACGGCGTCGCGTGGCGCTGGTGCGGCTGCTGCTGCAGAAGCCGGATATCCTGCTTCTCGACGAGCCGACGAACCACCTGGACGCCGAGACGGTGGCATGGCTGGAAAAGCATTTGCGCGAGTATCCCGGTACGGTTATCGCGGTCACCCACGACCGCTACTTTCTGGACAACGTCGCCGGCTGGATCCTGGAGCTGGATCGTGGCGAGGGTATTCCGTGGAAGGGCAACTACTCCGGATGGCTGGAGCAAAAACAGGCGCGTCTCGCGCGGGAAGAGAAGGGCGAGAGTCAGCGCCGCAAAACGCTGGAACGCGAGCTCGAGTGGATCCGCATGACGCCGAAGGGGCAGCACGCCAAGAGCAAGGAGCGCATCCGACGCTACGAGGAGCTGCTCGAGAACGGCGGCAAGGAGCGGGTCAAGACCGCGCAGCTCACGATTCCGCCGGGCCCGCGTTTGGGAGATATCGTGGTGGAGGCGACCGGTCTCACCAAGGCGTTCGGCGAGAAGCTGCTCTTTCGCGATCTGGACTTTCAGGTGCCGCCGGGGGCGGTCGTGGGCATTGTCGGCCCCAACGGCGCGGGAAAGACGACCCTCTTTCGCATGATCGCCGGGCGCGAGGAAGCGACTGAGGGGACGCTGCGGGTTGGTGAAACGGTGAAACTGGCGTGGGCTGACCAGATGCGCGACGCTCTGGACGATTCCAACACCGTCTGGCAGCAGCTTTCGGGCGGCCAGGAGATGATCACGCTGGGCCCGGGACGTCAGGTCAATTCACGGGCGTTCTGCGCGTGGTTCAACTTCAGCGGTGCCGATCAGTCCAAGAAGGTGAGCGATCTCTCCGGCGGCGAGCGCAATCGTCTCAATCTGGCGATGATGATTCGTGAAGGCGGAAACGTGCTGCTCCTGGACGAACCGACCAACGACCTGGACGTGAACACGCTGCGGGCGCTGGAGGAGGCTGTGGATGAGTTTGCGGGGTCGGCGCTGGTGGTCAGCCACGATCGCTGGTTTCTGGACCGCGTCTGCACGCATCTGCTGGCGTTCGAGGATGACGGTGTCTTCTGGTACGACGGAAACTGGAGCGAATACGCCGAGTACCGGCGACAGAAATACGGTGCCCAGGTGGATCGGCCGCACCGCTACGTGCATCGTAGCCTCACGCGCTGATTCCCCGCGCCGCCGGGCTCCGCTGCCCTAGTACCACCCCTCGAGTTCGTTCCGGGGGTAGTACTGCGCCAGAATCCCTTCAGCGTCGTAGCCGTCGGCGGCCATGCCGGCGGCCCCCGTCTGACACATGCCGACCCCGTGACCCCAACCGGCGCCCTGGAAGTAGAAGTACGCCGGCGCGGTGGCCGGTGTCTGGTTGCCGGCGGGTGTCCGGCTGCCGGCGGGTGTCCGGCTGCCGGCGGGTGTCCGGCTGCCGGCCGGTGGGCGGCCGTCGGTGGGTGCCGGCGAGCCCGGTACCGGTCCGCGGTACGGCGAGACGACGAACAGATTGCTCCGCAGTCCTCCCAGGCGCGATCGGATCGCGTCACGCCGGACGGTATGGGTGCCCTCGGTTCCGGTGATCGTCACCGCCTCCACGCGTCCTGTCATACCCCGCGGTCCTGGTGTGACCGCCAGCACGGTTCCGACTGAAACCCCCACCGCCGCCAGACGCGCCTCGATCGCCTCCCGTGGTACCGCGAGACTCCAGCGGTACGAGCTCATGGCGGCGTAGGGCTGTCGGGCGGCGTAGCTGTCCGGTCGCGAGGTGAGCCAGCGGTACACCTCGGCGGGGCTGCGGTAGTCGTCCAGCGGGGGGAGCAGGGGATCCGAGGTGACCACCAGGGAGTTGGGCCAGCCCCAGACGCTTCCTGCGGCTTCGGCGTACCCCGCGTTGTTTGCGCTGTAGACCGCGTCCAGCGGGCGCCCGTGGTCAAGAAGCACCAGACCGCGGGTCGCGTCGACCGCGGCGGTGGTGCGCGGATCCTCGTTGGTGACACCGGGATACGCCGCCGACGCGATCGAGCTCAACAGATCGAAGCCCCGGTCGGCATAGCGTCCCCGGGGGTGCAGCGTGTACGAGCGTGCGGCGATCGCCTGCGCCCGGAGCGCCTCCTGCGGCCACCACGCCGGCATTTCCGACGGCACCACGCTGTACAGGTACTCCTCAACAGACAGGCGGTTGATGACCGTAAACCGCTCCCCCCGCGGAAGGAGCTCGATCGCACCGCGATAGCTGCGGTCCTCGCGGCCGGCGCGAAACTGTCCGCGGCCGAAGGTGATATCGAAGATCGTCGTGGTGAAGCGGCGGTCGTCGTACTCCAAACGCACGGTGTCCGTACCGCCGACGAGACGCGCTCCGGACTCGTCGCGGACGACGATCGAACCATCGGCGTCGCGGGAGGCGTGGAGCTCCGTGGCACCGGCTGCGTCGCTGCGAAACACGTCGTCGCCGACCGACAGCGTGAAGGGTCCCCCGGTCTTGAGGTACACCGACTCAACATCCTCGATCAGGCCGACCCGCAACGGTGGCGCAGCACCGACCGCATCAGACACAGTAGCGACCCGCGGCGGGGTGGCGGCGGCGCGTCGCGCCGCCGCACGCTCCTCGCCGCCTGCGGTTAGCGACGGGCGTTCCGCTTCCCATTGGCGCTGCAGGGCCGGTATGTCGGTGTTCCAGGGGAGCGCGATACGGGCACGCTCGAGGCGGTCCCACGCTGCGGGGTACTCACCAAGCCGCCAGTACGCCTGAGCCAGGGGCAGAAAAACGTCGGTCAGGTTGGGATCCTGGGCCAGGGCGCGGAGGTACGCGTCCCGGGCGTCGGCGTCGTCTCCCACTGCCGCGTCCATGAGTCCGAGGAAATAGAACGCGTACGGCGCGTGGTTCTCGGGAGCGGCATCGATCGCCCGGGTGAATGCGTCGCGCGCCGTCTCCGGCATTGCGGCACCCATTGCGGCGACCCCCTCCCAGAAATCGACGCGCCAGTCGTCGCCGGCGGTTTCTGTACCCCGAGCTCCCGCGCCCGTGGCGCTGTCGTCTCCGGCTTGTGGGGCGGTCGGGCGGCTCCCGGAGCCCGACCCAACAAGGGCGGTGTTCATCGCCGATTCCCGCGGGAAGCCGCCGGAGAGCTCCAGCGCCTCGTCCGGGCGCCCCGCCTCCCGAAGGAGAACGATCAGGCTCAGGCGAACCTCCCGGTCGTCCGGAGTGTCGTCGAGGAGGCGCCGGTAGGCGGCGATCGCTCCCTCCGTATCGCCGGCATACCACAGCGCCGCGGCATCGGTGTCGCCGACGCTGCGCTGATTGTCGGAGGCGACGATTGACGGTGTGGCCAAGACGGTGATCGCGAGGACGGAGAGCGCCGTCAGCGCAACGCGGAGTGGTCGCATGGGGCGGAGCATATCGCGGCGACCGACGGTTCGCCTACACCGGTCCGTCGGCGGATGCGGGCTGCGGCCGGCCGACGACCAGCACCATCGTGCCGGCGAACAGGAGGGCGATCCCGACCCAGTGCAGCGGCTGGAGGTGCTCGTTGAAGATCAGGACTCCTCCGACGACCGGCACGGCGCTGGCATGGGCCGTATAGCTCGGAATGATTCGAATCGCCTGGCCCCGGGTGTATGCGACCTGCGCCACGAACATCGACGAGACCGTGATCACGATCGACACGAGAATCGGACGGTTGGTGGCGACACTCACGAGGAGAGGCCCCAGTCCGTCGTGTACGGAGAGGGAGAGCGTCCCGAGCTTCTGGAAGAGTTGCGAGAACGCCGCCATGCTCCCGGCAAGGCCGCCGAGAATGAGCCCTCGGTGGTGTCTGCGACCAACGCCCACTGCGGCGACCCCGTAGGCCACGATGACCGCTCCAACCATCCAGTATAGAACGGCGGTACGGGCGCCGGCCTCGGTTCCAAGCGGGATAGCGCCGGCGATTCCGGCGCCGACGCCGATCGCTGTGACCGCGAAGATCTCGCGCCGCCCGACGTGTTCGTGAAGCACGAAACGGCTGAAAACGGTGAGCGCCGCCATGCCCACGCCGGTCATGGCCCCCACAAGCGAGACCGATCCGATTCCGATCGCCACCAGTACCAGGAAGAACGACACGACCGTACCGGACGTGGCGAGCAGCCAGATTGCCCAGCCCCGCCGTGGGTTGTCCGGAATCGTGTGCAGACCGATCTTCTGCCCGGCCTGGCTGATGCTGAGGATGCTGTAGCCGGCGACGGCGCAGAGTAGGACCACGATAGAGGTCGACATAGACGCGAAAAGATACCACAGGCGCGTCGCGCGCGTCCTCTGCATCGCGCGTGCTCTGCATCGCGCGTCGCGGTTCCGCCGCACGTGTTGTATACTGCGGGCAGGAGTCGGAACGTCGATGAAACTGGTCGTATTTGTGCTGAACCGTGAAGAGCTTCTCGAACAGGTTCTTGAGGCCTACGTTGAGGCCGGCATCGCCGGTGCCACAATCCTCGACTCCGAGGGCATGGGCCGCTTTCTGACCTACGAGGTCCCGCTGTTTGCGGACTTCAAGGAGTTTATGAAAGGGAACAAGCCGTACAACAAGACGATCCTGTCGGTGGTGGAGGACGAGGCGGCGATTCCCCGTCTCCGCGAGATCCTCGACGAAGTGTGCGGAGGTCTCTCGGCGCCGGGAACGGGGATTCTGTTCTCGGTCCCCGTGGATTTCGCCGTGGGCCTCGTTGGACAGACCGACGGACCGGGGGTGGACGATGAGTGATGCGATTTCCGCAATTCTGAATCACGACGCGATTTCGCTCCGTTTGGAGGGGCGCAAAAAGCCGGAGATCATTCGCGAACTGGTGGAGCTCCTTGCCGGAACCGGAGTCGTTACGGACCTGGAGTCCGTGACCGCCGAGGTGATCGCGCGGGAGGAGCTGGCAACCACCGGCATCGGAAGCGGTATCGCGATTCCGCACTGCCTCTCCGCGGACGTCACCGGCACCGCGATCGCGTTCGGACGCAAGGTGCCCGGGGCCCGGTTCGACGCCGTGGACAAGCAGCCGGTCCAGCTTTTCTTCCTGATGGTGGGGCTCCCGGACGCGCACAACGAGCATCTGCGCCTTCTGAGCAAGCTGTCGCGATACCTGCACGACGCCGATACAAAGGCCGGGCTGCTGGCGGCTCAGTCGCCGGAGGAGATCCTGGAGGTGTTCGCCCGTCGCGAGCGACGCTGAGGAGGGGAACGATGCAGTCGGTGACACGCTGGAACCTGGTACGCATCGCGGTCACAACGGTCTACCTGTGGGTCGGGTGGGTGCTCTTTACCTGGTCGGTGGCGCCGCGAACGCTGGCGCTTGGCCTGATTCACAGTTCCGTCGTCGCACTCCTCACGTATCCGGTCTTCGTGGAACACGACGAAGCTGCCCGTCGCTCCCACGTTCCGCGACTCCAGTTCCTGGCGGTGTACCTGCTGCTCCTGGTATTCCAGATGTACGTTGCCAGTTTTCGCGTGCTGTGGCAGATCGTACGGGGCCGGATCAACCCGGGGGTTGTCCATTTCCGCACCCGGCTCCGAAGCGACATCGCCCGGGTGGTCCTGACCAACTCGATCACCCTGACGCCGGGAACGATCACCCTGCTTCTGGACGACGACCACCTCATCGTTCACTGGCTCGACGCACGAACCACCCATTCTCGGTACGCGTGGACCCTGGTCGCACAGCCGTTCGAGCGGCTGCTCAAACGGATCTGGGTGTAGGAGAGGACGCAACCGTGGAAACCGTTCTGACCTACGCGATCTGGTTCTTCGTCGGGTCCGCCCTGGTGAGCATGGTGCGGGTTGTGATCGGACCCAGCGTCGCCGACCGTATGACGGGGCTCAATATGGTCTCGGCCCAGGTGCTGGCGGTGCTGGTGCTGATCGCCGTGCGCGACGGACGCAGCACCTATCTCGACGTTGCCCTGGTCTACGATATTTTCGGGTTTATCGGCACGCTGGCGATGGCGCGGTATTTCGGGGGGCGCACCACATGACGATTGCGGCGATCGTTTTTCTCGGCCTCGGGGTGGTCTTCGGCGTGATCGGAAATCTTGGCGTTCTGATTCTCCCGGACGTGTACACGCGGCTTCAGGCGTCCTCCACCGCCAGCACCACATCGGTGTTTTCGGCGCTCGTGGCGGCGATGCTGACGGTCGGATGGCACCCCATGACCGGAAAGATCGCGGTCATCGCCCTGTTTTTCTTCGTCACCAGTCCCATTGCGGCGCATATCATCGCCCGGTATGCGTGGCAGCGGGAGATCGTGCCGTGGCGTCGCAGTTTCGCCGAGCGCAGACAACTCCGGGAGCACCACGATGACTGAGCTGCTGCTCGCGGTGATTCTGGTGGTGGCGGTCCTCGCGATGCGGGCCGGTGATCTTCTGACGTCCGTCATTCTGGTCGGGGTTATGAGTCTGGTGAGTTGCCTGTTGTTCCTGCATCTCGCGGCACCGGATGTCGCCCTCACCGAGGCCGCCGTCGGCACCGGCGTCGGGAGCGTGGTACTCATCTGGATCGTGTTCAAGACGCAGAGGAGGGTTGACCGTGGGTCGGATCGTTGAACTCCTGGCGATCGCGGTGGTCGCGTTGTTTCTGGTGACGGTGTTGAGCCCGGCCGGGACGGGGAACGCGACGCTGCGTGACACGGTCGTTGCCAACGGCGTTCACGACACCGGCGCCGTCAATCTGGTGACGGCGATCTATCTGGGGTACCGGGCCTACGATACGCTCGGCGAAACGATCGTCCTGCTGCTGGCGGTCAGCGGCGTCATGGTACTGGTGAAGCGATGAGGAAGACCGACATTCTGGATGTGGTGGCGCGCAAGCTGTCGCCGTACATGTTTCTTTTCGGTCTCTACCTCGTATCGTTCGGTGACACGTCGCCCGGTGGTGGCTTTCAGGGGGGCGTGGTGATCGCATCGGGAATCATTCTCCTGGCGATGGCCCGCGGCACCGGTGCGGCGGAGGCGTTGTTTCCGGCGTCGCGGCTCACAGTACTTGAGGTCGTGGGGTACGTCGTCTTTCTGGCCGCGGGTATCGTCGGTGTCATCCTCGGTGTCGGGTTTCTCGGCGACTGGTTCGCCCGGGGCGCGTCGGTCGCGGCGCGCGCCGCGACCGTGGGCGATACCGCCACAGCCACCGCCGCGGCCGCCGCGTCGGCACATCGCTTCGTCTTTCTCTTGAATCTGATCATCGGCGTCAAGGTCGCCGCCGGTGTCAGTCTGATCTGCCTGACGCTCTTCCGGGAGACGTGACATGGCGTGGTACCTGATCGCTGCGCTCTTTCTGGTGGGATTCTGGGGTGTTGTGGCCGAGCCGAACCTCGTTCGCAAGGTGATCGCCCTCAGTATCGCCAACTCTGCGGTAACCCTGCTGTTTGTGTACCTCGCGGCGCAGCACGGTTCGGACCCGCCGATCCTTACCGCCGGGGGAACCCCCGTGGATCCGATTCCGCACGCGCTGATGCTCACGGCGATCGTGGTTGGTGTGTGCGTGGTGGCTCTGGCGCTGGTGCTCGTGGAACGGCTGTATCGCCGCTACGGGACCCTGGACCTGCCGGAGATCGAGCGCCGCGTGTGGGGATCCGGGGCGGAAGAAGGGGACTCGCAGTGACGCTCGTCGACACTCTCCGCGCCGACGCTCCCATGCTCCTGGTTCTGTTTCCGCTGATCGGCGCGGCGATCATCTATCTGGTGTTTCTGCTGCCGCTTGTGCGTCTCGTGGCCGTTCTGGAACAGCGCTTCCGCCGGGCGAAAACCCGCTGAGGGCGCTCGCACGCTTGACTTTGATGCCTCTTGCCCCGACAGACGGTGAAAGGCTCGCACCACCACCGGGAGAGAGGCGCGATGAACAATACGGGACTTTCCAGGATTTCATCGCGGATGACCGTCCAGGACGGGGTGTACGAGCAGTTGCGCCATGCCCTGATGTGGGGCCAGTTCGAACCCGAACAGGTCACCACGATCTCCTCGCTCGCCGCCGAATTCGGCACCAGCCATATGCCGGTGCGCGAGGCGCTGCGCCGGCTTGCCGCCGAAAAAGGTCTCGAGATCAGCCGCAACGGCTCGGCCCGGGTGCCCGCCGTCTCGCGCCAGCGGCTCGATGATCTGTGCCGCGCGCGCACCGCGCTGGAGGGGCTTGCGACCAAGCTTGCGACGCCGCGCATGAAGACGGCCGAGATCGAGCACTGCCTGGCGCTGGCGCGCGAGCACGAGGCGCTCGGCCGCGATGGCCATGTCCACGAGATGCTGCGCAAGAACCAGGAATTCCACTTCGCGATCTATGAGCTGTCCGGCTCGGAAATCCTGCCGCAGATGATCGAGACATTGTGGCTGCGCTTCGGCCCCTATATGCGCATGCTCTCCGATCTCGTGATCCATCAGATCAACGAGGGCACGATCCACCCCTATTCGACCTATCACTACGAGATGATCGAGGCCTTCCGGCGCGGCGATGCCGAGGCGGCCGCAGCACTCATGGTCAAGGATATCGAGGCGACGCAGGCCCTGCTGCAGGACATGTGCCCGAACTGAGGTTCGCTCACGCCTGACGGGAAGCGCCCCAACGCTTACGTCAGAGAAGCGGCTTCATACATTGTTCATGAGCGCCGGCTAGAGGCGGCGGGCCGTATCGGCAGCACCACAAAGTAGATGAAAGCGAAGCCAGACCATGTCGCAGAACAGCGGACTCCATCTTGAACTGAACGGCCGCAAGACGCGGCTAAAATGGCACCAGTTGCGCAAGCGCCTCGCCGATCCCGTCTTTTCGCTTGCGGTGATGGCGGAAGGCTTCGCGGTCGGGGCCTCGATGGAGCTTGATCTCAGGGTGCGCGCCGATGGCGGTTTTGCCGTCGTGCATGACGATACGCTGGAAAGCGAGACGGATGGCCGGGGCCTCGTCTCCGCGTCGCGCCGCAAGGATCTCGAAGGCGTGCGTTATGCCGTCGGCGGCGAGCCGCTTATCCTGTCCGAAGACCTCGCCCGGCTGCTCTCCGGCGCCCATCCCGAGGCGCTGGTGCAATTCGACATGAAATCGGATCTCGGGGTGATCGGGAGCGCCGGACTTGCGCATCTGGTCCAGATCATCGGCGCCAATGCCGGCAATATCATCGTCTCGGCGACCGACCTCGCGCTGATCGCGGCGATGCGCGAGACCATGCCGGAGGTCGCGCGCGGCATAGACCCCTCGGAGGACATCTGGAAGGCCTGGGAGAAGGACGGGCTTTCGGCCGCCTCTGATGTGCTCGACGCGGCGCTTGCCGGGCCGACCGCGGCCGGCACCATCTATCTGCACTATCCTCTTGTCCTGAAAGCGGCCGACCATGGTCTCGACATGATCGCCGCCAGCCACGAGGCCGGTCTCTCGGTCGACGCCTGGACCTTCAATCCCGCCCGGCCCGACGACGGGCTGACGGAGGCGGAGATTGAAACCGTAAGACGCCTGCTCGAACTCGGCGCCGATCAGATCACCACCGATGAAGCGCTGCTGCTCGAAGCCGCCTGGCGGGCGGCGGGGCACACCGTTTCCGCGCCCGACTGAGGCGGTTTCCGTTCAAGAAAGGTTCATACCGGTAATTTTTTTGTACACGTGTACATTTGTCATGTACACGTGTACAAAATGTCACGTGGGCGTCATGAGGAGGACATAGGTCATATCGTGCGTCCGATCGGCGAAGGCCAATTTCCGCGGTTTGGAGGACGTGCGCGGGTGGTTTCGCTTCACCGGCATCGTGCTGTTCCGGCAGGCCCGGAAACAAGAAACGGCCGATGCGATATGACAACACGGGCGGGGCTTCCGTGACAATTTCGGGGGAGCCTCATGCTCAGGGACCTGGAGAGACCCGCATGAATATCAAGGCATTTATCGGCACGGCAGCCATTGCGATCGCGGCCGCCACGTCAGGTGCGGCGCATGCCGAGGACTACACCATCACCGTCTGGTCGGGCGGCACCGACGACAACTCGCTCTACCGCGTCGACGCCATCGAAATGGCTGCCGACTATCTCGAGCGCCAGGCCGCCATTCGCGGCGAGGATCTCAACATCACCATTGAAAAGCAGGTCTGGTCGGGCTGGGACGATTTCAAGCAGGCCGTGACGCTGGCCGCCGAATCCGGCACCGCCCCCAACATCATCGTCACCGGCCATGAGGACATCGGTCCGTGGTCACAGGCCGGCATTCTGCGCCCGATCGAGGACTATGTCGATTTCGACGCCTGGCCGCTCAACCAGCTCTACGACAACCTCATCGACGTATCGAGCTATGACGGCATGATCTGGGGCATTCCGCAGGACGCCGAAGCCCGTCCGTTCTTCATGTCCAAGCCGGACCTGAAGGCGATCGGCTACAGCGACGCCGATATCGACGCGCTTCCCGGCAAGATCGAAAGCGGCGAATACACGCTTTACGACATGCTGGATGACGCCAAGAAGATGCAGGATGAAGGCGTTGTCGAACCCGGCTACGGCTTTGCGCCGCGCGTCAACAACGGCACCGACTATTGGCAGTTCTATCAGTCCTTCGGCGGCGAAATGGTTGACCCGGAAACCGGCAAGCTGGTGTTCGACAAGCAGGCGATCACCGACATGTACCAGTTCTTCGTCGACGCGGTCGAAATGGGCGTGACGCCGAAGACCTATCTCGGCGGCGAGTGGGACACGTTCCACACCAATGTCGCGACCGGCAAATACGGTGCCTGGCACGGCGGCACCTGGCACAAGCTGCAGTGGGAAAACCAGTACGGCCTCGAGGATTTCTTCGACAACGTCTCGTTCTCGCTGATCCCGGCCGGCAATGAAAACGGCAGGCCGAACACCATCACCCATCCGCTGGTCTACCTGATCTCGACCCAGGGCACCGATGATGACGCGGCGATCTCCGCCGAGCTTGTCGCCGTTGCCTCCGAGCCGCGCATCAACGCGCTGCATGCGGTCCAGTCCGGCCATCTGGCGATCGGCGAAGCCGAGACGACCATTCCGTTCTACGCCAATGACCGTTGGGCCAGCGAAGCCACCGAGAAGCTGCTCCCTTACGCCAACTCGATCCCGAACAATGCCGATTTCGGCATCTACTGGGAAGCCATGTTCAAGGGCCTGGAATCGGCCTGGGCCGGCACGACCTCCGTCGAGGACGCCGTCAATCAGGCTCAGGCGACGGTCGAGAACGGCCTCGGCGACCAGATCATCATTCGCTGAACGGAGCGGAGATGACCGAGAACACCTCCGTCGAGAGAGGTATCAACCCGGGCGTGGCAACGCGCCCGGGCGATGCCGAGACCGTCAAGGCCGCCCGTAAAGGCGGCCCCCGCATCAGTCCGTTCGGCATCCTGATGCTGTCGCCGGCGCTTCTTTTTCTGCTCGCCTTCTTCTTCGCACCCGTGGTGCTGACGGCGGTCTTTTCCTTCACCAACATGACCAGCGCGACCGGCATTACCGGCGGCGCTTACGTGATCAGCCCCAACACGCTGCGCAATCTCGAATGGCAGGGCATGGACAAGGCCGTGACCGAGAGCCTCAGCGGCACGTCGATCACCGTCGACGAGGCGGCGCTTTCCCGCGCAGCCGAAGCCGGCGTCGACCCGGATTTTCTGGACGATATCGAAAGCCGCCTGATGGGCGCGCATTTCGAGGATGCCCGCAGCTTCGAACGCGAGTTGAAGACGCTCCCGAACCGCCCGCGCCGCATCCGCGATCTCAAGCTGGCCGCCGAGCCCTTCGGCCAGTCGATCCTCAACACCCGCTTTGCAACGCGCGATCAGGCGGTGACGGCCATCGATGCGGTCGCGCCGGATCTGACCGAAGATCAGCGCGACGCGGTTCTGACCGAAGCCTATACCGGCTGGGTCTGGACCACGGATAATTTCAAACGGCTGGCGACCACGCCGGCGACCGGGCGGCTTCTGACCAATACCGCGCTTTATGTCGGCCTGACGCTTTCGATCTTCAATGTCGGGCTCGGCCTGTTCCTGGCGATCGCGATCTTCTACATGCCCAAGGCCAGTGGTTCGGTGTTCAGCGTGCTCTGGCTTCTGCCGCGCATCACGCCTGTCGTGCTCTATGCCGTCATGTGGCGGTGGTTCACCTGGGATGACGGGTTTCTGCCCACCCTTGCCGCACAGTTCGGCCTGCCCTCGTTCAACTACATGAAAGGCTCCGTGCCGACGGCCTGGGCGACGATCATCACCCTCAACGGCTTCATCGGCGCATCCTTCGGCATGATCCTGTTCAGCGGCGCGCTCCGGGCAATCCCCGTCCAGCAGCTCTGGGCGAGCGAGGTCGATGGCGCGAGCCGTTGGCAGCAGGTTCGCAAGATCATCCTGCCGCAGTTGAAATGGCCGATCCTGTTCGTGACCTGCTATCAGTCGCTGTCGCTTCTGTCGTCCTACCAGGAGATCTGGCTTACGACCAATGGCGGGCCGGGCAACACCACCAATGTGTGGGCGCTCGAAGCCTTCCGCATTGCGCTGTCGAACTTCACCGGCAATCTCGAATATGGCCTCGGCGCCGCCATGGCGCTGGTGCTGGTCGTCGTCGGCCTCACGCTTTCCATCATCTTCCTCCGGCTCTTCAAGTTCGGGGAAATGCTGGAAAAGCCGAAGATCGAATTTTAGGGGAGGTCGGACAATGTCACGCAATTTCGCTTCCTGGCCGCTCATTCTGGTGCTGGGGCTGCTCAGCCTGCCGCTGGTGATCATGTATGCCTTCGTATTCATCGACAGCTTCACCAATGCGCCGCCGGGATCGATGATCCCGAACGAGTTCACGCTGGAACACTGGCAGTTCCTGATCGATCCGTCGATTGCCGGCAATGTCTGGTCTGCCACGCTCAACACGCTGATCTTCGCCTGCTCGATCGGGGCGATCGTGGTGTCGCTGTCCTCCATGGGCGGTTATGCGCTTTCGCGCCTCAACATGCCGTTCCGCCAGTTCTTCCTGGCCGGCATCATGGTGATGCACGCCTTCCCGTCGGTGACGCTGATCATCGGGGTGTTTCTGGTGCTGCAGTTCATCGGCCTTTACGACACGCTGATCGGCGTGGTCTTCGTCAAGGCATCGCTGATGCTGCCCTTCGGCATCTGGATCATGAAGGGGTTCTACGACACCGTGCCCTGGGAGATCGAGATGGCGGGCGTGCAGGACGGGGCCTCGCGCTTCACCGTCTGGCGCCGGCTGATCCTGCCGCAGGTCAAGCCCGGCCTGATCGCCCTCGTCGTGTTCTCCTTTCTCGATGCCTGGGGCGAATATGTGCTGCCGCGCATTCTGGCGCCGACGGCGGATTACCGGGTGCTCTCGGTCTATCTCGAGCGGGTCTCGCAGAAGGACTCGATCACCTATGACTTCAACCTCTTCAAGGCGGTGGGGCTCTATTACACCCTGCCCGTGATTATTCTTTTCATCATCTTCCAGAACCGGCTGATGAACATCTTCAGCGGAGGCACCAAAGGCTGATGCGTATCAAGCTTGAAAATTTCACCAAGACCTTCGACCACACCACCGTCATCGACCGCATGAACCTCGAGGTTCACGATGGCGAAATGCTGGCGCTGCTCGGTCCTTCCGGCTGCGGCAAGTCGACGACGCTGCTTGCCATTTCCGGCATCCACCGCATCAATGGCGGGCGGATCCTGTTCGGCGACAAGGACGTCTCGAATGTGGCGAGCCAGAAGCGCAATGTCGGCGTGGTGTTCCAGAACTATGCGCTTTATCCGCATATGACGGCGTTCGAAAACATCGCCTTCCCGCTGGAAGTGCGCAATGCCAGCCGCGCGGAGATCGACCGCGAGGTCCGCCAGATCGCCGAGCTCGTGCATATCGACCGCTATCTCGACCGCCGCCCCGGCCAGCTTTCCGGCGGCCAGCAGCAGCGCGTGGCGCTAGCGCGCGCGCTGGTGCGCAAGCCCGCCGTGCTGCTGTTTGATGAGCCGCTCGCCAATCTCGACGCCAAGCTCCGCCTCGAAATGCGCTCGGAAATCCGCCGCATCCAGATGGAGACCGGCATCACCGCCATTCTCGTCACCCATGACCAGGTGGAAGCGATGTCGATGTGCGACCGGATCGCGATCATGAACGAGGGCCAGATCATCCAGATCGACACCCCGACCGACATGTACCGCAATCCGAAGACCCAGTTCGTCGCGGGCTTCCTTGGCAATCCGCCGATCGCCTTCGTCAACGGCCGGGCGGAAGCAGGCGTCATCCGGCTCGACGAGGACGACGTCGTCCTGCCGATGCCCGCAAACGCGAAAAAGGCGGAGGACGGCGCGCCGATCATCGTCGGCATCCGCCCGGAAATCTTCGGCAGCAATGATGGTAGCCCGGTCGGCGGCCGCGTCAGCTTCGTGGAAACCCAGGGGCGCGAGAACCTCTACGACGTAGCCCTGCCGTCGGGCGCGGTGCTCCGCTCCATCCAGCCGGTGCGTCACGACATCGCGATCGGCGACGAGGTGCGCTGGGGCGTTCGCCCGGACGATCTGCTGGTGTT
>CAJWEZ010000074.1 GCA_913030605.1 uncultured Spirochaeta sp.
CGGGGCGCCCGCCGGAGTGGCTTGTAGGCCAGTTTCTCCACCGTAAATCCGTACGCGGAGGAGTATACCAGGGCGATGAGACTCGCCAGCACCAGAATCGCGAGAGTGGGCATCCCCATGATCGAAAACACGCCGGACATGATCAGGGCGATGAACGCGCCGATCATGTAGATCTCGCCGTGGGCAAAGTTGATGAGCTTGATGATCCCGTAGACCATCGTGTACCCGAGCGCCAGCAGGGCGTAGATGCTCCCTCTCGTGAGTCCGCTGAAAAACAGTCGGAAAAAGTATTCTGTATCCATGGTTTTTCGGTCCGCGCAAAAATGAACCAGGCGGGCAACGTACGTCGCCCGCCTGGCCGTGTGTTATCCGTCGGGGTTAGAGCTCGACGTAGACGCCGTTCTGCACCTGGTACACGGCGAATCCAACGCCGACCGCATCACCCTTCTCATCGAAGGTGATGTTGCCCACCGGGGTGGCCACCGTCTCGCTGTGGAGGGCGTCGACGATCGCCTGGTACTCGGTGGAACCGGCGGCCTCGATCGCGTTCGTGATCGCCAGCGCCGCGGCGTAGGCGTTCATGAAGAACGGACCGGGCTCCTCACCGTAGGTATCGACGTGCATCTGACGCGCTTCCTGAGCCACGGGGTTGTCCGCGGTGTCCATGGGACCGGTGGCGTAGACACCCTCGGCGTCCTCGCCGGCGACGTCGATAAAGGACTCGTCCTTGACACCGTCACCCGAGACAAACGGGATGTCGATGCCCTGGGCGCGCATCTGGCCGACGATCTTCGAGGCTTCCGGGTGGTAGCCGCCGAAAATGACCGCTTCGGCGCCGGAGGACGCGATGCGGTTCACGATGGCGCTGTAGTCCACCGCGCCCACCGTCACACCTTCGGTGAAGACGATGTCCACGTTCGGATAGTCGGCCTGAAGGGCCGCACCGGCAAACTCAGCCAGACCCTGGCCGTAGTCACCGCCGTCGTGCAGGATCGCAACGCTGTTCACACCGAGCTCCTCGGCCACGAACTGCGCCTGGAGCTGACCCTGAGCGTCGTCCGGCGCGATCGTGCGGAAGAAGACGGGGAACTCACCGCTCTGCGTCAGCCCGGGGCTGGTCGCGGAGGGCGAAATCGTGACGATCTGCTCGCCGGTGTAGATACCGAGGGCCGAGCGGGTGGCGCCGGAGCAGATATGTCCGATTACCGCGACAACGCCATCACCGACCAGCTTCGCCGCCGTGTTGGTCGCAACCTCCGGCTGGCACTGATCATCTTCCACGACCAGCTCGATCTGTCGACCGAGGAGGCCACCGTTCTCATTGATCTGGTTCGCCACGAGCTCCGCGGCGTTTACCGTGGGCAGTCCGTAGGACGCGAGGTCACCGCTGTGGGCACCAGCCACACCGATCTTGATCGGTCCTTCTTCTCCCTGTCCGGCCGCCCACGCAACAGAAGCAGCCAGGACCATGGCAACGAAAAACACAACAATCTTGTTTCGCATGCCGTTCCTCCTTGTAAAATTTGGGGCATTATGCTGTACAGTGCCCTGCTCGTGCAAGGACTGACGCATTTTTCCGTATAAATATGCGCTCCCGGCCGGCCAACCGACAAGCGGTCCGGCGCCCGGTGCGTTCAGCTGAGGCGCGCCTCGTCGCTTTCCAGTTCGCGATTCCGTATGCGATGGAACCGATCCACCAGGTCCTCGACCGTCAGGCGCGACTTTTCCTCCCCGGATACGTCCAGAATGACCTCCCCGTTGTCCATCATGAGCAGTCGGTTCCCGTAGTCGATCGCGTGCTGCATGTTGTGGGTGATCATCATCGTCGTGAGGCGGTACTCCTCCACGTACTTGCGGGTCAGGTCCAGGACCACCGCGGCGTTCTTCGGGTCCAGGGCGGCGGTGTGCTCGTCCAGCAGAATCAGCGCCGGCCGGCTGAGCACCATCATCAGCAGCGTCAACGCCTGTCGCTGCCCGCCGGAGAGGAGCTTCACGTTGTCCTTCATCCGCGACTCGAGCCCCATGTTCAGGTCCACGAGCTGCTCGCGGAAGTACTCGCGCCGACGGCGGTTGAGGCTGATCCGCAGTCCCTTGAAGCCCTTGCGGTAGCAGATCATCATGTTGTCTTCCAGGGTCATCGATCCGGCGGTGCCGAGCATGGGGTCCTGGAAAATGCGCCCGATATATCCCGCCCGGCGATACTCCGGCTGTCGTGTCACGTCGATGTCATTGATCCGGATCGTGCCGGCACTGGGACTGTAGGCCCCCGCCACCAGGTTGAAGAGCGTGCTCTTTCCGGCGCCGTTGCTGCCGATGATCGTGATGAAATCGCCCTCCGCCACCCGCAGATCGGTGGGGCGCAGGGCCGTGACCTCGTTCACCGTACCTGGATGAAACGTCTTGCTCACACCGTCCAGTCGGATCATCGCTCCCCCTTCCCGGCAGCGGAGGACGCAGCGCGCAGGCTCCGTCGCAGTCGGGCCGACTCGTTGCGTTCGGTCCGATAGCGACTCACGATCAGTGAGGCGATAATGAGCAGTCCGGTGATGAGCCGCAGATCGTTCGGCGTGAGGTTGATGTAGTAGCCGTAGTAGCGCCCCAGAAACATGATGCCGCGGTATACGATCGATCCGAGCAGCACCCGCACGGTCAGAAGTCCGATACGGTTGGACTGCAGCAGAAATTCACCGATCATCACCGACGCCAGGCCGGCAATGATGATGCTCTGTCCCATGTTTACGTCGGCAAAACCCTGGTACTGCGCCGCGAACGCCCCCGACAGCGCCACCAGTCCGTTGGAGAGTCCCACCCCGATCAGTTTGAGCCACTCGGGGTTCACGCCCTGACTCACTACCATTTGCTGGTTGTCGCCCATTGCGCCGAGTGTGAGACCCAGATCCGTATGAAAGAACAGGTCCAGGAGCACCTTGATCAGGAGACTGACCACGAGGAAGAAGACGAACACGGCCCAGTCCGGCCCCACCACGGGGCCCAGGAGGTCTACAACCTGACTCAGGATCGTGTTTTGCCGCAGCAACGGCAGGTTCGCGCGGTTCCCGAGAACCCGGATATTGATCGACCACAGCATGGTCATGGTGAGAATCCCCGCCAGGAGGTTGGGCACCTTGAGCTTGTTGTGAATCGTCGCGGTCACGGCGCCGGCGGCGAGCCCTCCGGCGAACGCCATCAGCAGGGCGAGCACGAGCGGGACGCCGTTGACCACGGACACACCCATAATCGCGGCCCCCAGCGGAAACGTACCATCCACGGAGAGGTCGGGAAAATCGAGGATTCGGAAGGTGATAAACACGCCGAGGGCCATGATGCCGTACAGCAGGCCCTCGACCAGAATTCCTTCAATCATGCGGGTTGATGGGAGGCGGCGTGGCGCAGCGCGCCGCGACGCCTACTGAAGCGTCCCGTCCTGGATCACCATGGACGCGTTGTCCAGCACCGACTGCGGAACCTCGATCCCCAGTTCGTCGGCGACATCCAGGTTGATCAAGAGATCCAGATCGGAGGGGTCTTCGAGAAAGAGTGTCGGAATTGTGGCGGGATCCGCGCCGTTGAGAATGTCGGCGACCATGCGCCCGGTGGCGCGGCCGAACTTGTAGTAGTTGAACCCAAGCGCCGCGAGGACCCCGCCGGGCTCCGCGGATGTCGTGTCGGCGCTGATAACCGGCACGCCGTTGGCCATGGCGACCTCGGTGAGTGCCGAGAGAGCGCTGACCACGGTGTTGTCATTGCTGACGTAGATTGCATCCACGCGGTCGATGATCGACTGGGTTGCGGAACGGACCTCGCTGGAGTTCACCACTGTTGCTTCCACGAACTCGATCCCCCGTGCCTCGGCGGCGGATCGGGCGAGATCGGCCAGGGCAACCGCGTTGGACTCACCGCTGGCGTACACGTGTCCCAGCACCTGGACGTCCGCGAGCTGCTCCATCAGGTCGAACTGGCCTTCCACGGGGGTCAGGTCCGATGACCCGGTGACGTTGCCCTCGCCGGCGTCGGTACTGGGAATCAGGCCCGCACCGACCGGATCGGTAACGGCGGCGAAGACAACCGGAATATCGTCGATCGCGTTTACCAGCGCCTGCGCCGTCGGCGTGGCGATGCCAACCGCCAGACGGACGCGGTCGGTCTTGAACTTGTTCGCGATGCTGGCGGCGGTGGAGATGTCGCCGTTCGCGTTCTGCAGGTCGTACTCCAGGTCGGTGAAGCCGAGGTCGGTAAGTTCGTCGATGATGCCCTGTTCGACGTCGTCAAGCGCGGGATGGGCGACGATCTTGGAAATCCCGATGACGTTGCTCTCCGATGCAGCGTCCTCGGGAACTCCGGCGGCAAAGGCCGGACTTCCTGCCAGAATGAGCGCGGCGACTGCCACGCCGAAACGGGTAATTCGGGTCAGTTCCATCGGTTTCTGCCTCCTATTGTACAGGCGGTCAGGGTAGCGAAATATGGATACCGTGTCCATTCGGGCACAAAAAAGGCCCGCCGTGTATCGCGGCGGGCCCGTGCGCTCTCGCGCAATCAGATACTGTCTGTACTACTTGGTGCGTTCGCCGAGAGCCTGCGTGACGCGGTCCAGAAAGATCGCCAGGATGACGATCGCGATACCACCCTCAAAACCGACGTCGATACGCAGCTGCGTAATGCCGCGGAGCACCTCATTTCCGAGGCCACCCGCACCGATCATACCGGCGATAACAACCATCGACAGCGCCAGCATAATCGTCTGGTTGACACCGGCCATGATCGTCGGCAGCGCCACCGGAAGCTCAGCTTTCAGCAGCATCTGACGGTTGGTGGAACCGAAGGAGAGCGCGGCTTCCTTGATCTCCTTGGGTACCTGACGGATACCCAGGTTGGTCAGGCGAACCGCCGGCGGCAGCGAGAACACCAGCGTCGCAACGACACCGGGAACCGGACCGAGACGGAAGAACAGGACCGCCGGAATCAGGTACACGAACGCCGGCAGCGTCTGCATGAAGTCCAGAACCGGACGCATGACGCTCCAGACCTTGTCGCTCTTCGACGACCAGATGCCCAGGGGAATCCCCAGCAGCAGGGCGATGACCACCGAACTGATGACCAGCGACAGCGTGCTCATCGTCAGCGTCCAGAGCCCCATGTACCAGACCAGACCGAATCCGAGGAATGTGAAGATCGCAACGCCATAGCCCGCGAAGTACCAGGCCAGGGCGGCGAAAATCGCGATCACGAGGAGCGCCGGCGGAGCCGTGAGAACGAACTCGGTTCCGTCGAGCATGCCGTTTACGGTATCGGTGATGACCTTGAACAACCATCCCAGGTTGTCCTGCAACCAGTTGACGACGGTCTCGAAGCCGCCGCCGATATCTATGAGATCTCGAAAACCCATCTGTTATTCCTCCCCGTCCTGCGCGTCCTGGAGCTCGCTCAGCGTCTGCGGCTGCTCCACGTCGGAGCCTTCGTAGCCCTTGTTCACCTCGGAGATGATCGCGGCGCGGCTGACGGCGCCCTGAAATCGCCCCTCTTCGTCCACGAGGGCGATCGGGTAGCGCGTTTCGATGGCTGTGGCAAGGAGGTCGGAAATCGGTGTCGACGGCGACGTGGTATAGACGTCGGCGTTGATCACGGTTCCCAGGTCCTTCTCGCCTTTCTTCTGCAGGCCAATCGCGTCGTCGATCGTCACCACACCCTTGAGGTGCCGGTCGTGGTCGGTCACGAACACCGACGATGTTCCGTGGCGCTCCATGGTGCGGATCGCCGCCTGGATGTCCTCGCGGGGGTAGGTGATCGACGCGGCATGACCGCCGACGGTACCGGCACTGATGACCTTGGTGCGGTCGACGTTCTGCACGAACCGTTTGACGTACTCGTCCGCCGGGCTCGCCAGAATCTCCTCCGGCGTGCCGATCTGTCGAACGCGTCCGTCGGGACCGAGAATCGCGATCCGGTCACCGAGCTTCAGCGCTTCGTCCAGGTCATGGGTGATAAAGACGATCGTCTTGTGGAGCCGCGCCTGCAGTTCCAGGAGTTCGTCCTGCATCTGCGTGCGGATAAGGGGGTCGAGGGCGCTGAACGCCTCGTCCATAAGCAGGATTTCCGGGTCGTTGGCGAGGGCGCGGGCGAGACCGACGCGCTGCTGCATACCACCGGACAACTCCGAGGTAAGGCTTTCCTCGAACCCATCGAGGCCGACGAGTTTGATCGCGTCTTCCGCTTTTTTCCGGCGTTCTTCCTTATCCACATTGCTGATCTCGAGTCCGAACTCGACGTTGTTCACAACATTTCGATGAGGAAGAAGGCCGAAGTTCTGAAAAACCATCGACATCTTGTAACGCCGGACCTCGCGAAGTTTTTCGGAGTCCATCTTCATGATGTCCTGACCGTCAATGAGGATCTCTCCGGCGGTGGGCTCGATCAGGCGATTGAGACAACGAATGAACGTGGACTTTCCACTTCCGGAGAGCCCCATGACAACGAACGTTTCTTTTCGTTCGATCGTAAAAGTGGCGCTGTTGATCGCGATCGTGCACCCGGTTTTCTTGAGGATTTCTCCCTTGCTCATTCCCTTCTTGATCATGGGAATGGCGCGCTTCGGACTGGGTCCGAAGATCTTGTACAAGTCGTTTACTTCAATGAGTGCCATGTTCTATTCCTTTGGTTTGCGAATTGGAATTCAACCAAAAAAAGGGGGTGCGTGACCGCACCCCCTTCACGCAATGCGTGTTCTTAGTTGCTGGGCACCCAGTCGGACCAGATGTCCGGGTTCTCGTTCTTCCACTGCCGCGCCGCCTCGAGGGTGTCGAGGTTGGAGTCGGCGATGTACACCATGAGCGGACCGATCGTCTCGTTGGTCCATGTCACGTTGTCAAAGAACTCGGAGACCATCGGCAGGTCCTCTTTCACGCCGGGGCGACCCATGATGTAGATATCATCGATGGGGAACACCACCTCTTCATCCTGCTCCAGGATAGTGAGGTCCATGCGGCCGAACATCGAGTGCGGCTGCCAACCCATACCAACGATATACTCGTTGTTATCGATCGCGGACTGCATCGCCGCCAGCATCGCAGGGCTCGAAGAGGGAACGAGCTCGTAGCCCATCTCGTCGAGGCCGTAGGCCGGCATCAGCTGCTCCTGGGTGGTGATCATCATGCCGGCGCCGGCGTCGATACCGGTAATCTTGTAGTCAAGTCGCTCGGCAACGTCGGGGTCGCGCAGGTCGGACAGAGCGGTTACGCCGTCCTCGGCCATGTAGGTCGGAACGATCAGACCGGTCACGCCGTCCTCGTAGATCTTGGAGACCTCAACGAGGTCGGTGCCCTCGACGTAGGTGGAATGCAGACCCGGAAGCCACGCTTCCATGAAGAAGTCCGTGTCGCCGGCGGCGGTCGACGCAAACGCGGGACCAACGTCCGCAGCGGTCAGATTGACGTCGTAGCCCATTTCGTCTTCAAGAATGGTAGCGAGGAAGTGCGTCCACGCAACACCCTCTTCCCAGTTCACGTAGGTCAGGCTGACTTCCTTGGGAGCGGACTGTTCCTGACCACCCTCCATGCCCGAGCCTTCCTGCTGACCATTGGCGAACACGGCGGGAACAAGCAGAGCCACCATGAGCAACACGGTTACAAATCGACGTAGATTCATCGTAAAACCTCCTGTGAGGCGCATATACACCTCGTTTTTTGTGCTTTCACGTACACGCCACACCGCCGGCTCACCGGGATGTAGCACCATCAATGTTTGTAACGGTAAGAAATTCTCCAGGAACAGTCAACAACTATGTTGCACTCTATATACCTTTCTTTTGGGTTTCTATCGACAATTTAGATATTAATAGCAATATTAATACAATAAACTGTGTTTTTTCGTTATTTTGCCGGTAAGCTCAGGAGAATTGCGCCGATTGCGACGCCGAGAATACCGGCCTGAACAGACCGAATCAGGCGCACTCAAAATAATTGTGTGCGTTCCATCGCCTCCGGAGGCTGGAAGCGACCGGGTGAATGTGGTATCAAATGCCATGCGAGTAGCGTGTCTTGATCTCGAAGGGGTTCTGGTACCGGAAATCTGGCAGGCCGTCGCCCGAAAGACCGGCATCGATGAACTCAACCTCACCACCCGGGACATCCCCGACTACCACGAACTCATGCAGCGGCGACTCTCGATTCTCGACCGCGAAGGAATCACGATCCACGACATCCAGGACGTAATCGGGACGATGGCTCCCCTCCCGGGGGCCGCCGACTTTCTGGAACAGCTCAGGTCACGGACACAGGTTGTTATTCTCTCTGACACCTACCAGGAGTTTGCCGCTCCCCTGATGCGACAGCTCGGGTGGCCCACGCTGTTCTGCAACAGTCTCACGGTCAACGGAAACGGGCGTATCGCCGCGTATCACCTCCGGCAGGAGCAGGGAAAACTGCACGCGGTACGCGCCTTCAAAACGCTGCAGCTCACCGTCTACGCCGCCGGCGACTCGTACAACGACCTGAGCATGATCCTGGACGCCGATCACGGTGCGTTCTTCCGACCGCCTGATTCGATCGTCGCCGAAAACCCCGCGGTCCCGGTGTTTCGCGACTACCCGGGACTCCTGGAGTTTCTTGTCTCTTAGATGACAGATTCGGAATCGGCGTACTATACTCTCGGGGATGCGTCCCGAAGAACCCGGGGGCGAGATTCGCAAACGTGCAGAAGACATCGCCCGGCAACAGGTCGAATCTGGAGACACTCCGCAGGAGCAGTTGATCTATGAGCTCAAGGTTCATCAGATCGAGCTCGAGATGCAGAATGCCGAGCTGCAAAACTCACAACAGGAGCTACAGCGGTCCCGCCGCCAGTACGAACTGCTCTTCGACTTTGCCCCGGTGGCGTACTTCGCCTTCAATTCAGAAGGCGGAATCGTCGAGGCCAACCACGCCGCGGCGACGCTCCTGAAGACCGAACGCAAGTACCTGGATCGAAAGCCGTTTGTGGTATTTCTCTCCAAGGAGTACCACACCGCGTTCTTCAATCATCTCCGCAGGGTGTTCGAGCTGGGTCACCGGCAGAGTGTGGAGATCCAGATCAATACCCGCCAGGGCGGCCAGCTGTGGGCGCGCCTCGAAAGCCGTCATCAACGCGGTGTCAAGGGTGAGCCGCAGTGCTTCACGGCGATTCTGGACATCACCGACAGGAAACAGATCGAGGACGATCTCATTCTGGCGCGGGAAGACGCGGTCAGCGCAAACCGCGCAAAAAGCGTCTTCCTCGCAAACATTAGCCACGAACTGCGCACACCGATGAGCGGTATCCTTGCCATGAGCGAACTCGCGCAGCAGCAGCAGACGGGCCCGGAAGTCAGACGCTACCTGTCCACCATCCACAGCGCCGCGAAATCACTGATGACGATTCTGGACGACGTTCGGGACGTGACGCGGATCGAATCGGACCAGCTCGCGATCGACAAACGCCCGTTCCGCGTCGGAGAACTGGTCACAACCCTGCAGGCGATGTTTCAGCCCAACGCGGCCCAGAAGAGCCTGGATCTGGTGGTCAGGGTGCCGGACAACGCCACCGAGGTGCTGGTTGGTGACCGCAACCGTATCCGTCAGGTTCTGGTGAACCTCCTCGGGAACGCACTGACCTTCACCGAAAGCGGCACCGTGACCCTCACCATTCGGGAAGAGGAGGTCTCCGACTTCCTGCGGGAGATCACGTTCGAGGTCGCCGACACCGGTCCGGGCATCGAACCGGCGGAACAGCGGCGGATATTTGAATCGTTCAATCGATCGCTCGAGGATGCCGAAGCGCGCTACGGCGGCAAGGGACTCGGTCTGGCGATTTCGCGACGACTCGCCAAACTCATGGGCGGGCAACTCTACTTCGAAACCGACCCCGGCAGGGGAAGCCGCTTCTTTTTCTCCGTTCCCCTGGAGCTTCCCGGCGACGAGGAGGATTTCGACGCCGCGGCGGTGTTGCCGACAACCTCCGGGTCGGGAGATGCAGGCCGGATTCTCGTGGCCGAAGACAACGCGATCAACCTCCTCGTTATTCGCACCGTTCTGGAGAAGGCAGGCTACGCCGTCGTCTCGGTGGGCAACGGACGGGACGCGATCGCCCGCATGGAACAGGAGCGGTTCGACCTTGTTCTCATGGATATCTCGATGCCGGGGATGGACGGGATCACCGCCACCGAGACGATTCGCGCTCGTCGCGATGATCCCTCGATTCAGGCGGACATCCCGATCGTGGCGATATCCGCGCACTCCATGAAAGGCGACCGGGAACGCTTCCTGGAGGCCGGCATGAACGATTACATCAGCAAGCCGTTTGTTCGGGACACCGTACTGTCGGTGGTGCGGGCACACATCGGAGCGGGGTCATGACCACCCCCGACGGCCACGACCGGTTCCACATCGTGGGGATCGGCGCGTCCGCCGGAGGCCTCGAGGCGCTGGAATCCTTTTTCGACACCATGCCACCATCCGATCGGTTCGCCTTCGTGGTGATCCAGCACCTGTCGCCGGACTACAAGAGCCTCATGGGCGAACTGCTGGCAAAGCACACCAGCATGGAGATTCACCACGCCGAGGACGGCATGGAAATCCGCCCGGGGGCGATCTACCTCATTCCACGCAAGAAGAACATGACCGTGTACAAGCGCAAGCTGTTCCTCACGGAACAGGAGCACGGTCTCAACCTACCGATCGACATCTTTTTTCAGTCCCTGGCGGAGGACGTCGGAGACGCCGCCGTAGGAATCGTCCTCTCCGGCACCGGGAGTGACGGAACCCGCGGGATCCGGGCGATCAAGGAGGCAGGAGGCCTGGTCATCGTTCAGGACGAGGACGATGCAAAATTCGACGGTATGCCCCGCAGCGCGATCGCGACGGGCATCGTCGACTTCGTGCTTCCGGCGCGGTCCATTCCGCGGGAGCTGCAGGATTTCGTGAACGGCGGCGTGCGACTGGTCAACAATGGCGGTGAGGCGCGCCTCGGCGGCTCCAACGCGATCACAAAGATATTCATGCTGATCAAACGCAAGACCGGGGTGGATCTGTCGTTCTACAAGGAAAGCACGATCATCCGGCGCATCGAGCGCCGCATGGGGATCAACCAGATTCACGATGTGGAGCGTTACATCGCATTCATGGAGGAATCCCCGGTGGAGATCTCGACACTGTTCAAGGAGATCCTGATCGGGGTGACGCGGTTCTTTCGTGACGCTGAAGCGTTCGAGACCCTGACGGAGGACGTCGTGCCGGGCATCTTCAACAGCCGCGAACGCAGCGAGCAGATTCGCGTATGGGTCGCAGGGTGTTCCACCGGGGAGGAGGCCTACAGCCTCGCGATTATTCTATCGGAGTACGCCGAACAGCACGGCCTGCAGCACGACATCAAGATCTTTGCCACCGACATCGACAAGGAGGCGATCGAGTTTGCGTCCTACGGGCTCTATCCGGAAAGCATCGCCGCCGACGCGTCTCCGGACCGCCTGGCGAAATACTTCGTCAGGAAGGGCGAGAGCTACCAGATCATCCCGTCGATCCGCGAGATGGTGATCTTTGCGTACCACAACATCTTCAAGGACCCGCCGTTCCGTCGCATCGATCTCATCAGCTGCCGAAATCTGCTGATCTACCTACAGCCGGTGCTTCAGAAGAAGGTGCTGTCCAACTTTCACTTCTCCCTGAACGACGGCGGGTACCTGTTTCTGGGGTCCAGCGAATCGGTCGGCGATCTGAGCAGGTACTTTCAGCTCATCGACACCAAATGGAAGATCTTCTCCTCCAAGGGCGACCGCCGGCCCGCAGACCTGACCTTCACGCCGCCGGATACGCAGTGGCGGGAAAAACCGGAATCACGGCACACTGCCCCAGTCCTCACACCCCGACCTCCCCGCGCCGGTGAGCCGTTGTACGAGAGTCTAATCGAACACTACCTGCCGCCGACGGTGGTCATCGACGATTCCCGGCAGGTCGTCCACTCCTTCGGCGACCTGGCACCGTTCCTCCGAATTCCCACCGGCAGGATGGATCTCGATGTGCTGAAAATGGCACGCGATGATGTCGGCATCCCGCTGGGAACGGCACTGCAGACCGCGATGACCGACCACACACCGGTGGCCTACGAGGATGTGGTGGTCTCCCGCGGCACCGAAGACGCCCTGGTGGTACGACTCACCGTCCGCCCCGTTCCGGGAGCCTTTTCTTCCCGGTTCTACGCGATCGTCTTCGAAACCAGGGCCGACGGGCCCGTTCCGCCGGGCGTTCCGGTGGCGCGCTTTGACCTCGACGAGAGCGTCAAACGCCGGATCGGTGACCTCGAGAGCGAACTGCAGTACACCAGGGAGAACCTGCAGGCGACGATCGAGGAGCTCGAGACCTCCAACGAGGAGCTTCAGGCGACCAACGAGGAACTCCTGTCGTCGAACGAGGAACTGCAGAGCACCAACGAAGAACTGCAGTCGGTGAACGAGGAACTCATCACCGTCAACTCCGAGTACCAGAAGAAGATCGACGAGCTGTCGGAGCTCAACGATGACATGAACAACCTGCTGTCGGGGACGGCGGTCGGCACCGTGTTCCTGGACAGCGATCTCACGATCCGCAAGTTTACTCCGCCGGTGGCGCGACAGATCAACGTTATCGGGACCGACATCGGTCGTTCCTTCGGCGATCTGTCGCACAACCTGCGCTACGACACGCTTCTTGAAGACATCTATTCGGTCATGAAATCGGAGGATCCGCAGGAAGTCGAGGTCCAGAACAGGGACGGCGCGTGGTTTCTGGTGAAGATCCAGCCGTACCGGAGCGAACAGGAAAACACCAAGGGAATCGTGCTATCGCTGGTGGAGATAACCGAGCGCAAGCTGGCGGAGCAGGCCCTCCTGCGACAGCACGAACTGCTCATGCGAGTGCTGGACAGCAATCCGTCGGCGATCATCATGCTGGACCACCGCGGTCGGATCATGTACGCCAACCGGCGGGGCGAGGATCTGCTCGGCTACCCGGAGGAACAGCTCACGCGCATGCAGCACGACCACGAGGCGTTCGAGCCCGAGACCCCGGACGGAACGCCCGTTCCCGCCGAGGATCTTCCCTTTTCCCGCATCCGGCGGACCGGCGAATCGGTGGACGAGTACACGCTCACGCTCCGCGCCGGCCCTGACGCCGCGGAACCCGGCGCCCGGCTGCGTCTGAAGATCAACGGGAGCCCCATCTACGGCGACGGGGGCGAGGTGGAAGGTGCGGTGCTCAATTTGCGCCAGGTCCCCGGCTGAGACCTACTCAGCCGCCGGCGGTCCCATGTCGCGTATGCGAACCGCCACCCGGTAGTAGTCGAGGGCGCCGTCGCTGCGCAGGTTGTGCTGAAAAATCGTATGCCCGCTCCCGGGGGCTTCCGCAAGGGCGCGATTCTGTCGGATCGGCGGCAGGACCACATCCGCGCCCAGACGGTCCCGGAGCTCGCTCATCATCTGTTCTGAGAACGCCGCACCCTGATCGTAGAACGTCGGTATGATCCCGCGAACCGACAGGATCGGATTGTAGTGCCGGCGTGTCTGCTCCACGAGTTCGATGATCTCGATCATTCCCTCCATGGCGAGAAAATGCGCCTGCATCGGCACGTACGCCTCGGCACCGGCAACAAGCGCTCCCAGCGTGAGCAGCTGGGTGGTCGGCGGGGTGTCGAACACGGTGTAGTCGTGGCGGTCCATCTCGGCCTCGAGCTGTTTCCGCAGCCAGAACCGCGCCTCCAGGCTGTTGGCGTAGCGGCGTTCGAAATCGCTGAGGCGACGCGAGGACGGCAGCACCTTGAGGCGCGGCACGTACGTTCGCCTGAGCACATCGGCGGCGTGCATACGGCCCTGGGCGACATCACTCACGTCGCCGGAAAGGTCGCTTTGGGAGATACCGAGCGACATTGTCGCGTGGGCCTGGGGGTCGGTATCCACCAGGAGCACCGAAAACCCCATGTGCGCCAGCGCCGCGGCGATGTTTACGCTGGTGGTGGTTTTCCCCACCCCACCCTTCCGGTTGGTGAACACGAGACGACGCGGAACACTCATGCGGGCTCTCCTGCGATGATCTGATTGAGGATGTGCCGCGTAATTGCGTAGAGCGGCGGCACGCCCTCGTGTGCCCGCAACGGTGCGGCGAGGGTGGAGCTGGTCTGCAGCGGGAGGTCTGAGACGTAGTACAGAAACCGGAACACCACGTCAGGTCGGATCACACCGAGCTGTCGCGACTCCAGTATCTCTCGATAGTAGTGCGTACCTTCCATTTCAATGCCTACCACGTTCCAGATCTGCCGGTAGAAGCTCAGCATCTGCCGGTTCTGCAGCAGCGTCCCGTCGACGGTGAGCATCGGCCCGTGGTGGACGGGGAAGCCCTCGGGACCGTGCTGGGCGGGAATCGGCTGGAACAGGTCACTATGTTGCTCGATAAACGCCGTCGGTGCAAGGATATCGCCGCGGTTGCCGGCGAGCGCGCCGGCCTTCCCGAGAAAACTCACACTGCGGATGTTCTCACCGTAGAGCGTGAGAAGGTTGCGGATCACGTACTCCGCCTGTTCGCCGAAGGCGTAGTCGATGTTCACGATCAGATCGTCGGCGGCGGGACTGCCGGGATGCAACTGGTGGAGATGCGGATCGATCTCGGTCCCTGATAGCCGTGCCAAGTCGATGAGCTGAACCTGAATGCCGGTCCCCACGGTCTCCGACAGCGAGTGGTGCCCCGCTCCGCGCGCCACCTCGGCGGCCGTGTCGCGGCTCCCTGCGGTGTCGGCGAAGTAGTCCCGCGCCAGCGAGTAGACCAGATCCTGGTCGCGAACCCACGGATCCTGGACCGCCGGATGCCCCACCCGCCGAGCCCACTCGAGAACCCGGGCTCCGTTGTCGCGGTACCAGGGGTTGAGACAGTTGCTGACCGAATGGGTGTTGCTGCTGATGATGTGTACGCCGCGCTCGGGGTCCAGATCAACGGGATCCATCCCCAGCAACTCCGCCGTCACCCGGGCCACCTCGCCGGTCCAGAGTTCGCCACGCCGGGCGTGGTAATTTCGCTGTTGTCGGCGGACGTCGATACTGAACATCTCGCGGTGACGGGTGATTTCCGAAATACGGCGGACCGGATCCTCCGGCCACAGGCTCACGAGCGCGTCAACTTCCCGGGAACTGAAGGCGAGGGTGTTGAGAAATTCCCTGGCGGCCTCCACGTCGGCGCCGGCGGCGTGCTCCCGGAGAAATCGATCAACCGCCGGCAAGCTTTCATCGCGAATGACGCGCTCGCGAATCTTGCGCGCTTCCACCGCGTACAGGCATAGGCTCGTGACCAGGTCGATCAGATCCGAGTTGCCGGTCCGCAGGAGGACCAGGTTCTTGCCCGGCAACACCTCGCGGATGTCGCGTCGCCGGGCGGCGGTACGGACCGGCGGGAACGAGGCCTCCGATCCCGCCAGGGCCGGGGGAATCTCGTCGGCCAGGAGAAACGCGAACGTGCGGGTCACGTTGTCCGGAAGGCGACGAACCGCGTACTGCAGCGCACCGATGTCGATCCGGTACGGCTCGTCAACACCGGGGTGCAGTGCCGGTTGCAGGGCCCGGTAGAGCGGCAGAAGCGTCTCGATACTGATATGTCCACGCCCCGCGCTCTGGAGCAGATCGACCTTGAACCGATCGAAGGCGGCAAATATGCCCTGATTGTCCCTCAGGATCGTGCCGAATCCCTGCGCGAACCCCGGCGCAGACTGCAACGTGCTGCGAAACTCCTCGCCGCTGATCACGTATCCGCGGCACTCCGTGCGGGCGCGCACGGAGTACATCCGCGGCTCCTGGAAGATCGCCTCCCACTCCCCGAAGAACCGGTCCTGTCCAATCACGGTCACCACGTCGTCGGAGCCGCGGCGGGGGTCGAAGACCTCCACGGTTCCCGCCTCGATCAGGTACACCGACTGGTCCACGTCGTTCTGTCGGAAGATCGTCTCCCCCGCCCGGGCGCCAAAGGTTCGGGCGTGTGGAATCAGCGCCTCCCGGTGTCGACCGCGAAGGAATCGGAATGGGTGTACGCGCCGGAGCAGCTCGATCAATTCCATCGGTGCATGGTACCATGGCGCATATACCGATCGGAAGTGAGAAGAGAGACACGCCCGTGGACGATCTGGAAACACAGCGACAGGACGCCCTCGACACACTCGCCGCACGCTATGCGGAGGGCGTATTCGACGAGGACACCTTTGAACGCGCCCTGACCGATGTTCGCGCCGCCACCGATCAGCGGACGCTGAGCGCGGCGGTTCGGGCCTACCTTCCCGCCGCCACGGGGGGCCGACCGTCGGGTTCACCGCAGCCCGACCCCGGACAGTCGGTCACGGCGATACTCACCGAACGCACCGTGAGCGGCGACTGGATCCACCACCGCGCCGTAACCGCCACCACGGTTATGGGATCGCTGACGTTGGATCTGCGGGATGTTGTACTGACCGAGGACACGCGTCTGCACGTGGTCGCGGTGATGGGAGAGCTGAAGATCCTGCTCCCCCGGGACGTCGCGGTCCACAACGAGGTCTCCGCGATTCTTGCCGAACACACCGACCACAGCAGGGGTGGCTCGCCCCGCCGCACCGGGTCTCCTGCACTGTACCTCACCGGAACCGCGATCCTGGCGGAGGTTACGGTATACTGAAGCGTGTCGGCAGCACCGACTGCGCCTCTATCCGCCGAATCACGTACAGCGCATCCTCGTATCCGAACCCCTCACAGAGATCCAGAAGGTTCTGATCGCGCGGAGCGTCCACCCCGAAATCGAACCGGCAGATCGGGTGCTCCACCAGCCCCTGTACCTGACGGGCGGTGAGCCCCTGCTCCATCAGATACCGCGCGAACGACGACGCGCCGATACCGGCGGGCGTTCCATCCGTTCTGATCAGGTAGTCCCGGGCATCGAGAAGCTGTTCGAAGGGACTGCGGGAGATGTGCACCGCCCGGGCGATCGGCATCCCCTTTCGCAGCAGCCCGCGATCAACCAGTGCGTCCTTCATCTCTCCAGCGAGGCGGAAAAAGTGCGGATATCCCTCCCGCGTACGAAACGCCATGACAGCGATATCAGTTCCGGCGGTGTTCTTGTGGAGCAGTGCCGGGATATCGTAGTTGACGATCCACGTCCCCTGGAACTGTTTGATCACCTGCCCGGCGATGCGCGTCACCGCCGACTCGTCGACCCACAGGCCGAACAGCTCCTCGGGCTGCCACTGAAACCGTCGCAGCGCGTCAAACGCCCCGATCACCACTTCGGGCCGGAATGGAGTGCGGTAAAACGCCTCGAACTGCGCCACCATGTCGTCGGAAAACGCCGCGCCGCCGTGGACCGCAAAAAAAAGCCGCAGGGAATAGTGGCGCTCCACGATCCTGCGGCGAACGATGTGTGAACCCGGGACATTTGCCATGTACACCAGGTCTATGTCTGATTCGCGTCCCCTGCATTCCCGAACCACCTTGAGCACCGTGCTCTCAACGGCCACGCCGTTGGTCTCCGGCCTCAGATACACAAACACATCGAGAGCGTCCGGGGCGCTATCCGGGCCGGGGTACGGAACGAGGATCGAAGGACTATGAAGCGCCTCTACCTCCGGCATTCTTACCTGCCAACCGTTCGACATCGAGTTCTCCGGCGGTACACGGCACCTGCACACCCCATGCGTCGAGCACGCGGGGATGCAGTTCACCGAACACA
This sequence comes from uncultured Spirochaeta sp., assembly GCA_913030605.1. Classification (GTDB taxonomy): domain Bacteria; phylum Spirochaetota; class Spirochaetia; order DSM-27196; family Alkalispirochaetaceae; genus Alkalispirochaeta. Next base: position 17,706 of record CAJWEZ010000074.1, read on the forward strand.
CCGGCCACCACTCCGTCGTCCAGCACAATCTGTGCCGCACGGCCGGGTATGAAACGGGCATCGCGGACCTCGCGGACCGAGAACTCCCGTCCCATGTAATACAGTATAGCGGAGATGTGCGAATTTACCAGGTTGAAACCCGCGCCACGGTCGGCCGACACGAACCCCATCATCGTACGGGTGCGAGTGCCGCTGACATCGGAATCGTCACGCTCCGCGGTGTTGCCGATCTCGAACACGTGGTGCGGATACACCGCCTGACCGCTCACCGCCTCCGCCGACAGCAGCGACGGGAGAATGGAGGGGCGCACGAACTCGTAGTTTTCGCTCATGGGGTTGGCGATCTGCACCGCCCGCTCCCGGGCGTCGTCCCATTCCTCCTCGGGGTACATCCGTTCGATGTAGTCGTCCGCGGATCCGAGGTAGTTGAAGATCATCTCCTGGAAACCGAGTCCGACCATGGTGAACTTGAGCCGCCGGGACGCCTCCTCCACCGCCGTCAGCCGACCGACGGTAAAATCCTGCGGCATCATCGGCTCGAAGCTGTCCATGCCGCGACCGATCATGACGTCCTCGACGATATCCACGGCGTGGAGAAAGTCGTTGCGGTATTCCGGCACCCGGATAACGATCGACCGATCGTCGTCGGTGCCGTGGGACGCGGCGCTTGCCGACGTGGCCACCACACCCATGCGGCGCAGCGCCGCCACGATCTCTTCCTCCGACAGGGAGGTGCCGAGGAGCCGGTTTATCTGGTCGAGCGACGCGGTCTGTGGCGACTGGAAGTAGTACGGCACCGTCAGTTCACGCCCGTAGGGGGTGTCGTACGGATACTCGATCGTCACCGGCTCCACCGTGTAGCCGGCGTCGGCCACGTCACACGCCACGATCGACGCCGTCAGCAGAAGGGAATCCATATCGGTGCCGGTGAGCTCGATAAACAGCGTGGTGTCGCCCTCCTGGACGGCGCCGATCTCGGCGCTGTTAATCACCGGCGGAAAACTCAGGACGTTGCCCCGATCGTCGGTCAGGAGCGGGAACTGATCGAGGTCGGCGACGATGTGCCCGAACTCCTGCCCCTTGGGGTGTTCCGAGATGATCTCCCGCATGGAGAGTTCTTTCTCCATCTGCAGCGGCACAAACCGCGTGGCGTCGGGATCGACGGCACGGTAGTGCACCGGGTACTCGATGAGATCGGACCGGTAGACCCCCATGGCGATCGACCGGCGCTTGCGACCGTAGTTCCACGTGAGCTTCTCCTGCGTCTGGATCAGGTCCTTGAGCACCGCCTCGCTCACCCGGCCGCGAGTCAGCCGCTCCCCCGCCGCGCACTGCCGCTGCTCTATTCGGAACAATTGGTTGCCATGGGCGCGAAGGATGCCAA
>CAJWEZ010000075.1 GCA_913030605.1 uncultured Spirochaeta sp.
GACCTTGATGGGGAAGACGCCCTGGTAGTGCCCGGTATATCCGGTGCCACGTATCGATGTGGCGAAGCTTTCGTTCAGCCGGGAGATCTGCTGGTCGAGGAGATTCTCGACGCGCAGGAGAACCGGCATGCTCAGGCCGCGGTCGCTGATGCCCCGGATGATGTCCATCAGACTGACCTCGGCGGACGCTTTGCCGCCGGTCCGCACGACCACTTCGCCGGCGTCCGACAGGTCGAAGTAGCCGGCGCCCCATTCCTTGATTCCGTACGTGTTGGCGGCGTCGGCAATCGTCCACCGCTTGTGCATGTCCTGCATCGTGACCGGCAGAATACCGGACATTCCGGGGACTTGTCACGAGGGAGCTGGAGCGCGCACCATGCACGGTCATGAACACCATCGCTGAACGCATCGCTGCATCCCTGGGACTCGACGCCGCCGCCGTGGCCGCGACACTGGCGCTGTTTGACGACGGCGCCACCGTGCCGTTTGTTGCTCGCTACCGCAAGGAACGCACCGGAGGCCTCGACGAGGAACAGTTGCGCGCCGTTCGCAGCGAATCCACGCGCCTGATGGAGCTGGATTCCCGCAGGGAGTCGATCCTTGCAGGCATGCGGGAGCGTGGCCAGCTGACCGCCGCCCTGGAGGCGGCGATCGCGGCGGCGGAGACGCGGTCGGCGCTCGAGGATATCTACTCACCGTATCGACCGCGGCGCACGACCCGGGCAGACCGCGCCCGTGATGCGGGATGCGGCCCGGTGGCGGAGGCGTTCCTGCGGGACCGGACGACCCCACTTGCCACGCTGCTGCCGGAGCACTGCCCCGATGGGTTGGACCGTACCGCCTGCGTCGACGGTCTTGTTGACATCGTCGCGGCGGAGACCGCGGCGGACCCCGCGGTCAGGGCGGCCGTGTATGGGACGTTTCAGCGTCAGGCCGCTCTCCGCAGTGAGCGCGCCCGAGGCGCCTCCGAGGAGGCGGTTGCCACCTACCGCGACTACCTGGACTGGAAGGAACCGGTGCGGGGCGCGAAGTCCCACCGCGTGCTCGCGGTGCTGCGGGGCGTGCGCGACGGCGCCCTGCGCGTCACGATGCGACCGCCGCAGCCGGCAGCGCTGCGCGTTCTGCAGCAGCACCTGGCGGCCGACGGACCCACCGCCGCCGATCGTCGGGAGGTCGAGGATCGGATCGTGGGGGAGTCGTGGGACCGTCTCCTGGCGCCGACGCTGGAGAAGCGCCTGGCCAAAGAGGTCCGCGAGCGGGCGGAGGCCGCCGCCACCGAGGTGTTCGCCGCCGGCCTGCGCGATATTCTGCTCGCGCCTCCCTTCGGCACGCGGCCGGTCCTGGCGATCGACCCGGGGTTTCGCAGCGGGTGTAAGGTTGTCGCGCTGGACGGTACGGGGCGCCTGCGCGCGCACCGCACGGTGCGACCGTTGCCTCCCCACGGTGACCGTCGCGGTGCCGGCACCGTCATCCGGGACATGGTAACGGCACACGGTCCGGAGGCGATCGCCGTCGGCAACGGCACCGGGGGACGCGAGACCGAGGAGTTTCTCCGTGAACTGGCGCCGGGGGTCCCGATCGTGCGGGTGAGTGAGGCCGGCGCCTCCGTGTACTCCGCGTCGCCGGCGGCGCGGCAGGAGTTTCCGGATCTGGCGGTGGAGTACCGCGGCGCGGTGTCGATCGGGCGTCGGCTGCAGGATCCCCTGGCGGAACTGGTAAAGATCGATCCCGCATCCGTCGGGGTGGGGCAGTATCAGCACGATATCGACGCCGGTCGCCTCGAACGGGCGGTGAACGACACTGTCGAGACGTGTGTGAACACCGTGGGGGTGGAGGTAAACACGGCGAGCGAAGCCCTTCTGGCGCGGGTTGCCGGGCTCGACGCCCGCACCGCCCGGGCGATCGTGGCACATCGCGATCGTCACGGGCCGTTTGCCCGTCGCGACGCCGTTCGGACCGTGGAGGGCATCGGTCCCCGGCGGTGGCAGCAGTGCGCCGGCTTTTTGCGGTGTCATGCCTCGCCGGACCGGCGCGACCACACCGGGGTGCACCCCGAGCGCTACGGGCTGGTGGACCGGATGGCTGAGGCGGTCGGCGTTTCTCCGGGGGACCTGGTGGGAAACGGTCCGGCGCTGGACACCCTGACTGCCATGGACCCGGCGCAATGGCTGGACCAGGAGGCGGGCGTGGGTGTGCCGACGATTCACGATGTGATCGCGGAACTCCGGCGCGGCGGTGTCGACACCCGCGGGGCGTTCTCCGCCCCCGAGTTTGCCGAGGGAATCCGGACGATCGACGATCTGCGGGAGGGGATGGTGCTGGACGGGACGGTGACCAACATCACCGCCTTTGGTGCCTTCGTCGACGTTGGTGTCCATCGCGACGGCCTGGTTCACGTGAGCGCGATGGCCGATCGGTATGTATCGGACCCCCACACCGTGGTCCGGGTCGGGCAGACGGTACGGGCGACGGTGACGGAGGTGGACCGCGATCGCGGGCGGATCAGTCTGTCGATGCGGACCGCAGCGCCCGAATAACCGTTCCGGAAAAGGGGACCCATCGCAGGATCCGGGCAAGCCAGCGTCGCGTGTTGGGCGCGGACCGCAGCGTCTCGCCGATCCACGCGTGGTCCAGGACGCGTTCCGCCGGTTCGGCGTTGAGCTGAACGAGGTAGTCGACCTCCGGGCTGGGTTCCGGGCGCGTGTCGGTGGCGGCTCCCCGCACCTGCAGCATGACCGCTCCGTGGCGGAATGCACGACGCGGCGGGACCTCCAGAACACCGAACGCCGGCGATCCCACCGTCACCGGTCGGGACCGGTCGTTGTAGACGAACAGGTCCACGTTCTTCACGAAACCGCCGGTAGGAGCCGGCACCGAGAGCCCGTGTTCCTCCAGAAGCCGCGCCACCAGCGCGATGAGCTCGTTGGCGCCCAGGCACAGTAGCAGGTGATACAGGTCACGGGTGCCGTCGGCGATCGTTGCGTAGTGATCGACCAGCCCCCGCTTGAACACCACGTGGTCCAGCGCCATGCGATTGCCGTAGTCGTCGCGGATCTCCTTGAACGTGCTGCTGGAGAGATGTCGGTTTGATGTTATCTGTGCGAGGAGCGTCGGCACGTGGCCCAGGTGCTCTTCCGCGGCGATACGGACCGGCACCAGTTTGGGAATATCGTCATCGTGCGGGCAGGGACCGACGCGCTGCGCGAACGTCTCGGGGTCCCCATCCTCCATCGGACCTGCGGGTTCCAGGATCCACACCCGTCCCGCGGCCACCGTCACCGCGTAACCCGGCAGCATACCGTGAGACCAGCGGTACAGATCGATCGCCTGATAGCTGAAGCGGGCGCGCTCTCCGTCCAGGTGCGATTCGATGTCCGCCACGGTGACCGAGCGGAAAAACCCGACCGCGGTCGGGGGACCCAGTGCGCCCTCCTGCAGGAGCGGGCGAGCGTATGCGTTTCCGGGGCCAAGCTTCAGGAAGAAATAGCGCACCGTTCTATAGTAGTGCTCCTATCGCTCAAGTTCCATCGTGCCGACGCGGCTCCACACCGGATCGTCGAGAGAGCATCCGGCGGAGAAGAAAAACCCCTGGAAATAGTCGACTCCCTGTGCCAGGAGGTAGCGGTGCTGGTCCCGAGTCTCGACACCTTCGGCGACCACGGTCTTTCCGAGTCGCCGGCCGAGGGTGATAACGCTTTCCACCAGGGCTGCGTCGGCCAGGGAGAGCGGGAGACCTCGGATAAACGACTGATCGATCTTGATACGGTCGGCGGGGACGTTTTTGAGGTAGCTGAGCGTTGAATACCCCGTACCGAAATCGTCGATTGCGACCGACATTCCGCGCCCTCGAATGTCGGCGAGGAGCGACGATATCTCGGCCCCCCCGTGGAGGAACGAGGTTTCGGTGATCTCGATTCCCACGGCGCTCGGCGGATGCCGACCGTTCTCGAGGCGCCGGTCGATCTCCTCCCGGAGCCGGAGCTGGGAAATGTGTCGGGCGGACACGTTCAGGTAGACGGTGAGTTCCGGTCGGAGGTCCAGGAGCGCGGGCAGATCCTGAAACACCCGGTCGATCAGGATCCCGGTCATCGGCACGATCAGCCCCGACTCCTCCGCCAGGGGAATGAACTCTGCGGGGCCGGCGTCGTTCCACCGCAGCAACGCCTCGGCGGCGGCGATCGTCCCCTCGCGGTCGACGATCGGCTGGTAGACCACGGAGAACTCATTGCGCCGCACCGCGCGCCTCAGGTCCTGTACAAGCGCCTGGGTGGACTCCACCGCCACGTGCACGTCCGCCGAGTAGCGGCACACCGTATTGTGCGTCTCCCGCGCCTCCGACAGGGCCCGTTTGAGGCGCCTCAGTACGTCCTCGGCGTCGACCGCGTTCCCGGTGACGGTGTAGACGCCCGCGCTGGCGCTCAGATAGACCTCCTGTCCGTCGAGGTGCAGCGGCTGCGCCACCGTGGTGAGCAGGTTGTCCTCCACGAAGCCCACAGACACGCCGTCCCTGATCCTGGGCAGCAGGACCGCAAACTGGTCGGCATCCACGTGGTAGGCGCGCGCCTCGCTCCCGCCGTGACGACCGGCGTAGTTTTCGAGCCGTCGTCCCACGATACGCAGAAGCCGGTCGGAGAATCCGAAACCGTAGCTGTCGACGATCGACCGGAATCCGTCGAGATCGCAGAGAATGACGGTTGCCGCCAGGGGATGGTCGCGGTCGCTGTCGCGAGTGCGGGTCAGGAGCCCTCCGATGTCCTCAAGGAGCGCCTGCTTGTTGAACATCTGGGTCATCTCGTCGTGGTAGGCAAGAAACGCGAGGCGGTCGCGACGATGCTGGAGTTCCCGGTTGGTCTGGTCCAGCAGCCGCGACTGACCCACAAACCGCAGGACGTGGGAGGTCGTCGCCAGGAGCGCGAACAGCGTGAGCGCCAGCCCCACACGCGGAATCGGAACGCCGTCCATCGGCCCCGGGTAGTGCCCCACAAAGTTGGAATAGATTGCCGAGCCACCCATCATGACGCCGATCGCCACGCCGGCGACGATCAGGCGATCCGGCAGCGACACGGCACCGCGGCGGGCGATGATGATCGCCGCGACCAGGGCGAATACGATCTGCACGGCAAGAATTGCGTCACGGAATGCAAACACCGCTCCGGTGGCACCGCGTCCGGCGGCGGAAGAGTACGCGATCCGATTGGCGTCCCGCAGTGGTCGGGTGACGGAGACGAACAGGTCGGGGCGAACAAATGCGATCGCCACGATCGCCAGCACGATCACCGCGCTCACGACGGCGTTGGCCGCGCAGACCCGGGCAAGACGCGACCGCGGGGGAACCAGGGTCCAGAAAAAGTACGGGATCACTGTCAGAAACGTGGCCATGGTGAGTTCGTGGAGGCGGGAGAACTGCATCGCCAGGCGCTCACGGCCCAGGATGCCGCCGACCACCAGGACGGAGGTATCGAACGCGACGGATACGAGGGCCACCACCAGCAGGACGAAGACGCCCCAGAAGACCCGCGAGACGCGGCGGTCTCTCGCCAGGAGCCCGAACGAAACCAGAGCGGTGACCAGCGTACCCATGGCGAACACCGGGAAGAGCAGCTCGAGAGGGGAAAGGTCCGGTGGTGCCACGTCCTATTGATCCTCGGTCATCATGGTGGTCAGGTGGTGCCGGGTCAGCTGTCCCATGCTTCGGGCGTCGAGAAAATCGTTGTCCTTGTGAAACCGCGCGAGGCCCTTTGCCAGAAGCCGGACCCGGTCCTCGGTGGAGATGGAGTCCTGCTCCATGCAGAACAGCAGATCGTCAACACGGGACCAGGAGGTCCGCATGCGTCGTGCCATCAGGGACCGCTCCTCCTTCTGGTACTGGCGAATGGTGCTGGACTCCAGAACGTTCCAGACCAGATCTACCATCGTCTGGTTCTCCTCGTAGAACTGCGGCAGATACACCTGAATGTTCCCCTCGTAGCTCTGCTGATCGAAGTCGATCGCCCGCACGCGGATCTGGTCCATATCGAAATCCTGGGTGATCACGACCACGTAGTTGTAGCTGCGCATGTCGCCCAGGAGTTTCGCAAAACAGCGCTCCGAGAACTTCACGAACTCCTTCGCGATTCGTATACGAGTATGTTCGGTGTCCAGATCGCGATTCTTGAGAAACACGTCCCCCGGTACGCCGGCGATGTGCTCCTCCACCAGAGTGTTGCCCTGCACCAGAAAATCGATCCGGTTGGGGGCCAGGATGTGTTCGAGCTCGAGTCCGTAGACACGCGACGCGTCCGCCCGCTTCACGTAGTAGTAGTCGTGGTTGTCGTTGAAACGGTTGACCACGCGTATCCGGAACGGCTTGGAGTTCCCGAAGTTGCAGTACTCGACGCGGCTGATGTACAGGTGGTCGGTGAACCCCGGGTCGTCGGGCGTCTTGAGCCACGCGTAGATCTGCGTGAGTTCCCGGGAAAGGACATCCCACTCGCGTTGCGGGTAGATCACCCAGTCCCAGAGTGTATCCTCGCCGGATGAGGTCTGCATCGGAAAGCCCTCCTGATAGTCGAGGAGGTCTTCATAGACCATCCGGAAGGGTGCCTTTCTCCCGTAGTGGTCGAGGTATTCGTCGAACATCCGTGAGATGGGAAAGCTTGGCTTTTTCTGTTCTATCCTGACAAACGCGCTGGGCGGAATCTGACGCATGCCCCGGTACTGTATCATCAAATGACCGTTTTCCGGTAGCGCCATCAACCTGTATACTCCCGATCAATGGACGATCAACCGATGGCACCAGACCAGCCCGGCGCGTTTGATCTGCTGGGACCCAGGGAGGTTCTCGCGGCGGTGGAGGGCGTGTTCGACCTGTCCCTCGACGGTGTCGTGGAGCCCTACGCCAGCTACGTGAATCGCGTCTACGGACTCCACGGCGACGACGGTGAACGGCTTGTGGCCAAGTTCTATCGGCCCGGTCGCTGGACCCGGGAGATGATCCAGGAGGAACACCGATTCCTCGAGGAGCTTGCGGGCTTCGAAGTGCCGGTCGTGGCGCCCGTCGGCGATGAGGACGGAGACACGCTCTTCGATCTGGAGCTGGAACGCGAGAACGGCGCGATCGAGATCCACTTCGGCCTCTTTCCGCGTCGTGGTGGTCGGGGGTTCGACGCCGAACAGGACAGCGACTGGTACCGCCTCGGCGCCGCGGTCGGACGGATGCACGCCGTAGGGCGGCGCGGCGAGGCCCCCGCGCGACTGCAACTGACCCCCGCCTGGGCGGAGGGGTATCTGCGTCGGCTGGACGAGGAGGGGGTGATCCACCCCGACATCCGGCAGGAGTTCCTGGACGAATGCCGTCGCGCGGTGGAGGCGGTGGCGCCACGCTTCGACGACGTCGGGCAGCTGCGGATCCACGGTGACTGCCACCGCGGCAATATCCTCGACCGCCCCGGCGAGGGCCTGCTGCTTATCGACTTCGACGACATGATGACCGGTCCGGCCGTCCAGGACCTGTGGCTCCTGTTACCGGACCGCGCCGACAACTGCCGACGGGAGCTTACGATGCTTCTGGACGGGTACGAGGAATTCCTGGAGTTCGATCGTCACGAACTGGCGCTCATCGAGCCGCTGCGGCTGATGCGCATGATCCATTTCCTCGCCTGGCGCGCCGAACAACGCCACGACCACTGGTTCCGCCGCCAGGAACCGGAGTGGGGGAATCGGGCGTTCTGGGTCCGGGAACTCGAGGACATGCGCGATCAGATCCGGGCGATCGGTGTGTGAGATGACCGGGACGCGCGCCCCGGACTACCGACCCGGCGACGAACGCGGCAGCGCGGCGTTAGCGCGATCCTGTTCCAGCGTTCGGTTGACGGCAAAGATCTCCGGTCGGTATTCCATGTGGATCGCGTCGAAGAACAGCCACCGACCGCCCCAGACGAATCCATTCTGCTCAAAGATTTCCACAAGGTCCGGAGGCAGCAGCCAGCGCTGTGACGGCGGAAGCGCCCACCAGCGAACGATGCCGGCTTCCGCCGCCCACCGCCAGTAGGAGAAGCCACCGCGGTAGCTCGACGGAATCATGTCGATCGCAACGCCGTAGGAATGGTAACTGAGGGACCGGGTCCCGGCGATCTCCCGCCAGTTTTGCCCGTCGATCTGCACCAAACCGTTCACGAAGCGGATCAGTTCCGGGTTGTGAAGCATCGCCTTCTTGGTCTGGCGACGAACGCGTTCCAGCGGTTCCACCAGGAGGGGGTGTACGCGTACGCGGTGGCCGAAGAGATCCACCGTCTGCATGATCTGACGTGCCTGGCCGGAGCTCAGCGCTCCGTACAACACACCCAGAAAGCCGTTGTGACGCCGGGGCACCGTTGCCGGATCCCGGTGGATCCACGCTTCGAGGATTTCCTCTTCCCCGGCATCCACAGGCGGGACGGTGTACACGCCGGTCCGATAGCGATACAGCCGCGCCGGCGCGTAGAGTTCCCAGGAGGCCCGCGCCTTCTCCGGGAGGATGCGCCCGTTGGCCCAGTAGAACCAGGTGTCGTTCACCAGGATGGCCCAGTCCCCGTCGCGGTAGGCGACGGACTGGACGCGGTCGGGGTACGCGGTCTGGTACGCCCGCAGGTGAACAAATCCGTCGAGCTGCCCCCACTGCGGAAGCGGGGTGTCGGCGGTGGCCACGGCTGCGGCGAGGCAGGCGATGATCGGTACAAGGAATGTGTGGCGGAGCATGGTCATGGCTGTCGGCTACCGGTTTCGCTACCGTCGTCGACCGTAGAGCAGCGCCTGGCTGTTCGCCAGTTCGACGGACCCGTCGGGGTTCGTGCCCTCGCCGTTGAGGCTCGGTACCGCCAGGATGAGTTCCCACCGATCGGAGGATGCGCCCCCGGTGAGGCGTGCGATCTGCTCCGACGGGACCAGGGATCGGGGCGCGCCTTCCAGATTGGCGAGCAGTACCACCTCGGCGAAGCGTCCATTCGGTGCGATATCCGCCGCCGGCCGGGACCCGTCCGGTCCCGCCACGGTCGAATGCCGCCGGCGGTGGACGGTCAGCAGGACCGTTCCTTCGGTGGGATGCTGATAGGTGGCCAGATCGTCTCCCTGTACGTTTCCCACGAGCCAGCGCTCCCGGTGACGGAACCGACGGACGCGCCAGCCGAAATCCGCACCGGCCGCCAGTCGCGGTGTCTCGTCGATTCGACGACGGTAGTGGGCGAGGTTGCAGAATTCGTGGACATCGTCCATCCAGTCGCGGGCGAGTGCGCGGAGGGTCGCGCCGGTGTACTCGCGGGGTCCCTCGAGGCGGGGCTGGACCGCGTTGAGTACAGCCGCCAGGGCGTCCGGCTCGTAGACCGTGGCGGACACCGCGCCGACGAGCGCCCTCTGGAATCGTCGCAGACCCTCGAGGCTGTGAAACCCCCGCGCCTTGAGCCTTGGAAACGCCCACCCCTCGTTGAAACGCTTCGGCGTCACCGCCCAGTCGAGAAACCGGGCCTCTTCGGAGACCACCTTGATCGCCCAGCGGGCGTCGGTGTTGCGGACGAAGCTCCAGGGGCCGCGCAGGTTGGCGTTGAGAAAGTCCATGGGAATCCCCGGAAGCACCGCATCCACCAGGCGCGTGGCGTGGTTGTCGTAGCCGTTTTCGAAGATCTCCGGCAACGTCGCGCCCAGGTAGGTGTTCACGAGGGCATCGGGGCTCACCTGCGTGCCGCGGCGGAGCGTATCATGGTTCGAATTTCCGGTGATCCAGTTGGCACCCACCTCGAGGAGTTCCCGGATGCGCCACCACTTGCTGATCCAGAACGTGAACAGAAACGGCGTGTTGTGCGCGAACGTGAGGGGACCCCACTGGACGACGCGGGGCATCTGCCGTGTTACCTCCCGATAGCTCGACGCGAGTTCCCAGTCGTCCCGCGGCCACGGTCGACCGTCCTCGAAGATCATCCAGGGACGGTAGCGGACGCCGGCGACCTCCTGCTCCACGTCATTCATCAGGTGAAGGTAGTCGTCGTCGTGGTACAGACGGTCCTCTGCGCGGACCCAGTGCTTGAAGTCCTGTGCACCGTCCACACGGATGCCGTCGACCCCGAAATCGCTCTTGCGGTGCTGCATGTCAAGCAGGATTGCCCGGACGATCGGATGTCGGTAGTTGAGATTCTGGCCGTACATGTTCGCCCCGGCGAAGAAGTGATGGTTGAGGAGCGCCAGCGTCTGGTTGTCCGCGTGGCCGTATACGACGTCGAGGACGACCTTGATCGAACCGGTGGGAAACGTGTGCAGGGTTTCGATCAGGTCCAGGAACTCGTCCGGTCGGCCGGATTCCAGCAACACCGGGTTTACCGCCGGGGACGCGACGGTGATCACGTCGTAGCCCCAGTTGGTGCTGTACGGTCGCCGCAGGGCAACGCGGCGGAGTCCCTCCCCGGCGGGATTCGAGGTGGCGCTGGAACGGTCGCTGGAATCGCGGTGAGCGTTGGAGCCGGAGTCGGAATCGGCAGTGGAGTCGGCGTCGGCAGTGGAGTCGGCGTCGGCAGTGGAGTCGGCGCCGTCGATTTCCTGCCAGTACTGTTCCCCGTCTTCGAACAGGATGGTCGGCTCCACCGGCATAAGCTGAATCGCCTCGTATCCCACAAGCGCCTTCTGCGAGGGCGTCAGGCGTTCCGCGGCGTGCCCGTCGGCGAGGGCGTCCGCGACCGTCCGGTACTCGCGCGTCAGCGCCGCCATTGTGCCGCCGGCGGTGGCGGTTGGCACGTGGATCTCCAGAAGCGAGACGGGCGCGGTCACCCGCGGGACGCCGTCGTCGTCGGCGAGTGTCTCCAGGTTCCGGAAGTATTCTCCGTCCCGCCTCGAGGCGAGGAGGGCCGGGAGGTCGTAGAGTTCCGCCGGCGCCGCCGCACCGAAGGGCACCGAACACGCCAGCGGATCCACGACGTGGCGTACCGTTCCCACCGGGTCCCGGAACGCGAGCCGGTACAGTGCCCCGACTGTCTCACGGGTGCCGGCGGGGATGTCCCGGACCGCCGACCAGGTAAACTCGCCGTTCCGCACCACCGGCACATGAACGACGTCGAACGCAACGATCTGGGACGGGGCGCGCAGGTCGAGTCCCTCCGGCGGCGGCAGGAACAGCTCCAGCCACACGGCATCGGCCGGAACGTCCTCTTCATCGAGTTCGGGCGTCCAGAACCCGAACTCCGCCCCCGCCGGTGTCGGAGACGCCCCGAGGTGCCGCACAACGGCGCGGGCGCCGTCCAGCGGTGTGTCGCCGTTCTCCCGGCCCCGCCGGGCGGTGTCGCGCAGGTGCTCTGCCCGGGCGCTGTCAAATGCCGGTCTGCTCACGTGGTGCCTCCTCAGGGGCAGACAGTGTAGCAAAGATCTCGCCGTCCATCACCGGTGAATGGTATGCTGGCGCCATGGCTGGACTGCTCATCTTCATCGGTGTCGGGATCATCGTCTCAACGATCCTCCGGGCACAGGCACGAAAACGGCGGTCGCGTCCGCCCTCGGACCGACTCCGAAACCTGCGCGACTCGATCGACGGCGGGGACACCGAGCGGGACACCGACGGGGAGGGTCCATGGACCGACGGGTCATCCTGAAGAAACGCAGCACCCCGGCGACGGCGGGGCAGGAACTGATCGTGACGTGTCCCGGCGGCGCCGAGGAGGTTCTGGCCGACGAACTGCGGGAGGTCGGGTTCGCCGACGTGCGCGCGGAAACCGGCGCCGTTCGCGCTCGCCGCACGGGAGAGGCCGGGATTCCGGAGGCCAACCGATTGCTCCGGACCGCCTCCCGGGTCCTCATGCCGGTGGCGGCGGGGCCCGCGGACGACTACGATGCGGCGTACGCGGTCGTGCGTTCCGCGCCGTGGGATACGCTGCTGCCGCTGGACCGGACGTTCGCGATCTCGGCCACCGCCCGGTCGGCGGAGATCCGGGATCACCGCTTTCTGGCGATGCGTGCCAAAGACGCGATCGTCGACCGGCAGCGGGAGCGGCTGCAGGGGAAGCGTTCCTCGGTCGAGCGCCACTCTCCGGACGTTCCCGTTGTGGTGTTCGCCGGTGACGGTCGCGTGGAGGTATCGCTCGACACCTCCGGGGCGCCGCTCCACGAGCGCGGGTACCGTACGGAACACGGGGAGGCGCCGCTGCGGGAGACCGTGGCGGCGATGATGCTCCGGGCGGCGGGGTGGCCGCGACAGCGTCTGCTCGTCGATCCGTTCTGCGGTGCCGGCACCATCGCCATCGAGGCCGCCCTGATTGCAGGGGGCCGGGTACCGGGCGACCTGGGCCGGCGCTACGCGTACCAGCGGTGGTCGTGGATCGGCGGCGTCGGCGCCGGCGTCGGCGACGGTGGAGCAGGTGCCGCGGACCGGACGGCCGGGGCGTCGGCGGGGATTCGCATCGTTGCCGCCGACGTCGACCCGGCGATGGTCGCCACGGCGCGTCGAAACGCCGAGCGCGCCGGTGTTGCCGATTGGATCGAGTTCTCCGTGTCCGACGCCGCCGCCACACTGGAGACAGTCGGGGGCCTGCGCACGCCAGGCGCGGGTGATACCCGGCGCGGCGGGGGCGGTGTTGTGGTGACGAACCCGCCGTACGGTGAACGCCTCGCACCGGCCGATCTCGATGCGGTGTACGGCCGCGTCGGCGGAGCGATGAAGCAGGCGCTGCCGGGGTGGGAGGTCTGGATGATTCTCGGGGAGGCGGCACCGGCGCGCCGGCTCGGTCTTGCCCCCGACCGGCGACTGCCGGTGTTCAACGGCGGCCTGGCGGCGCAGGTGTGCCACTACCAGATACGAGAAAGGACGCGCAGGTGATTCGGGAAATCTCCGTTCAGATTGAAAACGAGCCGGGGCGGGTGCACGTGGTCGCCGACGCCCTGGGCTCCGCCGGGATCGACATCGCGGCGTTGAGCATCGCAGACGGCGAAACGACGGGCGTGTTGCGTCTGATCGTTGCGGACCTGGCCGGGGCACGCCACGCGCTCATGAGCATGGACCTGCCGGCCACGGTCGGCGACGTGGTGGCGGTGGCGGCACCCGACAGACCCGGTGGGCTGGCGGCGGTTCTGGCACCACTGCAGCGCGAGGGAGTGGACGTACGGTACCTGTACGCATTCCGCCGCGCCGGCGGCAACGAGGCGGTCGTGGTCCTCCACACCGACCGCGACGGTGAGGTTGAAGCGCTCCTTGCAGACGCCGGGTTTTCGATGGTGCGCGAGGAGACGATTCATGGCTGAGGTCGCTGTTGTCGGCGCCGGTCCCGTCGGGTCGGTGGTTGCCGCCACCCTGGCCGCCGCCGGCCGTTCGGTGGCGATCTGTGAGATCGCCACACCGGTGCGGGAGGCGATTGCCGCCGGCGGTGTCCGGCTCACCGGGGCGCGGGAGCTTCATGTTCCCGCCGGAGCGTTCGCGGCGATCCACGCCGGCGTCGAGGAACTCGCGGCGGATCCGCCGGAGACGCTCTTCCTGTGCGTGAAGGCGACGGCGATCCCGCTGGTCTGTTCGGCGGTGGCTGAGTTCGCGCCGCCGGATATGACGGTCGTGAGCTGGCAGAACGGGATCGATACCGAACGCGACGTTGCCGAGTCGCTGCCGGCGGAACAGGTGGTGCGGGCGGTGGTGAATTACGGTGTCAGTTTTGACGCCGGCGCCGGCGCGGTCACCGTGAGTTTCGAACATCCGCCGCACGCTGTTCAGGAGCTCGTTCCCGAGGAGGCGGCGCGTGCCCGGCGGGTCGCCGAACGTTTGACGGCGGCGGGACTGGTCACGGAACGCGCGGAGCACCTGGAGCGGATGGTGTGGACCAAGGCGATCCTCAACGCCGCCCTGAACGCCCTGTGCGGTCTCACCGGTCTGAACATGGAGGAGGCCACCCGCGATCGGTACGCGTGGGACCTGGCCGACCGGGTGCTCAAGGAAAGCATCGCCGTGGCGCGAGCGAACGAGATCTGGCTCGGTTCCGGGTTCTACCGCTGGGCGGTGGAGTACATGCACGGTGCCGGCGCGCACCGACCTTCGATGCTCCTGGACCTGGACGCTGGTCGCCGGACCGAGATCGACTTCATTAACGGGAAGATCGTGGCCTACGGTCGCCAGGCCGGCGTGCCAACGCCGTACAACGAGTCCATGGTCGCCCTGGTGAAGGCGCGGGAGAAGTTTCTCCGCCATCGCTGACGCGGGCCGCGGAAACCGCCTGACGAGGAGCCCGGGGCTGTATACAGGAACGTGTTGCACGAGCCTCCGTAACTCCCGGGAATGCCAGGACCTGGCTCCGGTCGCGTCGGTTTTCGGTTCCTGGTTGAGGTCGGGAAAGGAGTTACGGGGAGTTTTGCAACAGGATTCTGTATACAGCCCGGTTCAGGCGCTGCGACGTTCCATCCCGATCGCGACGAGGTGCACCGCCAGCATGACGGCCAGGTAGCCCGCCAGGGGAAAGAGGACCGTCCACTGCTGAAACTGCAGGTTCGCACGGTTCTGTCCCACCAGTCCCGCCCACTCGTGGGTGACGCTGTGCAGGAGCGGCGGCGACGGAGTGAAGATCGTTCCGCCGAGAAAGATGTTGAACATGCCAAGCTGTCCCACCAGTGTGAGCGTCTGCTGGCATTCGTACACAAAGTACCGCGAGAGGTCCGGCGCCAGCGTCGGCAGCACGTACCGCCGAATCAGTCGCCCGGTGCCGGCGCCGGCCACGATGCCGGATTCGATCATCGGGTGTCCTCCGAGGTCCCGGACGCGACCGGTGACGGTCGCCGAAAGCGCCGGCACCCCCGGCAGCATGAGCAGGATGACCTGCATCAGAAAGACCGCCGCCGGTGGCAGGGGACTGTTGACCGTAATCGGTTGCAGGACAAACACCAGGATGATGAGCACGGGAAGGCCCGGCAGGAGGGGCAGCCCCGTCCCGCCGCGCCGGCCCGTTCCCGGCTGTCGGGGTGCAGTCGGCCTCCGTCCGGGCAGCCCGCCACCGAGGCCCTGCACAAGTCCCAGTGCCGTGGCGGTGACGACCTGCACACCGGCGATGAGTGCCGTGGCGGCGATCGTGAAACGGGCACCGTAGAGCATGAGCGTCAGCAGATCGTACCCCCAGCGGTTTGTACCGAAGGGATGGGCCGCACTCGGCGGCTCCGGGGCGGTCCGAAAATCGCGCCCCTCCGGCGTGTCGACGAAGTAGGCGGACCACGACTGATCGGGCCGGTACGGCGCGACGGACGGTCCGATCACGGCGACAAGGGTCAGTACAGCCAAAAGCGAGACGCCCACACCAAGCGACCTGGACGGGGTGTGGGCCACGCTGCCGGCGCGCGGCCGGCCGGCTGATGCGGCGCCCGCCGACACGGGGCGGCCGTTCGCGGTGCCGGCCTTCATTGCCGTCTCCCGACGGTGCCGACCGCCGGCCGCGGTGGTGCACCGGACCGTCCGGAGACGCCGGACCGTCCCGTGGATACCGCCAGACGCTGAAGGATACTCAGGGTTGCGTGCGCCAGCGGAAACAGCACGGTCGAGATCAGAAAGATCGTCACCAGCGCGTTCACAACCAGGGTGTACTGGTATCTGTCGTTCGCCACCGGACTGTCCACAAGAAACCCGAACTGAAACAGAATCCGCGTGATACCGGGGATGAGAAACAGTCGCTCGGCGATGCAGAGCGCCGCGACCAGGTTTCCGATGATGACGGGGAGCTCGCTGCGCAGGACCGGAATCACGCCGGGGGTCAGATGGAGCGAGCGAACGCGCAGACTCGGAAACCCGAGGGCCGCAGCAAAGCGAACGTGGTCGCTGTTCAGGAGTCGTCCCGCGGTCGCGGTTCCACTGTGGATGACGCGCAGGGCTACGTACCCCGCCAGCGCCACCACCGGCAGGACGATGAGTCCATCGTTGGAGCCCATGGCGATGCGAAAGAGCCGTCCACCCACCAACCGGCCCAGCGCCACCGCCATCAGCTGCAGCAGGAGCGCCAACACGAAGTCGGGGATGCCCGCCAGAAACGAAAGGACCCGCACCGACGTGCGCGGAGTGGTCCGCGCCAGCAGCACCGCCGCGACCGTACCGGCGGTCAGTCCCGCGACGAGAGAAATCGTGGCGTAGGCGAAGGTCGTGACGACGTACGGCGGGGCGATCCGTGCGTAGTTCCGCGGGATGCCAGCGATGACAAAGGTGAGGAACGAACCGTCGGAAAAGGACGCGAGGTAGGCGCGGATCGGCTCCAGGAGCGGGGTTCCCGCCATCGCCGGCGGCAGGGCCGCAATCACCAGGATCGTTGGCGGAACGAGAAGCGCACGCCGAAGGAGTGTTGCTGTGTTCATCGCGGGTCTCTCGCGGGTCTCAGCGAGCGGCGTCCACCAGCGCGGAGAAGATCCGCAGGTACGACGCGTCGATCGGCGGCAGTGCCTCCGCGTGAAACTGCACGCCGAGATAGAACCGGCGGTCGCCGTCCTCCAGCGCCTCAATCGTGCCGTCGGCGGCGCGGGCGGTGACGACCAGCCCGTTTCCGATGTCCCGGACCGCCTGATGGTGAAAACTGTTCACGACCAGATCACCGGTCTCGAAGATCCTGCGGAGCAGACTTCCCTCATCGATCGAGATCCGGTGGTGCAGACTCTCCATGGGATTCTGGATCGGGGCATGCCCCATCGTGCTGCCGGTTTCCGCGTGAATATCCTGGTACAGCGTGCCGCCGCGCGCCACGTTCATGACCTGAACGCCGCGGCAGATACCGAGAATGGGGAGGTCACGGGCGTCGCACGCCTCCAGCAGCGCCATCTCCCACCGGTCGCGATTGAGGTCGGTGAGGCCCAGCTCGACCCGTGGTTCGGTGTTGTAGGTCAGGGGATTCAGATCCTCGCCGCCGGTGAGGACGAGTGCATCCAGTTCGGCGGCGTACGCCGTCGCCTGGGCGTGGTCCGCGACGGTGGGGATAAGCCAGGGGAGCCCACCGGCGTCGAGGACCGACTGCACGTAGTTGTACTGAACCTTGGTGTAGACTTTGTGGCCCTCGCGGCCGCTGAAGAGCGTAATGCCCACGAGGGGGCGTGTTCGTTCGGTGTTCATTGTGCGGCAATCTCCTTCCAGTGGTGACAGGCGACGGTGTGACCCTCCGCCACCCTCTCCACCGGTGGTACGGAGTCGTGACACACGGTGGTCGCGTGGGGGCAGCGGCCCGCGAAGGGACACCCCGGGCGTTCGTCCATGGGAGAGGGCAACTCCCCGGCGATCGCCTCCTTGTTTCCGGCCCGGTCGGGGTCCGGCACCGGGATACTGCGCAGCAGCGCCCGCGTATACGGATGGCGGGGTCCGCGGTACAGGCGATCCGAGGTCGCCGTTTCCATGATGCGACCGAGATACATCACCGCGACGCGGTGGGAGATGTGCTTTACCACCGACAGGTCGTGGGCCACGAACAGGTACGAAACACCGAGTTCCCGCTGAAGGTCCTTCATGAGGTTGAGGATCTGCGCCTGGATCGATACGTCCAGAGCGCTCACCGGTTCATCGGCGATGATGATCTCCGGACGCGGCGCGATCGCCCGGGCGATCCCGATGCGCTGGCGCTGGCCGCCGGAGAACTCGTGCGGGTACCGGCGGGCGTACGCGCGGGGGAGACCGGTCATGTCCATGTACTCGAACACCAGTCGCTCGATGTCCTCACCGGCGCGATAGCGCCGCAGTGGCTCTGCGATGATGTTGCCCACGGTCATGCGCGGATCCAGGGAGCTGTAGGGGTCCTGGAAAATCATCTGCATGCGCCGTCGCAGGGGCCGAAAGCGCGACTCGGACAACGCGCTGATCTCACGGTCCCCCAGATGGATCGAACCGGCCGTCACCGGTTCCAGTCCGACGATCGCGCGTCCGGTCGTGGTCTTGCCGCAGCCCGACTCACCAACCAACCCGAGCGTTTCGCCCGGTTTCAGATGGAGATCGATGCCGTCCACGGCGCGTACCGCGCCGGTCAGGCGACGGAGGACCCCGGTGCGGACCGGAAAGTGCACCGCGAGTCCCTCCACGGTGAGTATGGGCGAATCAGCCATGCTCTGCTCCTTCCGAGGGACCGTTGAGCCAGCACCGCACACGGTGCGGCGGGTGTCCCTCCGCCGTCACCAACGTGTCCGGCGGATCCTCCACCGTGCATCGTTCCATAACCTCCGGGCAGCGCGGGGCGAAGGGGCACCCGGGCGGCAGGTGGGCGGCGTCGGGAACCTGGCCGGGGATCACCGGCAGGTGCTCCACCTCGGCGTCGAGGTCGGGAATGCTCGCCCTCAGGCCGGCGACGTAGGGATGGACCGAGTGGTGAAACACCTCCCGCACCGTGCCGGACTCGACAACGCGACCGGCGTACATGACCGCGACGCGGTCGGCGACCTCAGCCACCACTCCCAGATCGTGGGTGATCAGGATGACGCCCATGCCCATCTGTTGCTGAAGGTCCTTCAGCAGTCGCAGGATCTGCAACTGCACCGTCACATCCAGAGCGCTGGTGGGCTCGTCCGCGATAAGAACATCCGGCTCGCAGGCGAGCGCGATCGCGATCATCACGCGTTGGCGCATGCCGCCGCTGAGCTGGTGTGGGTACTCGTCGATTCGTTCCTCCGGTGCCGGAATGCCAACGAGGCGGAGGAGTTCGACCGCCCGGTTCCGGGCGGCGGTGCGGTCACTGTGGCGGTGCAGGAGCATCGGTTCCACGATCTG
>CAJWEZ010000076.1 GCA_913030605.1 uncultured Spirochaeta sp.
CGTCAACGGCGTCCGCGGCGGTCTCGTCGATATGGCTGCCGGCGGCGGCGACCACGGCGTCCAGTCGGTCAATGATCCGGTCCCCGACGGCTCCGGCGATCGCCTCGGGGGAATCGGGCGTCGCGTCGACCGCAGTCGCCGCGCGGGCATCGGCCGCGGGTTCGTCGGCCACGGGTTCGTCGACCGTGTCGGACCCGGTGGTCGGGGAGTCACCGTCGGCAACGGCGTCTGAAACCGGCGCGTTGCCCGTTCCGGCCGCGGCATACTGCGCGGCGATCGCCGCCAGCAACGGGCTGTCCTTTAGCGAAGGCGCCGGTGTCTGTGAAAAACGGTAGTCGGTGACACGTTCGTAGCTGTCGTCGAAGGTAACCGTGCCGGACACAAACTGTCCGTCAAGGAACACGTCCGCAATGCGCAGGGCGCCCGACGGCGTTACCTCGAGGCGCGCCAGATCCAGCACAACATCCCGTGGTATCGCCCGGTCTCCGACAGGCTCCAGATTGGTGATCGACCAGTTGCCGTCGGCGTCGGCGGCGACATAGACCAGGTACGGCGCACCGTCGATCTCCACGCCGTCGAGCAGGAGGACGTCGGGCCCCGCCACGTGGAGACGGGCACCGGATGCGGAGAGGGCCGGTTCCTGCGCCCGGACAGCCGTCGCCCCGAATGCGAGAGTGACGGCGACCAGGAGCGAGGCCAGTGGTCGAATGACTATCCTCGCGAGCGAAACGTTCGTTTTTTGCATAACACCCAACTCCCCATTAGTGTATCGGCACGTTCTTGCGTTTTCTTGAGGCTTTCCTGCAGGATAGTGAATTCATGGAGGAAACACACCCCGTTGCCGCCGGTCCCGGCGGTATTCGTGTCGGCTTCGGCACGTGGGCCCTCGGTGGCACAGACTGGGGCCCGGTCGACGCCCGAACCGCCAAACTCGCGATCGCCCGCGCCGCGGAACGCGGCTTCCGCCACTTCGACACGGCGGAAGCGTACGGCAACGGCGCCGCGGAACAACGACTCGGACAGGCGCTCCGGCATCGGGTGCGGAATCAGCGGGAAACGCTGCAGATCGCGACTAAGTCGGTGGTCCGCCCGCCCGCGTCCCTCGCAAAACACCTCGAACGATCGCTGCGACGGCTGAATACCGAGTATGTGGACGTCTACTACATCCACTGGCCCCGGGACGGCATTGACCTGCGCGCCGCCGTTGCGGAGCTGGAACGGCAGCGGCAGGCGGGGCGCATCCGGGCGATCGGGTTGTGCAACGTCACCGTGGACGAGTTCCACGCGGCTGCACAGGAGGGACCGGTGGCCGCCGTACAGTTCGGCTACAACCTGCTCTGGCGCACGCCCGATACACAGGGACTCACCGCGCTTCCCGCCACCCGCGTCGCCTACAGCCCCCTGGCGCAGGGGCTCCTCGCGCGAGAGTTCCGGAACCCGCCGGAATTCTCGGAGGGAGACCACCGACCGCACACGCCGCTCTTTGCCGCCGCCACGTGGCCGCATGTGTACCGGACCCACCGCGACTACCTGGAACTGTGTACGCGGCGTGGGGTGCATCCCGCGGCGCTGGCGGTGTACTGGGCCGCGCGCCGTCTCGACGCGGCCGTTGTCGGAGGACGAACGGCGGTCCAGATCGATGCCCTCGCCGATGGTCTCGAGAGTCTGGCTGCCCGGCCGGCGGGTGCCGCAGAGGCGGCCGAGGATGCCGCCGGGCTCAGCGCAAACCTCGCCCCCCTCCTGCCGGACCTTCCGAATCTCTTCGGCTACGTCCCGACTCCTTGCCGGAGCAGCTGATTCTCGGTATATCCTTGGTATGGTACGTCGTGTTTTGGCGGTGTTTTCGTTCCTGTGCGCCGCGCTGGTCCCCGTGTCTTCCCAATCCGCCCCGACGGACGAGTTTGTCGTCTCCTTCGTTGCCGGAAACGCTCAACTGAACCCGATCCACAGCCTCACCTCCAGCGAGGCGCAGATCTACAGCGCTCTCTACGAGGGACTGGTCACCTACAACCCCCTGACGATGGAGCCTGTGCCGGCGGTGGCCGAAAGCTGGGATATCAGCGACGACCGCCTGGTGTACACGTTCCACCTGCGGGACAACGCCCGCTACTGGAACGGGCAACGGGTCACGGCACAGCACTTTCGGGACACCTGGCTCAAGGTAATCGATCCCGAAACGGACGCCGCCTACAACTTTCTGTTCGACGTAATCGACGGGGTACGTGAGTATCGAACCGGCGAGAACTCAGATCCCCGAAGTGTGGGAATCGAGGCGATCGACCGCTCCACGCTGCGGGTGCGGCTGCGGAAGCCGGCAACGCACTTTTTGCGCATCCTCTGCCACCACGCCTTTGTACCGGTTCACCCCTCGGTGCGAGACCAGGAGGACTGGTCCGATCTCACCGCGATTCCCGGCAACGGTCCCTACGTGCTGACTGAACGGAACGAAGACGAGTGGATTCTGGACCGCAACGAACGCTACTGGGCCGCCGACGAGGTGAAGATCCCCCGGATTCGCGTGGTGTTCACCGCGGACGACGACGACACCGTCACCGACCGCTTCAACCGGGGCCAGATCGACTGGGTCACATCCGGAATGAACCTGTCGGATGTCCAGTTTCCGGAGAACATCGTGGTAAACCCGCTGTTTGCCACGACGTACTACTTCATCCGTTCCGACGTGGAGCCGTTCTCCGACGACCGCGTGCGCCGGGCATTGGCGCTGCTTCTGCCGTGGGACCAGATTCGGGATCCGGATATCCAGTTCATTCCAACCGATACGCTCGTCCCGGAGATCCCCTACTATCCCGACGTCACCGGCATCACCGAGCCCAACGAGGAGGAGGCGATGCAGCTGCTGGCGGACGCCGGCTACCGTTACGGCGTGCGCCTTCCGACGATCACGATTGCGATCCCCCAGGGACAGGAGTCGATGCGCGTCGCCGAGCTGATGCGCGACAGCTGGGAGCGCAGCCTCGAAGTCAACGTTGAAATCCGGGTCACCCCGTATCCGGCGTACTTTGACTCCCTGGAAAACGGAGATTTCACGATCGGCACGGTGAGTTGGATCGGGGACTTTGCCGACCCCCTCACGTTTCTTCAAATGTGGATCAGCGACAGCAACGTCAACGACGCGGGCTTCAGCAACTTCCGCTACGACCAGCTTATCGATGACTCGATGCTCGAGACCGGCGTGGACCGCTATCAGGTCCTGTCGCAGGCGGAGGAGATCCTGCTGCAGACCGGCACCGTCCTCCCGGTCAGCCATTCTCCGTCGATCAATCTGATCGACCTGGAGGCCGTGGAGGGCTGGTATCCCAACCCGCTGGACGTGCACCCCTTCCGCTACCTGCGGTTCACGGAACGGGACCCGGCACCGGGGGTCATCAACTTCCAGAAGGATCCGTCGGTGGACGGGGGACGCGCCGGATCCCCGGCTGTAGCGTCCGAGGCACCGCGGCACCGCGGCGTCACCGTTCCCGGCGCAGCACCGCGTGCAACCACGTCTCGATCCGTCGCTGATTGAGCAGGCCGGCAACGAGAAGCAACACCGCCGTCGCGAAGAGAATCGCCGAGAGCACCACGTTTCCAGAGGCGGCGGAGGCACCGATGGCGGCGCTGCCGACGATGCCCGGAATTCGTCCCACCATGGAGAACAGCAGGAACGGCCCAAAGGGAAACTGCGCGCCGCCGGCACCTGCCACGTATCCCAGCACGTCCTTGGGAATGCCCGGAATCACGAACAGCAGAAAGAAACCGATCCGAGTACCACGCCGGTCGAGAACCCCGTCGATCCGCTGCCGGGTGTGTGCCGACGTGACCGCCGTGACAAACGGCCGCCCCATCCAGCGCCCCACCCAATAGTTGAATGCACTGCCCGCCAGTATCCCGAGAAACGACAGCGCCGCACCGCCGGCAACCCCGAACAGAAAGCCGGAGGCGATCTGAACAACCTCGCCGGGAACGACAAAAACGACAACCTGTACCACCTGCAGCGCCACCACCGCAGCGGCGGCGAGCAGTGACTGCCGTCGCGTCACATCCATGGACTCGAGCGTCGTGATCCATCCGCGCACCTGGTCGCCGAATATCACGGCCAGGGCAATCATCGCGGCGAGGAAGAGTGGAAAGGCGACACGCGCCAGCTTTGACCTCAGCATCCCAGGTTCGGTATACTGCAGGGAATGAGCAACAGTGCCAAGGGAAAATCCACCACGTTCAAGGAAAAGCAGCAGGTTGTCTATCCGCTGCAGGGCGTCGGGCAGATTCAGGAAATCGTCGAAATCGACTTCAAGGGTGAGAAAACGCTGTACTACGTCATCTACCTCCCCGTGTCCGACATGACGGTGAAGATTCCCGTAGACCGCGCCGAAGAGCACGGCATCCGCGCCATTGTCGACAGGAAAGAAGCCGAAAAAGCCCTGGATCTCTTTTCGCAGGAGTTTGAGCCGGTTCCGGCGGACTGGAAAATGCGTTACCAGATGAACCTCGATCTTCTCAAGAAGGGATCGATCATGGATATCGCGTCCGTTGTAAGGACCCTCTACGCCCGAAAGAAGGTCAAGGAGCTGCCGATCATGGAACGCAAGCTCTATGACAGCGCGCTTCAGCTCCTGGTGGACGAGGTCTCGTTCTCGCTGGACGTCTCCAAGAAGGAAGTGGAGGAGATGGTCTTCGAGAAGCTGGAGGTGGACCCCGACGCCGACGATGAGGTCGACGACATCATCCCCGACGATGACCTCGATGAGGACGACGAGGAGTAACACCTCCCCGGCGGAGTGGGAACGACGCCTTGGTGCGATCGCCGAGGCCGTGGGCACCGATTTCGCCGCCAGCGTCAACCGCATCGCCGACGCCACCGCACGCCCGGATCCGTTCCGGGTGCTGGTTTCCACCCTGATCAGTCTTCGAACCCGGGACGAGGTAACCTTCGCCGCAAGCGACCGTCTGCTGTCTCGGGCCCCGACCGCGGCGGACCTTGCCGCTCTGCCGGAACAGACGATTGCCGAACTGATCTACCCCGCCGGGTTCTACCGCACCAAAGCCGGCAACCTGAGGCGTATCGCTGCGACGCTCGTCGACAACCGCGGCGGAGCTGTGCCGGACACGCTGGAGGAGCTGACGGCGCTTCCGGGTGTGGGGCGGAAAACCGCGAACCTTGTCCTGGGGCTCGGATTCGGCATTCCCGCAATCTGCGTCGATGTCCACGTGCATCGCATTCCCAACCGCCTCGGATGGATCGCAACCCGTACCCCCGAACAGTCGGAGTCGGCGCTTATGGAGGTTCTGCCGCGGGAGTACTGGATTCCGATCAACCAGCTCCTCGTCGGCTTCGGCCAGGCGGTGTGTACGCCACAGAGTCCCTGGTGCAGCCGCTGTCCGCTCGCCGGAGAGTGTCCCCGGGTCGGCGTGACGCGATCGCGGTAGCGCGCGCCGGGGGTGAACAAAAAACGACCCGTACACATCCGTGCACGGGTCGCTTCACCGGGTGGTGATCTCGTTGTCGGCGGGCTACTGCTCGCGAATCAGCAGCGTCTTGCTGTCCAGTTCCAGGTGCAGGTCCTCTTCCCGGTACTGCTCGTGATCCTTCACCAGACGCAGCTTGAGGTGGTCCGACTCCGGGGTCAGCGTGATCAGCACGGCCACGTGTTCGGTAAACCGTGACAGCTCGCTGGGAACACCGTGTTCGTCGAAGGACGCATTGTCGCGGTGCGTGGACGCGGTAAACCATACCGTGAGCTTGTGCTCGCCGGCGAACTCGCGGATCGCCTGCAGCGTTTCCACCTCACCCTTCTCGAAATCGTAACCGTCGACGACGATGACGTCGGCCTTGAAGTTCCCGTCGTCCACCAGCGCACGAATGCTCCGCAGAAGCTGGTCCCGCGTCACCCCGTCCTGGTTGAAGTTCATGACCACCCGATTCTTGATCAGCTGGTCGTGCACGTCCATGGCGCCCTCGAGGTGACGCTTCTTGGCGATCTCTCCAAAGATGTCCTCGTACCAGCTGATGATGTGATCGGTGCGTCCGGAAAACGAGACGTGGATCACGTGCTTGTCCTGAAACAGCTGGTCCGTGGCGATGTGTACGAGGCACGCGGTCTTTCCGGTGCCTTTCCGTGCGGCGATGACGCCGATGTTGCCGGCCCCCACGCCCCCGTGAATTGACTTTTCCAGCAGCCGCAGGGGACTACGCTTTATGAGCTCTTCTTTAACCATACGGCGCCTCCTTATTTGTTGCCTTCCTGCTTGGACTTCAGGTATTTCTGCCGAAGCTCCTCTGCAATACTCTGCGGCACTTTGCCGTACTTGGCAAATTCCATCGAGTATTCGGCTTTCCCCTGGGTCAGCGATCGCAGGACGGTGGAGAACCCGAACATTTCCGCGAGCGGCACCTCGGCCTCCACAACGGTGAACAGGCCGTCCTCGTTGGAGGCGACGATCATTCCGCGACGCTGGTTCAGGATGCCGAAGATGTTTCCCTGGTATTCGGTGGGGCCTTCCACCACGACCTTCATGATCGGCTCAAGAGCGATCGGCTTGGCCTTCTCGTACACCGCGCGGAACGCCGCTAGAGCGGCGGTCTGGAACGCCTGGTCCGAGGAGTCCACCGGGTGGGTTGCGCCGTCGTTGATCAGGGCGCGAACGTTGATGATCGGATAGCCGATGTAGGTTCCGCGGTCAAGCGCGGTCTGAAATCCTTTGTCCACCGACGGAATGTACTCGTTCGGAATCACACCACCCTTGATCTGGTTCACGAACTCGTAGTTTTCCTCTTCGTTGGGCTCGATGTAACCCGCAACGCGTCCGAACTGTCCGCTACCACCGGTCTGCTTCTTGTGGGTGTAGTCAAACTCGGCGCGCTGGCTGATCGTTTCCCGGTACGCGACCTGCGGCATGCCGGTTTCAACCTCGGCCTTGTACTCACGCTTCATGCGTTCGACGTAGACGTCCAGATGAAGCTCGCCCATGCCCTGGATGATCGTTTCGTTGCTCTCCTCGTCCACGTAGGAGCGGAACGTCGGATCCTCCTTGACGAAGCGGCCGATCGCCTTGCTCATGCGGTCGGCGGAGGCCTTGTCCTTCGGCTTGATCGAAAGCGTGATAACCGGGTTGGGGACGTACATCGAGGTCATCGACACATTCATGTCGGGATGGCAGAACGTGTCACCGGAGGCGCAGTCGATGCCGAAGAGCGCGACAATGTCGCCACTGCCGGCTTCGTTGATATCCTCCATATGGTTGGCGTGCATGCGCACCAGACGCCCCACCTTGAACTTCTTGCGGTTGCGGACGTTGAACAGCTCCGTGCCCTTCTTGACCATTCCCTGATAGATGCGGATGTAAGTCAGCTGGCCGTACTGTCCGTCCTCCAGCTTGAACGCGAGAGCGATCGTGGGCTTGTCGTTGTCGGAGATCGTCATGAACTCCGCCTCGTCGTTGTCCAGGTCCAGCGCCTTGTTGGTGATATCCAGCGGCGACGGAAGGTACTTGGTGACCGCATTCAACAGCGTCTGGACACCCTTGTTCTTGTAGGCGCTTCCCACGTACACCGGACAGAGCTCGTTGGCGATGACCGCCTTACGGATCGCGGTGTCGACCTGCTCCTCGGTAACCGAGCCTTCGAGGGCGGCTTCCATGAGCTCTTCGTCGAACATGGACACGGCGTCCAGCAGCTTCTCGCGGTACTCCTCCGCCTGCGCCTGCAGGTCGGCGGGGATGTCGTCCTCCCGGAGCACCTCGCCGTAGTCGCCTTCGAAGTAGATCGCCTTCATCTTCACCAGGTCAACCACGCCGTTGTGCTTGTCCTCGAGGCCGATCGGAAGCTGCGCCATGACCGCGTTGAGTCCGAGCTTGTCCTCCAGCTGCTGCCGCACCTTGAGGGGGTCGGCGCCGGAACGGTCACACTTGTTGACGAACGCGAGCCGGGGTACCTGATATCGCTTGAGCTGTCGGTCGACGGTGATCGACTGCGACTGGACACCGGCGACGGAGTCCAGAATCAGGATGGCACCGTCGAGGACGCGCAGCGCGCGCTCGACCTCGATCGTAAAGTCAACGTGCCCGGGGGTGTCGATGATGTTGATCGGGTAGCCCTTCCACTCCACATTTGTGGCGGCGGACTGAATCGTGATTCCGCGCTCCCGCTCGAGCTCCATGGAATCCATCGTGGCGCCGACGCCGTCTTTTCCGCGGACCTCGTGAATGGCGTGAATCTTGTCGCTGTAGAACAGGATCCGCTCGGTCAGCGTCGTCTTGCCACTGTCAATGTGCGCAGATATCCCGATATTGCGCATGTTTGCCAGTTTGTCACTCATGAAAACTCATCCTTATATGATTTCTGTTTGCTTGCCTGCGTGTGTCGTGCAACTATATAGATGGCAAGGATTTCCTTCAATACCTGAGCAATCAGGCTATGATATACTCATTTCGCATGCCCGTTGTCTACCTCGGCACCAGCGGCTTTTCCTACCGTGATTGGGTAGGCCCCGTGTATCCCGCCGACCGTCCGGCGTCGGACCGTCTGGCGCTGTACGCCGAGCGCTTTCCATTTCTGGAACTCAACGCCACCTACTATCGGCCGCCGGAGGCGGGCCAGATGGATCGCTTTGCCCGTCGGGCCACCCAGGCGGGACTGAGCCGGCTGGTGGTCAAGCTGCCCGGCGAACTCACCCATCGTCGCCCGGAAACCGAAGAGGCGTTGACGGTACGGGCCGACCAACTCGCGCGGGGACTCGCACCGCTCACCGCGGCGGGACTGCTAAGCGGCGTCCTTGCCCAGTTTCCCTACAGTTTTCACTACACGCCCGACAACCGGCGCTATCTCGCGGACCTGGCCGAAGCGCTGGCGACCCGTCTCAACGACACCCGCCGGTTTGTCGAGTTCCGCGGCGACGACTGGAGTCGTGGCAGCGTTGCCGATGGCCTCGATCGGTTCGGTCTCACCCCGGTCCACGTGGATCTGCCCGCCCTTCCGCGTCTTCCGGCGTCCTTTGTCACCGACGGCATACGTCCGACGCGGACGGTTTACCTCCGTATGCACGGTCGAAACCGCGACCGGTGGTGGACCGGTGACAACGCCTCCCGCTACGACTACCGGTACGCTGAGGCGGAACTCGAAACCGTGGCGGAGGCGATCGCCACCGCCGCCGCAGATGACCTTGTGGAGGTTGTGTACGTCGCGTTCAACAACCACTTCAGGGGGCAGGCAGTGGACAACGCGCTGATGCTTGGAGAGATGCTGCGCAGGCGGGGAGTCCCGGTGGAACCCGGCGATGGCGGGAGTCCCGCCACGCCGTCGTCCACCGAGGATTCTACTCGTAGCGATTGAAGTACAGGGCGTCGATCGCCTGCATGTGCTTCTTGTGCAGGGGCTCCGCTCCCTCCGGGAGTTCGGCGTTGATCCGGCTGAGAACCTCGTCAGGCGTAAGGTCCGGCTCCGACGCCCGAAGCTCCACCACCCGAACGATCACCTCCGGGTCCACGACCTTGAGGCTCCCGAAGAGGTTGCGGCTTGCCAGGATGACCGATCCGCGGCGCAGGACCTCGAACTCTTCGCGGAGCGTCGCCAGGTCCTCGTTGAGTCCATCGATGAGGTCGAGCTGCTCGGCCCGCAGCCCCGCGATCTCCTCGCTCAGACGCTGATCCAGAGCCGTGAGGGCCTCCTCGCCGCGGCGGACCTCCCGGTCGAGCACGGCCTCCCCGCGCCGGGCCAGCGCCTGGATCTGATCGTTGAGCGCCGCGTCACGGGCGGCCTGTTCCTCGTTGGTGACCTCGGTCTGCTCGATCCGGCGGAGCTGTTCGTCCAGCCGTCGCGCGAGAAACTGCGGGTCCTGACTCTGGATGTAGGCGGCGGGATTTGCAACCGCCCGCTGGATGCGTTCGGTGAACTGCGACTGCGACAGGTACTGACCGTTGATGCGTACCGCGAGATTGTCCACCAGGAGCCGGAAATCGAACGCCACGGCGCCCTCGAACTGAAACTGCATGCCCGAGGGCATGTAGGGGACGTAGTCGCGCCCGTTGATCATGTAGGCCGAGGGGATGACCACCGCGTCGGCGCGATCGCGTTCGAACACGTAGCGGAGGCGCTGCACCTCGAGTCCATCCAGGCCGTAGATCACCTCCCGCATCGCGTCGAGGGCCGCCATGCGCTGGTCCGTAAACTGTCCGAGCACGCTGACGCTGAAACGCCGCCCCTGGCCGTCGCGCACGTCCCAGGTGGGGAGACCGCCCTCGGCGCGTTCGTTGAGGATCGTATAGCCCGCGGCCTGGAGCGCCGCGGCGGGGTCGCTACTCTGTGCGAATCCCATCGCCGCTACGCCGAGCATCAGGACGACGACCACACCGGATATCACTGTACGCTGCATCTGTACTCTCCCCGTTCTCACTGTACGTCGATCAGAACCTTGTCGAACGCCCGCACCTGCATCTCGTCTGCGGTGTCCACCAGTTCTGCGGCGATGCGCCCGTCGTGGCGGACAAATCGGATCGTCCCCACAAACTCATCGTCCCGCCGGAACACGTACCCCAGCGAGCCAACGTTCACGTTGCGGATTCGGTTGATGTACACCACGATATTGTCGGTGTCCCGCGGGTCCAGAATATAGCCCGTGTCGCCGTTGACCCGGGCAAACTCGTCCAGGGCAAACAGGAACTCGTCGATCCGCGACTGCTGCTCGTCGATCGTCGTGTCACGAGCGGCGATGATCGCGTCGCGGTCGACAACGGTCTGTTCCAGGCCGCCGCGGATGTTCTCATAGCCCGCCACCAGATCCCGGGTGCGGCGGTCGATCTGCGCCAGTGCCGGCGGAATCGAGTTCTCGTACGGTACCTGCTGCAGACGGTCAACCAGCACCTGCAGGGCATCGTACTGCGCCCGGAGTTGGTTGAACCGTGACCTCGACACGACGTCGTCCTGCGCAAGGACGCTGGAGTAGTCCCGGATTCCGGCGAAACCGGAGGCCGCACCGGATTCCGGTGCCCCAAGAAGGCGACCGGCAGGAGAATCCCCGAACTCGGGATTGTACAGCCGAGTGAGACGCGCAATCTCGTTCGCGTGGCGCTGACGGATCGTGCGCTCGAACTCATCCTGATACGCCTGGAGGTCGGCGATCTGCTGCTCGTAGTCGGCGCGCATGTTCCGGATCCTGGTTTCGTACTCGTCGCGGATCTGCTGTTTCTCCAGTTCGGCGACTCGCTGCTGGTTGTTCAGGACCTCTTCCTGCTCCCGCGCCTGTTCCAACTGCCGGCTGTCGTACTGGGCGATCTGGTCCTGAAGGTCTGCGATTCGTGCCTGCAGCTCGTCGATCCGCGGCTGGTACTGCGCGTTGAGGCTGTCGATCTGCGACTGTGCCTGCGCCCTGAGGTCCTCGGCACGACCGCGGCGCTGGGCTGCGGAGAGCTCCCGTTCCTGCAGGAGCTGGATCTCCCGGTCGCGGTTGCGCGTGACCTGGTCGATCTGGCCCTGCAACTCCGACT
Source organism: uncultured Spirochaeta sp. (assembly GCA_913030605.1). Taxonomy (GTDB): domain Bacteria; phylum Spirochaetota; class Spirochaetia; order DSM-27196; family Alkalispirochaetaceae; genus Alkalispirochaeta. Next base: position 11,479 of record CAJWEZ010000076.1, read on the forward strand.
GCACCTGTTCCAGGTCGCGGCGGGCGGCATCCAGCTGGTTCTGGAGCCGTTGTGCCTCGTTCAGAACGTCCCGCAGGTTTACGTCGGCAAAGTCCTGAATATCCACCTGGATCGAGCGACTGCTGTTCTGAATGTACTGGGTCACGGCGATCACGACGCCGGTGAACACCACGATCAGCCCGAGGATGGTTAGAGGCACCAGCAGACTGCGATTGCGCCGCGTCTTGGCGAACTCGGCACCGACGTCATACTGCTGCTGTTTTCGCCGGAACTCGTTGACGATCTCCCGCAGGAAGACCTGTTTGCTGCGTTCGACCAGGTCGGTACTTTCGGAACCGTCCGGCCGCCCGTCCGGCTGCTGGTTCACTTTTCTTTCATTGTCCATACGCCGTTCCAGTTTTCCGGGGCATCCTTGCCGCTAATTCGATCGCGAAACATGCGCGCGATGCTCAGGCTGCTTTTCTCGAAGAACGGCACCGCCTCCGGCCAGTCTCCGCGGTAGTAGCGGTGCAGCCCCTCCGAGAAGGTGTCGATATCGTGCTTGAGCTCATCGTCCATCTGGTCGACGGGAACCGGCCAGAAGATCTTCTTGCCCTGCGTCTTGCCCTTGACCTGCACCATGTCGAGCTCGGCGAAGACGTACTCGTCGGTGAGGGCTGAGACCTCGTCCTTGACGTACTCGGAACAGATCACCGGGGTCTTATAAAACCGGGTCAGACCCTCGAGGCGCGAGGCACTGTTGACGTTGTCACCGATTACGGTGTTCACCATGCGCTCGTAGCTGCCGATGTTGCCGTAGAACACCTGGCCGCCGTCGATACCGACCCCGACCTCCAGAAGCACGGCGCGGTAGATCGCCTCTTCCTCGTCGGTCAGGCTGCCGCGCTGCTTCAGGATCTGCTCGCGACGTTCGTGCATCTCGTGGCGCAACTGCGCGGCGACCTCGTGAATCTTGTACGCCGCCCGGAGTGCCTGCACGCTCTTGTTTTCCTCGTCCGTCTCCACGGTCCCGAACACCGCGAGGAGCGCGTCGCCGATGATCGATCCGATGTCTCCCTGGTATTCGTGGATGTAACGGATCGCCTTGTCGTAGTGAAGGTTGAGCAACTTGATGATGTCGGTACCCAGGGTCTCCGTCATGAAGGTGAAGCTTCGGATATCGGTGAACAGGATCGTCAGGTCCCGCTTGCTTCCCTCGAGCCGGATCTCCCGTTCGCGGTACGCCTTGGCGGCCACGTCGCGGGCAACGAACTTCTTGAAAATGCCCATGAGGTTGTCGATCGTGTTCGCGAGGGAGTTGAACGCGACGCCGAGATAGGTCACATCGTCGTTCGGCGCGCCATCCATGTCCATGAGCTCCATCGTCTGCTCGGTCTGCATGCGCATGATGTTGTCGGTAATCACGCGCACGAACCGCAGGATGTAGCGCAACAGCAGGATACCGATGACGGCGAAGACCACCGTGATCCCGAGAATGATCAGCGAGACCTGCCGGAAGATTCGCTGGGAATCGGCGTAGAACTCTTCGAGTTCCTCACCGCGAACCTGGAACATCTCCCAGCTGTCGTTGTACTTGTAGACGCCGAAGTAGTCGTAGTCCTGGAACGTGAAGTTGAGGGTTCCCTCCTCAACACCGTCGGCCAGCGCCTGGTTCATCTCCGCCAGGGCATCCACGTCGGTGAACGCCTCCTGCCGAGGCAGTTCGCTGGCCTGAAAGAAGAGCTGGCCGTCGGGATACACGCCGAGGGAGACCGACCGCGTACCCCGGTGATTCCTGATCGCCGCCTGCTCGATGTTCGCAACCGCCGCCTCGCGGTCGGGGTTGAAGTTGAAGATCTCGTGCTGATTGTTCGCGAATACGTGCAGCTCCTTGAGGTCTTTGACCAGAAGCTGGTTGAGAAGGCGGATCTGCTCCCCCCGGTTCAGCATGAGGTTGATGTAGTTGGTGGTGAAGTTGGAGACGAGCAGGAAGATGGTGAAGATGACGGTGATCTTGACGATCATCGGAACGACGCGGGTCCCGTTCAGCTTCTGTCCAAGAATCTTAGATAGTGGATCAGCCATGACTTTCCTTACTGTACTCTATTACATCCCTACCTGAAAGGTAAGAAAATGAAAAACCCGCCAGTTTTTGGCGGGTTTTCTATGAGACCTACGTTTCCCGTATGTCGATGACCTCCTGGATGTGTTTTTCCACCGAACTCACGAACGAGTCCTTGTCCATCCCGGATACCTTGATGATACAGACCGCGTTGGTCGGTTTGTCCCCCGGCCAGGTCCCGATGGAAATGATGTTTCCACCGTGTTCGGCCACGTCCGCCCCGAGCTTGGCCAGTTCTCCCGGCTCTTCCGGTATCCGGAGCGTCGCGCGGAGCCCCTTTTCGCGGGTTCCGAAAAGATCGATAAAGAGACGGAACATGTCCGACTCCGTGATGATACCCACCGGGTAGCCGTCGTCGTCCACCACCGGCAGACACCCGATATCGTTGTCCACCATCTTCCTGGCGGCGTCTTCCACCAGGTCGCTCGGGTGGGCGGTCAATACCGTTTTGGTCATGACCTTGTTCACGGTGAGTTTTGACAGCAGCCGCGTCATCTCGTATACGTCCAGCGTGGACGCCGGTGACGGCGAGGCATAGAGCAGGTCTTTTTCGCTCACGATGCCCACCAGCTTCTTGCGGTGGGTATCCACCACCGGCAGGTGGTGCAGGTGCTCCCGACGCATCAGGTCCTGGGCGTCGGTGACCGGGGTGTCCGGGTGCACCGTGTAGAGGTTCTCGCTCATGATTTTCTGTACAAGCATCGTAGTCCTCCTGAACCGATTATACGCCCAGATACGCCGATTTGATCTCCTCGTTTGCGAGGAGGTTTTCGGCGGTGTCGGCCATCGTGACGCGGCCGGTCTCCATGACGTAGCCGCGGTGGGCGACCTTGAGCGCCTGGTTGGCGTTCTGTTCAACCAGGAAGATCGTGGTTCCGTTTTCCCGGTTGATCTGCGAGATAATGTCGAAGATCTGCTGCACGATCAGCGGCGCCAATCCCAGACTGGGTTCGTCCAGAAGCAGCAGCTTGGGCCGCGCCATAAGCGCCCGGGAGATCGCCAGCATCTGCTGCTCGCCCCCGGAAAGTGTGCCTCCCGCCTGATTCTTGCGCTCCGCGAGGATCGGAAAGAGCGAGTAGACGTAGTCAAGGTCGCGGCGAACACCATCGCGGTCTCTGCGCAGAAGCGCGCCCATATCCAGGTTCTCACGGACCGTGAGGTGCGGGAAAATGCGGCGACCCTCCGGAACCTGGGAGATGCCCATCCCCACGATCACATCGGGGTCGCGCCCCACGATCGACTGGCCCTCGAACAGAATGTCGCCGGATTTGGGAGGGACAACCCCACTGATCGACATCAGCGTCGTGGATTTGCCGGCACCGTTGGCACCGATGAGCGTGATGATCTCACCGCGCTCCACGAGCAGGTCGATGCCCTTGAGCGCCTGGATGTTGCCGTAGTAGGTGCGGACCGATTTGAGCTCAAGCACTGACTTCCTCCCCGAGATACGCCTTGATCACATCCGGATTGTTTTTCACTTCTTCGGGGCTGCCTGTGGCGATGAGCTTGCCGTAGTCCATGACGTAAATGCGCTCGGAAAGCGACATGACCAGGCTCATGTCGTGCTCGATCAGGAAGATCGACACGTTTTCCGTGTCACGAATCCGCTTGATGAGACTCTCCAGGTTTTTGGTCTCCTGAGGGTTCATCCCGGCGGCGGGCTCGTCCAGCAGCAGCATGAACGGCTCCGTGGCCAGGGCGCGCGCGATCTCCAATCGCCGCTGGGCACCGTACGGCAGATTGCGGGCCAGATCGTTCACGTACTGCTCCAGCCCGATCCGCTTCAGGATCTCGTAGCTGTCGTGAATGACCTGCTCTTCCTCTTCCCGCGTCTTGCGGTTTCGCAGCAGCGCGCCGGCGATGCCCGCCTTGAGGCGGCTGTGACGGCCGATCATCACGTTTTCGAGGACCGTCATGTTTCCGAAGAGTCGAATGTTCTGAAACGTCCGCGCCAGACCCTGGGTCGCAATCCGACTCGGTTTCTGGCCCTTGATAGACCGCTCGTCCTCCCCCGGCGGGTTAATGAACACATCGCCACCGGTGGGAGTGTAGACACCGGTCACGCAGTTGAAGAACGTCGTCTTGCCGGCGCCGTTGGGTCCGATCAGGGCGATGATCTCACCCCGGTCCATGGTGATGTTGACGTGGTTGACCGCGCGGAGGCCGCCGAAGTCCATCGTCATGTCCTGAACGTTCAGTATCCGTTCGCTCATGAGGATGCCTCCCCGGCGTCAGCCTGAAAGGTGTACGCCTTGCGTTTCTTCTGAATGAGTCCACCGGGACGGAACACCATCATCGTGACCAGGATCGCCCCGAACATCAGCATGCGGTAATCGGAAAAGGCGCGCAGGTACTCCGGGATCAGGATCAGACCCAGGGCGCCGACGATGACGCCGGGGATCGACCCCATGCCGCCGAGGACGACACAGGAGAGCACGATCACCGACTGCCACACCGTAAAGCTCGCCGGGTTGATGAAGGTGGTACGGGAGGCGAAGATCACGCCCCCGAGGCCGGCCCAGAACGAGCCCAGGGCAAAGGCGATCACCTTGGTGCGGGTGATGTCGATGCCCATCGCCTCGGCGGCGATATCGTCTTCGCCCATCGCCACCAGCGCTCGCCCGAGGCGCGAGTTCTCGAAGCGCCAGACGACGAATATCGTCAGCGCCACCGCCGCTACGATGATGTAGTAGGTGTAGGTCGTCGCCGCCGACAGGTTCATGTCGATCCCGAACAGCGACGGCCGGGGAATCCCGCCGATCCCCTGGGGACCACCGGTAATGGGGGTCAGGTTGTTGAAGACGATGCGCACGATCTCGGCAAACCCGAGGGTTACAATCGCCAGATAGTCGCCGCGAAGGCGAATCACGGGCAGGGCCAGGAGCACACCCGCCAGCGTCGCCAGGATTGCGCCGAGCGGCAACGCCACCCAGAACCCGATCCCGAAAAACTTGTACAGAATCCCGTACGTGTACGCACCAACCGCGAAAAAGGCGATATACCCCAGGTGGAGCATGCCTCCGAGGCCGATCACGATGTTGAGTCCCAGCGCCAGCATCACGTAGATCAGCGCGGTGATCATGATGCTCGTCTGGTAGAGCGAACTCAGGATCGGGAAGGCGAGCAGCAGCACGAGGCCCGCCGCGTAGATCGGCCGCCGGTACTTCTGCTGCGTCACCGTGCCCCAGAGTCGGGCAAACCGATCCTTGATCGATCCGCCGCCGGCGCTGTCCGCCGGTGTCTCGTTGGTGTCGGTCTTCGTGGTGGCGGCGGGGGCCGGTTTCCCGGGGGTCTTGCGCCGCGCCAGGGCGAAACGCCAGATCAGGCCGCCGACGAAGGTGCCGATTCCCACGTAGAACATGTTGTACCAGCGCCACTGGATCGTCATGTCGACCTGGTTGACGCGGATCACCATGATCGGAAAGGTCAGAAACACGAACCAGAGGGCGACGCCCAGGGTTCGCTTGATCTCTTGAAAACTCATTCGGCGTACTCCACTCAGACTTTCTGGACTTCCGGCTTTCCGAGGAGTCCGGAGGGCTTGAAGATCAGAATGAACACAAGAATCACGAAGGCGAAGACGTCCTCGTACTGGCTGGAAATGTATCCGGCGGCGTATGCCTCAGCCATGCCGAGAACGAGACTTCCCAGCACCGCGCCGGGCACGCTTCCGATTCCACCGAGCACCGCCGCCACGAACGCCTTGATACCGGCAATAAACCCGATATAGAAGTTGATCTGGCCGATGAACGAACTGATCAGGATTCCGCCGAGGGCGGCGGTGAAACTGCCGATGACAAAGGTCCAGCTGATCACCCGGTTCACGTTGATGCCCACCAGGGTGGCCATGGTTCGGTCCTGACTGGTGGCGCGCATCGATTTCCCCATACGGGTGAACTTGATGAGCACGGTGAGGATGACCATGACCGCCGCGGTCGTGATAAAGATCACCAGCTGGGCGGAGTTCATGAGACCCTGAAAGGGACCGGGAATCGGAACCTCGGGCAGCATCGCCGGAAACGGCAGAAAGTTGGACGTCTGCGACAGCAGGACGTAGTTCTGCAGGAAGAGCGACATCCCGATCGCACCGATGAGCACCGACAGACGGGGCGCCCGCTGATCGACACGCATGGAATAATGATCGTTAATCCATGTCGCGTATCATGTGGGATTTGTAAGCCCCCCATCAAACATGTTTCGTCGCACTGAGGAGAAAAACGATTTGGCTCTGTAAGT
>CAJWEZ010000077.1 GCA_913030605.1 uncultured Spirochaeta sp.
GTATCGCCTGGCCGAGATGTGAATGCTGGCGGCAACGGCTTCGTGATCGCGACCGTACGATCGACTATCGCGTACTCTTCAGTCGCGACTGCTGATCGTACGCCTCCATGGCGAGGTCGATGAGACGAGAGATCAGCTCGCTGTAGCTGACTCCGCTTTCCTGCCATAGTCTCGGGTACATACTGATATTGGTGAACCCGGGGATCGTGTTGGCCTCGTTTACCACCACCTCCCCGGACTCGGTGAGAAACATGTCGACGCGCGCCATCCCGCTCAACTCGAGCGTCCGGAACGCGTCGATCGCCGTGTTTCGAACGCGCGCCGCGACGGCGTCGGGTAACTCCGCAGGTATCCTGAGCACCGCCCCGTTCTCGTCAACGTATTTCGCGTCGTAGCTGTAAAACCCCTGGGCCGGCAGGATCTCCCCGATCGCGGAGGCGAGGGGGGCATCATTCCCGAGCACGGCACATTCGAGCTCCCGACCGTCGATCGAGCGCTCCACAAGCACTTTCACATCGAACGCGAACGCGTCGTCGATCGCCTGCTCGAGCTCCGTGTCCGATTCGACCCGACTCACCCCCACCGATGACCCCAGATTCGCGGGCTTCACAAACGCGGGGTACCCGATGGATGCGGAAATCGCGGCGACCGTGTCCGCACCGTAGTCGGCCCGGCGGAGCGCTATGTAGTCCGCGGTGGGAATACCGGCGTAGCGAAGCAATCGCTTGGTGACGTCTTTGTCCATTCCGATCGCAGACCCCAGGACGTTCGCTCCAACACACGGGAGATTCGCAAGCCGCGCCAGCCCCTGTATCGAACCGTCCTCTCCGTAGGCCCATGAAGCACCGGAAAGAGGACATCAAGCTGGTCCACCGACTCCGGCGTTTCCAGACGGATCAGCGCGCCGTTGGTTTTTCCGGCAAGCAACGCCACATCGGTGGGAGAATCGTTGAGCCGAACGACCTCCGGACTCTCCGTGCCCAGAAACGGTTGCCCCGCAGGGCTCAACACCCAGTTTCCGTCGCGCCCGATTCCAATGAGGACCGGTTCAAATCGGGTCCGGTCGATGTACGCGATCACATTCTGTGCCGACTGAAGCGACACCTCATGTTCGGCTGAGCGCCCGCCAAAAACGATTCCCACACGAAGCTTTCGCGACATAAGACCGATTGTATCAGCAACACGCGGAGTCGGTCAGGCGACCGGTGGACCTATCGATCGATTCGCCAAAGACTCGTTCCATGGGTATGTACTGGATCCCGTTGGTTTCCTGGAGGTTCCCGGTGGCGCGGAAGCCGAGCCGGGCGTATATCGTCTCCGAGTAGGGGGATGCGTTGACGGTGAGGGCCGAAAAGGTGGAGCTGCGTTTCCTGCACTCGGCGATCGCGTAATCCAGCAGTCGCCGCGCGATCTGACGCCGGTGAAACTCCTTCACGACGAAGAGGAGGGACACGTGGTCCAGTGAGCGGATCTCGATCACCCCGACGATACGGGAACCGGCAACGGCAACGTAGATGAGATTGCCGTCCTGCAGCCGTCGGGCGATCGAATCCGATTCGACATACTCCTTGAACGTACGAACGCCCTCGGCGCTGTACCCGCCCCCGACGAACTCGTCGAAGACCGCGTTCACCATCGCCGAGAGTTCGCCGGCGTGTTCGGCGCGGAGGGGTTCGATGTGGACGTCGTTTCGCTCCATGACGTCATTGTACACGCATGTTCCCCGAACCCGGCGCGAATACCCACGTCGGAAGCCCCGCGATCGCCCTGTCGGCAACCCGGTGGGCCTGGACGCGAAGCCGTTCGGCGACGGCGGTGACGTGTTCTCGTGTCGGGACATCGACGTCGGCGAGTTCGGCCTCGTCCAGCACGCGCGGCGCGGTGTCCCTGCGCACAAACACGTCCAGGACGAGATCGCGATACCGGAGTGTGTTTCCTGCCAGCCGAAAGCCCGGGGTCGCAACGACGTTGAAGTACACCGCGACAGGCGATCCGTCCTCGTGCACCCAACAGTAGAGGTTGTACGGACGGTCACGCCAGTAGAACGCGATCGTGAACATCGGTGGACCGATCGTCGTTCCGTCAACCACGGCGGACGCGTCGAGGGCGTGAAACAGTACCACCTGGTTGGGGTCACGGTGAACGAGCCGGCACGCAACGCGGTCCGTCCGCCCCCAGTACGTCTCCTTGCATTCGGTAATCGCGGGTGCACTCCGCGAGTCCAGATGCCGTTGCAGGACGGCGTGTGTCCGAAACCGGTGTGAAAACACGCTCATATGCTCGCTGCCCACTGTACCGGACTCATGCCGGGCGCACCACACGTGGTGCCGGGTTCGGTGCTTGATTCGAAGCGCGGGACGTGACAATGTATGGTCGAGCGGCGTGTGACATGCCGCGATTGGTTGCAGAGAAGAGGTGACCAATACGACCCCACACAAAACCCACTCCGGGCTCTACGCACTCTATCCGCCCTCCGAACTGTGCGACTGCGATACGTGCCGCTACTTCTGTCTGCGACCGGGCTGGTGGCTGGTGGCCGAGGCACGAGAGGCGATCGCTGCAGGTCTTTCCCACAGGATGATGATGGAGATGGCGCCGGACCGATCGTTCGCCGTGCTTTCGCCGGCGTTCGCGGGGAACGAGGGCTTCTATGCACTCAGGGAGTATTCCTCGAATGGGTGCACGTTCCTGCAAAAGGGACGCTGCTCCATCGTCGGTGCGTCGTACCGCCCGCTGGAATGCCGGTTCAGTCACCACACGAGAATCGCCCTGGGACCTCGCTGCCACGCCGACATAGGACGGGACTGGAATTCGCACAAGGGGCAACGTCTCGTGCGGTTCTGGGCATCGACGATGCATCTCTTCATCCCCCCCGACCCTGCTACCCCCTCGACCGTTCCTCGAGCTCGGCGACCGTCCGCGGCCATTCGTCCTTGAGGAGGCGCGACAGCGCGCGGTCCTTGTAGATGACGCCGCCGGTCTGGCACGTGGGGCAGTAGTTGCATTCGTTCTCCGCGTAGCGGATTCGCTGAATCGGCGTGCCGCATCGCGGACAGGGGGCACCAAACTTGCCGTGGACCGCCATCTCCGGCCGGAACGCGGTGACCTTTTTCGGCCATGCGCCGTCCCACTGGTCGCGCAGGCGGTTCCGCCACTCTGTGAGCGTCCCGGTGCACGCCGCGAGGAGCGCAGCCGCATCCTCGAGGTCGAGGGATGCCGACCTCGTGAATGGCGACATGCGCGCGGCGTGGAGGATCTCGTCGGAGTACGCGTTTCCGATTCCGGTGAGGAGGCGCTGGTCGGTGAGAACGCGTTTCAGCGTGCGGTTCTCGCGGTGCAGCACCTCGAGAAATGCGGCGGGGGTCAGGGCAAATGGGTCCGCACCGCCCGGGTGGAGCTTGTCGAGCGCGGCGCGTCCGCGCAGCAGGTGAAGCGACGCCCGGCGCGTCGTGCCGGCTTCCGTGAGCGAGAGCACCCCGTTGTCGAACCGAAACTCTGCGAGTGTGGCTTTCCCCCGCCCCGACGCACGCGGCGACACGGTCTTCCTGGTCTCACCATCCGGCACCGGGTCCTCGTCGCGCCACGCGAGGCGTCCGGCGATCATGAGGTGAATCGCGGCGTAGAGATCTCCGTCGAAGGCAAGCGCGATCCGCTTCGCGACGGTACACACGTCCGTCACACCGGCTCCCGCAAACGCCGAGGCGTCAGGATCGACGGTTCTGAGGAGAAACGGATGGCGAATCGAGATCCGCAGGAGGCGATGACCGCCGACCGTTGACCGCAAAAGGGAGGCGTAGTTCTCGACGTCCGGGTATTCCGGCACCGCGCACCCTCACATGGACTACTGCACCGACCGGATCTGGATCGTGTAGTAGCCTGTGTAACCGTCCCCGAATACTCTGGGTCGGTACGACTCGTACGCGACGTCTTCCATCACCAGAGGCTCGCCTCCCGTGCCCGTAAAACTGAACGTCGTCCAGCCGAACCCGTAGACGCCGATGCTGAGATTCGCCGCTGTGTCCTCCGGCGTGACGACGATCTCGTAGGTGTTGCCCTGCTCTACGGAAAAGACGAACCAGTCGTTGTCGGACGCGTCGTGCAGAGAGCACCGTTGCGGCTCGCCATCCACCGTCAGAGACACCAGATTCGCCGGACCATCCGGTTCAAAACCGTCGGGTTCAATCGCCGACCTCTCGTCGGCGGCGATTGATGCCGAGAACAGCAGGAACATCGCGAACACCACGGAATACCGAACGAATCTCTGCAACACCGGTTTCTCCTTTGGCGACTGACGCAGTGATCGTTCAGCGTAGTGGGGTCACCGTGGCGCTGTCAATATTGACATGATTTTGCGGCAACGCTTTGGTATTGCTACAGGTGCCGGCCAGCACGCGCGAGCCAACTCGTTGTCCCCACGAATGATGATATCGAGTCTGCAACATTCTCCTGTATACAGCCAGCAGAACAGCATTGACAGAAACGGCGGCAGCTGAATAATAAGCGATCAGTTGATCGCTTATGAGGCAGAAGCGCGCAGAAATCCGAAATCGAATCCTACACGTTGCACTGACCGCGTTTCTGGAGCGAGGATTCCGCAACACGACGACGCGCGAGATTTCCCACGCCGCGGGGGTCTCCTACGGGAACATGTACAAGTACTTCGCCAGCAAGGACGAAATCCTGGACGAACTGATGGGCGATTTCGCGTCGATGGCGCTCCGCAGCAGCCGCGCGTTCCTGGACCACGAACACCCCGACGGTCGCCCGAGCGCGGAGCACGGAGGTTTGGTCGAGGGACTCACCTCGCTGTACCGTGCTGACCGCTCACGGATGATCGTGTTTTTTTCCCGGATGGACGGTGCAAATCTGGACGCGAAACGTGTTGAAATGGTTGAGGCGATCGAGCAACACACGGAGCGCTACGTGCGCCGGCGCTTGATGGCAAGAATCCTCACTCGGAATCTGATACACGCGCTGGTGACAATCGCGAAAGAATGCCCAACAGCGGAGGAGTTCCACGAGGAACTCGCGGTGTACGTGGCGTACCATTTCGCAGGCGTCGAGAGGATTCGATGATTATTTTGAGTCTAAAGAGATCAATTGATCTCCAAAGGAGTATGAAATGGGAATGCAGAAACGACAGAACACGATGAAACGCGACGGGAGTGTACCGGAGACGCTGTACGGTACACCGGAGATTGTGGAGCTGGCATCTACCGATTGCGTCGGGTTTCGAATCACGACCACGATGCGCGAGGACCGGAAGGCGCGGGAAATACCGCCGTTCTTTCACGACGTGTACGATGAGGGGCGCCTCTCCCATTTGGCGTCGGACGATGACTCTCAAATGTTCTGTATATTCGACATGCACGGAAACGGGATCGATTTCGACTACTACGTGGCGGTTAAAGGTGCGGGTGAATCACAGAGCGACAAGGCGGCGGCGATAACGCTTCCCGGTGGACGCTACGCCCGTGCCGGGTTTCTCAAGCGCAACCACCACGCCGCCTCCGGAATCATCGCGTATCTCCGGGGACGGTGGATCGCCGAGGTCGGGCACGTTCCGGCATCCGGTCCGGCGTTCATTGTGTACGACGACCGTTTTCACGCGAACTACAGGACCTTCGGGTGCAGCGATGGCGAATACCTGGGCACGCCGATCGCCACGCTGTACATCCCGGTCACGGACGCGGGAAAACAGGAATGAAACCGGCCTCCGGGGCGCGGCGTTCCACGCGAGGGCAGGCCGTCGCGATCATCGCTGCGCTTCTCGTTCAGGTCGGATGCGTGAGTCCGGCGAGCAACCTGTTCTACGACCATTTCGAGCGCAGCTACGATCCGGTGGATCTTGAGGAAGAACTCATCCCTCCTCCGCCGAACCACCATCGAATCGCGGGGGTACCATGGATCTCGCACGACGAGGTGTACTGTCAATCGACGATACTGCAGATGGTGGCGGCGTACCACGGCATCGAAGAGCCGATCGAGTATTTCAACTGGCTCATGGGGCACACGTACAGCGCCTTCCACAAGGGATCGTTCTACACGTTTGTTCCGATGTACGACCCGGAAATGGGACTCATGACCGCGTCGCCATACCTGGGACTTGAGCGGACCCTCTATGCAACAAACGATCGCGATCTTGCCATGCGCGCCGCGCGTTCCTTCCTCTCCCGGGGGTACCCCGTGCGCGTTCCGCTCGACTACAGCATCCTCACCGGCGACCGGTTTTTCTTTCCCCACGCCGAGCTCCTCGTCGGGTACGAGGGAGACGAGTTTCTGTACCACGAGCCCGGGTTCTCCGACCGCAACACATATGGAGAGGAGCCGCTTCGTATCGCTGCAGACACGCTCATGGACGCAGTCTTGTCCCACACCGGCGAGTACGGATACTCACGGCGCTACTATTTCTGCGTGTTCCAACCGGCAGAACCGCGCCGCGACCCGGAGTGGATCCGGCATCGGAACGGCGACATGCTCATTGGGGGGCGCGTATTTATGCGAATCGTTCAGGGAGAGATGGCGTACCACAATCTCGCGGCGGAGATCGATGCCGGACGCGTTCCGGAATGGGCGTGGCGCGAGGTGCTCTACCTTTGGATGGATGCAGGACGCTACACGCGGGAGGACAACGCGCGATTTATCCGTTCCCGATTCTCCCACGACCGAGACCTCCTGGACGTGGCCGACTTGCTCGGCGAATCCGCCGCACGGTACGCGCGAATCTGTGCGATCATCGACCACCGTTCCCCGCCATCGACTGACGAACAGCGCGAGATCTCCAGTACACTTGTAGCGATCGGCGAAATCGAACGTCGCGCCGGGGAGCTCCTCCAGGGGGACGAGCAGAGGCTATCGGCCCGTTGAATGGTAGCCCCGACGCGGCGAGGGCCCGACCCTGTCAGCTAAAAGGTCAACGTCTGTCTATCGGAGTCGAACGGTGACCAGGAATCGGGATGGGGATACTCGGAGATGTTCACATACACCTGAAAATCGCCGGTACTGCCCCAGTCTTTCGCTGTAACCGTCGTCGAGAACGTGTGTGTTCCGCTTCCTTCGCCAACCACTTTCGTCGCATTGTCGATCAGGGTGTACGAGTTGACGTTCCAGCGGTCGCACCTGCACCGTTTTCAGCCAATCCACATCGGTTTTTCCGCCGAGTTGTCCGGCGCGGGGGCAGGGTTTGCTCGATTCCGGGCGGGGTCAATCGTGGGCGGCCGCCGCTTGGGTTCAAATTTAGTGAAATAGCCGGCCGCATGCCCGGCACGGACCGCCCCGACCGCCTTCGTATTAACTAAACTTTAGTTGACAGGTACCGGCAAAGGACATAGTCTGTAATAAATGCACGTACGTCCAAGAATTAGAGACATCGCGAAGCTGGCCGACGTATCGATTGCTACCGTCTCCCTCGTCCTCAACAACAAACCCGGCGTCGGAAAAGAGACGCGCGACCGGGTACTCGAGCTCGCCCACGAACTGCACTACGAGAAGCGGCAGGGAGGCGGCCCGCTCGACCGGAGCGGAACAACGGCGGGGACGATCCGGTTTCTCAAAATCTCGCGGCACGGTCATACCGTCAACCGGGATCACACCGTCTTCATCTCCGACTACATCGACGGGATCACCAGCGGCGCCCGGGCACAGAACTACAAGATCGAGGTGTCCACGTTTGACAGCACGCCGATCGAGGACATCGTGGAGAGCCTGGGCGACAGCTCGGATCTTTCGGGGGCGGTCGTGCTGGGTACGGAGCTCAGTCGTGACGATATCAACGCGTTTCAGGGCAATCGGCTTCCGGTTGTGTTTCTCGACACGTTCATCGACTTCCTTCCCTTCGATTTCGTGGACATGAACAACCAGGATTCGGTCTACCGGGCGATCGAGCACTTTGTGCAAAACGGGCATCGAACGATCGGAATGGTCCGGTCGTCGGTCCAGACGCGCAACTTCCAGCTGCGCCACTCCGGTTTTCTTCAAACGATGACCGCCCTCGATCTCCCGATTCATCCGGAGTACATCTACGATTGCGATTCGACCTTCGATGGCGCCTACCAGGACATGCGAAGCGCCATCGCCAATGGTGCAACGCTCCCCCCGGCACTCTTCTGCACCAACGACATCATCGCGTTCGGCGTGCTCAAGGCGATTCGCGAGGCCGGGTACCGGGTACCGGAGGACGTCTCGGTCATAGGCTTTGACGACCTGCCCACATCGGCGCTCCTCGACCCACCGCTGACCAGCGTTCGTGTTTCCAAGTGGGAAATCGGCAACGCTGCGGTCAACCGCCTCATTCACCGCATCGAAAACAGGGACGCGCCGGTCGTGAAGATCGTGGTCGGCGGAACCCTGATGGAACGTGCCAGCGTGAAGAACCTGCACGCCGCTACTCCCTCAAACACGTAAACCCAACGAACACAAAAAAAGGCCCCACGGGTGTGGGGCCTTCTTCTCATAAGCCGGGATCGCCTTAGCCGTCCCAGCCGTAATCTCTGCGATCCGTCCACGGTGAGCCGTCGGCGTACCGTTCGGGATACAGGACTTTCGGCCGCGGGTCTTCGGCAACATCCAGCTGCTTCACCATCCACTGCGGATACGGGGTACCGGGGTCGCTCGCCTTGTCGAGTTCGTCCAGGTCCTGTGCGGTAAGCTCGAGGTCCACGGCACCGACGTTGTCGGCGAGGTGCTCCTTCTTGCGACCGGCGATGATCACCGCCGATATCGCAGGACGGCTCAGGAGCCACGCCAGCGACACACGGGCGACGCTCACGCCGTGCCGATCGGCGACCTTTCGGGCGGCGTCCAGCACGCCGTAGCCATACTCCTTGTCAAAGGGGACAAAGTTCCCGTTCTCACCGAATCGCGTGCCCTTCGGCGCCGGCTTGCCGCGCTCGTACTTGCCGCTCAGGAAACCGCCGGCCAGCGGACTCCAGACCAGGATTCCGAGGTTGTGGTACTCGGCCATCGACTGAAAATCGGACTCCAGTCCGCGTCCCACGAGGCTGTAGTACATCTGCGCGGTTACAAACCGGTTGAGACCCAGACGCTCCTGCAGCGAGATCGCGGTGGCACCCTGCCACGACAGGTAGTTGCTGAATCCGATGTACCGCACCTTGCCCTGACGGACGAGATCGTCCATCGCCCTGACCGTCTCCTCCAGGGGCGTGTTGCTGTCCCATCCGTGGAGCTGATACAGGTCCAGATAGTCTGTCTTGAGTCGTTTGAGACTGCTCTCCACACCACGCATGATGTTCAGCCTGGTGGCGCCGCTTCGGTTGAAATTGTCGCTCATGGGAAGACGGCATTTGGTGGCAACCACCAGCTCCTCGCGCTTTCCCTTGATCGCGTTTCCAACGAACTCTTCACTCTCGCCCTGACTGTACACATCGGCGGTGTCGATGAAGTTGATGCCCTGATCCAGTGCAAACCCAACCAGTTCGTCGGTCTGCTTCTGGTCAAGGTTTCCCATGTTCATTTTCTGCCCGAACTGCATCGTTCCGAGGGCAACTTCACTGACAATGACTCCGCTGTTTCCCAGTCGTCGATACTTCATGTTGCAATCTCCTATCGCTCTTCGGTTTCTATCGGTCGAAACCTTCTCTTGATATGAGTCACCAGCTCTCCCAGTCTGCCCGTGTTGCGGTAGTAGTGGGTCACCATGATCCCAAGCAACATCAGGCCATACAGAAAGTTCCGGAAGAACGGGGTGAATCCCATGAATGTGGACGCCGTGGCGATGACCTGTATGGTGAGGATCGCCAGGACGACGCCGAGGACGGAACTGAAACCGCCGTCAGGGTTGGTGCCCCCGAGTACGGAGAGCAGCACCGCCAGCAGCAGATACTCCTGTCCGTAGTTCGGGCGCATCGTCGCGACCTTCGATGTGAGAATGACCGCGGAAATGCCCGCCAGTACCGCGATGATCACAAAGGTCTTCACCAGAATCGCCCGGTTGCTGAACCCGGAAAAGCGCGCCGCCATGGGGCTTGCACCCAGCATCCGAATCTGGAATCCCAGTGCTGTCCGGTCCATGAGAACGCCCAGCACCAGCGCGACAACACCGAATATCCAGAACGGGATCGGTATTCCCAGGAACGCGCTGTTCGCGATGCGGATGTACTCCAACGGAAAGCCGCCGACGCTGCTTCCGTCGGTAAGTCCGATCGCCAGTCCAAAGTACAGCCCGTTGGTCCCCAGCGTGGCGATAATGGCGGGAACTCCCGCCGCAGAGATGACCAACCCGTTGATCAGGCCGCACAGGGCCGCGGTGCCAATGGCGGCGGCGATCGCCAGCGCGATCACGACCCACGGCGGCAGTCCCATCGCCTCGTGATGGGAGAGAATCAGCGCGGCAACGACCCCCGAGAGACTCAGAACCGAGACTCCCGAAAGATCGATCCCACCGATCGTCATCGCCAGCATCACGCCGAAGGCCAGCAGTCCGTACTCCGGCAGGTTGCGCATCATGTTCTGCAGATTCCCGACACTCAGGAACTGCCCCGGCAGGGCGATCACCGCGGCGGCGGTCACCACCACGAACAGGATCAGCAAGGTTACGTTATTTGAGCGTTTTGCAGTCACGGCTGTTTCCCTCCGACTCAGTGCGCGCGCTCAACGGTGAGCTCGCCCCGACGATGTTTTTCGAACTTCATCCGCAGGTGCGTAGCCACGACACCGACAACGATCACGACTCCGACGAAGAAATTGGTCCACGCCGGTGGCACGCCCAGCATGATCAGATGCCGGTCGACCAGGACGATCAGCAGAACACCGAGCATCGTCCCGGTCAGAGTCCCACGACCACCGGTAATGCTCGTTCCACCGAGAATGACGGCCGCGATCACCCGAAGGAGCGTGTTGTCTCCCACGATGTTTGCGGGGTGGGCGTAGCGAATGAGCGCGACGTGGATGATGCCCATGATGCCGGAGAGAAACCCGACGTACCCGAAAATGAAGTACTGGATGCGGGTCACGTTGAACCCGGCACGTTTGGCTCCTTCGGCGTCGCCACCGATCGCGTAGATTCCACGCCCGAGCATCGTATGCTGAAGCAGAAACCACGTTGCCAGGACCACCACCGCCAGGATTCCGACGAATATCGACAGGCCCTGCGGCCCCTCGGCGGTCTGAAACTGAAATACGGTCATTCGCCCGAAGTCGGTGATCGAGGTCGGCAGTCGACCGACGTTCACCGAATCGGTCCCCACAAACTCGAGCAGCGCCCCGTGAAAGAGGCTGGAGGTCGCCAGGGTTACGATCATCGCCTGGATCCTGAACCGCGTGATGAAGAACGCGTTAATCAGGCCAAAAACGATACCCACCGTAATCGAAATCAGAAACGCGATTCCGATGCTGTCCAACTGGAGGGCCAGCATCGTCCGGATCGCGATGTACTGACCGGAAATCGCGATGGCGGGGAACGAAATATCGATCCCTCCCCCGATCAGGGCAACGAAAAACGCCACCGCAAGGATTCCGATACCGGAACCGCCGCGCAGCACGCTCAGGAGGTTTCCCGAGGTGAGAAACGCGTCCGAGGCGTTCGCGATTATCGCCGAGAACACGAGTATCAGCAGTACCAGGTACGTCTCGTGCCGTTGCAGCAGCTTGCGACCAGTCTTGTTCACGTCGATCACGACACCACCTCAGCGTTCTCTTCCCGTGCGATCACCTTTGAAATCTCGCTTCCGTCAACCGACTGGAGGTCCTTGAACTCCGCAACGATACGGCCCTCCTGCATCACAAGTGCGCGACTGCAGACCTGCATGATCTCGGTTACCTCATCAGAAATGACGAGCACCCCGATTCCCGAGCGGGCGAGCTCCTGAACCACGTCGTGGATGCGCGCCTTGGAAACCACATCGACACCGATCGTGGGGCCGTCCAGGATAAACACCCGCGGTTCGGGCGCCAGCCATTTGGCGAGCACGACCCGCTGCTGATTTCCGCCCGACAGCGTCGATACCATGTTCTGGGCGCTGGGCGTCTTGACGCGCAGTCGTTCGATCCACTGGCGCCACACCCCTTCCCGTTTCCGGTTGTCCACCAGCCCCAGAAACTCGCGCAACCGGTCGATCACGGTAACGACCACGTTGTCGGCAATGGTCTGGTCCTCAAAGAGTCCCTGCCCGTGGCGATCCTCCGGCAGGTAACTGATGCCGTAGCGCTTGGCGTCCTGCGGTCCGGTTATCTTCACCGGCTTCCCGTCGACCAGGATCTCTCCGTGATCCGCCGGATTGAGACCGAACAACGACAGGGCCAGCTCGGTGCGTCCGGAACCGACAAGACCGGTGAGACCGACAACCTCTCCGCCGTAGATCTTCAGATCGACATCGGAAAACTGATCGCGCAGACTGAGCGCCCGCGTCTCCAGGAGCAGTGGCGCTCCCTCGGCCTCAGGGTCAAAGGTGAACGGCTTGAACTCGAGGTTCTGGCCACTCATGAGAAAGGTCAGCTTGTCCTCGTCCAGCTCCTGGGCGGGATAGTCACCGACTTTCTGCCCGTCGCGAAGGACCGTCACCGTATCGGCGATCTCGAAGACCTCGTCCAACTTGTGACTGACGAACACCATCGCCACACCCTGGGCGTTGAGCTGCCGGACCGTCTTGAACAGTCGCGACACGTCCTCGGCGGTTATGGCGGAGGTGGGCTCGTCCATGATGATGAGCTTCGCCCCCTGCGTAAGCGCCCGCGATATCGCCACGATCTGGCGCTGTGCCATGGAGCAGTGATCCAGGGGCATGTCCACATCGATGTTTTCGTCCAGCTGGTCGAGCGTGTCCTGCGCGATCCGGCGCATCTCTTTCCAGTTGGCGAGGCGCCGGCTCTGCTCGATCATTCCGTTGAGGGAGATATTCTCCGCAACGGAGAGATTCGGGAACAGACTCAAGTCCTGGTAGATGATCTGGATGCCGTGGCGAATCGCTTCCACCGGGTGAACGGACGACCCGAACGAGGTCCCTCCGATCACGATTTCACCGGCGTCGGCCACGACCGCTCCGCCGATCGTCTTGATAAGCGTCGACTTTCCCGATCCGTTTTCCCCGACGAGACACCGGACTTCCCCCGGTGCGACCGACATCGAAACGTCACGGAGAGCCTGCACACCCGCGTATGACTTGCTAATGTTTCTGACTTCCAGTATTGGTTCCGCCATATCGGCGTGATCTCCTCAATAGTCTTCCGCACCAGAGATGGTTCCTGGTATCGCGCCTCGGCTCCGGAAGGCGATCGACTGTGCTGTTGTGTGTGGTCTGTCGAAAACCCACCCGTTCGCCGTGCGGCGGACGGGTGGGTTTGTCAGTTGTCTACTGCCGTTCCGGCAGTACCGTGCGCTTAGAGTTCCCAGTCACCGTTGGCATCGCGCCAGTCGTCGAGGTTGTCCTCGTTGACGTCGTGCCACGCCTGGCCGTACACCACCGGTACGCCGGCATCGTTGTGCTGGATCGAGACGTCTTCGTAACCGGCAACGCCGAGATCCATACCCTCGCTGATGTCCTCACCCTTCAGCAGGCTGTACGCGATGCTGGCTGCCGCATACCCGGCGTCGGCGGGAACCCAGAAGTGAATCGACCGCGCGGCGCCACTTTCGATGTAGTCACCGGCAACCGACGGAAGACACGTACCGAACGCGGCTACCTCACCGACCAGACCGAGTTCCTCGATCGCCTGTGCGGCGCCGGGCACGGTGGACATGGCGCTTCCCATGATCGCCTGGATGTCGCTGTTGGAACGCAGCAGCTCCAGTGAGCGCTCGTAGGCCATCTGCTGGTTTTCCTGGTCCTCCTGGCGGCTGTTTGCCGTCGTGATGTTGGGATAGTTCTCTTCCAGGAACGCCTCTTCGCCGTCGACCCACTCGTTATGGGTGGTGGAGGTCAGGTGTCCGACAAACGGCTGCCACACGCCTTCGCCACCCATCCATTCCGCCATGATCGACGCCATGTGGGCGCCGTAGTCGGCGTTGTTGAACGCTTCGAGGTCAAAGTCGGCGTTCTGGATGTTTGAGGCCTCGTGGGTAACCACGACGATGCCCTGCGCTCGCGCGCGCTCGATGACCGGAACCAGAGACTCGGGATCGTTGGGTACGATGAGAATCGCGTCCACGCCCTGAGCGATCAGGTCTTCCACGATACGAACCTGCGCCGCCGGGTCTGCCGTGTCGGCTCCCGTCTGCCACGCACGCACGTCGCTGTGTTCGTCATTGAAGCGCTGGATTCCCAGGCGCATGTTGTCGAACCATGCAACACCTTCGACTTTGACGACCATCGCAATCTGGTACTGCTGGTCTCCACCAGCCGCCTGCTCTCCCTGGCCACCGGCGAACGCGATTCCCGCGAACAGCGTTGCAAGAACGACAAACAGTATCGCTGTTTTCCGCATAACACTTCCCTCCTTAAGGAAAATCTTTTTTCGGTACGGACCGGGGAGCTCGCGCCCGTCGGTGGCCGTACCGTTACACCCAGTTCAAAAAACGGAGAAGAACCCCTGGATGATCAGCATTCCGGCGACGGCACCGGGGTCCTGCTTTCCCACCGTCTGTTCCCGGTAGATCGCCGCCTTGCCGTGTTGCGAGGTCATGTTCCGGGCCGCCTCTTCTCCGCGCGCGGCAGCCTCGGTCGCCGCCTGCGCCACACCGGCGGGATCGGCACCGCGCCCCGCCGCCTCTTCCAGTGCCGTCGCCACGGGATCAAGTACATCGACGATCGTCTTGTTCCCGGGCCTGGTCTTGCCCCGCTCCATGATCCCGTCGGCGAAGGCGCGAAAGAACGTGGCAACGTCCGCTGCATCCCAATCGGGCGTGCCCTTGACCGCTTTGCCGCCCTTCATGAATCCGGTTGCCACCAGGGACCCCATGGTGGACGGCGCGGCTTTGGCCATCGCCATCCCGGCTTTCGCAAACAGCATTCCGGGGTCGTCCTCGTCGGCGTCCGCCATCTGCTCGTCCGCCGTCCGGAACGCCTTGCTCATCGTGAGACCCAGGTCGCCGTCACCGATCGCGCTGTCGATCTCGATGAGACGGTCCTGGTTCTGCGCCATCGTTTCGTTCAGCGTGTGCAGGATCCGCTTGGCAGTCTCGATCGTCAGCATGGTCAGAGCGCCGCCTGCTCGAAGAATGGAGTCCGGGCGCCTTTCATCAGCAGGCCCTTGAGCTCGTCGTTCAGTTTGAGCATGGAAATCGAGAAGCCGGTCATCTCCAGCGAGGTGGCAAACTCACCGACGTAGACTTTGACCACCGAAATGCCCTTGCCCTTGAGAATCTCGGCGACCTTGCGGTACGCAACGTAGAGTTCTTCCTTGGGAGTGGCTCCGAGACCGTTCATCAGGACCGAGACCTCATCGCCTTTTTCGTACGGCAGGTCCGGCATGATCTGGTCCATCATCTCCTGCACGACTTCGTCGGCGGTGAGCAGCTTCCCGCGGCGGATACCCGGCTCGCCGTGGATCCCCATGCCGATCTCCATCTCACCGTCGCCGATCGTGAACGAGGGCTTTCCGACCTCCGGCACGATCACCGGGGAGAGCGCAACGCCCATCGTGCGCACGTTGGCGCCGGCGAGCTCGGCGACCCGCTTCACTTCATCCAGGTCGGCGCCTTCCTCAGCCTTTGCGCCGGCGCATTTGTAGACGTAGAAGATCCCGGCGACACCGCGGCGTTTGCCCTCCTCGCCCTTTGGCGCGCTGGCAACGTCCTCGCCGGCCACGTAGGTCTCAACGCGGATATCTTCCATCTCCGCCATCTCGGCGGCCATGTCGAAGTTGATGATGTCGCCGCCGTAGTTGCCGTAGATGTAGAGAACGCCCTTGCCGCCGTCGATCGCCTTGGTGACTTCCAGCGCCTGTTCCGAACTGGGGCTCTGGAACACGCCGCCCACGGCGCAGCCGTCCAGCATTCCCTGTCCCACGTATCCGAGAAACAGCGGGAGATGGCCCGACCCTCCGCCGGTGGCGAGGGCAACCTTGCCTGTCCGGGGAGCGTCCGCCCGCACGATGCACCGCAGATCGTCGGCCACGTTCCGCAGCTGATCGGGGTGCGCGGCGAGGATTCCCTCCAGCATTTCGTCAACAAAAGCTTCCGGCTTGTTAATGAACTTCTTCATCATCATCGAACTCCCGTTCTATAAACATTTACTAAAATTAGTTTTAGTAATTCTAGCACGAAACTGCCTGCTGTCAACGAAAAATTTTCTTGGCGTGGCAATTATTGCGCGCCACTCTCGGTGCTCACGACCATCCCACCGGACAGGATGGACTAATATCTGATGACTCCTTTCAGAACAGGGTTTTTTTCCAAATCTTCAACGTCCGTCGCCGTCGGTCGGGAGGGCCGGTCACGATCCCCGTTTACTAAACAGAGAAACCCCAGGGGGGCGTCCGGTGCCGCGCGAAACTGGTGCCACGTGTGGGGCGGTGTGTACACGAGGTCGTGCTCCTGGACAGGACGCACCTCGTCACCCACGAGGGCGGTTCCCGTTCCCCGCAGGATGAGAACGGCGTGGACGTGCTCGTGCCGCTCCAGGGCGGAGTAGCCTCCCGGCGAGACCTCGAAGTACCGCAGCTCCGCCGGGAGGTTTTCGTCGGCTTCGAACAGCACCTGCTTTGTGACGTTCCTGGACACCGTCCCGGTGGCGGGATACTCCTTCACCGCCACCTCGTTCCAGCGATAGCCCTCGTCCCGGTGAACGAAGCCTCTGACGGGGGACGGGGCCCCCGTGCGGTCCGGCCCCATTACCGCTCAACCCGGATCGTTGTGCCGAACGCGTCCGCCAACTCCCTGACCTCCAGGTCCTCGGCGGGCGTTCCCTGACGGAACACCACCAGAGTGCGCGCGTCGCCCCCGGTCGGCACCATG
>CAJWEZ010000078.1 GCA_913030605.1 uncultured Spirochaeta sp.
AGCGCTACACCTACGACGCGTTTGGCGTGCAGACCGACGGCAGCTTTGAGCGGGTGAACGAGATCGGCTACACCGGCCAGCGCTACGACCCCACGACCAATATGTACAACTACGGCTTCCGCGACTACACGCCGAGCATCGCAAGGTTCACGACGGTGGACCCGATCCGGGACGGGAACAATTGGTACGCCTACGTGAACAACGATCCGGTGAACTTTGTGGATCCGCTGGGGTTGGAGGAAGTGTTCTTTTCGAACTCGTCTACTTTTGTCTCCACGGTCCCTGTGGAATCCAATCCACCAATCGTAGGCGCATTTGTGGTTACGGTCCGAACGAATGTTATTGTTGATACGGACTCGAATACTGCGCGTGTGACGGCAATTTCGACGGATTCCGTCTACGCCCAATACCCGACATCATCTGTGACGACAGCATCAGTAGTCGTCGAGGGAGCAACGTTCGACTCCCAGGTACTGAGACACGACGACAGTGACTCCGACGTTCTTTCCAATGGATCGGTCTCATTGGGCTCGGCCGATCTCCGTCTTCCGCCCAATCGTGACAACGTAAGCGTGTCAATTGAAACCCGGACGACGTATTCGGTTGGTGACGACGCAGGAAACACTTTTCGCGGTCCACAGAAAGTAACGGTCGACGTTGGAGGCGATAGATGCAAAGGTTCTGGATACTGATCGTTGGTATCGTTGCAGCGATCTCGATAGGCTGTGCCGATGGGAAATTGGAAGCCAGCGCCGAAGATCCTGATGGGTTTGAAGAGAATCTGTCCTCGGCGATGACTACCAGTGACGTTGGGGAGGTTGAGTCTGTCATCGACACGATAGACGAACGACTGGAAACCGGAGGGCATAGTCTGTCAGGACTGCGCTACCAGAAAGCGCAGCTGTTGTACCGACTCGGCAAAGACAACGAGGCCCTTTCGACGATACGGAGCTATACGGGAGCGGACCAACCCGTGTTGGAGGGAACGCTATTGTATCGAATAGGCCGTGAGACGGAAGCGACAACGTTGTTCCGGGAGTCGATCTCGGATCTAGAGCGCCCCCTATTCGAGGGTAGGATAGCGTCGGATGAGTTGGCCGTGGCCGCGAGCGGAATTGTGATGCTGTACGTGTTGGCCGGGGAGGATTCGTCGCGGTTCTTCGAGCGAGTGATGGACAACGGCCTATTGAACGAACAGCAGTTGGAATACGCGAGGCTGGTCGCCAGCCTCACCAGGGACGAGGTCGTGGCGAGTATGTGGCCAAGCCGCATTCAGGTGCAACAATAATCGGCGTCAGAGGCGATGTGGTTCCTTCTTCCGAAAAGAACGGTCCGATCGGATTTTCGTTGCACTGTCCACACCACGGACCGGTGCGCGCCGATTCCGGTCGCCCAACCAAGTCGGTGGAGGCGCAGACCAGAATGAGTCGTGATCAGCTATTTCTTGGCTATGTAGCATTCGTGCTTATGAGCATGATCATCCTCGTCGTGCTGTTCCTGAGGGTCGGACGCGAAATTTGGGCGCTCAACAAACAGCCGCTGCGGACAGCCTCCGAGACGAACAGAATCCGGTCACGGATCGTCAAGTTAATGGCGCTGGCACTGTTCGGATTCATTCTCCCGAACTTCATCCTGGTTCGCCTTCTGTTTTGAACGGAGTCCTGACCGGAGCTTCGTCCCGATTGAAGTCGCACCGATGATGTCCAACGTGGAACAACAATGACCTCTCTGCAACAGGCCCTGATTGGCGAGCGAACGAAACTGTTTCTGGCATCGAGCGTATCCGTATCGGCGTTGCAGCTGATCGTCATTGCGATCACTATGATCGCGAAATTCGGAACGGCGACGCGGTTCGATCTTGGACTCAAGGCGTATGCTTCATCACGTTTGCGATAGTCCTCTTTGTGAATGGTCGAAGTCTTGTCTCAAGCCGCGTCTCTCAACTGAACATTCGCGCGAACGCCGCGGTGACCGTCACGTATTGGTATCAGGTTCTCGGGTATCCGATGGTGATACGGTCGGAAAGCCCGCTTTCGGCGGACATTGTTTCGATCTACCGTGCCGCCCACATCACTCCCACTGCCGGTACAGTCGCTGGAACCGTCGGGTCACCCCGTCGAGTTGGCGGGAGAGTGATGCCGCCTCCTCGAGGCGATCGCGTTGGTACGCCCGGCTGAGTTCGCGTTCGAGCCGTACCTTCTCGGTCTCGAGGGCCAGGAGTCGCTCCTCCACGCTGGCCTCACGGCCGGGGCTCGGCTCGGCTTCGCCGCGGAAGCGGCCGATCGAATACCAGTAGTCCGAGAATCCACCGTCGTGACTCTCCAGCGCCGTGCCGTGGAATGCGATGACGCGCGTGGCGACGGTGTCGAGGAAGTATCGGTCGTGGCTCACCACGAGGACGGTTCCCCGGAACGCCAGCAGCGCTTCCTCCACCGCCTCGCGCCCGGGGATGTCCAGATGGTTGGTGGGCTCGTCCAGGACGAGAACGTTCGCGCCGGTGACCTCGGCGTGGGCGAGCTGCAGCCGGTTGTGTTCTCCGCCGCTCAGCGACCCGACGGTTCGGTCGAGGTCCCGGTACGCGAACAGGTAGCGCGAGAGGAGTGCGAATACGCGATCACGGCCGCCGGCGCCGGCGCGGGAGATCGCGTCGAACAGGGTCTGCTCCGGCGGAAACAGTTCGCGATGCTGGGCGCAGTAGCCGATGCGCATGCTGGGCCCCACGCGCAGGTGGTCGTGATCCCAGCTGCCGGTGGAGACGATCTCCCGGAGAAACGTGGTTTTTCCACAGCCGTTGGGCCCAACCAGCGCCACGCGTTCGCCGCTGGCCACGAGGAGCGAGGCGTCCTCGATGAGTCTGCGGCCGGCGATCTCGAGGGAGTATCCGCGTAGCTCCAGCGCCACGTCGGCGCGGACCGCGTTCGCGTCCAGTCGGATCGCGGCGCGGTCCTCGGTGAGGTCGGGGCGTTCCCGCGCCGACTCCTCCGCCATGCGCAGCTGCGTCCGTCGCGCCTTGAGCCGCTTGCCGATCGACGGTGAGGGTACCGCCCGGGCGAGCTGCGCCAGGTACTGCACCTGACGTTCCAGCCGGTCGAGGTGCTTTTTGTCGGCGCGGGCGTCGGCGGCTCGGGCCACGGCGTCGCGGAGCTGCGCGGCACGAAACGCGGAGTAGTTGCCGCTCCACGAGGTGACCGTCCCAGCACGCAGCTCCAGCGTCCGGGACGTCACGCGATCGAGGAGGTAGCGGTTGTGGGAGACGATGAGCACCGCGGCGGGGACCTCGATGAGGGCGCGCTCGAGCCACGCGAGGCCCCAAACGTCGAGGTGGTTCCCCGGTTCGTCGAGGATCACGAGGTCCGGGCGCACCGCGAGCGCCCGTGCGATCTGGAGTCGATTGCGCTCTCCGCCGGACAGCACGCCAACCGGAGTGTCCGCCGCGTGCCCCATCCCGACGCGCGAGAGGAGGGTGAGGCCGCGCTCCTCGGCGACGTCGCCGTCGATCGCCTCGTACTCTTCGCGGAGTGCGCCGTAGGTTTCAAGCGTTCGTGTCAGCTCGCCGCCGGTCTCGTGGCCCATGCGTTCCTCCAGGTCGTGGAGTCGGGCGCGCGTGGCGAGAACCTCGTCGATCGCCCACCGGAGCGCCGTGGCGGTGTCGTCGTTGTCGGGGAAGAACTGGTGCACCTGCGCGACCCGAGCTCCGGCCCGCGTAACGATTCTCCCGTGCTGTGGGGTTTCCTCTCCCACGAGGAGTCGAATCAGGGTGCTTTTCCCGCACCCGTTTGCGCCGACGAGCCCCACGCGGTCTCCCGGGTCGATCGTGAGATCGACGGAGTGCAGGACGGGGTCGCCGCCGTAGCCGAACGTGACACCCTGTGCTGAAATCAATGACATCGGTTTCTCCTTTGTCGCAGGGTGCACCGGAACGGCACAAAAAAAGCCGCAGACCGATGGCCTGCGGCTTTTGTGTATTGCAGAATATGGATTATATCAAATATATCCAACCTGCTCCGCAGACGCACCTCTCCCGTCGGCGGAACCGGCTCCTGTCGATCGGCGGATGTAGCGAAGCATGGTCTTTTTCATACTGAGGCAGTATCGACGGCAACTGGCGGCTGCGTCAAGTCGTGTCGGTCGGCTCCCGCAGGGGGGCGGACGGGCGTTGGAGCGCCAGCAGGATCCAGTCGCGCACGAAATCAACGCCCTCCTTCACCAGATCGAAGGAGGCTGCGGTGATACACCAGTCCAGGAAGACCGAACGCACGGAGCGGTTGAAGAGTTGCGCCATCCGTTCCGCGGAAAGGTCGGTCCGGAACTCGCCGGATTCCTGCCCCATCTCGATGACCGATTGAACGATGCTGTACCACTTGCGCTGACGATTGACGATGATCTTGTCGCTCCCGGATTCCATGATCTGATTGGCGTACAGGATCCGCAGATTGGCGTTGCCGACCGTGTCACGAACGAAGCGCATCTGAGCCCGGGTGAACGCGAGGAGTCGTTCCGTGGCGGTGGGGTAGCGGCGGAAGTTGCGCGTGGCGTATTCCTGGTAGTAGCGATCGATGTTCCAGAACTCCGCCACGATGATGTCGCTCTTTGTGGAAAAGTAGGTGTAGAAGCTGCCCTTGGCCACGCCGGCGTCGCGGGTGATCTCCTCCACGGTTACCGAGTCGAACCCGCGCTCCTCAAAGAGGCGCAGTCCGCTCTCCAGGATCGCGGTTTTGGTTTCCTCCGCGCGCTTTTGTCGCTGGTTCTTGGCCACGGTCCCGTGAGGATACCATGAGGAGGGCGACGTCAACAACGTTGCGACGCCGCCCCCTGAGACACCACCGCTCGGCGCGGCCCCACCGCCCGCCGGGACGGTGGTCAGCTCGCCGTTGTTCCGTCGAGATCGAAGATCTTTCCGGGGTTCATGATGTTGTTCGGATCCCACGCGCGCTTGATGCCCGCCATCAGCGACAGCTCCACCGGATTGATGACGCCCTTCAGGTAGCGTTTGCGCTTGATCCCGATACCGTGTTCACCGCTGATCTTGCCGCCGAGGCGTGTGGTCAGTGCGTACAGCTCCTGCAGGCATCGATCCTCGTTCGTGTGCCACGTCTCCATGTCCATCTCCGGGTCCTTGACCAGCGTGGCGTGGAGGTTGCCGTCTCCCGCGTGGCCGTAGCACGGGATCTTCATTCCGTAGGTTGCGCTCAGCCGTTCCAGCTCCGGGATCACGTCGGGGATCGAGGCGATCGGCACGACGATATCCTCGAGACTCTGGATCGGGCTGTACACCTTGAACGCCTCGGCGATGTTGCGCCGCACGCTCCAGATCCGTTCCTTGGTGGTGGCGTCCTCGGCGATGTACACCTCGATGGCGCCGTGTTGCTCGCACAGGTCGCCGGTGGCGATCATGTTGGCCTCCACCTGCTCGGCGCTGGTTCCATCGAGCTCGATCAGCAGCATGGCGCCGGCCTCCTGGTAGGGAAGGCTTTCGTTGAGGTACGCGCAGCTGGTCTGGACCGAGAGCTGGTCCATGAACTCGATGCTGGTGGGCACGATGCCCCGTGCCATGATCGTCGGTACCACGTCGATCGCCTCCCGGGCGGTCCGGAACAGGACCAGGAGATCCGCGCTGGCGGTCGGCAACCCGATGAGCTTCACGATCGCCTTGGTCACGATTCCGAGGGTGCCCTCGGACCCTACCACGAGGTGCGTCAGGTCGTAGCCTGAGACGTCCTTGGAGAGTTTTCCGCCCAGCCACACGACCTCGCCGGTGGGCGTGACCAGCTCGAGTCCCTGAATATAGCGACCGGTGACACCGTACTTTACCGCCTTGCCGCCGCCGGCGTTTTCGGCGATGTTGCCGCCGATGTAGCACGACTGCAGACTCATCGGGTACCCGGCGAAGAACAGCTTCTTTTCCTGAACGAGCTGCGCGAGGTCGTTGGTGACCATGCCCGCTTCCACGACGATCACCATGTTGTCGACGTCGAGTTCCACGACCTTGTTCATCCGTTCCACCGAGATGAGGATGCCGCCGTGATCGGGTATCGCGCCGCCGGAGAGGCCCGACCCTGCGCCCCGCGGGGTGATCGGAATCACCTCGCGGTTTGCCAGTTGTACCACCGCGGCGACCTGTTCGGTGGTGGTGGGGAGCACCACCACCTCGGGCATGTGGCCGTACTCATCGGCGTTGGTTTCGTCGTGGGAGTAGGTCTCGAGCTTTTCCTCGTCCACGATCACGTTCCGGTCGCCGACGATACCGCGCAGCTCGCCGACGATGTCCGGCGTGACGGGGTTGTACGGCGATGCGTTTCTGGTTTTGGCTGCCATGTCAGTGTGTCTCCTTGGCCTTTGCGTCGAGCCGTTTCTGCAGTTCCGGAAGCACCTCGAAGAGGTCGCCGACGATGCCGAAATCCGCGACCTTGTGAATCGCCGCGTCGGGGTCGGTGTTCACGGAAACGATCGTTTCGGCGGTCTTGATTCCTGCGAGGTGCTGGATCGACCCGGAAATCCCCGCGGCGATGTACAGGCGCGGCGAGACGGTCTTGCCGCTCAGCCCCACCTGGTGCGGATAGGCGATCCATCCCCGGTCTACGGCGTCGCGGCTCGCGCCCACGACACCGTCGAGCGAATCGGCCATCGTACGCAGCATCGCGAAGTTCTCGCCCCGTTTCATCCCTTTGCCGCCGGCGACGATCACGTCGGCCTCCTCGATGTTCTCGAACTCTGCGTCGTCGCGACGGTAGCCGCGCACGACGACGCGCGTATCGATCATGTCGTCCTCCACCGGCACCGCGATGATCCTGCCGGTCCGGTGGTCGTCACGCGGGAGCGGTCGACTCGATTTCGGGCGGACCGTGGCCATCTGCGGTCGGTGATCGGGAGTCTTGATCGTGGCCATGATGTTTCCGCCGATGGCGGGGCGCGTCTGCAGGAGGTTTCCGGTGCCTTCCTCGATCGACAGTTCGGTGCAGTCGGCGGTGAGACCGGCGTGGACCGCGATCGCCACGGATGGCATGAGCGTCCGTCCGGAAGAGGTCGCCGCCGCAAGGATGATCGACGGCTGGTAGGTCCTGATCAGACCGGACAGGATCCTGCTGTAGGACTCCGACACAAAATCCGCCAGCCGCGGGTCCTGAATCGAGTAGACCTCGTCGGCACCGCGTTGGATCAGCTCCTGCAGCGCGTCATCCGGGACGCCGTCACCGATGACCACCGAGGCCAGTTTGGTCCCGAGCTCGTCGGCGAGCGCCCGCCCGCGGCTGAGCAGCTCGAACGAGACGCCGCGGAGTCGTCCCTCGTATTGTTCTGCGATCGTCCATACAAAACTCATCGCTCTCTCCTTCACACCAGGTCTTTTTCTTCGAGGAACGCCATGAGGCGGTCAACCGCCGACACCACTTCGTCCTCGGTGCCGGCGGTGACGAGTTCACCGCCGCGGGTCACTTTCGGGGTGGCGATCTTTACCACCTTGGTCGGGGAACCCTTGAGTCCGAGGGAGGCCGCGTCCAGGTCCATGTTTTCCGTACTGAATACGGGAATCTCCTGCGATATCGACCGTTTCTTGCCGCTGAGGGTGGGCAGACGGGGGGCAGCCGATTCCTTGACCACGGTGATCAGTGCCGGAAAGGGGATAGACAGGATCTGGTATCCTTCCTCGACCAGTCGCTCCACGGTCATCGTCCCGTCGGCGACGTCGGTAATGTGGGCGACGTAGGTGGCAAGGGGGAGGTCGAGCCACGCGGCGATGCCGGGTCCAACCTGGGCGGTGTCACCGTCGGTGGCGCGCTCGCCGGCGATCACCAGATCGACGGCGCCACGCTCGGAGCCGGTCTCGGCGCCGAGCTTCCGTATCGCCTCGGCGAGCGTGTACGAGGTGGCCCACGTGTCCGCGCCGCCGAACTTGCGGTCGGAGACCAGAATCCCCTCATCGCAGCCCATGGCGATCGCCTGCCGCAGGGCGGTCGCCGCCGGCGGCGGCCCCATCGTGATCGCGGTGACGACCCCGCCGTGCTCCTCCCGGAGGCGGAGCGCAGACTCTATGGCGTACAGGTCGAGCGGGTTAATGACCGACTCCACGCCGGCGCGAATCATCGTGCCTTTTTCCGGATCCATTTTGACGTTGCTCGTCTCAGGAACCTGTTTGATCGGAACGACTATGTTCATGGTGTTTCACACTCCTTTGTGCGTACTTCTACCGGTGGTGCGGCCCCGGCGAATCCGCGCGGGCGGGCTCGTCGGGGGCATCCAGCGGGTGCGTTCAGAACAGGCCCGGGACGAACACGTAGACCGCGAGCATCCCGACGATCCCGACCACGATCGCGTAGATCGCCGCCGGTACGATGTTGACGCGAATGATCCGACCCTCGCGGCCGAGCATCCCGACGGTGGTGCTGGCAGCCACGACGTTGTGAACGCAGATCATGTTTCCTGCCGCGCCACCGATCACCTGTAGCCCCACGATCACCGTGCGGCTGATGTCGGCCCGCGCCGCCACCTCGTACTGGAACCCGGAAAAGAGGATGTTCGAGACGGTGTTGCTGCCGGTCATGAACGCCCCGAGAACACCGATGAACGGAGCCACGAGGGCCCACACCGAACTCAGACCTGCGGCGGCGGCGTTGGAAAGCGCCTGGAGCATGCTCGCCGTTCCGGTAGCGTTGTTGTTCGAGAAGCGCATGACGTTGACCATCGCCACGGCGAACACCAGGGCGATCGTCGCCGGAACCATCTGCTTGAGACTCCGGGACCACGTCTCTTTCACCGCGTCCCGGGACATTCCGTGGAGGAAAATGGTGAGGATTGCCACCAGGATGAACGGGATCGTCCCGGGTAGATAGAGCGCCTGCAGGCTGTAGCCGAGACTCGTTCCCGCGATCTCGCTCCAGGAGATCGTTACCGCCGGGGCGGTGATGAGCGCCTTGATGCCGAGGGCGGGGATTCTGGTAATCACGAGAATCAGCGCCACGAGAATGTAGGGCATCCATGCCAGCACCGGTGGGATATCACTGCGGCCGAGCATCGCTGTGGACGGCTCGACCGTGCCGGTCCAGTCGTCGCCCCACTCCCGTTCATCGGGAAACGTCCAAGGAGTTCGCGGAACGAGGAACCCTTTCCGCGCCGCCAGGACCGTGATTCCGATGCCGATCAGCGCCCCGAGAAGTGACGGAAGCTCCGGCCCCACGAACACCGCCAGCAGCAGATAGGGGACGGTGAAGGAGAGCCCGGCGAAGATTGCGAACGGGGCGATCTCGAACGCCGGTTTGAAGCTCTTTTCCTTTCCAAAGAGACGCGTCATGACCATCACGATCAACAGCGGGAGCAGGGTTCCCATGATCGCGTGGGGGATCGCGGACCACACACCAACCTGCTGCACAAACTGTTCGAAGGTCCAACCGTGCTGGGCGACAGACTCACGTACCCCGGGGGAGTCCAGAACGCGGGCCACGCCCCCGATTATGGGCGTCCCGACGGCGCCGAAACTCACCGCGGTGCTGTCCCCGATCAGCGCCAGGATGACCGCCGCCAGCGGTGGAAATCCGAGGCTCACCAGCAGCGGGGCGGCCAGTGCCGCCGGCGTGCCGAACCCCGCGGCGCCCTCGATAAACGACACGAACAGGTACGCGATGATGATCGCCTGCACGCGGCGGTCGCCGCTGATCCCGAAGAACGTACGGTTGATCGTATTGATCGCACCGCTGTGTTTCAGTGTGTTCATGACGAGGATCGCACCGAACACGATGATAAGGATATTGAAGGCGCTGAGGGCGCCGGCGATCGTTTCGCCGACGAGCCAGTTGCCGGGCACGCGCCACACCAGGGCCGCCAGAACGACCGCCAGCAGCCAGGCGACCGGCATGACGATCTTCGCCGGTTTGTCGAACACGACCATCAGCACGATCACCAACAGAATGGGAAGTGATGCCAGAACCGCAAACATGTGATATCTCCGTGTGTGACAGGACACACCTCGAGCGCTGCGTGTGTGCGGCCCTGCGTCGGCGGGTAACCTGTCGATGTGACTGGAATCAGCGTAGACCCGAAAATGACTACGGTCAACAAAAAAATGACCGCAGTCATTGACTGAAGTCATTATATCGATATAGAATTATCGGTTTGCGTGGGTGCGTGGGTGCGTGGGTGCGTGGGTGCGTGGGTGCGTGGGTGCGTGGCGCTGGAGGCGTGGTGACCTACCCCTCGTATCGGGCGAGAACCCGCCTGATCACCACCCCGGAGACCGCCCCCGTAACGAGGTAGCTCAGAGACACCGCGACTGAAACGCCTGTCGTGCCGGCGATGCTGGCGCCGAGGAGCGCCAGCGGAATGGCGAGGCCGAAGAGCTCCAGGAGGCTGAGTCCCGCGGCGTGGAAGGGGCGTTTCAGGACGTTCAGACCGGCGTTTACGACCAGATAGAACCCCTGCGCGGCGAACGCCACGGACACGATTCGGATGTATCGTGCGGCAACCGCGACTACCGTGGGATCGGCGTTGAACAGCGCCGCGATCGTGTCGGCGAGAAAGAAAAACGCCACGAACATCGTGCCGCCGATAGCGAGAGAGAAGCGCCAACTCACCGAGAACGCGGTCTTGACCCGATCGATCTGCTTCGCTCCGATGTTTTGCCCGACGAAGGGACCGATGATCGAGGACAGAGCGTTGACCGCGGCGAGCGAAAAAAACTCTACCCGGGTCGCTACACCGTATCCGGCGACCGCCGCGGCACCGAACGTCGCGATAATGCGGGTCATCACCCCCTGTCCGATCGGAATGATCATCCTCGCCCCCGCCGTCGGTACACCGACGTAGAGGATCTCACGCCACGACGCCCAGACCTCCCGCAGTCGGGGGATCTCGGCGGTGAGGAGGCGCTCGCGCCGTATGAGGACGTACATCGCGATGAAAAACGTGCTACCGCGGCCGATGAGGGTTGCCAGAGCCGCTCCCCGAATCCCGAGCGCCGGCACCGGCCCGAGTCCAAAGATGAGAACCGGGTCAAGCACGAAGTTCACGACCGCGCCGGTGACCATGATCAGGCCGGGGGTTCTGGAATCCCCGGTTGCACGGATGATGTTGTTGCCGATCATCGGAACCACGACGAAGATCATGCCGATGTACCAGACGCGCATGTACTCGCCGATGAAATCGAGCACGTCTCCGCGTGCTCCGAGCATGCGGAACAGTGGCTCAACGGTGAGCAGGCCCACCACTACACCGACGGTGATCACCAGGATCCCGAGGACGAGGCTGTCGGTGGCCAGGCGGCGGACACGGTGGTAGTCCTCGCTTCCGATCGCGCGGGACACCGCCGCGGAGGTACCCATCCCGATTCCCTGGGAGACGCTCCCGATCGCCATAACCACCGGAAAGGTGAAGCTCAGGGCGGCGAGCTGGTTTCGGCCGAGCCTGCCGACGAAAAAGGTGTCGACCAGGTTGTACAGCACCATGCTCAGGATTCCGAATATCATGGGGACGGTGAGCGCCGCCAGCGTCCGTCCGACCGGCGCTTCCAGCAAACGTGTTCGATTCGCTTGAGTTTTCGTCATGATTCGAGGTGGGTTCCTTTCGCGTCGGAGAGGTACGCCGACACCGCTCCCTCCACACGGTCCAGCAGGCCAAACAGCTGATCGAGCTCCGCCTCCGTCAGGTCGGCGGCGCAAATCTCGGTTACGCGACGGAGCGCCGTGTGGATCGACGGAATCAGGCGCTCTCCCGAATCCGTGAGATACAGGTGCCGGACCCGCCCGTCGGCTCGATCGGCGACACGGGTCAGGTATCCGAGCGACTCGAGTTTGGCAACTCCCTTGGCTGTTGTTGCCTTGTCGAGCTGCGTTTCGTCACTGAGTTCGTTCTGTGTGATCCCGGGGGTACGGGACACGACGCGCACGAACATGTAGGTCGCGGTACTGAGCCCCGGTTGATCCAGTTCGCGGTCGAGAATCCAGCGTATGGCGCGGGCAATATAGCTGATCTGCTTGCCCAGGGAGCGCCGCGGGGAGGCCGGCGATCCGTTCTCGCCGAAATTTGTTGCCATTGCAACTATTATCGCGGGGTGTCCGCGGATCGTCAATCCCGTCACCCCGTGGGGCGCTGTTCGATGACCAGTGAACGCCCGGAGGACGTTACGGTCATCGTCTTTTCGATCACATATGCGCCCGCGTCGCCGCGACCGGTGAGCGAGAACCCGTATCGGGCGCCGTCGAAAATCGGATGGTAGTGGAACAGCACCACGTCTCCACCGTGTAGTTGCACCGGCTGGCCGCTCTCGAGGTTCCGGTTGTCGATATCCGCGAACCACGGATGGTCTTCGGCTCCGTACACAAACCCGGCGTAGCGCGTATCGTTGAGGTTGTAGCTTTCGGTGTACCGAAGGTCGACACCGTGCCAGTATCCCTCTTCATCCAGATACTCCATCCACTCGTGGTGAAACTCGTACCGAGTCGGATCGGCATGGTGTCGCACCGCGCCGCTCACCGTCCGCGCCGGTATTCCGGACGCGCGACACAACGACACGAACACCCGCGCGCGGTTGATACAGATGCCGGATCCTTTGGCGAGTGTTTCGGATGCGGGGGCCGAGGCAGGGTGGCGTCCCGGGAACTCATCGTAGGCGACATGCTCAACCACATACTCGCCGATTCGTCGGGTAGCGACGGCCCGTTCCACGCCGTCCAGTGCCAGGTCTTTCGCAATTGCCAGAATCGCTGGATCCTGCCAGTCGATGTAGCGGGTCGACGATAACCAGTCCGTTTCTTCGGTCGCAACGGCGCGGTACCACGCCGGGTCTCGTCCGGTGACGGTGTAGCGGACCGTCAGGTCGACAGAGCCACCGATGTCCGACCGCGCGACCGTTGCCCACGAGTTGCCGAACCCGTCCGGTTCCACGCCGTAGTCGTACGGATGGCCGCCGACCAGCACCTCGGTGGAAAACGTCGGCGCCGCGGTGCTTCCCATCGGAATCAGCAGGTTCGTGCCCCACGATACCGGGAAGGTCGCCGTCCACGTCGAATCCGGGACACTGTAGGCCACGGACGCGGACTGCGTCGCGCACGACGCCAGTGCCAGTACGGTGAGTGGGAGGAGGAACGCATGTCGACGGGTGTTCATAGAATTATCGTACGCCCGCTATGCGTTCCGTTCAATCGTTTGGTTCCAGAAGCAGCTGCCAGTACGCCACGTCGATCCAGCGGTCGAACTTGTAGCCAATCTCCGGAAAGTGAGCAACCTTTTCGAATCCGAGGCGTTGGTGGAGTGCCTCACTCGCCGCGTTGGGCTGGGCGATGCCACCGATCACGGCGTGCATGTCCCGGGCCTTCACCGCGGCGATGAGGGCCGCGTAGAGTAGTGTGCCCACGCCGTGTCCCGTGTGGCTGTGGTCCAGGTAGACGGTCGATTCGACGGAGTAGCGGTAGGCACAGCGGCCTTTCCACGGGGCCGCGTAGGCGTAGCCGATAATCTCGCCGTGATCCTCCCACACGATCCAGGGGAGGCTGCTGTCGGTTACCTCAGCGATTCGGCGTTCCATTTCGGCCACCGGGACCGCGGATTCCTCAAACGTGATCGTCGAGTGTTCGACGTAGTGGTTGTAGATCGCACAGATTCGGGCGGCATCGGTTTGTCTCACGTGTCGTGTCATCCGGGCAGTATATAGAATCCTGTTGCAAAATCGGTCGTATCTCGTGACAGGGACTCGACGTGCCGCCGCGGAACGCCCTCCGATGGCACAGGTTCTGTCAGCATCGGGAGTTATGCGCCGCCGTGCAACAATCTCCTGTACACAGCCCCCGCTACAACCCCGATACGGCCGCCTGAAACCGGAGCTCCGCTTTCCACTGTCGCACGAGCGCCCGGGCCTCCTCCTCGTCGTGGCACACCTCCCGGTCCACGAGAATCTTCACGATCGTGCCGGTAACCGATAT
Source organism: uncultured Spirochaeta sp. (assembly GCA_913030605.1). GTDB lineage: Bacteria > Spirochaetota > Spirochaetia > DSM-27196 > Alkalispirochaetaceae > Alkalispirochaeta. The sequence goes on from CAJWEZ010000078.1 coordinate 13,902, forward strand.
CCCCATGTCGAGGCGGCCGATGAGGTAGATGTGGGCGCCCGCACGAATCCAGCGAACGAGCTCGTCCCGCTGGTCCCACAGTGCGTCGGTGACGCGTCGCTTTGGCGTTGTCGCGTCCTCCGGCCGGCTCACCGCGACGGAGAACCGCGAGACCACACCCTCTTCGGCGTACCGTTCGAGTTCCGGGCCGTAGAGGTGCTTGGTGTCCCAGTTGCGCACGCCGTAGACGAGCCACAGCGGAGGCGTTGTCTGTGGCGACCGCAGCAGAGAGAGTGCCCCGGAAATGCCGCTTCCGGTGCATACGAGTACCAGCGGCTCGGAACGCCCCAGAAACACCGGGAAGCGGTGCGTGTCCGGGATCAGCCATCCGAAAACGGTATCCCCCGGCGCGCGGCTGATGAGATAGCCGGCGGATCGGCCGTGATCGTGGCGTGGGCGGGAGTCCCAGGTGAGATAGGGGCGCCGCAGTTCGCTGACGGTGATCTCCGCGATGAATTGCCCGGTAGTGGCGTCGTTCTCGATTCGGCTCAGGCTGTACGCCCGCGGCGCGATACGATCCTGGAACGAAAGAAACTCGCGCAGCGACAGGTCGCGGCGCGCGCGTTCCAGCGCGCTGAGGAGGTCGAACTCGCGGTAGCGCGGCGCCGGTCCCGGGAGGTCGTCGCCTCCGCGCCCCGCGGTGCGGTACCGGGTCCAGTGCAGCGATTCCTGCTCGGTGTTGTGCCGCACCGCGTCGTTCCGCCCCAGTCGGGACAGCAACCGGGTTCCGGCCTGCTGCAGGTCGACGTGGCGCGTGAGGGCGGTTCGGAGCGTAGTGTACGCGAGCCTGCCGGGCTGAAAGGGCGCCGAAAACGTGTCGATCAGGACGCGCTCATCGCCGCGCCTGCCGAAATGGCGCAGAACGGCGTCCACGCGGTGGGGAGGGTTTTCCCAGTTGAGGTAGAGCAGGTCGCCGGGTTGTACGCCGCCGCGTCCCGGCCCACGGAACGCCAGGCGCCAGGTGCCGTGGTTTTGATCCTCCGGGTCCAGCCGTTCGTGTTCGACCAGTGTCAGCGGGAGAGGGCTCCCGGCGAGAGTCCGGTACAGCCGACGGTTTCGTCGCGCCACGGCGTCGGAAAACGTGTCGGGAAGGGCGGGCGAGCGACGGTGTCGGCGGCGCGTCCGGCGGTTGGCTCGGGCGTCGCGCACCAGTTTCCGCACGGTGGATGCGAGCTGCGGAATCACGATCGGCGCCGGCATTCTGCTTCCTCCGTTGCGGCGGGGGTCGCGCCGGGTGCGGCGAACTCGACCACGGGACCGTGGCGCCCGTGGTGGATCGTCGCCCCCACGCCGAACACCTCGGAGACGGTCTCCGGGGATATGACCTCCCCGGGGCGACCGACAAACCGGATCCGCCCCTGGTCGAGCATCGCTACGCGATCGGCAAACTGAACCGCCTGATTGATGTCGTGGAGCACGCACAGAACCGCGACGTTCCGATCCCGGGTTCGTCGCCGGACGAGTTCGAGGATGTGGTACTGGTGGCGAACGTCGAGATGATTGGTTGGTTCATCCAGCATGAGGAGTTCCGGCTCCTGGGCGAAACTGGCGGCGAGGTGAACGCGCTGGAGCTCGCCACCGGAGAGTTGCGCCGCCGGCCGCTCCGCCATCGCAGCGAGATCGACCTCCTTGATAGAGCGCTCCACGATCTCCCGGTCCCGACGGCCGGCCGTCTGAAACAGTCCGCGATGGGGAACACGGCCGTAGGCGACCATATCGGTGACGGTGAGTCCCTCGATCGCGCGGTTGTGTTGGCTCAGCGTGCTGACACTTCGGGCGTACTCCCGGGCGCCGAAGGACGATACCTCGCGGTCGTCGACGCGGATCGTTCCGGAGCGTGCCGGGACCGTGCGCGACACGGCTTTCAGAATCGTCGATTTTCCGGACCCGTTGGGTCCGATGAGGGCGACAAACTCGCCGCGGCGGACGGTGAGACTGACATCGCGGACCACCAGTCGTCCCCCAAGGGAGACCGAAAGGTTCAGCAGCTCGAGCATCAGACCCTCCGGCTCAGTGCGATGAACATCGGCGCGCCGAGCACGCCGATGAGAATCCCCACCGGTACCTCCCGCGGGGCGAACACCACCCGCTGCAGCAGATCGGCGGCCACCACGAGGATGGCGCCGGTGAGTGCGGTGGTCGGCAGCAGCCACGAGAGGTTCTCCCCCACCATTCGCCGCGCAAGCTGTGGCGCGATGATTCCGATAAAGGCGATGATTCCGGCGTAGGCCACGGCGATTCCGGCGAGAAACACGGCGACCGCCGACACGATCATCCGCAGCGCCGTGGGGTTGTACCCGAGATTGACGATCCCGTGGTCCTCCAGCAGGAGAAGCTTGAGGACCGGGATGAGCAGCACCGCCACCGTCGCCAGGGCGGCGGTGTACACGAGGATCGTCGACATCTGACTCCGGCTCACCGCCGCCAGGGAGCCGTTGAGCCACGCCATGGCGTCGCGGACGCGGTGGACGTTCAGCAGCGTGATGATGCCGATGATGGCGGTTCCCACGGAGTTGATCGCAACCCCCAGCAGCACCACCCTGGCGGGTTGGAACCCGATGGCGGTGCTGCTGACGAAGATGAGGAT
>CAJWEZ010000079.1 GCA_913030605.1 uncultured Spirochaeta sp.
AGGCGGAGGCGCTGCACGCGGCGGGGAGGGAGGTCGAGCAGCAGAAGGGCGCGCAGCTCGCACGATCGTACGCTTGGCGAGGCGGCAAGGCGGCGTGCGGCGGCGTCGCGGCGGCTACTCCTGGGGAATGACGAGTCGGAAGGTGCTGCCGCGTCCGGGCGCGCTGTCGACCTCGACATGTCCCTCATGGGCCTGGGCGATGTGTTTGACGATCGCCAGGCCCAGCCCGGTACCACCCAGGGCGCGGCTCCGCGCCTTGTCGACCCGAAAAAACCGCTCGAACAGTCGGGGTTGATCCGCTTCCGGAATGCCGGGGCCCGAGTCGCGGACGGCGAACACCGCGTCGGAGCCGGTGCGGACGTAGTCGATGTGCACCGTTGTACCACGCGGACAGTACTTGATCGCGTTGTCCACGAGGTTCGTGAGCGCCTGTTCCAGAAGGTTCTCTGCCACGATGATGTCGGTCGCGCCGCGGTACCCATCGACAAGGGTAATCGCCTTCTCCTCCGCCCGGTGTTCCAGCGCGGCTTTCACACGGCCGACGATCTCCTCGGCGCGAGCCCCGGTGCGGGGGATCGCCTCCCGGTTCTGTTCGAGCCGCGAGAGCTGGAGCAGATCCTCGATGATCGTGTTCAGTCGGTGGCTCTGATTGGCAATGATGTCCAGGAATCGGGACGCCTCATCCGGGTCCGCGAGCGCTCCTTCACTCAGCGTCTCCACGAAGCCAAGAATCGACGTAATCGGCGTCTTGAGTTCGTGCGATACGTTGGCAACAAACTCCTTACGGATCTGTTCGAGCTGGTGAAGCCGCGAGATGTCGTTCATGACGATGAGGACGTGGGGTTCCTCGCCGATCTCGAGGGATGTACCGTGAACCTGCATGTGTTTGATCGGACTGGAGTACACGACGATCCGCGCCTCCTGCTGGTTCTCCTCGCTGAACGTACGTCGCACCAGATCGTAGAGCTCACTGTTCCGGATCACCTCGAGGAGGGTTCGCGCCTCACCCGTCGGCGTCACGAGACGGTCAACCGCAAACAGACGGCGCGCAGCGGCGTTCATCGACTGGATTCGGTACTGCCCGTCGACGAGGATCACACCCTCGACCATACTCCCGAGAATCGCTTCGAGCTGCCGCCGCTGGCTGCGGATCGCATCGATGCGGGCGGTGAGCTGCGAGGCCATGCTGTTCATCGTGTCCGCGAGCCGGTTGAACTCCAACGGCTCCGGGAGGACGCAACGGTAGTCGAGGTCCCCGTCGGCAAAGCGTTTGGCAGCAGTCTGGAGATAGCGCAGCGGGGTGTTGATCGTATCCACTACCCGGTAACTGATCAGGAGTACCACCACGATGATCGTCACGACCATGAGGGTGAGCCAGATTCCCAGTGACGCGAGATCCCGTTCCAGCCCCGCCACCCCGCTTGCCATGCCGACATAGGCAACGTCCGGCCAGCCGGGAACGGTTGCCGGTCGCACTACGGCAAGGTACTCCTGGTGACTCTGCCGCGGTCGGATGCGTCCGACGCCCCGGGATTCGGCATCCTCGAGCGCGGGACCCACGACAGAGGCGAGGTCACGGTCGCTCAGGTACAGTGCCCGGCGCTCCAGATCGAAAAGGACGACGTCCACGCCCGTGGCCGCCACCATCCGGTCGAACCAGCGTCGCGTTTCCGGGATACTCATGTCGCCGTCGCGGGATACCGCGGTCTCCAGCATGATCGTCTCGCGTTCCAGCTGCATGAGAAGGATTTCGATGCGGTAGGAACGGGCAAACGAGAAAATCCCGATTGCCATCGCAACGACGACCAACACCAGGCGGAGGGCAAAGGGGGGGAAGACGAATCGAACGAGGGTTCGTGCCACGTCAATCGGTCCCGGTCGGGAAGTCCACGGTCAGGCTTTGTTCAGTTCCACGTGCTCGCCGGTCTTGGCGTACACGATCCACTCGCACATGTTCGTCACGTGGTCGCCGAGACGTTCGAGGAAGCGGTTCAGAAACACCAGCGCCGTTCCGGTTTCAACGCGATCGGGATTGGAGGCGATGAGTCCAACCAGTTCCTTGTACAGTCCGCGGTGCAGTTCGTCAATCTCGTCATCCCGCCGCGCCACCTCCCTGGCCAGCCCGGGATCGTGGTTGACGTAGGCCGTGACCGAGTCGTGGACCATGGCGATTCCCTTCTCGGTCATGGTGGAAAACCAGGGCATCGTCTCGCCGAACACCGAATCGGTGAGCTGGTCCATCACCCGCACGAGATGGCGTGCGTGATCCCCGATCCGCTCCAGGTCCGATGCGATTTTCATGGCCACGAGGATCTCCCGAAGGTCGGTGGCCACGGGCTGCTCGGTGGCGATGATTTCCGTGCAGCGGCGATCCAGCGCGAACTGCAACGTATCCACGCGCTGGTCACCCTCTTTGACCTGCTCGGCGAGATCCCGATCCTGGGTGGTGACGGCGGTAAGCGCCTTCCTGAGCGCTTCTTCCACCAGAGTCCCCATGTGGAGCACGTCCTGATACATGCGGTGGAGTTCGTCGGAGAAATGCTGTCGTGTTTCCATCGGTTTGGCTCCTTTTTGCCGATCGGTGGAGGTCAACCACGCGTCACGTGCAGTGTAGTCGGTCCGTCGAGCGTTGAACACAACGGCGGTATCGGGTGCACCGTACCGGCCCTGCGTCAGAATCCTGTTAGGACGCCGGCTCGGTTGCCAGGCCCGCCCGACGCAGTTCGGCGGCAAACCAGTCGTGCATTGCCACAATCCGGTTGTAGAAACTGTCGCGGGCGCGGTCCTCCATACCGAACATCGCCGGAACCCGCACACCGATGTTGCCGTAGAACGACAGAACGCCCCGGTCGGGATCCGTCGTCACCAGGAGAAACGTCCGCAGGTTGCCGGGCCGCACCAGGGGGACCACTTTGTAGACCATCGTCGTCTCGTTCTCCATCGCCACCAGGAAGTTTTCGCCGTCGGATCGGTATTCCAGGCGCTGAACGTTTCTGCCGAAGGAGCCGTCGTGCTGGTACACCCAGACCTCGGAGCGGTCGGGAATCCGGTCGACCACCGGGTCCGGGATTCGGGTGGTTCCATCGGGGCCTTCAACGGCGTAGCTCTCCTCGTAGAACGTGCGCATCTCGCCGCGGCTTGCGGAGTAGTACTCGATCCCCTCCATCGAGCTCACGCTGCGGAGGATGTTGTACACTTCGAGGAGACCCTCCGGGGAGAAGGCGCGTTCCGCGACGGGAATGTCCAGGGCGATCTCGATTCCGACCCGGGGATCGAGGGTATCCAGACCGCTGCGGATCTCAGACACCATAGGATTGTCCGGGGCCAGGGCGAGTTCGACACTGTTCTGGTAGAAGTTGCTCTCGCCGCCTTCGAGGTGGCGCGGGATGTCCTGGGCATCGGCGGGAAGTACCGCGCCGGCGACCGCCAGAAGTGCGGTCAGAATTGCAGATGAAGTCACACGCATGGTACCGTACGGTACTACGTCGCAGGCTGCAAAACAACAATATGAGCACGATCATCTTCACCGGTGGTGGTACCGGTGGCCACGTATATCCCGGTCTCGCCGTCTGGTCCGCACTGCCGACCGATCTCCGCTCGCGAGTGGTCTGGGTCGGTTCCCGGCGTGGTGTCGAACGCGACATCGTTGCACGCGAAGGCATTCCGTACCGGGCGGTTCCGACCGGCAAACTCCGCCGGTACCTCGACGTACAGAACGTTCTGGATCTGTTCCGGGTGCTCGCCGGCGTGCTTGCCGCCCGCCGGCTCCTCCGGCGCCTTGACGCCGGCGTCGTCTTCTCCAAGGGTGGCTTCGTGGCGGTTCCCGTCGTCCTCGCCGCCCGGTCCCTCGGGATCCCGGTGGTCATTCACGAATCCGACGCCGACCCCGGGCTTGCGACGCGCATCACGGCACCGTGTGCAACCCGGATCTTCGTTCCCTATCGCGAGACGGCCGACGGACTGTCCGCGCGACTCCGCCGGCGGATAACGGTCTCCGGCAATCCGGTGCGTGCCGCCTTTCGTACCGCCGACGTCGGCACCGCGCTTCCCGCGGTCGGACTGACCGAGTCCGATCTCCCGGTGATCCTTGTTACGGGCGGATCCCTTGGTGCACTACAGATCAACCGCCTGGTGGCTGAGACGATCGGTGAGCTGTCGGCGCGGGCGGTGGTAATCCACCAGACCGGTGCACACAGCGCGGACATGATTCCGACGATACGCGGCGCCGCCGTCGCCGGACGGTACCACGGGGCGCCGACCTTCCTCGACGCGTTCCCGGCTCTCATGCGGCGGGCCGACCTGGTCGTCGCCCGCGCCGGCGCCGGTACAATCTGGGAGATCGCGTCGTGCGGGCGCCCTGCGGTCCTGATTCCTTTGTCCTACGGCGCCTCCCGGGGGGACCAGATTCGCAACGCGCACCGGTACGGACGCTCCGGTGCCGCGGTGGTTCTATCAGATCCGGACCTCGACGCCGCGGCGTTTCTGCTGACGATCGGCGAACTCATGGACGACGCGCCGCGTCGACACCGGATGGGGGCGGCGGCTGCCCGGTGGGCGGGGGGCAACGCCGCCGAAACGATCGCCGCCGCCGTGGCGGGCCTGTACGTCGGCGCACCGGAGCGGTACTTTTCAGGACACAAGGGGCAACCGGAATGAATCTGAGCGGACTGGACATCGTGTTTGTGGTACTCATCGTGTTCGCTGCCCTCCGGGCGGGAATCCGTGGCTTTGTCCACGAGTTTCTCTCGATGGCGGCGGTCATCCTCGGCATCGCCGCGGCGGTACTGTTTTCCGGCCTGGCGGCGCAGTGGATTCAGCCGTACATCGGGGCGGGACCCTGGGCGCAGGTGGTGGCGTTCCTCGGTCTGTTCCTCGTTGTGTACGTCGTGGTCAAACTGTTTGAGAACGCCCTGAACCGGCTCGTGGAACACATCAACCTGGAAAGCCTGGACCGCGCGCTCGGCTTTTTTCTGGGCATCGCCGAGGGCCTGTTCCTGGTATTCGTGCTGGTTCTGGTCCTTCAGCTCCAACCGGTGTTTGATGCGGATCCTATCCTCGCCGAAAGCCAGTTCGCTCGCTTCTTTCTGCCGCTTTTGCCCTACGCCGAGCGCGTCATGAGCGTGGGCATCTGATGTTCGAAAATATCCTCGGCCTGAACGGCCCCATCGACGACCTGCGCCGTGACATCGGTGCGGGCCGGCTGCCGCAGGCGATCCTCCTGAGCGGGCCACGCTACGGGGGCAAGTCATCAGTGGCGCTGGAGACCGCCCGGGCGCTGACCTGTCACGGCGATGGAAGCTGGGGCTGTACCTGTCACGCCTGCCGTCTGCAGCGCGGACTCCAGCATCAGGACACGGTGCTGGTGGGTGATCGCTATTTCGAGCTGGAGATCGCCGCCTCAGCCGCCGCGTTCCGCCGCGAACCGCGGGCCGGCACGGCGTTCCTTCTGGCGCGGGCGGTACGAAAGCTGCTTCGACGGTTCGACCCGTTCCTGTGGCCGGACGCGCGACTCAAAAAAGCCGACGCTCCGATGAGCGCACTGGAAGCGGCGCTGGAACAGATCGAACCGGCGGACAGTCGTGACACGCCGTGGGCCTCCCTGTCGGAAGCGGATTTCACCGCTCTGGTGGACACGGTGCAGGAAAAGGCGGGAAAGCTGCAGCAGCAGCTCCCGCACGATCCGGTCCCGGTGGACGTGGTGCGGGCGATCGGCTCGTGGGCCCATCTCTCCAGCGGGGGTGGCGCCAAGGTGGTCATCGTCGAGGAGGCGCACCAGCTGCAGGATGCCGCCCGGAACGCGATGCTGAAACTGCTGGAAGAACCGCCCTCCGGCGTGACGCTGATCCTGACCACCTCGCGGCGCACGGCGGTGATTCCGACGATCCTCTCACGCGTTCGCGTGTACACGCTTCCGGAGCGAACGCCGGACGTGCAGCGGGCGGTACAGGAACGCATCTTTCGCGTCGGCGAGCCGGAGCAACCGCTGCTGCAGGAGTTCTTCCGTCGGCAGAACGCGGCGGCGCAGACCTGGCGGGAACTCGCGGCAACGCTGCTTGCCGCGGCGGATGAGGGCGGCGGTGGCGCCCGCGTCCAGGTGGCGCTGCGGGAACAGCTCTCGGCGGGACCGCCGCGAAAAGCGGCTGAGTACCTGCTCGACGCCCTTCTCGAGGAGCTTCGCTCATCGCTTCGACAGCCGCTAACCGGAGCGCAACGGCGGCGAATGGCGGAGACCGCGGCGGCAGTACGGGAACACTGGGAACGCATCAGCACCCGAAACATGAACGCGCTTTCGGTCATCGAGAGCCTGCTCATCTCGTTGCAGGACACCGCAAGGAGATTCGGATGAGAGGGTTTGTCCGGCGGGCATTGGAGAAGCTGTCCAAACTCGACGGGGAACAGATCGAGCAGCTCCTCCAGACGGTGGCGGCGGAGAACGAGCGACTGGCGGTGGTTCTCGACAGCATGAACGACGGTGTTCTGGTTACGGATGAGGAACACCGCCTCATCCTGGTGAACAAGGCGGCGGAACGCCTCATCCCGCTCGCGTCCGGCAGGATTATCGGCGACCGCCCCGTGTGGCAGGTGATTGCCGACCCGGACATCTCCGACTTTGTCCAGACGTCGCTGGAGAACGACGAGTCCGTCTCTGACCGCGAGTTCGCCCTCGATCACGGAGGAGTGACGCGGATCCTCTCATGCAGTCTCATCCCCCTGGTGCAGGCGGGACATATCCGCGGCAACATCCTGCAGTTGGTCGACATCTCCGAGAAACGCGGTCGCGAGGCGCGCCTGCGGAGAGCGGAGAGCCTTGCCAGTCTCACGACGCTCGCCGCCGGCGTGGCCCACGAGATCAAGAACCCCCTCGGATCGATCGGCATCCACAATCAGCTCATCCAGAAGCAAGTGTCGCAACTGGAACCGGCGGAGGCGGAACCGATCAACGCGTATCTTGCGGTCATCAACGAAGAGATCGACCGTCTCAACAAGATCGTCGTCGATTTCCTGTTTGCGGTCCGCCCGATGGACACCAACCTGGAAGACGGCGACCTCAACGCCCTGATCGCGGACATGCTGGGATTCGTGCAGTACGAGCTGGAGCAGTCGGGTATTGAACTGATCCGGGACCTGGACGAGAATCTTCCGCAGCTGAAGATCGACCCCAAGTACTTCAAGCAGGCGGTCATGAACCTCGTCAAAAACGCGATCTCCGCGATGCCCGACGGGGGTATGCTTCGGGTGAGCACCCAGACCCGCGGCGATCAGGCGCTTCTGCGGATTAGCGACAACGGCATCGGTATGACCGAGGAGGTTCGGGACAAGATCTTTGAGCCGTACTTCACCACCAAGGATTTCGGCAGCGGAATCGGTCTGACCCTGGTGTACAAGGTGGTCAAGGAGCACATGGGCGACATTTCGGTGATTTCCAAGGAAGGTCACGGGACCACCTTCACGATCACGCTGCCGCTGCCGCAACGGGAGAAACACCTCCTCGGCTGGAAAGGAGATTCCTGAGCGTGACCTTCAACGTACTGATCGTCGACGACGAGAAGAATATCCGTGCCGGTCTCGGCCGGGCGCTGGAACTGGACGGATATCGTACGCTGCTCGCGGCGGACGGGCAGGAGGCGCTGGATATCATGCGCGAAGAGGAGGTTGATCTGGTGATCGCCGACCTCAAAATGCCCAGGGTATCCGGTGAGGAAGTCCTGCGACGCGTGGTAGATCAGTATCCTACGGTACCGGTGATTATCCTCACCGGCCACGGAACGATCGAAACCGCGGTTCAGGCGATGCGTGACGGCGCCTACGACTTTTTGACGAAACCGGTCTCGCTGGACCGCCTCTCGCTACTCGCCAAACGCGCACTGTCCACGCGGGAGCTGGTTCTGCAGCACCGGCAGCTGCAGCACGAACTCGACTCGCAGCGCCAGGCGTCCGCGATCATCGGCAAGAGTTCGGAGATGCAGCGGGTGATGGAGGTCGTTCGGCAGGTTGCGCCGACCAAGGCGTCGGTCCTGATCACGGGAGAGAGCGGAGTGGGAAAGGAACTGATCGCCGATGCGATCCACCGGCTCTCCGACCGCCCGGACAAACCCCACGTGAAGGTCCATTGCGCGGCGCTCTCGGAGGCACTCCTGGAAAGCGAGCTCTTCGGTCACGAAAAAGGGGCGTTCACCGGCGCGATCGGCCGGAAACGGGGCCGATTTGAACTGGCGAACAGCGGCACCATTTTTCTCGACGAGATCGGCGAGATCAACCAGAGCGTGCAGATCAAGATCCTGCGCGTCCTGCAGGAGAAGCAGTTCGAGCGCGTCGGCGGAGAGGAGACGCTCACCGTCGATGTGCGCATCGTGTCGGCGACCAATCGCGACCTTCGTGCGGAGATCGAGGCCGGGACGTTCCGGGAGGATCTGTTCTACCGGCTCAACGTGGTCAACATTCACGTGCCGCCCCTGCGGGAGCGCAAAGAGGACATCCCGTTGCTCACGGCGTCGTTTATCAAGGAGTTCGCCCGGGAAAACGGCAAACCGGTCGAGGGAATCGATGCCCGCGCCCGTGCCGCGCTCCACAAGTACCATTGGCCCGGAAACATCCGGGAGTTGCGCAACAGCATCGAAAGCGCGGTGGTCATGGCGAAGAATACGTTCATCACGCTGGAAGACCTGCCTCCCTCGATCAGTCGTGGCGCCGACGAAGGTGATACGATCAAGATCTCGGTAGGGAGTCGGCTGGAGGATGCGGAGCGCGAGGTGATCCGGTCAACGCTCGCGGCGTGCAACGGCAACAAGACGCGGACCGCGGAGGTTCTGGGAATCGGTCGCAAGACACTTCACCGGAAAATCAGCGAGTACGGGCTGGAGTAGCCCGGGACCGGGAGACCCGGGTGGACGGTCAGGCGTGGGTTCGGTCGTGGTTGTCCAGCATGACGATCACGATCAGGGCGATCAGCCAGACCGCAAGCGTCACCGCGCCGGCGATGCCGGTGGAAACCGTGTACCAGATCATCGCCGTAAACCCAAACAGGACCATGACGCTGTAGATCACCGCCAGCAGCCGGCGTCCCTTGATGCCCCGATCAATGAGCCGGTGGTGGATGTGTTCGCGGTCCGCCGAGTGCACGGGCAGGCCGCGGCGGACCCTTCGGAAGATCGCGAGCAGTGTGTCCACGACGGGAATGTAGAGCAGTGTCAGAACCGGCAGTGGCGCCACGGGCATCGACCCGGCCTCGCCACGCTGCAGTCCGAGAAGCGGCAGGACCGCCAGGACGAAGCCGAGCGTCAGCGACCCGCTGTCGCCCATAAATATCCGCGCCGGCGGCAGGTTGAACACCAGGAATCCCGCGAGGCTTCCCACCAGGGCGAACGCCAGAATCGCCGACACCAGGCTTCCCTGACCGAGTGCGATCACCCCCATGAAGAGCGCCGCGATCAGCGATACACCACCGGCGAGTCCGTCGGCACCGTCGATCAGGTTGACCGCGTTGGCGATGGACACGATCCACAGGACGGTCACCACCGGGGCCAGCCAGCCGGGCAGCACGATCTGACCGATCCACGGAAGATCCACCACCCTGAACAGTGCCCCCGACGCCGCCACCAAGGCAGCGGAGACCAGCTGGACGACAAATTTGAGCGGCGCCCGGAGATTCACGAAATCGTCGTACAGACCGAGGAGGTGCATGACCGCCATGCCGGCGAGGATGACAGCGACCGACCGGATCGTCCACGGTGCGAGACCCGCGTGGGGACCCACGAGCAGCAGGCCGAACACCGCGGCTCCCACGGTGGACACGAAGATGCCGGCACCACCCAGGCGCGGGGTGGACTCGGTGTGGATCTTTCGGGAGTTTATGTGGTCATACCACTCAAACCGGTGCGCGAGACGCAGAATCAGGGGCGTAAGGAGTGCGTTGACCAGAAATGCCGCGAACGCAACGGCGGCTATACGAGCAGAAATCGGTGTCCTCCCTCAACCATAGTAGTCGCACAACCGCCGGTACGCCAGCGTGAGCCTGCGTGTCACCTCCGACGCGGTCTCGTGACGACTGCGGTCACCGGTGTGACGGTCGGGATGATAGAGTACCAGCTGTCGCCGGTACGCCCCGCGGATCTCGTCCATCGTGGCTCCCGGCGCGAGTTCGAGGTCGGCGAGGGCCTGGCGGACATCCGCAGGCACCGGCCGCTCGCCGGATGATTGGTGCGCACGGGGCCGCGGCGATGAGGAGGCAAAGTCGTCGCCTCGCAGGAACGCTTCGAGTTCCTGCCAGGATTCATCGTCCTGTCGGACCGTGGCGCCATCGTCCAGCCACGACCGGACCAGCGTTTCCAAACGGTACCAGAGATCCATCGTTCCCGTGCCGCCTATTCCGTTACTATACTCGAACCGTCGTTCTCTGAAAAGTCGAAAAACCGGTGGTGCAGTGCGGTCATGACGGAATCGTAGGTATCCTGCGGAACCACAAGCGACAGATTCGTGTCCGATGAGCCCAGGCTGATCATCTCCACGCGGTGTCCGACAGTATCGCTGAGGGCGTCAAAGACGTCGCGGATCAGGGACGGGTCGCGCCACAGGCGTTCTCCGACCAGGGACACGACCGCCTTCTCCGCGTCCACCGTGACGCGTCCCAGCTGCTCGAGGTCCTCGATGAGCGCCGGCGGTGGCTGGGGAACGTCCACGGACACCGACACCGACACTTCGCTGGTCGCGATCAGATCCACGCTGATGCGGTGACGTTCAAACGCCTGGAACATGCGGCTCAGAAATCCCCATGCGTTGAGCATTCGGCTGGAGTGAACGGTGATGATCGTAACGCCGTCGCGTCCCGCGAGCGCCCGAAGGGCCAGGGAGTCCGGCGACGCGCTGATACGGGTCTGCGGACCCTCCGGATTCCCGGTGTTGCACACCAGCACGGGGATGTCCGACTCAACCGCCGGAATCATCGTGGCCGGGTGCACGACCTTGGCGCCGAAGTAGGCGAGTTCCGCCGCTTCGTTGTAGCTCACTTCAGGAATGGTGCGTGCTCGCGGGATCCGGCGGGGATCGGCGGTCATGATGCCGTCGACGTCGGTCCATATCTCCACCCGCGTCGCGCCCAGCGCGGTCCCGAAGATCGTGGCCGAAAAGTCGGACCCTCCGCGGCCGAGCGTCGTGGTAATCCCGGCGGCGGTGGATCCGAGGAAGCCCTGTGCCACGTACAGGTGGCCCGGCCGCGGGGCGACGGCGGCACCGATCAGTGAACGGGTTGTGTCGAGGTCGGGGCGCGCGCCTCCGAACTCCTCGTCGGTGCGCACCAGTGCGCGGCTGTCGAGGAGGGTGACCGGAATCCCGCGCGCTTCGGCGGCGGCGGCGATCACCGTGGTGGCCATCCGCTCTCCGAACGAGAGGAGCGCGTCACTGGACCGCGGACTCAGATCCCGGATGAGAAGGATGCCCTGAAGCAGCGTTTCGAGCTCCGAAATCAGCGTCTCGAGCGTCTCGGACCACGCCGCGTACCGATCGGTGGACAGGGGACCGGCACCCGTTGCGAACGCCTCACGGTGTCCGGCCACGAGCCGCTCCCGGGCGGAGGCGAGACCCGCCGCGTCTCCCGTCCGGGCGAGGGCGCCCAGTTCCAGGAGGCGGTCGGTCGTCTTCCCCATGGCGGAACTCACCAGCACCGGGGCCTCGTCCAGGCGCCCGGCGGCGATCTCCAGGACCCGGGCGATCCATTCGGCGTCCCGGACGCTGCTTCCCCCGAATTTGAGGACGATCATCGGTAGCGGTCGAAATGGCCGAGGGCCACGAACGCCTCGGCGTTCAGAATCGCCGCCCCGGCGGCGCCGCGGACCGTGTTGTGTCCCATGATGACCATTTTAAACGTGCCGATCGGGTCGGGCCGCAGGCGTCCGACCATGGTGGACATGCCTCCGTTGCGCCAGGCGTCGCGGGCAGGCTGGGGGCGGTCCGCTTCGGTGAGGACTTCGATCGGCCGTTCCGGCGCCGACGGCAGCTGCTGTTCCTGCGGCATGCCGCGCCAACCGGCGAGCACTCCCGCAACCTCGTCCATCGTCGGAGCCGCGCCGTCGGCAAGTTTCACGGTCACCGTCTCGAGGTGACCGTCAAACACCGGGACGCGGTTGCAGGCGGCACTGACGACAAACGGAGCAGGAGTGATGCCCTCGGAATCGAGGCGCCCCAGGATCTTCTGGGCCTCGACCTCCATCTTCTCTTCCTCACCGGAGATGAACGGTACCACGTTTCCCAGGATGTCCATCGAGGGGACTCCCGGGTAGCCGGCACCACTGATCGCCTGCATCGTCGTCACCTGAACCCATTCGATTCCCCACGTCTGCTGGATCGGGGCGAGAGCCATGGCGAGAAACATGGTTGAACAGTTGGAGTTGGTGATGATCGCGCCGTTCCACGCCTGGCGTTCCACCACGGCAAAGTGATCCGCGTTTATCTCGGGAATCACCAGGGGCACGTCCGGATCCATGCGATGGTTTTTGGAATTACTGATCACCACGTGTCCCGCCCGGGCGTACTGTTCCTCAGCCTCCCCGGCGACGGAACTGTCGAGTCCCGAGAACAGCAGGGGCGAGGTGAGCGCGTCGGTCGTGCTTTTCACCGTCATTGCGGCAACGTCTGCCGGCATCGGCTGGTCCTGTTTCCAGGCGCACGCCTCGCCGTAGGGCCGGCCGGCGCTGCGGGGGCTGGCGACGAGCTCGGCGATCTCGAACTGGGGGTGTCCCTGGAGGAGGGCCACAAACTTCTGACCGACGGTACCGGTGGCACCGAGGATGGCAACAGGAATCCGCTTCATAGCGGCGAAGCGTAGATGAGGGGCCAACGGCTGTCAACACAGTGGTAATTGGTGCTACACTCGGCACTTGTGAGCACCAGCGCCCGGGAACGGATCAGCAGTGAGGCGCTTCTGGCGATGCGTCGGGAGATCGCGGAATCGGACGGCCAGGAGGTCCTGTTCGTCGGGCACGTCAACCACGACGGACTCGTCGTCGGCGTGGAGGTATACGCCCGCGGGAGCACCGCCGCCGTGGCCGCTCCGTCCGAGTTCTGCGAGCGCGGCGACATCATCATCCACAACCACCCCAGCGGCGTTCTGCGCCCCAGTGACGCCGACGTGTCCGTCGCCGCCCGTCTGGCCGAGCTCGGGATCGGCTCGGCACTGGTGGACAACGGCGTGGAGCAGGTGTACGTCATGGTGGAGCCGGTGGCGCCGGAGGAAACGACGCTTCTGGACCCCGACGAGCTCGCCGCGGTCCTCGGGGATGACGGTGCGGTTGCCGTGCAGTTGCCGGGGTTCCGGGAACGGCCGTCACAGGTCGCAATGCTCAGGCAGGTGGTGGCGGCGTTCAACGACGCCGGTATCGCCGTGGCAGAGGCGGGGACCGGCGTCGGCAAATCGTTCGCGTACCTCATTCCCGCCGTCCGCTGGGCCGCCGTCAACCGGGAGCGGGTCGTGGTGGCCACGGCGACGATCAACCTGCAGCAGCAGCTCATCGAGCACGATCTGCCCCTTGTCCAGCGGAGCCTGGGGACCGACGTCCCGACCGCCCTGGTGAAGGGGCGGGGGAACTATCTGTGCCGGCGCCGCCTGGCGGAACAACAGGCGGAGGCCGACCTCTTCGACGAGGGAGAAACGGTCCGGGCGATCGCGGAATGGGCGGAGACCTCGCCCACCGGCTCCCGCAGCGACCTCCCGTTCCACGTGCGCAACGACGAGTGGGGTCGGGTCAACAGCGAAGCCGATGCCTGCTCGGCGTCCCGGTGTCCCAACCGGGAACGCTGTTTCATCCTCCGGGCCCGGCAGCGGGCGGCGGGAGCGCGCATCCTGGTCGCCAATCACCATCTCGTATTCAGCGATCTCGCGGTGCGACAGGCAGGCGCCGGGTTTGAGGGGACCGCGATCCTTCCGCCGTTCCAGCGGTTGGTGTTCGACGAGGCCCACAATCTGGAGCGGGCGGCGACGTCGTTCTTTTCCGAGTCCCTGAGTTACTTCTCCGTCGGGCGGCAGGCGGGACGCCTCATCCGAAGACGCGGTCGCCACCGCTTCGGGATTCTGGACCGGCTTGCGGCGCTGGAGGCGGAACCGGACCTGGTGAAACGCGCCGAAACGGAGGTGGACGGGCTTCGGGACCAGGCCGAGGCGTGGAATACCGCGGTAGTGGCGTTCCTCGGGGACGACTCCACCTGGCGGATGACACCGCAGTCGGTACCCGCCTTCCGTGACCGCGTGGGGGCGGTCATGTACGACATGCAGCGGGCGATCCTCAGTGTCGCGGAGCGCCTGGCGGCGGTGGCGCGAACCGTAGACGACCGCTTTCGCGAGGACCCGACGTTTCTGGAACTCGTGGCACTCGTTCGGCGGTTCGAGGCGATGTCCGCTCTTATGGAGCGGTTTTCGGCGACCGATCTTTCCGACGAAACGGTTCTGTGGATCGAACGCCGGCTGGGCGGGGCGCGGAACGTTCCGTTTGCGACGCTGTACGCGACACCTCTGGACATTCGCCCCCTGATGCGGGAGGCGGTGTTCACCCCCCACGAAACGGTGGTCATGACCAGTGCCACCCTGGCGGTCAACGGCGGCTTTCACTACTGGGGCGGTCGACTCGGCGTTCCGCTGGACGACCCGGACACGCTCAGCGACACCTTTCCGTCGCCGTTCGACTATCCGGACCGCGTGATGCTGGCGGTGCCGACCGATGCGCCGGCGCCGGACGATCCCGCCTACACCCGCTATCTGGAGGCGATCATCCCGCGCCTGGTGAACGCCAGCGACGGCGGCGCACTGATTCTGTTTACATCGTACCGGCAGCTCGAGACGGTGTATCACGCCATCGCTCCGACGCTGGAGGGGCGGGGGTTCTCCTGCTATCGCCAGGGCAGTGACGACCGGGTACGGCTTCTGGAACAGTTCCGTGCCGATGTGGCCAGTGTGCTGTTTGCCACCGACAGTTTCTGGGAGGGCGTGGACGTTCCGGGCGAGACGCTGCGACTGGTCGTGCTGTGCCGCCTCCCGTTTCGGGTTCCCACGGACCCCGTTCAACTGGCGCGGGCGGAGGCGGTTGAGCGCGGCGGGGGTAACGCGTTTGCG
>CAJWEZ010000080.1 GCA_913030605.1 uncultured Spirochaeta sp.
TGGCGCGACCGTTCATGTCATCACTCTTGATTGTCAGCAGTTCCTGCAGCGTGTAGGCGGCGCCGTAGGCCTGAAGCGCCCAGACCTCCATCTCACCGAGACGCTGACCGCCAAACTGCGCCTTTCCGCCCAGCGGCTGCTGGGTGACCAGCGAGTACGGTCCCGTGGACCGGGCGTGCATTTTGTCGTCAACGAGGTGATGCAGTTTCAGCATGTACATCACACCCACCATGACCGGGTTCTCGAACTCCTCGCCGGTACGACCGTCGTACAGCGGTGTCTTGGAGTTCGTCGGGAGCCCCGCAGCCGCCAGCTTGTCGGCGATCTGCTGGTTGGTGGCGGACTCGAACACCGGCGTGGCGTACCACTCGTCCAGGTTGAGCGCCGCCCAGCCAAGCTCCGTCTCGAGGATCTGGCCGAGGTTCATACGGCTGGGAACACCAAGGGGGTTCAGACAAACCTCCAGCGGCGTACCGTCCGCGAGGAACGGCATGTCCTCTTCCGGCAGCACCCGGGCGATAACACCCTTGTTTCCGTGACGTCCGGCCATCTTGTCGCCCTCGCGAAGCTTCCGCTTGGTGGCGATCATGACCTTGACGACCTGCTCCACGCCGGGGGACAGGTCATCACCCTCGCTGCGACTCAGACGCTGCACGTCGATGACCGTGCCCTCGACGCCGTGAGGGACCTTGAGAGAGGTGTCGCGCACCTCCTTGGCCTTCTCACCGAAAATCTGGTTGAGCAGCTTGAACTCGGGCGTCGTTTCGGTGTCGCTCTTGGGCGTGACCTTTCCGACGAGGATATCCCCGCTGAAGACCTTCGCCCCGACCCGGACGATTCCCTCGCCGTCCAGCTTGGCGAGCGCCTTCTCGCTGACGTTGGGAATATCGTTGGTGATCTTCTCCGGTCCGAGCTTGGTCTCGCGGACGTCGATGGAGAATTCCTTGATATGGACCGAGGTGAAGATGTCTTCCTTGACCACCTTCTCGGAGATAAGGATCGCGTCCTCGTAGTTGTACCCGTTCCACGGAACGAAGCCCACGAGCATATTCCGGCCCAGGGCCAGCTCCCCCTTGAAGGTGGAGGGCCCGTCGGCGATCACGTCACCGGCGGCGAGCTTCTGACCGGCGCCGACCATCGGTTTCTGCAGATAGCAGGTATCCTGGTTGGTCCGCTGGTACTTCACCATGTGGTAGATGTCCTGGTCCTGCGCGTTGGCCTTGTCGTCGGGATCGACGACCACGCGGGTGCTGGATACGTAGACCACGGTGCCGGCGCGGCGCGCCTTTACCAGAACGCCGGAATCGTACGCTGTCTTGGCCTCCATACCGGTACCCACCCGGGGCGGCTCGGGGAAGACGAGCGGAACAGCCTGCCGCTGCATGTTGGATCCCATGAGGGCGCGGTTGGCGTCGTCGTGTTCCAGAAACGGAATAAGCGAGGCGCTCACGCTGATGATCTGCTTCGGAGAGACGTCCATGTACTGGATCTGCTCCGGCGGGCGCGTCGTGTAGTCACCGCTCTTGCGGACCGACACCTGGTCGATCTGGAACTCACCCTTCTCGCTGATCGGGGCGTTCGCCTGGGCGATGTAGTACTTTTCCTCGTCCATCGCCGAAAGGTACTCCACCTCGTGGAGGACCTTTCCGTCCTTGACCGGGCGGTACGGCGTCTCGAGAAAGCCGTACTCGTTGACCTGGGTGTAGTTGGCCAGGGACACGATCAGACCGATGTTCGGACCTTCCGGCGTCTCGATCGGACACATACGCCCGTAGTGCGTGTAGTGGACGTCGCGAACCTCGAACCCCGCCCGGTCACGGGAGAGACCGCCGGGACCGAGGGCGTTGAGGCGCCGCTTGTGCGTCAGTTCCGACAGCGGGTTGACTTGGTCCATGAACTGCGACAGCTGCGACGACCCGAAAAACTCCTTGATCGCCGCAACGATCGGCTTGATGGAAATCAGGTCCTGCGGCTTGATCGTGTCGGTTTCCTTGAGCGACATCCGGTCCTTGGCGATCCGCTCCATCCGGCTGAATGCAGTCTTCAGGGAGTTGGCGAGCAGCTCACCGACCGAGCGAATGCGCCGGTTTCCGAGGTGGTCGATATCGTCGACGTTTTCCTCGCCGATATACACCTTTATCAGGAAGCGCATCGTGTTCACGATGTCCTCCTGCATCAGGATGAAATCCTCCGACGGATCCTCGTAGTCGAACTTCTTGTTCAGTTTATAGCGGCCCACGCGACCGAGATCGTAGCGCCGGGAAGAGAAGAACATGCTCTGGAAGTCCTTCTCCGCGCTTTCCATCGTGATCGGCTCACCGGGCTGGAGTACCGCGTAGATCGCGGTGATCGCGTCTTCCTTGGTGGGCTCGTCGCGTTCAACGTCTTCGCCGACAAACTTGCTTTCCTCGCGCTCGAAACAGTTGAGGATGATATCCGCGTGCAGCGAGTCCTCGTGTTCGTCGTCGATGAGAGTGATCGTGGTAACACCGCTGTGGAGCAGTTCGTCGATATCGTGGGGGTGGATCTTCTCACCGGCCCGGTAGAGCTTCCGCTCCTGGCCGTCTTCCTCGATGTACACGGCCTTGGCGAGCACCCGACCACTCAACTCCTCGCGAAGCTCGCGGGAGTCCTCCAGGGTGACCTCGCCGCTGCGGTAGAACAGATCGATGATCTTCTCGCGGGTGTCGTAGCCCAGCGCGCGCAGGAAGAGCGTTCCGAGGATTCGCTTCTTGCGGTCGATCTTGGCGTAGATGAGATCGCGCTTCTGGTCGATCTCAAACTCCAGCCAGCTCCCGCGATACGGAATGATCCGCGAGCTGTACACGCCCTTCTCGTGGGAAAAGATGACACCGGGGCTGCGATGGATCTGACTGACAACGACGCGCTCGGCGCCGTTGATGATAAACGTACCCCGGTCGGTCATGAGGGGAATATCCCCCATGTAGATGTCTTTCTGCCGGATCTCGCCCGTTTCCAGGAAGATGAGATTGATCCGCGCCTTGATCGGCACGGCGTAGGTGGTGCCCTTGTTCTTGCACTCCGCCTCACTCATCTTGATGTTGGCTTCGTCGAGGAGGTAGTGATCGAACTCCAGCCGAAGGTCTCCCGACGGACTCTCAATGGGAAAGGTGGCGTCAAATACTTCCTGAAGCCCCTGCGGCAGCGGCGGATTGCCGACCCGCATCGTTTCCCTTTGAAGAAACCGTTCGTAGGACGAGAGCTGAATATCAACCAGATTGGGCAGCTCCATAACTTTGGGACCGGCGGTCCCCACTTCAACCCGGTTGATAGTCTGTTCTCTGTCAAACATGCACACCTCCCGACAACGGCTTAAGACAAAAATGCACCACCGGCGTACGGATACACCGGTGGCGTTGGAGATAGAAAAATCGAGTCTGAGACCGAAAAACCTTACTGGATAGCGACTTCAGCGCCGGCTTCCTCAAGCGTCTTCTTGGTCTCTTCGGCCTCTTCCTTGGAGACACCTTCGCGGACAGGCTTGTCACCCGCTTCAACGAGCTCCTTCGCTTCCTTGAGACCCAGACCGGTAACGACGGTCCGAACCGCCTTAATGACCTGAATCTTGTTTCCGCCGTCCTTGACACCCTTCAGGATGACATCGAACTCGGTCTGCTCCTCGGCAGCCTCCGCCTCACCGGCACCGGCACCCGCACCAGCGGCTGCGACGGCAACAGGAGCAGCGGCGGTTACGCCGAACTTCTCTTCCATCATCTTGACCAGCTCGCTTACCTCGAGCACGGTCATTCCAGCTACAGCTTCGAGGATATCCTCTTTCGTAATATCTGCCATATTACCTTCTCCTTTCGGATTGTGTCCGGCGATAGCAGGCAGTCGAAACAGAAGACTAACGCCGGTTGATTCCTATGTCAGGCCGACGCAACGCGCCGGCGTATTCGTACCCTCAGGACGCCTTGGCGTCCGCAACAGCCTGCATGACCCGCGTAATGTTGGTGGGCACGCCGTTGAGGGCGTACACCAGATTCTGCAGCGGCGCCTGCATGACGCTCATGAGCTGCGAGTACAGCGCCTCGCGGCTCGGCAGTTTACTGTACGCCTCGGCCTGCGCCGCGTCGTAGACGGTGGCACCGACCAGTGCCCCCTTGACCTCGACAGGATTCTCCTTTGCGAAGTCAAACAGCGCCTTCACCACCGGAGCGGAGTCCGATTTGGCGATCGCAACCGCCGTGGGGCCCACCAGGTAGTCGGAGACGTCGGGCTTCTCCATCTGCCGGAACGCGATCTTGGCAAAGTTGTTCTTCACAACCTTGAAATCCGCATCGCTCTCCCGCAGCGTCGTCCGAAGCCGGGTAATCTGATCCACCGTGAGACCGCGATAGTTGGTGAAGATAAAGTCCTGGGCTTCGCCGAACTGCTCCTTGAGAGCATCCACCGCAGCCACTTTGGAATCGGTGACCTTTGTCTGGTATCCTTCCATCGCTTACTCTCCTACCGCAACACGTACGCCGGGACCCATCGTCGAGGAAACCGCAACGGTCTTCATGAAGATCCCCTTGGTTTCCGCGGGACGACGCTTCTCGACCTCGCCGATAATCAGCCGGACGTTCTCGATGATCTTGTCCGCATCCATGGACGTCTTGCCGACCGCAAGATGCACAACACCCGTCTTGTCCGAACGAAACTCAACCCGCCCCTTCTGGAGCTCAGCCACCGCGGCGGCGACGTCCATCGTTACCGTCTGTGTCTTCGGGTTGGGCATGAGACCGCGTCGACCGAGCACCGGGCCCAGACGACCGACGTCCTTCATCATGTCCGGAGTGGCAACGGCCACGTCAAAATCGAGCCATCCACCTTTGATCTTTTCGATCAGGTCGTCGTCGCCGACGTATGCCGCCCCCGCCTGTCGCGCTTCTTCAGCCTTTTCGCCCTTGGCGAAGACAAGAATCCGCTTCTCGCCCTTGAACTGATTCGGCAGCACCAGCGTATCACGAACGGTCTGGCTCTTTTTCAGGTTCAGGTTCAGTGACAGTTCGACCGTTTCGTCGAACTTGGCCGGAGCAACTTCCTTGACCAGCGCCACTGCCTCTTCAATCGGGTAGGCCCGGGTGCGATCGACCTTGCCGAGCGCTTCCTGGTATTTCTTTCCGCGCTTCATCGACTCAGCCCTCCACCGTAACGCCCATGGCACGGGCGGTGCCGGCGATGATCTTCACCGCGGCGTCAATGTCGTTGGCATTGAGATCGGGCATCTTGGTCTGCGCGATCTCCTCCAGCTGCTTGCGGGTAATTTTGCCGACCTTGGTTTTGTTCGGCTCCGACGAACCCTTCGCGAGACCGAGCGACTTCTTGATCAGAACAGCCGCCGGCGGGGTCTTGGTGATAAACGAGAACGAACGATCCCCGTACACCGTAATGACCACCGGAATGAGGATTCCGGGCTCGTAGTTCTTGGTGGCGTCGTTGAACTGCTGCACAAACTGCGGCGCGCTTACACCATGGGGACCCAGCGCGGGACCGACCGGCGGAGCCGGTGTGGCCTTTCCGGCGGGCACCTGCAGCTTGATCTGTGCCACCTCTTTTTTCTTTGCCATATGGCCTCCTCTGTGGTTCAAACGTTCCGGCGCGCGGTTCGACGAACCGACACCATCCGGTAACTCCCACGCGACCGCCACCGGCGGCCGCACATTCCTTACAGAGACAGCAAAGGCGCCGACCGTGTCGGCGCCATTCCCTGCTCTGGTTCTACAGCTTCTCTACCTGGAGGAAGTCGAGCTCAACCGGCGTCGACCGCCCGAAGATGCCCACGGTGACGCGCAACTTGGCGCGCTCGTTGTTTACCTCTTCCACCGTTCCGGTGAAGGTGTTGAACGGACCGTCCACGATCCGAACCGTCTCGCCCACCGCGAAGCTCTCCTTCGGCTTGAGCGTCCGGTCACCCTTGATCTCGCCGGTTTTCTGGAGGATCGACCGGGCCTCCTCCTGAGAGATCGGATGCGGCTTTGAACCGGGACTCGACCCAACAAAACCGGTCACTCCGTTGATGCGCCGAATGGCGGAAAGCACCGCTTTCCAGCCCATTTCCGGCAGGTCCATTTCCATCAGCACGTAGCCGGGCAGAAACTTCTTGTTGGTGACGCGCTTCTTGCCGTCACGGACCTCAACCACCTGCTCGGACGGGACCTTGATGTCGATCACGGCGTCGCCGAGCTTCCCCTCCTCCATCATCATGCGAAGGGTTCGCTCGATCTTGTTCTCGTAACCGGAGTAGGTATGTAGTACGTACCAGTTTTTGGCCATAGGTGGTTTGGTCCTGTCGCTGTTTAGAACAGCAGGTCGATGCCGCTCAGGAAAAGGTAATCCAGCACACCCAGCACAACGGCAAAAATGAGCACGGAAACCAGGACGACCCGCGTGGAGGCACCGACCTCTTCACGGGAGGGCCAGGTCACCTTCTTGAGCTCGGCGTAACTGTCCTGAAAAAAGGCGATAATTCGCTTCACCAGATGCTCCTCAATAAACAAACAGCCGTCAACGCTCCGGAAAACAGACAGGCCAGGCAGGACTCGAACCTACAACATCCGGTTTTGGAGACCGGCGCTCTACCAATTGGAGCTACTGGCCTGGGAGCGGACGGCTACTTCCGCAAAGCCCTCGATCGGACTTGAACCGATGACCCCATCCTTACCATGGATGTGCTCTACCGACTGAGCTACAAGGGCATGATTTAGGCTCGGAGGAAGATAGCAGAGCGGGGAAAAACTGTCAAGTCACGAGAGGTCCCGCGACACCTGCTTCACCCAGCGGCGGATCCGCTCGTCGGTCTGATCCGCCTGGTTGTCCTCGTCGATGACCAGCCCCATAAACCGTCCGTCGCGCACTGCACGAGAGGTCTTGAACGTATAGCCGTCGGTATCGGTCGTGCCGACGATCCTGCCACCGTGCCGCGTGACGGTGTCGAACAGGATCGCGATACTGTCGCAGAACGTGTCCGGGTAGTTCTCCTGATCACCGACACCGACCAGCCCAACGGTCTTGCCCTGAAACGGCATCTCGCTGATCTGCGGGAAGAACGCTTCCCAGTCATCCTGCAGGTCACCGGTTCCCCAGGTGGAGGTCACGAATACCAGGCTCGACCGCTCCGCGATGATGGATGGAGATACCTCCTTCACGTTGTGCAAATCCGCCCGTTCCGCGCCGAACGCGGCGGCGAGGCGCTGTGAGACATACTCCGTGTTGAGTGTGGACGATCCATAGATGATCGCGACCATGCGTTCCCCCTGGCTGAAGATTCTGTGTCGGTGTTGTTCTGTGAATATAGCCCCGGGCAAATTCAGCCGTCAACGCCAACCGGGGTGTGAGGCGACGCCTCATGCTCCGGTCCGTCGAGAACGCGCTCCCGAGTTATTCGCAGGGTGGTGGTGACGCCCTCTTCGGGACGACTCCGCATATGTACCGGAATGCCGTACTGTTCCGCGTGACGCCGCACGGACACCAGGCCGATTCCGGAGCCGTTCTCCTTGGACGATCGTCCCGGTGCGATCTCCGGACAGTAGAGGCAGTTGTCCTTGCGGCATTCGCTGCAGAACGGCAAACCCGGGCCGGTATCGCTCACGGTCACCACGACGCCGTCGCCGTCCCGCTCCACGACAACAGACAGGGTCATTTCCCCCGGTGAACCCGTGTCGTTGGCGACCTCATCCGTCATCGCCTCGCAGGAGTTGCGTATCAGGTTCTCCAGGATCGAAATTACCGGAGCCGGCGGAAGGCGCACGTAGATCGGCTCATCCGGCAGGACCAGTTCAAACGTTACGACCCGCTTGAACTCCAGGTTTGACTGGAACACGTACACCGTGGAGCGCAACAGCTCCTGCAGTTCGCCGCTTTCCTCCGCGTAGCGCCGCGAGGCCTGTGTCACCGTCATGATCTGACCGATCCGTGTTGCCAGCCGTTTGACGTAGCGTCGGTACAGGCGGATCTGCGAGGATTCCACCGGCTCTCCCTCCGACAGCGCCAGATACTGGCCGAAGGTATCGAACAGCCCGAGATCGTTCTTGAAGTCGTGGACGATCCCGGTGACGTTCTGCCCGAACTCCACGAAGGGCTGATTGTTCTCCAGCAGTTGCTCCAGGCGCTGTTTTTCCCGTCGTATCTGCAGGAGTTCGCTTTCGAAGAGCCAGTAGAGAATCGGTACCGAGACGACCGTAATGACCAGTTGGTTGAGAACGCGATCCACGGCGATCGTGTGGAACACGAGAACGCCCGAAATGCGAGCGACAATCAGAATACCCATGATCGCCGAGATTTTGGCGACCGGCCGTGTACGCAGGAGGTTATATTTGTACGCCAGCGCCGCGGCGAGGATGAAATTGAGATCGCCGCCGAGCTCCTTCGGCGCCACTACCGCAACCGTCACCGCGCCGAGCAGGGTCAGGAACGCTATCTGGGCGATCTGCGTGAGCCGCGACTCCCGGACGAACGTCAGCACCAGAAACGCGAATACGAAGGCCGCATAGATCGCGGAGTCCTCGGTGATTGCGGCGAACCACGGCGCGTCCGACCCGGCGGTAAGGATACGCGAGATGACCTGGTTTCCCGCCATAAACGCAAGCAGCAGCGTGAACACGAGGTTGATCTGGTGGAACCGGGATCGGAACGTCATGGCCCCCACACGTAGCCTTTTGATACAGTCAGGGTAGCGCGGACGTCTGGGCAGGTCAATCACGGCCGATAACGCCGTATTCCTTGACCTTCGCGGTCAGATTTTTATACTGACCGTTCCCGCGGCTCGCAGTCGTGACGGAGTACCTGGAATGGAACAGACACACACCAGAACGGGATTCACCGTTCACCGGATCAGACAGTTGAGTGACTCGGCCTACGTGCTGCGCTTTGACCGCAACGGCCTGGCGTTCGCTCCGGGGCAGTACCTGAGCGTCGGTCCCGCCGGCGACATTAACATGCGTGAGTACTCCGTGTACTCAAGCCCCGGCGACGACTACCTCGAAATTCTCGTCAAGGAAGTCGAAGGGGGCTACGTGAGCAAACGCCTGCGTGCCCTTGCCCCGGGGGACGCCGTTGCGGTGGACGGGCCCTTCGGCTTCTTCACGGTCGACGAGGACTGGCGAGACCATCGCTTCGTGTTTATCGCCACGGGGACGGGCATCTCACCGTTCCACGACTTCGTTCGGAGCTATCCCGAGATCGATTACCAAGTGCTTCACGGCATCAGGGATCTCAGCGAACGCTACGAGCACGAGACGTTTGACCCACAGCGGTACGTGAGCTGCATTTCCCGCTCCCACGACGGCGACTACCATGGCCGCGTCACCGACTATCTCCGTGAGCACCCGGTGGATACGGAGGCACGGTACTACCTCTGCGGGAACTGCGATATGATCTATGAGGCGTTTGATGTGCTGCAGGACGCCGGCGTTCCCCACAACCAACTCTTTGCCGAGGTCTATTTCTGATGAAGTACCATCTCGTTCCGCTTGGATGCCAAATGAACCAGTCGGATGCCGAACGCATCCGAACCATGCTCGAACGCCTGGGATACGA
This sequence comes from uncultured Spirochaeta sp., assembly GCA_913030605.1. Classification (GTDB taxonomy): domain Bacteria; phylum Spirochaetota; class Spirochaetia; order DSM-27196; family Alkalispirochaetaceae; genus Alkalispirochaeta. Next base: position 9,541 of record CAJWEZ010000080.1, read on the forward strand.
GCCCTCCTCCCGGGAGGAGGACGCCGATATCCTCGGGGTCGTGGCGTGTTCTGTCCGGCAGAAGGCGATCGACAAGGTGTACAGCAAGATTCACAAGTGGAACGAATGGAAGGACGGCCGCAACCTCCTGACCTTCGTGTCCGGATGCATGCTGCCCGAGGACCGGCAGAAGTTTCTCAAGCGGTTCGATCTGGTGTTTACGATCAACGAACTGCCGAATCTCCCGGACCTCATCCGGCAGTACGGCGTTGTGACCCCGGCGGCCCTCACCGGAGGTGGACACGGTGGCGGCGCGGAAGATGTCGGCGATCCCACCGCGGTGCAGGCTGCACCGCGGCTTTTTACACCGTCGCTTCCCACCGGACCTCATGGGGTGGAGGAGGATATTCGCGACGGATTCTGGCACGTGAAACCGACCTACACCTCCGCCTTCGAGGCGTACGTTCCGATCCAGAACGGGTGCGACAAGTTCTGCACCTTCTGCGCGGTTCCCTACACGCGGGGACGCGAGGTGTCGCGACCGTCACAGGAGATTCTCCGGGAGGTTGGCGATCTCGTTGCCCGTGGATACCGGAGCATCACCCTCCTCGGCCAGAACGTAAACAGCTACGGCCTCGATCGCCGGAGCAACGAGATGACTTTCGCGCGACTGCTGGCGGAGATCGGTGAGCTCACCCGCGGCCACGACGTCTGGGTGTACTTCACCTCGCCGCACCCGCGGGACATGACCGACGACGTCCTCGAGACGATCGCGTCGTATCCGACGATCGGCAAACAGATCCATCTTCCGATCCAGAGCGGCGACGACAAGGTCCTTATCCGCATGAACCGCAACTACCGCGTCAGCGGGTACCGTCGCGTCGTGGAAAGCATCCGCCGGATTCTCCCGGATGCCACCCTGTTCACCGATATCATCGTCGGGTTCTCCGGCGAAACGGACGAACAGTTTGAACGAACCCGGGCGGCGATGGAGGAATTTCAGTACAACATGGCCTATATCGCCATGTACTCGCCGCGACCGGGAGCGGCGAGTTCGCGCTGGTCAGACGACGTCCCGCAGGATGAGAAAAAGCGACGGCTCCACGTGCTGTCGGACCTCCTTCAGGAGACATCGCTCGCGTACAACCGCGGCCTGATCGGTCGCACACTGCCGGTCCTGGTCGACGGCTACGACCGCCAGCCGGGCTACCTGTCGGCGAAGACCGAAGGTCGGATCCCGGTGCGTATTCCGGACCCCGGCGGCGAGCTGATCGGGTCCTTTGCCCGGATTCGCGTCACCGATGCGCGTCCCCTATCCATTTTCGGGGAACTGGTGGATGCGCCGGCCACCGTTGTTACGGCGTAGGGAGGTCCGGCGTGCAGTACTCACCGACCCGGTCCTCGGGGGGCGCGACACCCACCGTGGCCTTCGAAACGCTGGGGTGCAAACTCAACCAGTACGAGTCCGACTCGATCGCAACCGAACTCGTCCGCCGGGGATACACCGTCACCGACGGTGATTCCGGCGCCGACGTATACGTGGTCAACAGCTGCACCGTCACCAACAAGGCGGATCGCAAAAGCCGAAACACGCTCAATCGCGCGGTCCGTCGCGTCGGCGACGACGGCGTGGTCATCCTCACCGGGTGCTTCGTTGACAGCCACCGGGAGGCGCTGGTGGGCTCCGCGGCGACCTACGTCGTCGACAACACCCACAAGAACACGATTCCGGAGCTGCTGGACGCGCATTTCCGCGGCGAGGTGGTCGACCCGGACGGTCTGGACCCGAACGTGTTCGGGTTTGCAGCGCCCCAGCGGCTGTTCCACACCCGCACCACCATCAAGGTCCAGGACGGGTGCGACAACTTCTGTACGTTCTGCATTATTCCGTTTGTCCGCGGGCGCGCGCGAAGCAGGCCGCCGCGGGAGGTCCTTGCCGAAGCCCGCGAGGCGATCCGTGGAGGCGCCCGCGAGCTCGTCCTGACCGGAGTAAACATGAGTCGCTACGCCGTTCGCGACGCTGGAGCAACCGGCGCCGGAGCAACCGGCACCGCAGAGGCCACCCCGGACGAGACGGGCATCACCGATTTCGCAGGACTGGTCCGGGCGATTCTTGATCTTCCCGGCGATTTCCGTCTGCGGATATCGTCGCTGGAGCCGGACCAGCTGGGACCGTCGTTCGTGGATCTGTTCCGGCACCCGCGGATGTGTCCCCACCTGCACCTGTGCCTCCAGAGCGGCAGCGACCGCGTGCTTCTTGCGATGCGGCGCATGTACACCGTCAGCCAGTATCTCGACGTTGTGCGGTCGCTGCGGGAGCTCGATCCCGAGTTCACCATCACCACCGATCTGATCGTGGGGTTCCCCGGAGAAGGTGATGAGGAGTTTGCCGAGAGCCTGACCGTTGTGGAGGCGGCCGAGGTGTCCCACGTCCACATGTTTCCCTACTCCGTACGCTCAGGAACCCGCGCCGAACGCATGCCCGGCCACGTGGAGGCGGGGGAAAAGGCACGGCGAGGGCGCCGGGTTCAGGAGGCCGCAACCGAGCGCAAACGCCGGATCCGGGAGCGTTTTGTGGGACGGACAGTCCGCGTTCTTGTGGAGCGGTGCCGCCACGAGGCCGAACACCACGTCGCCGAGGGCTTCTGCGAGTACTATCACCCCGTGACGGTCACCGGGTTTCCCGCGTCGATGCCGCCGGAACCGAACACCTTTGTCACCGTGCGGGTCACCGGCCTCGGTGCGGGAGACGACCCCGCCCTCCTCGCAAGCCCGGTCGAATGACGACCACGCTGATCGCTGCGTGCGGAGCCGAGGGCGTCCGCCGTATTCGCCGGACGCTCCGCTTTCAGCAGGAGCCGCGGTCCGGTTCTCCGTGGGGTCGGCGTGGCCGCGTGTTCCGGGAAGAACGCCGGGGTGGCGACACCGGCGGCGACCATCCCGCTGGTGAACGGATCCTCGTGGAACTCCCGATGGCGCAGTCCGATGACGCGGTCGCCGACCTGATCGGTGAGTTTGCGTTCCACCTCGGGGCGTACCACACCGCGACAGCGGTCCTTGTTGCACTGCCGACGGTCGGCGACCGCGTCGTTCTCGCCGATCGTGTTGCCATCGCTCCCCGTCGCGAACTTATCCCTGACATTCTGGAACACCCGGACGACGGTGCAGCGGTGGAAATGGCGACCATGACCGACCCCGGAGTGTGGGCCCTCATGGCGTGGGCGCTGCAGCGCCTGGCACCGCACCAGCTGTGGGTGCTCGGCGTGCCCCCCACCTCGGCGGCCGTTCACCGTGGAGTACGGGCCGTGGTGGCTGCCCTGGAGCGGCAGACAGCATGATCCAGTTCGACCACGTGTACGTTGAGCGCGCCGTTCGCGACGCGCCGGTCACCCGCGATCTGCTGGCGCGTCTGCAGCCGCCCCGCGTCACCGGGATCGACGACGCGCAGCGTATGTTCAAACGTCCCGGCCAGGACTTCGCGCGGCAAAAGCGTCGCCCGCGGCTCATCCTCGCTCGGAAGCGCCCCCCGTTTCTGTACGCCGGCACCGATCGCGTCGCCAGCTTTGGCGGAGAACGGGCGGTGCACTACAACGACATGGTGCGGAACTGCCTGTACGACTGCGACTACTGCTTTCTGCAGGGCATGCACCGATCGGCGAACATTCTTGTCAACGTCAACATCGAGGACTACGTCGCAGCCGTGGACGACGCCCTGGCGCAGGACGGTTCGCTCTATCTGAGTATTAGCTACCTCAGCGACCTCCTCGGCTTTGAGCGCTCACTGGGTCTGGTGCGGCGCTGGGTGGAGATCGCCCGATCCCGACCGGGCCTGGAGGTGGAGGTACGGACCAAGAGCGACGGCTACGCCGCCATCCAGGACATGGATCCCCACGATGGCATCATCCTGACGTGGTCGATCTCGCCGGACGAGATCGCGCGGCGTCACGAGGCCGGCACCGCATCCTCCCCCCAGCGACTGCTGGACGCCGGACGCGCTATCGCCCGCGGCTGGCGCGTCCGCCTGTGCATCGACCCGGTTATTGCCACCGACGGGTGGGAGACCTCGTACCGCTCCCTTGTTGACACGGTCTTTCGCCGGTTGGATCCCGCGGGCGTCGAAGCGGTGAGTTTCGGCGTGTTTCGCATGCACCCCGACTTCCTGGACCGCATCACGGCGTTCCGTCGGTCTGCTGCGCTGGATACCGGCGTCGAACACCAGGGAGACGTGGCCAGCTACCCCGAGGCGCTGAGACAAGAGGTGTTCTCCGTGCTGCAGCGCCATCTGGCGCGGCACATGCCGGCCGAACGGATCCACGCCGTGCACGGATAGGCGGGCCCGGCGCCCGTCGACAGGTCCACGGCCGGATTACCGCACCGCGGCTCGCATGATGCGGTCGGCGAGACCGGGAGCCACCCCCGGAGGCGGCATCTCGACGTAGAGACAGGCAATCCCGTCGCGCTCCGCCGCCCAGAACTCCCGAAAGAGGCGCCGCCCGAACTCCTCCCAACTGGACATGCCCCGGACCCGGGTGCCCGCCACGTCGGCATGGTCGTCCGCCCCGGCGTCGTCCGCGGTGGCGCTACCCGCCGTGGCGTTGTCCACGGGATCGGTTCGCCCGGCCCCGTCGGGCGCGGCCGGACCCAACAGAACCCGCGCGTCCTGGCGCCCGGCGACCGCCGCGCGGCGAACTACCGGAGGCGCCAGCGACGGGCGGAGGCCTGGGCGGCGCGCGAGTACGGCCCGCCCTACGCCGAAAATCACAACGCGACGTGCGTCGAGGTGGCCGTCGCGTACTTTGCCTGCGACGCCGAGGGCCTCGAGGCCCTCCTGGCGAACCACGCCGCGCACCTCAAGGCCGGCGCCGTCCATCTGATATACACGCTGGTCGTGTCCCGGGCTTCGCTGGCCTGCGCGAAGCGGTCGCAGGAGGCCGCGCGGCTGCGCGCGCGCGTCGACGTCCGGGCCGACGCGGTCGCCTCGATCGACGCGTACTCGCGGGTCCTGACGTCCCCTTCGTTCTGGGAGCGGCGGCCCTGCGCCTACACGCTGGTGACGCAGCTCGACGTCGCGGCGTGCCCCCGCGCGGCGGGTATACTATCTGATTTCGTGGGGCCGTTCGACTACGTGGGCGGCGTCACGGACCGCCTGCGGCGGCGGTGGAAGCACGTGGCGCCCTACCACCTGAACGGGGGGTTCAGTCTGAGGCGCGTCGCGGCGATGCGGCGCTGCGCCCGGCTCTACAACGCGTCCCGGAACTGGCCGGAGGACTACGTTTTCGTGACCTGTCCCGAGATCAGGCTGGCGCCGCCGGCCGTCGCGGATGCTTTCGCGCTGGACAACGGCAACCGCCGGCCCGGGCCGACCGCGCCGCTCGCCTTGCACAAGCCCCTCGGCATGCGCGCCAAGGGCCGGTCGCGGTTCGGGGAACAGGCTATCGATGTCTGTGGCCTAGGGAAACCTCCGTAACGTTAAAGGTACGGGTCACACCACTCCTAGTGAGTTTTGCGCCACTAGCATTTAAGCTGTTTTGCGCCGCTCGTCAGAAC
>CAJWEZ010000081.1 GCA_913030605.1 uncultured Spirochaeta sp.
ATTCAGCAGGAAATATTTCAGGTCTTACCAATAATAGGGGAGGAAGACCAGAGCAAAGAGGCGACAACAATCCTTCTCCACCAACACCACCGGTCGTGCGCCGCGGGACCACGCCTCGAGGCCCACCAGCCCCGAGCCGGTGAACAGGTCCAGGAAGCTGAAGCCGTCCAGCGGGCCAAGGATCGAGAACATCGACTCCCGCATGCGGTCCATGGCCGGTCGAATGACCCCCGGCGGACAGACGACGCGGCGACCCCGTATCGTTCCTCCCGTGATTCTCATGACGTCTCCTCCCGCGGCTGGCGTTCGCGTGCCTCGTCCACCGCTCGCCTCGTTGCCGCATGGTCCGGATGGACCAGGTCCGGGTCGTCGCGGAGCAGCTCGGCGATCCGTTCCCTGGCGGCGACCATTTGGCGCATGTGGTGCCGGATGTCCGCAAACCGAAACTCGAGGAACCCCGACTGACGGCTGCCCTGCAGTTCGCCGGGACCGCGAATCCGAAGGTCCTCTTCGGCGATGTGAAACCCGTCCGTACTTTCGTACATGACCCGCAGACGCTCGCGACCGTCGTCACTGAGCGGTTCCTGGTACACGAGCAGGCAGTAGGCCTGGGCGTTTCCGCGGCCGACACGACCCCGCAACTGGTGGAGCGCCGCAAGGCCGAACACCTCGGCGTGTTCGATGACCATGCAGGTTGCGTTGGGCACGTCCACCCCCACCTCCACGACACTGGTGGCGACCAGCGCCTGAAGCTCGCCCCGGGAGAACGCCTCCATGGTGGCGGCGCGTTCGGTGTCGTCCATCCGCGAGTGCGCCAGTCCAATCCGGTACGGCGCCAACCGTGACTGGAGCTCGCGGTGCATCTCCTCGGCGCTCCGGTATCCCCGGGCGCCGCCGGATTCGATCGCGGGGTACACGAGGTACGCCTGGTGACCGGCCTCCAGTTCCCGTTGCACGAAGGTGTACACGCGTTCCTCGTTTCCCATTCGCGTCAGGTGGGTGCGTACCGGTTTGCGTCCCGGCGGAAGCTCCCGTATCGTGCTGACCTCGCTGTCGCCGAACGCCGTCAGGGCGAGGGATCGCGGGATCGGGGTTGCACTCATCATGAGTACATCGGGAGCCTGGCCCCGTTCCTGCAGCCGCTCGCGCTGTCCCACCCCGAAGCGGTGCTGTTCATCGATGATCACCAGACCAAGATTCGCCCAGGCAAAGGACTCGGAGAACAGCGCGTGGGTGCCGATCACCAGGTCCACGGCGCCATCGCCGAGGGCCGCTGCAAGCTCCCGCCGCGACGCCGTCGGCATCGACCCCAAGGCAAGGGCGGGGTGGACATCGACGTCGGCAAGCAGAACGCCGATGTTGCGGGCGTGTTGTCGGGCGAGCAGTTCGGTCGGCACCATCAACGCCACCTGCTGACCGCGCTCGATCGCAAAGAGCGCGGTCAGGAGGGCGACAAGCGTCTTTCCGGATCCCACGTCACCCTGCAGCAGGCGGGACATGGGCCACGGGCGCTCCATGTCGCCGAGAATCTCTGCGAGGACGCGTTCCTGATCCGCGGTGAGCGAAAACGGCAGGCGTTCCCTCACGGGGGCGGCGAGCGTGCGACCGGCGGCCGGCCGCGGTCGTCGTCGTTGTCGTCGCCGCCGCTGGGCGTCCTGTGCCAGTCGTAGTTGGAACACGAACAGCTCGCCCCAGACGAGACGCTGGATCGCCCGCTCGGCGTGTTCCGTACTCGGGGGGCGGTGAAGCCATCCGATCGCCTCGGCCATGGAGGCCAGGCCCTCGGCACTGCGAATTGCCGCGGGTACCTCGTCCTCGATCGCGTCGCCCCAGCGCTCGAGGGCAGCGTTCACCGCATCACGAAGCTGCACCTGTGAGATTCCGTCGGTGAGGGGGTACACGGGGACCAGACCGGGAGCGGGGTGAACCGTCTGACCGTCCACGAGCCGTTCAGCCTCGAAACTTGCCGTCTGGATCTCGCCGTATCGTAGGGAAAACTGCCCGTATACGGCGAGGTCGGTGCCGGGAGGGAAGGACTTGGCCAGGAAATTGCGGCCGAAGCACACCAGCGAGGCGACGCTGCCCTCGTCGCGGATGAGGATCTTCAGCGTCCGTTGTCGACCGCGGGGAAAATAGGCGTGGTCCACCACGGTTGCGTGGACCAGCCCCTCACCGTATTGCGCCGCCTCGGCGAGGGAGATCACCCGGCTGCGGTCCTCGTAGCGCCGTGGTACCAGCGTCAGAAGATCGCCCACCGTCTCCACGCCGAGGCGGCGTACCCGCTGGGCACGCCGGGCCCCGAAGCCGGGGAGTGTGCTGGGGGAGTCGGTGAGTTCGCTGATCAGCACGACGAATCAGATCGGGATCTGGCGCACCAGCCCGATCAGGAGGTTCGCGAGCAGACGCCCGGCGATGAGGAGAACGACAAGTTCACCCACGAAGATGAGAAGGGAGTCGCGATAGCTGGTGAATCGGCCGCGGAGAAACGGGCGTACGGCGACCTGCAATGCCGGATTGATGATCTGTTCCAGGACCATCCACAGGCGGCCGCCGCCGTCGGCGTTGACCAGAATTCCGATGAGGCGTACGCCGGCGAGAATGAGGAAGAACGTCAGAAAGAACGACCCCACCGACCACACCGCGGAGACAATGATTGCCAGGACGTAGGAAAACGTGATCGTCCCGGCGAATGCGAGCTGGTTGGAGACGCTGTTGAGCAGTCCGAGTACCAGGATCCCGATGACGGGAGAAAAGTCCAGGGCGCCGAATCGCACGGGGACGTTCCGGCGGAACCAGTTGAGATACGGGTCCGTTACCGACGCCAGCATCTCCTGCGCCCGGCCGGTATTGAATCCCCGGAACCACGTCATGATGATCCGGATGAAGATCACCACCATGTACAGTGAAAGCACCGCACTGACAAACCGAAATACCTGTTGAATCACGTCTTCCACACCTCTTCAACCAGCGGAAGCTGCCCGATTCCCTCCAGGCTCTCCTTCCGCGATGATACGCGCAGCTGTGAGCTGACGCGTACGACCGACTCGTGACCGTTCTGGCCGACGTGCAGATACACGTCGGAGCGACCCGGGAAATCGTTGAGTTCGCCGCGGAACATGTAGAGGGCCTCCTCGTCCAGCTGGTCGTCCTTCAGCCGAATATGTACCGCCGCAGCGTCCCGTTCGTCCAGTTCCTCGAGCGGACGGACCTCCTCCAGGACCATCTGGACCGAATCGTTCCGCCGATCGAGTTTTCCGACGCACCCGATGACGGTGTTCACGACCAGGGCGTCCTGGTTTCGCTGGTACGACTCCGGGAACGCCACGAGTTCCAGCTCGCCGCGGTAGTCCTCCAGCTGCCCGATCGCCATGCGATCGCCCTTCTTGGTGATCACCACCCGCAGCGCCCGGAGCAGGCCCACCGCCTGGACCTGTTCGCCGATCGGAGCCCCCTCCAGGCGCCCCAGGTTGACCGTGGTCCGTTCCTTCCACTCGGTCTGGAAGTCGTCCAGCGGGTGCCCTGAGAAGTAGAATCCCAGCAGTTCCCGCTCGTACTCCAGGCGAACGGCCGCGCTCCACGGTTCCAGCTCCTCGATCGGCAGACTGTCCTCGCCCGTTTCTCCCGAATCCTCGAACAGGGACGTCTGCCCCGCCAGACGGTTTTCCCGGGTATGACTCGCCGCTTCGAAGTATGTGTCCATGTTCCCCAGAAGCGTCGCCCGGTTCTGCCCGAGACCGTCAAAGGCACCCACCTGGGCCAGCGTTTCGATCACCTTGCGATTGACCGAACGTGTGTCTATGCGTTCGAGAAAGTCCAGAAAGCTGGTGAAGGGGCCCCCGGAGTGCCGCGCCTCCAGGATGTGGTCCACGGCACCGGCGCCGACGTTCTTGATCCCCACCAGACCGAACACGATCTGGCCGTCGACCACGCCGAAGTACTTGTCGCTGGAGTTGACGTCCGGCGGCCGCACGGTGATGCCCATCTGCCGCGCCTCGAGGAGATACTCCGCAAACTTGTCGGTACTGTTGATCTCGTTGGTGAGGTTGGCCGCGATAAACTCGACGGGGTAGTTGGCCTTCAGAAACGCCGTCTGATAGGCAAGGATCGAGTAGGCCGCGGCGTGGGACTTGTTAAAGCCGTAACCGGCGAACGGTTTCAGGAGTTCGAAGATGTCGGTTGCCTGTTTGCGCGTGAAGCCCTTCTCCTCCGCGCCGGCGAGGAACTCCTGTTCCATCTTCGCCATCTCTTTTTCTTTCTTCTTTCCCATGGCGCGGCGCAGAATGTCCGCTTTGCCCAGGGAGAAGCCGCCCACGATCTGGGCGATCTGCATGACCTGCTCCTGGTACACGATGACGCCGTACGTTTCCTCCAGGACCGGTTCCAGGGAGGGGAGCGGATAGCTGATCGGCGTCTTGCCGTTCTTGGAGTCGATGAACTGGTCGATGAACTGCATCGGACCGGGGCGGTAGAGGGCGTTCAACGCGATCAGGTCCTCGATGCGGTTGGGTTTCGCGCGCTTGAGGATGTCCTGCATGCCGGAGGACTCAAACTGGAAGATCGCCTTGCTCGACCCCTCGCCAAGCATCCGGAAGGTGGTGGCGTCGTCATCCGGAATCGTGTCGATGGAGAAATCCGGTCGCGTGCGTCGAATCAGGGACTCGGTGTTCCGGATCAGCGTGAGCGTCTTGAGCCCCAGGAAGTCCATCTTCACGAGTCCGGCTTCCTCCAGCAGGTCCATGGTGAACTGCGTGGAGATCGAGCCCGTCTTGGGGTCGCGATAGAGCGGCACGTACTCGGTGAGTTCCTTTTCCCCGATGACAATACCCGCCGCATGGGTCGAGGCGTGGCGGTGCAGTCCCTCCAGGCGACGACTGACGTCGATCAGCTCGGCGTACACCTCACCGCGCTGCGGCAGTGCCGCGAGCTCCGGTTCCTGCTCCAGCGCCTTGTCCAGCGTGATCTTCAGATCCTTGGGGACCAGCTTGGCGATGGCGTCGGCCTCGTCGTAGTTGAGACCCAGTACCCGCGCCACGTCGCGAATGACGAGCTTGGTCTTGAGCGTCCCGAAGGTGATGATCTGTCCCACCTTGTCGCGGCCGTACTTCCGCGTGACGTAGTCGATCACCTCGCCACGACGTTCGAAGCAGAAATCCACGTCGAAATCCGGCATCGAAACACGTTCCGGATTGAGGAAGCGCTCGAAGAGGAGCCCGTACTGCAGCGGATCGATGTCGGTGATCTTCAGGGCGTAGGCAACGATGGATCCGGCGCCCGATCCGCGTCCGGGGCCCACGGGAATGTCGCTGTCACGGGCGTACTTGATGAAATCCCACACGATCAGGAAGTAGCCGGTGAAGTCCATCGAGGTGATGATGTCCAGCTCGTAGTCGGCGCGGGCACGAATCTCGTCGGTGATCGGGTCGTAGCGCTCCGCCAGCCCCTCGTAGACGAGGTGGCGCAGGTAGTCGTCCTTGTGGGAGAACTCCGGCGGAATGTCGTAGACCGGAAACTTGGGCCCCGGCAGGTCGATCTCCAGCTCGCAGCGTTCCGCGATCGCCGCAGACGCCTCCAGCGCGTCGGGGTGCCCGGGAAACGCCTGTTCCATTTCCTCTTGCGACTTGAGGTAGAACTCCTCCGACGAGAACTTGAAGCGGTTGGTTTCCGCCTTTTTGCGGTTGCTGCCGATGCACAGGAGGATATCCTGGGCGTTGGCGTCGTCCTTGTTCACGTAGTGGGTGTCGTTGGCGGCGACCAGCGGCACCGCCGTCTCCTGCGAGAGCGAGGCGATCATCGTGTTCAGCGCCTGCTGTTCGGGAATGCCGTGGTTGCACAGTTCGAGGTACACGTTCTCGTCGCCGTATACCTGCCGATACCAGGCGAGGAGATCCCGCGCTTCCTGCGTCCGGTTGGCGAGCAGGAGGCGCGGAATCTCCCCGGAAAGCGACCCCGTCAGCAGGAGCAGCCCCTCGTTGTACTGCTCCATGACCTCATGGTCGATACGCGGGCGGTAGTAGAATCCCTCGAGGTAGCCGATCGACGACAGCCGTATCAGGTTCTTGTAGCCCGTTTCGTTGCGCGCCAGCAGGACCACGCGGCCGTTGCGGCTGGCGCCGTCCAGGCCGGTCTTGCGGTGCCGGGACTGGGGGGCGACGAAAAAGTCGCAGCCGATGATCGGCTTGATCTCCCGTTTGCGACATTCCTTGTAGAAATTGAGGGCTCCGAAGAGGTTCCCGTCGTCGGTGAGTGCTACCGCCGGCATGCCGAGGTCCACCGCCCGCGCCACCAGCCGTTCCACGGTGGCGGCGCCTTTCAGAAGGGAATAGTCGGAGTGGTTGTGCAGATGAACGAAGCCGGACACACCGTCATACTATCGCTGCCGGCGGAGCCCGTACAAGTCCGTGGGCGGTCTTCCGGAGGACTATTCCAGCCGGAGCAGGAAGTTCCGCAGGCCGTTGGAGGCGCGCCAGCGGCCGAGGTCATCGAGGTCACTTCCGAAAATGGGATTGTCTTCCAGGGACGCGATGATCGTGCGCCGGTCGCGCTCCGTCAGCGGGACCGCACGGCCAACGAGGTCGGTCTCGGCCTCCCTCAGACGGATCTGGCGTCGCCCGTCGACGAGGAGCGCAAACCGGAACTCGTCGATTCCGGTCTTGTCCATCGATGCCGCCCCCACCAGCGTGAGGGACGGTCTGCCGGCCGGGTAGGGCGCCCCGTATGTGTGAATCATCCAGTGTGTCCAGGTTCGCAGTGGAATGCGCAGACGGGTCACGACCTCACCGGGTGCGATCCGGAGCGTCCCGGAGGGATCCCGGAACTGCCCCATGCTCACCCACCGCGAGTTCCCCTGCCGGCGCAGCTCAACACTGGTGTCGATCAGCTGGAGCGCCGCCGTCACCGGAAGGATCGTTTCCGGAATCGCGACAGCGCCGCCGAGGGTGGCGACGTTGCGCACCGGTGGCGGGCCCACACGACGGATCGCGTCCAGCGCCACCGCGGGCAGGAAGCGCCGTCCGGCACCCAGCAGTCGGCCGGCGGGAACGGTCGCGCCGATCTCCACGTGGTGACCGGTGCGGACGACGCGGCGCAGCTCCCGTACCGCGTGGAGCGCGAGGATCCGTCTGCCGGTCCGGACCTCCGGTGACTGCTGCAGCCACCACGTGCCGCCCCCCCAGATCCCGATATCGCTGTGATGACGCAGCAGCTGCAGCGCCTCCCCCAGGGACCCCGGTACGATCAGTTCATCCGGGCCGGGACCGTGTCCCGCCACCGGTTTGCCCCGGTCACCGCGATTGCTCATGCAGCTTCCTCTTGTGTACCCGGCCGGCGAGCCGGACAGCCCGTTCAAACTCCTCCCGGCTCACGCACCGGGTGGTCAGGTGCCGACTGAATTCGTGGAGATCCTCGTCCCCCGGCAGGGGGTTGTCGCTGAGCAGCTGATACGCCAGAAACACGAGTCCCGGCAGCGCCGCCCGGCATCGAGAGATGCCGATCTTGTCGAACGCCCTCATGATGTCGTGGTGCAGCGTGTCCCCGTGCATTCCGTCGAGGTCCACGATCTCCGCGCCATCCAGTCGGTACGCCGGAAGGCTGCACGCGGTGACCACGCGTCCCCCCAGGAGAATGGCGCATTGCAGGCAGCTTCCGTCGCCGCACGTGCCGCGCCGGCCGTGGATCTCACCGAGATACTCCTGCGCCGGGACGTCCGGAATGACCGAGAGAGACCGTCGCTGTCCGTTGAACCAGAACTCCACCTGCACGGGCCTATTCCTCCTGGAGCATGCGCAACAGCGCCGCCGGTCGGGTCGGAAGCGTATCCAGGTACAGGCCGCTGGCCTGTGACAGGGCGCTCGTGAGGGCCGCGGGAACGGTGGAGAAAGGCAGCTCTCCGATACCGGTGGGGCCGTCGCGCTTCACCGAGGTTCCAAACACGATCCGTATTCGCGGAGGGCGCCCCCGGAACACTGTGGGATACCGTTGGTCGGCGTCCTGCCCCCCAAGGACCGGCGGGAGACGCGTGGGATCGGTCACCGCCTCGTGGAGGCTCCAGTTCAGCGCCTGGTAGATGCCGCGACGCAACTCTGCCTCCGCCATGCCACGGTCCAGAATGCGCCCGGCATACACCGCCATGGTAACCGATTTCACGTCGATCTCCATGCTCGCCGGGAGGAGAACGACCTCCACGGCGGCGGCGCCGGCGGAACGAAGGGCGTTCGCCGGGGTGCGGGCGGCGCGGCTCGTGCGGATGCTCCGGCGTATCTGGATCGGAAGCGGTTCCCGGAAGCGCTGTCGCTGGATCGCCTGACACACCGATTGGATCGTGCGCGGTATGACGGAGGCGCCCCGCGAAAACAGCCGCGGTCCGCTGTCCTGCTGCTCAGAATCGTAGGATGCGTCGAGGGCCACGGCGTCCAGTTCGAGACCGAGCTCCTGGGCCACCAGCTGTCGCCACGCAAGTGTCAGACGCGGTGTCGGTGTCGGCAGACTGCAGAACAGGCGGGCGGTTCCTCCCTGCTCCAGCCGCACGGTAATCGCGCCCGTTTCCCGTTCACCCGTCAGCCCGCTCGCCTGTTCCGCCATTGCGCATCCGATGCCGCGGAGTGCGCTGGTGTTGCGCGGGAGTTGGAGCCGCCGCTTGCGAACGAGCTCGTTTGCGCCGTAGCGGCGGTGGAAGTCCGATTCCTCCGCCAGACTGCCGAGGAGTTCCCGCAGGACCGGCCAGTCGTCGCGAACGTGCCGCTGTCGCCACACGATAGGATCTTCGCGTGCCAGCTCGGCGAGGCGGTTGAAGTGCACCTCCCGGGCAAACGCCAGCGGTGCCGTGGATACACCCTCGAACGCGCCCATCGGTACCGCCGGCGTTGAGAGAAACTCGGCGGTGTACTCGAGTCCCGGGGCACGGTACAGCGACTCGACCGCCAGGCGCGCCCGGCGCTGCGTCTCGTCCACCAGCGTCGGATACGCTCCGAGGTCCAGGCGCGCGGCGACCGTGTTTGTCTGCAGCATCCCTTCCTCGTCTATCCGGGATGTCCAGGTCACGGTCGCCGGTGCCCGCCCGCCGGTGAGGTGGCGCTGGTCGGCGCGGAGGGCGACAACCACCGGTGCCCGCAGCGTCCGGGAGGCGGCGGCGGCGACGACGGCGAGGTACGCTGACATCCACAGCGCGGCGTCGCGGCTTCCGGCGGTCGGTTCGCTTTCGACGTCCACGGTTCGTACCTGTGTGCCCAGCCCGGCAGCCACCGACGCGCGGACCAGCGCGGGCCATTGCGTCGGAACGCGGACCGTCGTGCCGCGTCCGGCGGTTCCGCCGGCGGAGGTGGAGGCCGCCGCCCAGAGCGCTTCGTCGGCCATGTGAAGCTGAAGCCGGGTCGTGTAGGTTCCTTCTGCGATTTGGGAGAACGAACCGGACTCGGCCGTCGACGGTGCGCCGTCGACGGAACCGTCGGGGGCCGCCGTTGCGGCTGCGTTCGCCGCCCCGGGAGCGGCATCGTCAGGGGGCAGCTCGGGGGCGGTCGCGCTCCCGGAGATGGAATCCTCGAGGACCGTTTTAGCCTCCGCGGTCGGTGGATCTCCCGCCGGCATGAGAATCTCCCGGCTCAGGCGGTCCAGGGTGGCCCAGTCCGGTCCCACCAGGAGCGCCAGCGGTTCTCCGGGGTATCGGGCCTGCGCCGGAAGAACCGGGATCGCGGAAAACGGCTCGGCCAGCGTCGTTAACGGTGCGATGCCGAGCTCCACGGCGGTCAGAACGCGATACCCCTCCGGGAGGAGATCGGCACAGGCGTCGGGGTCGACAGCTCGATCCCCGACGGCGGCGGCCGACAGCAGGCGGGCGCGAAGTTCATTCGCCACGGTGGGCTCCAAGAAGCTCGCGGAGCGCGGCGATGACGTGCGCCTGGTCCGATTCCGACAGGTCGGGATAGAGCGGGAGACTCACGATTTCCCGAAATGCGCGGTCCGTTTCCGGGAGCCTCCCGACCGCCTCGGGGTATCGGTCGCGCCAGTACGGCATGTGGTGCAACGGGATGTAGTGGACCGAGGTCCCGATGCCGCGCCCGCGCAGCGCCGCGATCAGCGCATCGCGGTCCACCGCGCCGCCGCCGGGGGCACGACCTCCCGCCGGTAGCACCCGGAGAACAAAGAGGTGCCACGCGTGACCCGGGAGGTCCCCGGGGAGTGCCACGATTCCGTCGGCGGCGAGATCCGAGAGCCCGTCGAGGTAGCGTCGCGCGCAGCGATAGCGCGCCTCGCGGAGTTCCGTAGCCCTCCGGAGCTGCACGCGCCCCAGGGCGGCGGCGGTGTCCGGGAGATTGTACTTGTACCCCGGCGCCACAACCTCGTAGTACCAGTGTGGCGTTTCGGTGATCGATGTCGTGGTCCCGGCGGCGGTGTAGCGGTGCCACGCCTCGCGGTCGATGCCGTGGGAGCGCATCGTCCGGATACGATCCGCGATATCGTCGCGATCGGTGACGACCATCCCGCCTTCCCCGGTCGTGATCGTTTTGTTGGCGTAGAATGAAAACACGCCGGCGTCCCCGTGGGTGCCGAGGGCGGCACCGTGGGCGCTTCCGGGAAAGGCGTGGGCGGCGTCCTCAATGAGGGCCGCGCCGAACTCTTCCGCCACCGCCCGCAGTCCGGGAATGTCACAGGTCTCCCCGGCGAGGTGCACCGGTACGATCGCCGCGACTCTGCCACCGCCGGCAACGGTTGCGGCGGCACGGGTTCGCACATCGGTGGGATCTATCAGCAGCGTTCCGGGGGATACGTCGGCAAACACCACTTCGGCGCCGAGGTACCGGACCACCTCCGCCGTGGCGGTGAAGGTCATGCTGGGAACGATCACCGAGTCCCCGGGCCCCACACCGACCGCCTCAAGCGCGAGATGAAGGCCCGCCGTTGCGCTGTTCACCGCCAGGGCGTGGCGACTGCCGACGGCGGCGGCAAACTCCCGCTCGAACGCCAGCGCCTGTTCGCCGGTGGTGAGCCATCCGCTGCGGAGTACCCGACTTACGGCGTCGATTTCCGCGGGGCCAATGGATGGTCGTGCAAATGGGATCGCGTTCACGGACTCTCAGCTCCCGGTGGTCAGTACTCCGGCTCCCCTTCCGGTGCAAGGAGATCCGGGTAGTAGGGCGTGAGGATAGACCTCAGCCTCCAGCGGTTACGATACTCCGCGGGACGCGATTGGTCAAAGAAGCACACCGGCGCGAGCTGGTCCAGCAGCGAATCCAGATCCTCGTCACTGGCGGGACCGCGGGTTCGACCGGCGGGGTCGCGCTCCACCCGGAATATGCGTTCCGAGGGCTGGTCTCCGGTGGTCTCCCCGTCGTCGAACAGCGACTCGGTCAGTTTTTCGCCGGGTCGCAGCCCGATCTCGCGAATAGGGATGTCGGTATCCGGGGTGTATCCGTAGAAGCGGATCATCTGCTCCGCCAGGTCCCGAATGTTGATCGGCTCACCCATGTCGAGGACGTAGAGCTGTCCGGCGTCGCCGACCCCGGCGGTCTGCAGGACCAGCGATACCGCCTCCGGAATCGTCATAAAGTATCGTGTCGCCCGGGAGTCGGTCACCGTTACCGGACCACCCTTTTCGATCTGCCGACGAAACAGCGGAAGGATACTGCCGCGCGATCCCAGCACGTTTCCGAAGCGCACCACCATACCGGCGGTGGCCGAGGTACGCCGCGTACGCCGCAGAAAGAGCTGTTCGGCGAGATTCTTGCTCACGCCGTACACGTTTGACGGACCGACCGCCTTGTCGGTCGAGATCAGGACCAGTCGACCGGTTCCCGCGGCCTCGGCGGCGTCCAGCAGGTTCCGGGTGCCGAAGACGTTGTTCTGAATCGCCGCAACCGGGTTGGCCTCCATCATGGGGACGTGCTTGTACGCCGCAGCGTGAAACACGACATCGGCCTTCAGTCGGCGAAGGATGAAATGCAGGTATTCCCGGTCGGTGAGATCGCCGATGATCGGCACCACCGTGGCTGAGTCGCCCACGCCTTCCTCCTGGAGAAGCCGCAGCTCGGCGTCGATCTCGTAGATACTGTTTTCCCCGTGCCCCATTAAATAGACACGCTCGGCACCTCCGGAGAGAAGCTGGCGGGCGAGTTCACTGCCGATACTCCCTCCGGCGCCGGTGATCAGAACCCGCCGTCCCCGAAGATAGGAGAGCGCCTTCCGGAGGTTGATGTTCACCGGTGTGCGTCCGAGGAGGTCCTGCGGGTCTATGCGTCGCGTCTGAATGAAATGGGCCTCGTCCCCGACAATCTGGGAGACGGTGGGCAGGATACGGATGCGGTCAAAATCCGCGCGCCGAAGGGTTGTGTGCAGTCGCCGCAGGTCCTCTCGGGAGGCGCTCGGAATTGCGATCAGCGCCTCGTCGGCGGGGGTTTTCTCCACCAGCGCGACAACCTGATCGATCGGCCCCAGCACCGGGACCCCCTCCAGTCGCGTGCCGATCTTCGCCGGATCGTCGTCGAGGAACGCGACCACCCGACCGATCACGCCTTTTTCGCGGATCTCGCGGGCGATCGCCTGGCCGGCAAACCCGGCACCGATGACATAGATGCGGCTGCCGCTCACGACCGGTGCTCCGCCATCAGTTCGAACCCGAGGTCGATGAGAAACGAGTTGTCGTACATGTCAAGCTGCACTTTGGCGCGGCCCTTTCTTCGGTCCACTTTCACGATTTTTCCTTCGAGCCCCTTCAACGGTCCCTCCTGCACCACGATACGGTTGTTGACGTCGAAGGTCACCCGCGACTGCTGAACGATTTCGCCGAAGGAGAGAAAGTGACGGATCAGTTCCAGATCGCGGTCGCGCAGCTCCTGAATCGCGGTGTTGTCGGGCAGAAAACGGACGAATCCGCTGCATCGGCGGAACAGCCGCAACCGCTGGTCGTCGATCTCGGGGGCCTCGACGATCGTGTAGCCCGGGAACAGCGGCGCCAGCGACGGAATGCGCCGCCCCTGCCGACGGATCACGAGACGTCGACGCGGCCACCAGATCTGCGTGTCCGTGAGGCCCGCCCGTTCGACGGCGTGGCGCGCCAGGCGAAGGAATCGCTGCTCTTCACCGGTCATTGTCTGCAGTACGTACATTCGCGATGCCATGGCTGTAGAAAAGGACGATAGCACAGCTGGACTACCCTCGCAACGCGACCGGGTCTCCCTCCAAACGGGTGATCGGTGGACGCTCCGCCCGCCCAACCGGGGCTACAGCTCGTGGTCTGAGCTGCCGACATTGTGATCAGAGGTGACATGAGATGAGATCAAGGCGAAACGTACGGTTTTTTGCCGGAATTCTGATGCTGACGGCGCTCCTGCCGGCCTGGTCACAGGCAAACTGGGAGGGCTCCGCCGTCGTGGGGCGGTATGGAGAGTTTCCACCCGGTGGTCTGTACGCCGCGTCCAACACATTTCCCCTCAATTCCATGATCGATGTCACCAACGTGTCCACCGGGGAGACTGCGCGCCTCATCGTCGCCCGGGAACTGGACGATTCAGGGGTGTTTCTGCTCCTCTCGGAAGCCGCCGCCTCGGCCCTCGGCGTGGCGACCAATGCGTCCGCCACCGTACGGGCGACGCCGGTGCAGCTTCCGGGACTGACCTCGGTCGATCCCAACCAGGACCTTCCGTTTCATCCGGATCCGGACGTGAATCCGGCGGCGAGCCTCGGGGACCCCAACCGGGCTATCGTGATGCCGCGTTCCCTAAAAGGGGAGTCCGCCCCCGCGGCGGATGCCGCCACCGCTGCCGCGGCAGTGACCGCCCCGGCGGAACCCGCTGCCCCCCCGGCGGAGGAACCCCCCGCCGCGATCTCGCAGGCCCCGGTGAGTACCCAGCCATCGGCGACTTCCCAGCCACCGGCGGCAGCGGAACAGACGGCGGAGGAATCGCCGACGGACGAGCCGACCCCGACCACGGCGCCGGACGCTGCTGACGCGTCACCCGCGGTGAGTCCCTCGGTCACGGTGGCCCCGATCATCGCGGCCCCCGACACCGGCGGCGAGGAGTCCGAACCCGCGGAGGATGTCGTTGGCGTGGCGCCGAGTATCGCCGAGTCGATCGTCGGGGAGACCCGCGCCGCGGCGACCGAGCCGGAGCCCGTGGCTGAGGCCTCGATGCCCGTCATCGCTCCCGAGTCGCAGGCGCCGCTGATCGTTGAGCTGGACGTACCGCCGGAACCGGGTTCCGCGGATGAACAGCCGCAGCCGGAGCCGACGACAGAACCGGAACCGGTCGCGTCGGGCGCCGAAGACCCGCTCGCGCAGCGCCTCGACGACATCGCGGCGGATCTCGACACCCGTCGGGTGCCGCAGGCGCCTCTCGAGTTGAGCCCGCCGGAGGGGTTTCTGGCGGCGACCCCGGATACGGACGCGGGAGCGTTCGGAACGCTGCCGGAGGTGGATCTCAGCGCCGCGATCACCGCCGACGTGACTGACGCGATTCCGTCGGCGCCCAACCCGGTACGGGTGGTGGCGGAGCTGCCGCCGGCGGTTGACCGTACGGCGCCCCAGGTCTCGGAACCGATGCCCGCCTCGCCGGAGCTCGCTGAGGACGAAATCGCGCTGCCCATCGTCCCGCTGGACGAACTGGAAGGTGAAGAGGGGCTCAGAATGGCCGAGGCCGATGCCGAGGCCGCGGCGAAGTGGAAGGCGCCCGCTGCGGACTTGCGGGCCCACATCTCCAGCCCTCTCGCGAGGAGCTTCGACGCCAGCAGCCGTTGTTCTTCCGCCGCCACAAGGTTTGAACACACGTGGCGCCACCAGGCGAACG
>CAJWEZ010000082.1 GCA_913030605.1 uncultured Spirochaeta sp.
GTATCCGCTGCGTTCGAGAAGTCCCAGGTAGCGATCGCGCTCTCTGGTGATGTCGTGACGGAATACCGGAACGTAGTCGCGGTACACTCCGCGGTCGGTGATGTCCAGGTGCTGCTCCGCGAACCATATTCGCTTGAGCAGGGCGTTGCGCGCGTTGCCGGCGAGTTCGTGGACGCAGTAGGCGAGGTTGTTGTGCAGGTGCACCAGCCCGAGTTCGTAGAGGTAAAGCGACAGCACGCGGTCGACGCGATCGCGCTGGGCGCTGGTGTAACTGCGGGTGCGCAACGCCACCGTTGATCCGGCGGTGATCGCGGTGCGCACCCGGGCGTAGTCCCGTACCGAAAGCATGGGCACAGTGTGGCATCGCCGTGTTAGCGCACCGTCAGCGGTATCACACTCCGTCAGTAGCCGCGTCGGACGTTGACGGCACGGCTCAACCCACCCGTCTTGAGAAACTCCTCCAGGTGCGCGAGGGCTCCGACGAGCTGACTTCGCTTTCCCTCCCGGGAATGGCTCGCGGCGTGTGGCGACATGACCACGTTCCGCAGGTGATGAAACGGCAGTCGCGACGGAAACGCGGTGATGCCCTCGTCGAAAAAGGGCGACGGGTAGCGGTACCACACGTCGAGGCCGGCGGCGTACAGCGTGCCGTCGGTGAGGGACGCGTAGAGATCCTCCTCGGGGATCAGTTCCGCACGGCTGACGTTTACCAGTGTTGCCTGGTTGGTGGCTCCCAGAAGGTCACCGGTGATCGTGCCTCGCGTGTCCTCGGTAAGCGGCAGGGTAAGAAACACCACGTCGGCGCCGGCGAGTGCCTCCTCCACGCGGGTTGTCAGTCTCCCGAACAGTCGTTCCGGGTGTCGCGCCTCGTCTTCGCCGGCGGCGACCGCCTCGGCGGTCACAACCCGGGCGCCACCGTGCTCCTCCTCCGCCGACCGACCGCGGTTGCGCCGCAGTCCGACCAGCTCGCCGGCACCACCGGATCCGCCGGGGGCGCGGTCACCGGCGAGGGCGCGCCCCCCGATGAGCGGCGCGACGAGGGCCGCGATACGGCACCCGATGGCGCCGGTCCCGAGGATCGCGATGCGGGAGCCGGTCAGCGTGCGCCAGTAGTCGAAGGGACGGACGTGGTCGTCGCGGCGGTGCCAGCGCCCCTGCCTGAGGTCGTTGTCAAACTCCACCACGCGGCCGGCGGCGGCGTACATGAGGGCGACGGCGCGTTCCGCCACGGCATCGGCGTTCCCGTGGGAGCTGGCGAGGAGCACGCCGTGCTGGCGGTACCACGACAGCGGCACGCGATTGACCCCGGCGAACGGGATGATGTGCGCCTGAAGACGCCGCGGTGAGCCGGCGGCGGAGAGGGACCGGTCGAGCGTTGTGGACGGCTGTGGCGCCGCGACGATCACGGTCGCCTCCGGCAGCGCCGCGTGGAACTCCTCGTCGCTCTCGACAACGTCGAAGTGGACATCGGGGAAGAGCTCCGCCATGCGGGAGATTTCCTCGGGAAACTCGAGGGCCAGATGGTAGTGGAACACCACCCGTACCGCCGATCCGCCGCCAGAGGCGCGGCGGTCGACGGTGGATTGGGGAGTGCCGGACGGTGCGTTCACCGTATCAGCCTGTCAGAAACTGTACTGGAAGCGCAACTGCACGTAGTCGTTGGCGTCGTACTGGCCGAACACGCCGGCCTCATCGCCGGCGAAGACCACCGACGACACCTCAAACCGGGCGTCGTCGCGGAGTACGAACTCCACGGAGGGTTCGACGCGGACGTCCTGCCGTTCGATGCCCATGGCAACCGAAACCTCGGGACGGACGCGGTCGTTGTTCCAGCTGTCGGTCAGCGCCGCCGACACGACGTGGCTGGTATAGATGCCGTCGGGATCGTACTGGTAGTTCAGCCGCGCGTTTGGATCCAGGTAGAGCACCGCGTAGGGCGAAGCGTCGAGGACCGCCGCCAGCGTCGCGTCGGACTGCGCCGCCGTTTTCAGGGCGCTGGACACGTTGGCAACGGGTCCAGCCTCGTCGATTGCGTCACTGTTGAGGATGTAACTCCCGGTACCCTGAACGTTGAGGTTGAGACTCGAGATGCCCAGGTCCACGTCGAACCCCAGCAGGTATTCGAGGGAGTTGTTCGGCACTTCGGGATCGTCACCGGCGATATCTTCGGTGAGATAGTACGCAGCCTCGGCGCGCACGTTGAACGGACCGATGACGGTGGCGCCCTCCAGCCCGAATCCCTGCAGCGGGTCGTACTCCAGGCGCACCTCACCCTCCGGATCCGGCGCCGGCGAGGCGCTGCCGGGACTGGCGAGGAACGCGGCGAAGGCGTCGGGATCGGCCAGGCGAATGCGCGGAGAGGGCGTCTTGCGGTAGCCCCAGTAGTACACCGCCCCCAGATCCACGCCACCGAGTCGCGCCGTGGCGCGGGCCGCGGCCTGGGCGTAGTTCAGCGTGCGCGTGTCGGCGGTGGTGAGCGCGCCGGCGGCGGTGGCCTGCGCCCACAGGGCGGACTCCGGTTCCAGGGCCGCCCCGTCGACCGGACTCAACGCAGCATCCAGCTGCGCCTCCCGCAGGTCGGTGAGCGCCCCGGCGTAGCCGGTAAGCAGCTGCTGCAGCATGGCAGCCTGCGCCGGCGCCCAGGTTCCCTGCTCCGGCAGGAAGTCGGGTCGGAGCACCGGCAGAACCGCCAGTTCGACCTGTCCGCTGCGGCCGGCGGCGCTGTTCCACGGCACGTTGAGCTTCACCATGCCGGAGGCCAGGCGCCGCTCGATGTAGTCCGGGTTAATGAAGTCGCTGTAGTCGTTGCTGTTGAGGAAATCCACCACGTGGACCTGGTCGCCCTGCCCCCACACCGTTTTCAGGTAGCCGGCCTGGAGGTTGAAGCGGTCGTAGTAGAGCTGCAGGTACGCCTCGTCCACAAAGGTCCGCAGGAACTCGTCCATGGCGGCGGTGGCACCTGTGGCGGTGGCGCCTGTGGCGCCTCCGGGCGCGCTTCCGTCGGCCAGGAACCCATCGGTAGCCTCGAGGCGCACGTGGGCCTCGGAGTTGTCGGCGGTGTAGGAGAGCTCCAGCTGCGCCTGGGCATCGCCGGTGGTGGCGGAGTCCTCCGGCCGGTCGTAGTCGGCGATGGCGCGCGCGTCGAAGCGCAGTCTGCCGCCCCACTCCAGCGCAGCCGCCGCGCTTCCGCTGTCACCGAAGCTCCCGAAGCTGCCGAATCCGTCGCCGGTGCCGTCGCCGCTTCCGTTCTCCACGCCGAAGCCGCCGGAGAAATCACCGCCTGAGTCGCCGCTGTCCTGCGCCGCGGCGGTCGCGATCGGGAGCGCAAGCAGCACCCCCGCCAGGACTGCGGCGATCGTCCACCGCGGTCGTCGTCGTGTGCGTGTTGATGTCGTGTCAAATATCGGTCTCATGGTCGTCCCGTCTCCAGGAAGTTGGTCGTAAAGAGTCCGTCGGGAAGGTTTTCGCCGTACACAAATCGCTGGATCGCCAGTTCGGTCCGATGACCGGTCTGCACGTTTTCCATCGTGTTGTTGATGATCGTCCAGTAGCCCTGGACGCGCTCAACACGGCTGACGGAGTTCACCTTCAGGAGGTCTCCGTCCTTGTCGTACAGCTCGATCTTCAACGGCAGCCACCGTTCCCGGTCCACCCACTGCACCAGACGCGAGTACTGTGAATCGTCGGGGGTGTTCGGCACGGTCTCCACCACGTATACGGGTCGTCCCTGGAACGTATCCTCCCGGAGCAGCTCGTAGCTGTAGGCATCGATATCGCGACTTCCCAGGTCATCGTAGGTAAAGTCGGTGCCCATGAAGGAGCTGTCGCCTTCACCGCCCGCGATTCGCCGCACCCGGCGCAGGGCGGGAAGGTAGATCCACTGGTCGTCATCGCGACCGTCGTTCTCCACGGTGAGGAATCGCGTGTTGGCCACCGATGCCGGCTGGTGAAAGATGATCACGTTCCGCATGAGCCCATCGCTGGTCTCGCGGCCGTACTGTTCGATCACGCGATTGCTGGTCTGTCCGTCGGCGTCGACCAGCCGCATGTTCACCAGGGCGTGGGTGGTGTCCCCCGTGTCCCGGTTCTCGACGTTCTCGGCCACCTCGCGACCGGTGATCGCCGCCAGCGGGCTGGTCGCGGCGACCAGCAGGGCGATAAGGATCAGCAGCGTGGTCCGTCCGCGGGTTGGTGTGTGCGTGTGTTGATGTGCATTCATGTTCGCTCTCCTTGCGTGGGTTGCATAAATTTTGGTTTGAAGACGTCCAGCAGGACCGGCAGCACGGTCATGCTGGCGACACTCGATGTCAGCATGGTCAGCGCGACCAGCATCCCCATGTACATGAGCGGATAGAAGTTGCTCAGCATGAGGACGGCAAATCCAGCCGCCACGGACACGGCGTTGAAGGTGATCGCCTTTCCGGTCGTGCTGAGCACCCGCAGCTCGACCTCCTCCAGGTCGTCGCTGGTCTGTCGCTCGGCGTGGTACGCCGAGAGAAAGTGAATCGTGTAGTCGATCCCGATACCGATCGCGATCGACGCCACCATCGCCGTGGAGACGTCGAGCTTGATTCCGAAGAAGCCCATGACGCCGAAGTTGATCACCAGGGTCAGCGCCAGCGGAATAATCCCGAACAGCCCCGCCACCAGCGACCGGTAGGTCAGCGTCACGATGAGGAACACCAGCGTGAGACTCACGGCGATACTCATGATCTGGGCGTTGGTGATCAGGTCGGTGAGCGCCATCTCCACCGTCGCCACGCCGGCGATATCCACCTCGTAGCCGTCGGGGAACTCCGCATCCACGTAGTCGCGGATGTCACGGACCACCTCCCGCGTGAAGAGGTTGCCCGTGGAGAGGAGCTGCACGCTCATGCGCGCCTGCGTCGGTTCCAGCGCGTCGTCGGCCCAGTCGTCCAGAGATCCCGAGTACAGCAGCAGGTACTGGCTGATGAGGTTCGCCAGCTCGTCGCGCGACTCCGCCGGATAGCGGGAGGGATCGTAGGGGATCTCGTAGAACGCGGCGCCGCGGTAGTTTGTCCGCCGGTTCACCAGACGGATGAGCTCGTCGCC
This sequence comes from uncultured Spirochaeta sp., assembly GCA_913030605.1. Lineage (GTDB taxonomy): Bacteria > Spirochaetota > Spirochaetia > DSM-27196 > Alkalispirochaetaceae > Alkalispirochaeta. The sequence goes on from CAJWEZ010000082.1 coordinate 5,074, forward strand.
GGAGAGATCGTTGCGGTTTGCCAGGGCGTAGGCGTCGTTGAGAATCCGGGCCATCGCCTCCGGCGAGGTGGTAGCGGCGGCGGAGGTGGTTCCCGCGGAGGTCGCCGTGCTGTCGGGTCGGGCTGCGGCGCCCGCCGAAGAACTGTCGCCGGACAGGGCGCTGCCGAAGGACCCGAACCCGGAGCCCCCGTCCGCTGAGAAACCGTCCGCCGAGAACCCGCCGTCGGTGCCGGTCGAACCGCCGTCGTCGGCGAAGGACGACCAGGTTCCGGCGCTTCCGCCGGCCTGCCCGGCCCCGCTGGTGTCCGAGGAAGAGGGCGACGCCGAGGTGTCAGCCGTTCCCGCCATGGTCGCGTCGATCGCCTGCCATCCCCCGGGCGCCGGCACGCCGATATTCATCATCTGGTTCATCCGTTTGATGAAATCGGTGTACGAGAGAACCTGACTCACCTCGTCGTAGCGCTCGAGGTGCCGCGCCAGATCGTCCATCGCCTTGAGAATCTCAGGCCGCGTCAGATCCCCCGGCTCCTGCCCCCGAACGTTGATGTCGAAGCTCCGGGTGCCAAGGAAATGCTCGCGGAGGAAGTCATCCGCGATACGGATATCCGTGTCCTTCTTGAAATACGCGATCAACTCGTTGTCGACCACCAGCTCCGATGCGCCCCATGTCGCGACGACAGCAATCGCCACCGCCGCCAGCAGGATGCGGTGCTTTCGCCGGCCGAAAAACCGGTAGAGGGCGATGAGGTAGCCTCGCCGCACCTCATCGGAGGCGTCGCCCCTGCGGGACCGTCGCGGCCCGCGGCCGGCGGTGGGAACGATCAACAGGAGCGCGGGAATGAGCGTCAGCGCCACGAGGAGCGCCACGGCGACACCGATCGCGGTAAAGATGCCGAAATCGCGCATGGGTGCGACCTCGCTGGTCGCGAGCGATCCGAATCCGACGATCGTCGTTACGCCGGCCATGAGGACTGGAACACCGACGCGGCGCAGCGTGCGAAGCACCACCTCGAGGCGGCCGTCGCGGTCGGGCACGCCCCCGCGTTCGCTCACCTCGTCGTAGAAGTGGTTGACGATGTGGATGCCGTAGGCGCTTCCCACGGCGATCATGAGCACCGGGATAACCGTGGCAACCAACGAGAGCTTGACCCCCAGCAGCGCCATCAGTCCGATCGTCCAGACGGTGCTGACGAGCACCGTGATCATCGGCAGGAACACCCCGCCGAAGCGTCGGAAGAAGAGCAGGAGGCTTACCAGCACCACGACCACCACCAGCGGAATCAGGGTGGCAACGTCGGACTGCATGTTCGCCGAGAGGAGGACGGTGATCGCCGGCTCGCCGGCAACGTAATACTCGAAGGTGTCACCGCCGTACTCGTCGATCGTGTCGAGGATCGCGAAGTACACCTCCTCGCGAACCGGTGCGTCCAGGTCAGGGGACACACCGATGAGAATCTGGCTGCTCTGGAAGTCGTCCGACACCAGTGCCCCGTCGTACGCCTCCCAGTCCCGCAAACGCTCGCGGATGCGATTGAGGGCTGCGGCGGACCCGTCAAAGCCGTCGGCGAGTTCCTCGACGCTCATGCCCTCGTCGGACCCGTCGATAAAGTCGGTGCTCGTCAGCGACTGGACATCGTTCACGTTCTCCAGTTCGGCAAAGCGGTCGGTCAGCGTACGAATCTGTTCGACGCCGTCAACGGTGAGGATCTCTCCATGGGGATTGTGAACCGCCACAACGATCGACAGGTCGGTCTGGTAGATGTCGTCGAGACGGTCGAAGGCGACCTTCGCCGGATGATCCTCCGGCACAAAGGCGAGGACGTCGTTGTCCAGCTGAACGCGCGGCACCATGGCGCCGAAGAACGCGGTGATCACGACGATGGCGGTCACGATCACCCAGGGGTGTCTGAATATTCGTTTCATGCGACTGAACTCACAAGGATCTTGATAAAGGATTCGATGAGCGCGTCTGTGGCGTAGCGGTTGTTGCAGACGTCGCTCCCAAACAGAAACAGGCGGTGCATGAAGCCCTCCGCCGCCGTCATGGCGGTCATGGCCGCGAGCTCCGGCTCCACCTCCGCGCGGATCGTGCCGTCCCGCTGGCCCTGCCGGATCACCTCCGCCGCCAGACTGTGGATACGGTCGATACGATCGACCCGTTCGGGCCACTTGCGGTCACCGATCAGGTAGTCCTGCAGGTGACTCTCCAGCACGAAGGCCAGGTAGAAATAGCGATAGTGGTCGCGGTAGACCGTCAGGAGCGCCTGGAGCATCGCCTCGATCTTTTCCACGCCCGTTTCGGCGCGGGAGGCGTTCTCCTGCAGCAGTTCCAGCAGGATGTCGTGGGCGCGCACGACGACCGCCTTGGCGAGTTCCTCCTTGTTGTTGAAATAGAGGTACAGCGCGCCCTTGCTGAGTTCGCAGCGGTCTGCGATCTCCAGCATGCGCGTTTTTTCGTAACCGTTCTGGAAGAACAGTTCCTCGGCACTTTCGAGGATCGAGTTGCGGCGTTCCAGCTTTTCCCGTTCTCGACGTTCGACTATTCCCATGAGCCGTCCCGTGTGTATGCAGTGGTGTGTCCGGCAGACACTGACCGCCGGTCAGTAATGGACCCAAGGTAATAAGGAAGACCGCGGCGGGTCAAGCGGTACCCGGGAATCCGGACCGCTGCGGCTTGACACCTCCGGCGCCAGCACCCATCCTGCAGCGGTGAGCACGACTCCCGCCTCCACCGTTCCTGACCATCCCGCGCTGCAATCCGCGCTGATCACCTATCTCGGCAACAAGCGGGCACTTCTGCCGTTCCTGTGGACCGGCATCCAGCAGCTGGCGGCCGAACTTGGTGGCATTTCGACGCTGGCGGACCCCTTCCATGGGTCAGGCGTGGTGTCGCGGATGGCGCGGCTGGCCGGTTTGAACGTCACGGCAGGGGATATCGAAGCGTACACCAGGCCCTTCGGTGTTGCGTTTCTGGAAACCGATCCGGACGAGGTTGAGGCGCTGTTCGCACCCTGGGGGGGATACCCCGCCGTCCTGCGGGAGCTGAATGCCCTTCAGGTTCCCGCGCCGGAGGACGCGTACTTCTCCCGGCACTACGCCCCGAAACGCACCGAGACGGCCGACCCTGCCCGGGAGCGACTGTTCTTCACGCGCGAGAACGCCGAGCGGATCGACGCCATGCTGGCGGCGATTCACCGCGGAAGCTGGCGGCAACCGAATGCACGGGGTCTGTCGACCGTGGCGGACAACCGGGACGAGGCGCTTCGCCGGGACATCCTCCTGGCGAGTCTGCTGGTGGAAATGAGCGTGCACAACAACACCTCGGGGGTGATGAAGGGCTTTCACCACGGATGGGGTGGACGCGGAGGCGACGCCCTGGGGCGGATCATGGCGCCGGTGGAGCTCGAGCCGCTGCCGCTGATCTCCGGTCCCCGGGGGCGCATGCACATCGGCCCGGCCACCGAACTGCCTCCGCCGACGTCGGGCGGCACGTTCGACATCGCCTATCTCGACCCGCCCTACACGATCCACCAGTACGGGGCCAACTATCACCTGCTGACCTCTGCGGTACGCTGGGACTTCTACGATCCAGGACCGGTGGCACACGGCAGGCGAGCCGGCATTCGCAGCGATCACTACCGCTCCGATCACTGCCGGCGGTCCGGTGCCCGTGCGTACCACGCGCTCGCCGCAGTCCTCGACAGTCTGGACACCCGGTCGCTGCTGGTCTCGTACAACAGCGACGGGATTATCGCCCCGGACACAATGTTGGACATTCTGTCCGAAGACGGCCTCAACACCGTACGTCTCCTGAGCACCCGCTACCACAAGTTTCGGGGCGGAAAGGCAACCCAGGCCGCGATCGCCACCCGTGAGCTGCTGTTCACGGTTGTCCGTGGCCGGCGCCAGTCACGACGGGACCGCGACAGGCTGCGCGGGGAGATCGAACAGCTCACCGCGGAACGCGATTTGCACGCGCGCTTCCTGATTCCCGCACGGTGGGACCACGCGTGGTCGTCCGCCGCCGGATCAGCGGGCACCACGACGCTTCGGGGACCGGACGGGGAAACCGTTGCTGTGGATCGCGAACTGCGCGTCACGGCGGTGTACCTTCCCGACGATCCCGTCGCCGCGGCCCGCGCACGACGGCGCATCGAGGCGGCGTCCGGGGATTCCGTCGCCGCGGCAGAGGCACTGGTGGCGTCCGGAGACACCGATACCGCACTTCGCGTTCTCAAGCGGCTGAAGATCCGGAAGTATCGGAGCGCGTTCGATCGACTGGCCGAAACCCTTGACCGGCGCGACCTGACCGAGCGCCAGCGCTCTACGCTGGAGGAGCTTCGACGGCGCGTGCGGGGAGACACTGCGCCTGCAGATCGACCCCGGTGACCCCGGTGACCGTGGCCTGAACCACGTCGCCGGCACGGACACCGGCGGCACCATGAAGCACCACCAGACCGTCCACATCGGGAGCCTGCAACGACGACCGGCCCAGCGCCAGCGCGTCCGCCGGAAACGGTTCTTCCACCAGAACCTCGATCCGTCGGCCGACGAAGCGCCTCAGCCGATCCGCAGTCAGACCGGCCTGGAGATCGGCGATTCGCGTGCGGCGCTCCTCGGCAACCGCTCGCGAAACCCGTTCCCGGGAACTCCTGGCGGCGGCAGTTCCCTCCTGGGGACTGAAGGTGAACACGCCCACCCACTCCAGCGTTGCCGCCTCGAGAAACGCCTCGAGTTCCGCCACATCCGTGTCCGTCTCACCGGGAAAGCCGACGATGAAACTCGAGCGCAACGCCACGTCCGGCAGATGCGAGCGGATTCGCGCGATCAGGTCCAGGTACAACGCCGCATCACCGGGACGCCCCATGTGGTGGAGCACCCTGGAGGCTGCGTGCTGGAAACTCAGGTCGAAGTACGGGACGAGCCGCGGGTCGTCCTGCGCCAGGCGCAGAATTCCGTCGGGAAAGGTATCGGGATACAGGTAGAGGAGACGGATCCAGAAGCGCCCGTCCTCCGCGAGCAGGCGCCGAAGCAGGTACTCAAGGGTGTGTCCATCCCCGTCCCGCCAGGCGGCAAGATCCTGGGCGATCAGATTGAACTCAAACACCCCGTCAACCCGCAGCCGCCGGAACTCCGCCAGAATATCATCGGCGGGACGCATACGAAGGGCGCCGCGGATCGCGGGGATCGCGCAAAAGCTGCAGTGGTGGTCGCACCCTTCGGCAACCTTGATGTACGCACTTCGCGGTGTGGACAGGCGGATGTGACGGTGGGGACCATCGAGGGAGGCGCCCTCCGGAAGCCAGATCACCGGTGTGCCCGTTCCCGCCCCGAGACGGGCAACGAACTCGTCGATCCGCGCGGGGTCACGGTTTCCGAAAACGCCGGCGATTTCCGGCATCCCGTCGGCCAGGTCGTTCGCAAACCGCTGGGCAAGACACCCGGTGAGGGCGACGGGCGTATCCGGAAACTCTGCAAGCAGCTGCAACGTGACGTCGATCGATTCCTGCTGTGCATCCTCGATGAACCCGCAGGTGTTCACGAGAATCAGGGTGGCGCGATCCGCCTGGTGGGTCCACTCCCATCCGACGGCGGTGAGCCGGTTGCCCATCGTCTCGGCATCAACCTGGTTCTTGGCGCACCCCAGGTTTTCGATATACACCGTCCCCGCGGGAGGCATGGCACTGCGATCAGTACATGGGCAGGAGTTCAAGCGCCCAGTTGCCGTCCTCCTGCTCACGCCAGCGAATGACGGCGGCCGCCACCTCGCCCTGGTCTCCCAGTTCCACGGGATTGCCGGCGACTCTCAGTCGCACGTTCCCGGCGTTGCTCGCCCAGATCCGCACGACATCGCGAACGCTCGTTCGCACCCGGTCTCCGTTCTGCAGGTACCGCTCCTCGCGTTCCTGATCGTCGACCTGCCAGCGGAACATCGTCAGACCACGAAAGTCGGCCTCGATGAAGTATTCCTGCAACGTGGGGAACTCGGCGATCGCCTGCGGCTGCCGCTCCCGATCGGGATCGTTGGTCATCCCCAGCCCGAGATTGGCAACGTCCTGATCGGTCATCGTCGCCGTGGACTCATTCTCCGCGAGCCCCTGTCCATTGACCACGCGGTCGATACGAACCACGACGGCGGCGGGGTCCTCGTCGGCATAGATCTGTCGAACAACAAGACGGACGTCGCCGCTGCCCTCGCCGGTGAGATCCAGCACGCGTTCCTCACCCACGCCGATCTGGACGATACCGGCTTCGCTGCCAACCGAGACCCGTTCACCGATCGAGAGAAACTCAAGGAGTGCCTGATCACCGTCCACGGGTACCGCAACACGGTCGCCTTCTGAGAATCGGCGCTCGACAAACTGGTCCTGAAGCTCGATCGGTGCGTCGGCTTCCATCGCAACCTGATCGGAACCGCCCCCACCGGCACTGCGCTGCGGCAACGGGATCACGCCGGTGACGAACAGCGCCACCACGGCGCCGACCGCAACCACGATCGCCCCGATGATCAACCCCCGCCGGAGCACGCCCGTCTGAGGTTTGCGGTCGAGAAGCTCGTCGATCGGAGCCGGCTGCTCCTGCAACCGGATATTGTGGTACAGGGATACCACCTCTTCGCTGCTGAGACCGAGATAGCCGGAGTAATTGCGCAGAAACCCCAGCAGGTACGCCTCGCCGGGAAACTGCTCAAAGTCCTCCTGCTCCATCGCCTCGATGAAGCGCTTGGCGATATGCGTATCACGGGCGGCCTGTTCAATACTGACGCCCTTCTCGGTCCGTGCAGCGGAAAGCTTGGCTCCGATCGACTCCACGTTCAGCCCTCTCCCTCAAACAGGAAATTATCGAAATTGTTTGCCGAAGACGGCGCCTCGTACTCGAAACGCGTGTCCGGTATTCCCTGGTTGATCCTGAGATTCTCGAAGTCGAACCGTACTTCCTCGTAGTTGGAGGTGACCCCGACGATCCGGCGGATCAGGAGATCGTCGGTGACCGAGATAATGAGCTGCCGGAATCCCTGGTCGGTGGTTCGCCAGTTGAGCCGCAGCTTCGTCACCATCTCGGAGTCCTCGTCGTCCTCGTCCAGCGGGACGGCGTCGGGACTGTCCAGGAACGCAATGCTGTAGTTCTCACGGAGCAGGTTGAGGCCCTGCTCGTTGGCCATGGTGGCGAGATCGGCGTCGCTGCGTCGACGGAGCGACTGTCGGAGCACCACGTTGTACTGCGGGATGTAGACCTGCAGCATCTCACCGTCGGAGACCATCACCTGTCCGGTGGGTTCGTCAAAGTCGATGCGCAGCTGATTGGGAATCCGGTATTCGAGCGACCCGGAAAGCTGGGACTGCTCCGACGTGATGGTCACGTCGGCGATGTAGTCCTCGATCTCGCCGTATCGATCGGATACCTGGTCGAAAAATGCGGTCGCTGTCTGTATTTCCTGTGCATACAGGGACATAAGAGACCCTGCCAACAGAAGAATGATCAATCGTGCTTTCAAAGTCACCAGCCCGGGCAAAGAATGTTGATTGTTCAGTCTAACGACTTACTGCTCTTTGTCAACACGACCGTGGCCGCCACCGTCACGCAGCTGGTCGCGGATGCGGGCCGCCCGCTCGTAGTCTTCCTGCTCGATCGCGTCGCGCAGTTCGCGTTCCAGACCGCCGTCATCATCCGCCGTCGACGGATCGTCCGGAAGCATCGAGCGCATGAGCGACCGCAGGTAGTTGGTGGAACGAACACGCTCAAACTGAAACGCCGGGCTTTCAATCTCCTCGAGGTTCTGGATCGTTGCGATCGCATCGTCGAGCACCTGGAGGGCGTCGCCGTCAAGGGTTCCCTCCTTGATCGCCATGGCCCGCGCCGCGGCGTTCATCCGCAGGATATAGGGTCGGAACTGCAGGACGCCGTTCCTGGCGTCGTCGTCCTGGCAGTAGCGTTCCAGCAGATCGCACAGATGCACGTTGTGCTCCGTGTCGGCGATCACGCGATCGAAGTACTGCAACTGGTACAGAAGGAGATAGCGGTAGTAAAACAGGATCCCCTCGGCCTGCAGTTCCTCGGCGTCGTCCACGGTAATCTCGAACCCTGCGTCGCCACCGGTGTCGACGATGTGCCGCTTGAGGCGGTCCTCAACGTGGGCCAGCGCTGTCTCGAATCCGTAGGGGGTTCCGCCGTCGGGACGTCCGGTCATCTCGTACTGCTCGATTCCCAGCGGCAGTCGGACCTGGAGCACACTCCTCCCGTCCTCCGCCACGATAATGCGAACGTTCTGGTCCTGGTCGTACGGCCATTCCTGCAACAGCGCGGTTAAGTCCTGCATATGATGCCCTGCGAGAAAAATAACCACAGCGGCACCGGCTGACCAGTGGGGTCGCTCCGGGATACCATGCCGGCATGATTGTACTGTCACTCGGGGGATCGATCGTGGTCCCGGACTCGGCGGACACGAACCTGATCGTCGCGTACCGCGGGCTGTTCGAGGAGTTCGTGCGGACGCACCACGACCGCGTCATCGTTGTTGTCGGCGGTGGGGCACCGGCGAGGACGTACCAGCAGGCGTACCGTGATGTACTGCGCCGGCTCGGTCACGACGGCGGAACGCCGGACGCCCAGGACTGGATCGGCGTCGCCGCCACCCGGTTGAACGCGGAACTGCTCCGGCACAGTCTTGGAGCGCTGTGCACCGACCCGGTTGTCTGTGACCCCACGGCGGAGTTCCCGTTCACCGGGTCGGTCCTGGTCGGCGCCGGGTGGAAACCCGGGTTCAGCACCGACTACGACGCCGTACTCCTGGCGGAGCGATTCGGTGCCGACACGGTGGTAAACCTGAGCAACATCAGCCAGGTGTACACCGCCGATCCCAAGGTGGATCCGTCGGCAACACCGCTGGAGTCGGTCAGGTGGAGGGAGTTCAACCAGATCGTGGGGACCGACTGGACACCGGGCAGCAATCTGCCTTTCGATCCGGTCGCCACAGCCCGGGCGGCAGAGCTCGGTCTTCGTGTGATCGCAGCCAATGGACGCGACATCGAGAACACGCGGGCAATTCTCTCGGGTGGAGCGTTTCACGGAACCACGATCGGTCCCGACTGAACTACGTCCCGTTGGCACGCCGGACGAGTTGTCCACGCGTCGCCGGGTTGACCGTGTGATCGGCGGGTACCGCGGCCAACAGCGTCGCCAGATCCAGAGGA
>CAJWEZ010000083.1 GCA_913030605.1 uncultured Spirochaeta sp.
CGGCGATCTTCAAGATGGAGAGCCACAACCATCCCAGCTATATCGAGCCCTACCAGGGCGCGGCGACCGGCGTCGGCGGCATCCTGCGCGATGTCTTCACCATGGGCGCGCGCCCCGTCGCGGCGCTGAATGCGCTGCGCTTCGGCGAACCGGACCATCCCCGCACCCGCCATGTCGTCTCGGGCGTCGTCGCGGGCATCGGCGGCTATGGCAATTCCTTCGGCGTGCCGACCGTCGGCGGCGAAGTGAATTTCGACTGGGATTACGACGAGGTGGCCGAGGAAGGCCCCGTCAGCCTGGACGGCAACACCCAGTGGCTGGGCTTTACCGACATCTACTGGATGAGTGCGCTGGTCGCCGACGATGCCAGCGATGCCGAAGGTGGTTTCCGCTCCACCGGCGGCGATATCTACCGGGCAGACCTGATCTACGATGCCATTACCGTGCCGGCGGGCGAAACGGTGTCGCGCAACACCCGCCTGTTCGCCGGGGCCAAGGAAAGCGCCGTGCTCGACATGTACGAAGAGCAGGGCGTGGAGCGGTTCGGCCTCGTCATCCGATTGCTTCGACTGGATCTGCAGCCGCGTCTTCGCGACGTCGAGCGGCAGCGTGCAGATCTCGGCGATGGCCGAGGCCGCGGTGGAGGCCGATCTGCCGCGACCCGATCTCCCGTCTGAAGGGGAGGCCGACGTCGCCGCGGCCGGCGAGGAGCCTCCCGCGGAGGAGGCTGCTACGGCGGAAGAGGCTGCTACGGCGGAAGAGGCTCCCCCCGCCGAGCCGGAGCCCGCGCTTCGGCCCACGCTTATCCCGGAAGACGCTGTCGTGAGCCTCGAGCCGGCCGACTATCGCAGCCCGGAGGCGCCGGAGCCACGCGCGGAGGATCTCGAGGCGGCGGAGACCCCGCCGGAGGAGACGGGCACGGAGATCGCAGTGGCGGAACCCGAGGTCCCGGAGCGGGAACGGACGCCGGCCGAACGGGAGACGCCTGCCGAACCGGAGACGCCTGCCGAACCGGAGGCACCGGCGGAGCCTGACAGGCCTGCCGAACCCGACGCCCGTACCGGCGCCGTAGCAGCGGTGGAATCGGCCCCGGCGGAAGCCCGTTCGCCGGCGGAGGAGCCCGCCGTCGATCTGCCGCTGGTCGCCGGGCTCGACGAGAACGCCTCGTACGTGCAGGTGGCGGCACTTTCGTCGCCGCAGAGCGTTCGCCGGGCGATCGATACGCTGGGGGCGAGCCTGCCCGTTGCGGTCCTCTCACAGCAGGCGAACGGCCGGTCGCTCTACCGTGTCTACGTCGGGCCTCTGAGCGACGACGAAAAGGGCAGTGCGCTGTATCGCGTTCGGAGTCGGGGGTTTCGCGACGCCTTCGTGAGGTAGGGTTCGGGGCGCCGGTCTACCCGGCGCCCGCTCCAGGCGCCCGCCCCGGACGCCCGGCACCACGCTGGTCCTATCGGAACAGCGTGGTGATCTGTCGTTCGTACAGGTCGTGAACCACCGACCGTCGGATCTTCATCGTCTGCGTCAGTTCCTGTCCCACCACAAACGGCTTCGGGAGCAGGTGAAACCGAAACACCTGCTCGAACGACTTGAACCCGGTCTTTCCATTTACCCGGTCCTGGATTTCGCGGTTGATCTGGGCCCGGAACTGCTCGTTTTCATACAGTTCCTCCTGCTCCACGAACTCGATCTCCCGTTCCCTGGCGAACGCGAGCATCCGTTCCTCGTTGGGGTAGACCAGGGCACCGAGGAACTTCTGATCCTGGCCCACCACCATCACCTGGTCGATAAACTCCGACTGCAGGATTGCGTCCTCGATCGGCTGGGGTTCGATATTCTCCCCACCCAGCAGGACGATCGTCTCCTTCGATCGGCCCACGATGCGGAACTCCCGATCGTAGGTGAACAGGACCAGATCACCGGTGTTGAGCCAGCCATCTTCGCTGAGCACGCGCGCGGTCTCTTCGGGTTTTTTGTAGTAGCCCTCCATGACCTGCGGGCTTCGGACGTGGAGTTCGCCTTTTTCGCCGGGGCCGAGAAACCGCCCGTCCTCACCGACGACGCGGTATTCCACATCCGGCAGCAGCGCCCCGACGGTGCCGGGAATCGGGCGTTTCTGCTCCCGCACCGCCAGAACCGGTCCCGTCTCGGTCAGGCCGTAGCCTTCGAGGACGGAGATCCCCGCGGCCTGGAAAAACTTGTCCACGTAGGGAGGCAGGGCACCGCCGCCGGAGACGCCGGCGATGAAACGGCCGCCGAGTCGTTCACGGAGGCTCTTGAACACAAGGACGCTCCCCAGGGCGTTCACCGGAGAGAGAAGCACCAGCGGGATCGCGGCGGCGACCGCGTCGATCACCCGGTTGCGGTTCTGAAATCGCGGCAACCGACCGAGGAACGTGTTCTTCAGGTCCGCGTGCATCTCCCCGACACCCAGGAAGAAATGGAACAGCGCCTGCCTCGCCGGGCTCTGCTTGGAGACGTTGCGAAGCACTGCAGCCCGGATACCCTCCCAGATCCGCGGGACCGACGTCATCCACGTCGGCTGAATCTGGGCCATGTCGTCGAGCATCACCTTGCCGATCGGTTTCGAGTAGGCCAGGCTTGCCCCGTAGTTGAGACAGATGTACTCGACCGCCCGCTCAAAGGAATGCCACACCGGGAGAACGGTGAGGAAAATGTCGGAGGGCGTCAGCAGGAGAATCTTCTCGATACGGTCCATCTGAAAGAGAAAGGACTGGTGCTTGAGCATCACGCCCTTCGGTTCGCCGGTCGTCCCGGAGGTATACAGCAGGGTGGCGAGATCTCCGCTCTGACCGCGGTCAACTTCCGACTCGAACGCCGCCAGCCCTTCTTCGCCGCGGGCGTCGCCCGCCGCGAGCAGGTCGGCATAGCTCGAGACCGCAACGCCGTCCACCTGCGGACGGTCGGACGGCGCCGCATAGTCGTCGAAGAGAATGAGGCGTTCCAGCTTCGGGAGGTGATCCCGTCGGGAGAGGATCTTCTCGCACTGGGCGGCGTCTTCCGCAAAGACCAGGCGACAGTCGGCGTGGGCAAGGATGTACGCCATTTCATCGGCGGTGGAATCCGATCCCCGGGGAACGTCGGCGGCGCCGAGTCCGAGAATCGCGAGATCGGTAAAAATCCACTCGCGACGGTTGTGACTCATGATCCCGACGTGGTCGCCGCGACCGACACCGAGCGTCTGGAGGCCGGCGCCGATCCGGGCGACCGTCTGCCACATCTCGGCGAAGGTGGTCGCCTGATACGTTCCCGCGGAATCCTTGGTCCAGCTGAAGGGGCGATCGGCGTGTTCCCTGCTTCGCAGGCGAATGCGTTTCGGGACGGTCTCGCGATCGATCATTGCGGGGCATCTCCGACGAGACACATCCACTCCGCCTCGCATGCGACCTCGCCGTCCACGATCGCGCGTCCCTTCTGCTTCAGCATACGCGGGGAGATCCTGAGGTTCTCGATCTCCATGCGAACCGTGTCGCCGGGGCGCACCTGACGCCGGAATTTCACGTTGTTCACCGAAGCCAGAAAGAACAGTTTCTCGCCGATCGTCCCGAGCTGGCGGATTCCCGCGCCACCGCACTGTGCCATGCTTTCAACGAGGATGACGCCGGGGACCACGGGGTAGTCCGGGAAATGGCCGGCGAAAAACGGCTCCGACGCGGGGAAGGTCCGCGTGCCGACGATGCGCTCGTCGGAGGCCTCTTCGATCTCATCGACGAACAGAAATGGCGCACGATGAGGGAGGAGAGAAGTGATATTCATGCCTCCATAGTACCCTGATGAGCGAAGGGGAGACAAGTTTTTCGGCCGCCGACCGCTTAATTGACTTTCCCGAGAAGCGCGTGGTAGCTTCCGAATCAAGCCATGGGAGGCGCTTCATGAACCTTGACGAGATCATTACCCTAATCGACACGTTCAACGAAAGCTCGCTGACGGAACTCAAGCTCGACCAGGATGGCACCCAGCTCACGCTCAAGCGCAAGTCAGAGTCCAATCCGGTATATACGCAGCCGATCATGGTGCATCCGCAGTCGATGCCGGCCGGGACCCCGATGGTCGCGGACCCCGGTGTCATGGCCCAGGCGACGCAGCAGCAGTCGGCCCCCTCCGCTCCCGCCACGGGCCAGCCGGCGACGGAGGAGCAGGGTTCCGAGCTTCCCGCCGGCGTCGAGGTGATCTCATCACCGATCGTCGGAACGGTCTATCGGGCACCGTCTCCGGACTCGCCGCCGTTCTGTCAGGAGGGCGACGTGGTTGAGAAGGGCACGACGCTCTGCATCCTCGAGGCGATGAAAGTGATGAACGAGCTCGAAGCGGAGTTCAACATGGAAATCGTCTCCTTCAAGGTGAACAACGGCGACATGGTTGAGTACGGGACGCCGCTCGTCGAGGTACGGCGCGTATGATTTCGTCCATACTCGTGGCAAACCGCGGAGAGATCGCGGTACGTATCGTTCGGGCGTGCCGCGAGTTGGGAATCCGCAGTGTCGTGGCGTTCAGTGACGCCGACCGGCACTCTCTCGCAGTCCGAATGGCCGATGAGGCGGTGTGTATCGGACCGCCGGCGGCCTCGGAAAGCTACCTCAACATTCCCAATCTGGTCTCCGCCGCCGTGCTCTCGCACTGCGACGCCGTGCACCCGGGTGTCGGTTTTCTGAGCGAGAACGCCGGCTTTGCCCGCGAAGTCACCGACGCGGGCCTGGTGTTTATCGGGCCTCCGGCGGAGACCATTTCGCTGCTCGGCGACAAGGTCCAGGCCAAGCAAACGGCGATCGGGCAACAGGTTCCCGTCATTCCCGGAAGCACCGGGAGCGTGGCCGACATCGAAGCCGCGCGCCGCGACGCCGCCGAAATCGGGTATCCGGTGATCGTGAAAGCGGCGGCCGGCGGCGGTGGCAAGGGAATGCGGATCTGTCACCGCGAGGAGGACCTCGCCGGCATCCTGCAGATCGCCTCGGCGGAGGCGCAGAAGGCGTTCTCCGACGGTACCGTGTACCTTGAGAAGTATCTCACGAGTCCGCGACACGTGGAGTTGCAGGTTCTGGCCGATTCCCAGGGTAACGTGGTGCACCTCGGCGAACGGGACTGTTCCGTTCAGGAGAACCATCAGAAGCTTGTCGAGGAGAGTCCGTCCACGGCCGTGGACGACGATCTGCGCGAGAAGATGGGCGCCGATGCGATCCGGCTCTTCTCGTCCCTCGACTACGTCGGGGCAGGCACGATCGAGTTCCTGGTGGAAGACGGTCGGCACTATTTTATGGAAGTGAACGCCCGGGTACAGGTTGAGCATCCGGTCACGGAAATGGTGACCGGGGTGGACATCATCGCAGAGCAGATCCGGGCCGCGTCCGGTGAGCCGCTTTCGATCACCCAGGACGACATCGACCTTCGAGGGTACGCGGTGGAATGCCGGGTGAACGCCAAGGCGCCGGGGACGGTCACGCACTACTATCCCCCCGGGGGCTTCGGCACCCGCGTGGACAGTTTTCTGCACACCGGCGCCATTGTGCCGCCGTTCTACGACTCCCTCGTTGCCAAGCTGATCGTCCACGGGCGCGACCGGGATGAGGGACTGGCCCGTATGGACCGCGCGCTCTCCGAGTTCGAGATCGCCGGAGTTCCAACCAACATCGAACGGCAGCGCGACATCATCAACAGTCGCGTGTTCCAGGGTGGGGTCTTCGGCACCGATGTGCTCGCGCACATCATGAAGGAGATTGGCCAATGAGTCCGGGACGCTATTTCAGGAAGGTTTTGCGGGCGGTGAGCCGCGACAAGATGAAGCAGGGGCGTCGCGCGCTGCGCATGGACGACCGACGCTACGTCGCGACCAAGCACAGCTGCCCGTCGTGCGGGAAACCGGTGGACGACGGGGACCTGGCGGTCAATCTCTTCGTCTGTCCCCATTGTGGCCATCACTACAGGATCAGCGCCCTCGAGCGGATCAAGACCCTGATGGATGGTGGCGAGATCAGTGAGTTCTCGGCGGACGTTCAGCCGGTGAACCCGATCGATTTTCCGGAATACACCGAGAAGCTGCGGCAGGCACAGGAAAAAACGGGTATCGACGAGGCGATCACCACCGGCGTCGGACGGATCGAGGGCCGGCAGGCGGCGTTCGCACTCATGTCCTTCAAGTTTCTCGGCGGCAGTATGGGGTCCGTGGTTGGCGAACGCCTTGCCCGTGCGATGCTCTACGCCGCCGACCAGGCGATGCCGTGCATCATTTTCACCGCCAGCGGCGGCGCGCGGATGCAGGAGGGGATCTTCAGCCTCATGCAGATGGCAAAGACGAGTCACACCGCCGCGCTGCTCGCCGAGGCGGGACAACCGCTGATCGTGGTGCTGACCGACCCGACCACCGGTGGCGTTACCGCATCCTTTGCCATGCTCGGAGACATCACCCTCGCGGAGCCCAACGCGCTTATCGGGTTCGCCGGGCCGCGGGTGATCGAGGGAACGATCCGGCAGAAACTGCCCGCAGGATTCCAGCGCGCGGAGTTCCAGAAGGACAAGGGCTTTGTGGACGCCGTCGTGCCCCGCAGCGAGCTGCGCAGCACCCTGGCGTACCTGATCGATGTCCACTCCCGGGGGGGAGCAAAGCCGTGAAAGCAGAAGAACTCAGAAGCAAGCTGCAGGAACTGCAGGAACTCGCACTTCGCGAGAACATAGATATCGGCGCGGACATCAACCGCCTGGCGGACAAGCTTGCCGGGGGAGACGAAACCGCGTGGCGGCGTGTCGAACTCGCGCGGCATCAGGATCGCCCCACGGCGCTCCAGTACATCGATCTCATGAGCGACCGCTACCTGGAACTCCACGGCGACCGTACGTTCGGCGACGACCCGGCGCTGGTTGGGGGCATCGCCACGATCGGCGGGGTTCACTTCACCTTTCTGGGCCACCAGAAAGGTCACAACATGAAGGAAAACCTGCACCGGAACTACGGTATGGCCCACCCGGAGGGCTATCGCAAGGCGTTGCGTCTTGCCAGGCAAGCGGAGCGCTTTCGCCGCCCGATTCTCACCATCATCGACACCTCCGGAGCCTTCCCGGGCCTGGCCTCCGAGGAGCGCGGCATTGGTGAGGCGATCGCCCGCAACCTCCGCGAGTTCTCGGTGCTCCGCACGCCGATTATCTGTGTCGTGGTCGGCGAGGGCGGCTCCGGTGGTGCGCTGGGAATCGGTGTCGGAGACCGGGTGTACATGCTGGAGAACTCCGTGTACTCGGTGATATCGCCGGAGGGCTTTGCGTCGATTCTCCTCCGTGACGCCAAGAAGGCACAGCAGGCGGCGGGGCTCATGAAGATGACCGCTCCGGACCTCAAAGGATTTGGCATCATCGACGATATCATCCCGGAACCGGTGGGTGGTGCCCAGAGCGACCATCAGCAGATCGCGGGACGCGTCCGTCAGACCGTCCTCGCGGCGTACCAGGAACTGGCGCGCAAACGACCCGATCAGCTGCTTCGCGATCGAAGCGCCCGGCTGCTCTCTCTGGGGCGTTTCACCGAAAAACCGGTGGGACGTCAGTCGTCGCTGCTCTCCCGCCTCTTCGGCGGCGGGAGCTGAGCCCGAGCGGCCCCCGCGACGGCAGCGGCGCCGGTCTCCTACACCCCCTGAAACTGAAGCCACTCCACAACAAGCGACGGAAGGCTCACCAGACCGGTGAGTCCGGCGATGCCGAGGAGCACCGCCGCCGCGGCCATGGCGGCACCCACGCGTCCCGGTCGGACGCGCCTGCCCGTCGCTGCCCGGATCAGCGGGCCGACCGCCGCGAGCGCGATCGGTATCGCGCCAAACACGATCCTCGCTGCCGCCGGTCGCGCGGCGGCCCATGTGTCGAGTGACATCGCCGTGGACAGCAACCATCCGTTGAGCTGCTGGAACCGGCCCGCCATGATCAGTAGTCCGATCACCACCAGAAACGCGCCGCTGGCGGCCCTGATCGCGCCGAAGTACGGTTTGAGGCGGTTGAGGGAACGGGACACCCGGGTGAATGCGGCGCCGGCGGCGAGGAAGGGCAGGCCCAGCCCCAGCGAGTAGACCGCGAGGAGCGTCGCCGCCCGTCCGATCTCGCCCTGCGTTCCCGCCAGCAGCAGGATCGACGCCAGAATCGGTCCGATGCACGGGCTCCAGCCGGCGCCGAACGCCATTCCGACGACCGTTGCCCCCAGGTAGCCGGCCGGCCGGTTGGCGGTGTGCATGCGCCGCTCCAGGTTCAGAAACGAGATCAGGTCGAACATCACGTTCACCCCGAGGGCCACCACGATCGCCCCGGCTGTCAGATTGATCCAGCGTCCGGCCCCGCTGAACAGCAGCGCCGGACCGGCAAACAGCAGGCCGAGGACCACAAAGACGATCGAGAATCCGAGGACGAAGAAGACGGTTCGGGAGAAGACCCGCCAGCGTATGGTGCCGGCGGACCCGAGATCCACGAAACTCACCCCGCTGACAAACGAGAGGTAGCTCGGAATCAGGGGCAGTACGCACGGTGAAAGGAACGAAAGAATCCCCGCCGCCAGAGCCACGAGGATCGAAAGATCGGCGTTCATGATCAGATCCTACCCCTGCAGCGTCGCCGCGAGACGCGCGATCTCCCGCATGGTGTCCAGAACATCCGGTTCGTCCCAGTACCGCGTGCCCACGAGCATGCCGAGGACGCGGCCGGCGGGGGAGATGAAATAGGTGGTGGGGATACCGCGGACGCCGTAGTGCGCGGCGACGCGCCCCGATTCATCGAGGAGGACCGGAAACCGGTAGCCCTCTTCCCGGACAAAGGACTCCACCACATCGGGGCTCTCCTGCACGTTCACCGCCAGAATGCGGAGCGGCAGATCCTCGAGCTCCGCGTGCATGGCGTCCATCGACGGCATTTCTTCCCGGCAGGGTGGGCACCAGGTGGCCCAGAAGTTCAGAAACACGAACTCGCCCTGAAAATCGCTCAGCGAGGTCTGATCGCCGCCGAGACGCGGGATTCCGAAGTCCACCGCGGCGATGTCGCCCTCAAAGGTGCGGATTCCGATTCCGTCCAGGAGCGTCTTCATCTGCGCCTCGGCGTCGGTGGTACCGGCGGGTTCCGTCGTCGCCGCGGGTTCCACCGGCTCGGGAGCCTCTGTGGTCCCCCCGGCACGCACGGGGACCGTTGCCAGCACCGCCCACAGGATGATCGCCCCCAACCGGATCGTCAGCAGGTTCATCGTTCGCATCTCCTCAAGTGTACCACGCCGCCAGAACCAGCGCCGTGAGGTTGTACGCCGCGTGCCCCGCGGCAAAGCCACTCAGTCGCGGTCGTTTCAGCCAGAGCAGTCCCAATCCGGCGCCGGCGATGAAGGAAAACACCAGCGCCGACGGCCCCTGATACCCGTGGCCCACGCTGAACAGAAGCGCGGCGACCCCCACCGCCACCCGTGGGGAAGCACCTGTCTGTCGCAGCCGTGCAACGAGGTAGGCGCGGAAAAACAGCTCCTCCACGATCCCGACCGAGACCATGGCCGCAATGACGACCGGGATCCAGACCGCCGGGTGCGACGACGCGGCGAGGGATCGGAGAATCTCGCCCGACGCACCGCGGGCGCTGTCGAACCCGAACGCCGCGGTGACTGCGGATACCGCCAGTGATGTACCCAGGAGGATCGCCCAGACGAGAACGGTCGTTGCGATGACCGCTCCGCGGCGCGTCGGCGACGTCTGAGGCATGGCGGTCGCGTCGCCCGGGGGGACGGTACGCGGCGAGTCGTCACCCGACACCGTCTTCCGGACGTCCGGCGCTGCCGTGATGTCCGGGACCCCGGCGATTAGCGTGCGATCGCCCTGAATGTCGAGCAGATAGAGGATCAGCAGGGCAAACGCGCCGTTTCGGAGTGTGAGCGCCAGAAGCGGTGCGACGCTCCCGACGACCTGAACCAGACCTGCGGATGAGGTGAGACCGGGCACGACAAAGAGGGCGAACAGCACAGCTGTTTCCCGGAGTCTGCGAAGTCTGAGTGCCTGGTCGGGAGTACGGGTCCACATCGAGGCGATAGTGCCACGGCGTTCTGAACGGTGTCCACCGCAGGCTTTACCCGCGCCCGGGAATGTCGATACTATTCGATAGGAGAAAAAAAAGTGCCGATTGTCATCCTGCTGGTCGCGTTCGTCCTGGTCGTGGCCGCGTACATCCTCGTGCTGCGTGCGGGAGGCTTCAGTTTTCCTTGGATACAGTTCTACGTTCGCGGCAAGGAGTCAGGGTTCAGCTTCGGTGAGGTCAACCTGTTGCGACGCGTGGCGATCGCCAACAAGCTCAAGAATCCCACCTCCCTTTTCTGGAGCGTCAAGACGCTGGACCGGTGCATCCGGTCGGCGATCGTTGGATTCCGGGCCGCCGGTAACGAGAACGAACCGCGCAGCCAGGCGTTCCTCAACAAGCTCTTTGATTTTCGGCGTCGCGTCGAGTTTGACCAGCCCAAGTACCGTCTCGGCCTTTCCTCCAGCCGGAGTATCGCCCCGGGGCAGACGCTTAAGATCGTTTTCGAGGGCAGCGGTGCGTATGTCTCCAAGCTGATTGAGAACAATCGGCGCTACATGGCGCTGACGTATCCCCGGGGGAACCCGCTCCCGCAGGGGTTTTCCTGGCGCAACCAGGATATCAAGCTCTATTTCTGGCGCCAGGAGGACGCGGGGTATTTCTTCGAATCGAAAGTGATCGGTGACTATCTGGATCGTAAAGTACCGATCCTCCACGTCGCGCATTCGGACAATCTCGTCCGCGCGCAGAAACGTCGGTCTGTGCGTCGTGATGCCGGCGTGCCGGCGTTTCTCTTCCCGCTGCGGTCTCTCTCGCAGGCCACCGAGACGGTGGAGACTAGCGGCGGGTACCGCTGCAAGCTGATCGATATCTCGGAAGACGGTGCCGCCGTGGCGATCGGCGGCCGTGCCAAAGCGGGTCTGCCGGTGAAAATCCAGGCGGACCTGAACGGAGAGGTCGTCGTGCTCTGCGGTGTCATCAAGTCGGTGAACTTCAAACAGAAGAACCGCGCAAGCATCCTGCACCTGGAAGCGCAGCGCCCCGGGGTGTCGATGAGAATCAAGATTCTGACCTACGTCTACGAGCTGTTCCAGGCCGGGGAGACGAGGACCGAACTGCGGGAAGCACAAAAAAACGGGGAGAAGCCGCCGGCGGCTGCGTCGGACGGTTCAGCGACGGAGAAACCGACGCCACGGCAGCGTGCGGCTGCCGCACAGAAGAAATGATTCGTTGATACCGCCGCCCGTTTCAGCTACTATATGGCTATGCGACGGCTTATTCTGGCAACCGTGATCGTCCTGGCGTGTGGAATGACACTTCCCGCTCAGACGGACCGACTGGAGACCTTTCAGGCGAGTTTTGCATCCTCGAACCTGCAGACAAAACTCGAAATACTTCGGGCGGCCGACTCAGAGGATCCCGCCGCCTTCGGCCCGCTGTACGGACAGGCGCTGAGCTACGTGGTGAGCAACGCCGAGGATCTCGTGGCGGAGCAGCTTCTGCGGGAGATCGCGCTGGTTTCGGTCAACCGGATTCAGGCCGGCGCGTACGCCCCGGCCGTGAACGACCTGTGGCGCCTGTTCCGTCTGTACGACGAGACCAGCGCGCGTATCCAGATCGCCTCCGTCCTCGGTGAGCTGGCCGGCGACAGTCAGCAGACGATCGGATACATGAACCAGTGGGTTCAGACGCAGAACAACCTGACCCGGGCGGGTACCCGCGTGGACCTGCAGGTGCTTACGGCGGTCACCGAGACGCTGGGGACGCTCGCTTCGGCCTCGTCGTTTCCCGCCGTCGTGGATGTTATCCTCGTGCAGTATCCGGACTTCGTCACCGACACGGCGCGGACCGCCCTCAACGCGCTTGACGGGGTGCCCCTCGACATGGCGTCCGAGTATGTGCTGGCGCAGGACGTCCAGGACCGGTACGCGCCCTTCGATTTCTTCATGACCAGCGACTATCTGACCGAAGCCGACAAGCTGGAGCTCGCTCGGGTCACGCTCGGCGACACGCTCAGGCTGCGCCCGCAGGAGCTGGAAACCCAGGAGGAGGCGCGTCGAATCCGGTTTGCCGCCGCCACCGTGGTCCGCAACGGCACCTACGGGGAGGCGACGGGCGTTGCAATCCGGCACTTCAACGAGACGGTTCTGGAATACGACCGCGGACTGATCGCCAAGACGCGCCTGCTGGAGGCGATCGCCACGCTCGGCGCCATGGACACCGATGCCGCCGCGGCGCGACTGACGGAGTATCTCGAGCTGCTCAACACCTACACCGAGATCGACCGTCCCTACGACACCCAGATCATGCTCGCAACGATCGCGAATCTGCAGCTGCTGGACCGTCCGGCGTCGTACAACGCGCTGTTTTCTACCTCGATCCTCGAGAACTATCCCCGCCGGGTAACTGACGCGGCTCGCCAAGCGATGCAGTCCGTTGCCCAGTAATACCTCTATGTGAGGTTTCCCCAACGCGAATACCTCGCGGTCGCGGCGACTCCGGTCGTTGCGGTCGCGAGCGCCCTTTTTCTCGGATCTCTGTCCGCGACACTGGCAATACCTTCCGGCGAACAGCTGCGGTGGTGGGCGTTCTTCGTGCCTGCCGTCGGAATCGCCGCGGCCTGCGTCCGGCGGGCGGTGCATGACCGCCGCCGGCGGGTTCGGAGTGCGGTCCTCGCGCTGCTCGTGCTGGCGACCACCGCCGTTACGGTCCTGCGCGTGGTTCGGGAAC
>CAJWEZ010000084.1 GCA_913030605.1 uncultured Spirochaeta sp.
GAAAGAACATCCGCGACTGGCTCTACGTGGAGGACCACAACCGCGCCGTGTGGACCGTGATGCAGGGCGGCGAGACCGGCGAGAGTTACAACATCGGTGGCGACAACGAGTGGGAGAACATCACCCTGGTGGAGACGCTCTGCGACATCGTCGCCGAAGAACTCGACCGCGACTCCGCCGAGACGCGGAAGCTCATCACCTTTGTAAAGGATCGCCCCGGCCACGACCGGCGCTACGCGATCGACTGCTCACGGCTCAAGAGCGAACTCGGTTGGTCCCAGACCGTGGACTTCGCCGAAGGTCTGCGGAAGACCGTGAAGTGGTACCTTGAACACATGGACTGGGTGGACGGTGTCCGCACCGGGGCGTACCGGGAGTGGGTGGAGAAGAACTACGGGGACAGAAAATGACAGACAGTACTCAGAACACCGCCCTCCTCACCGGCACCACCGGTCAGGACGGCGCATACCTCTCCCAACTTCTCCTCAACAAAGGTTACACCGTCCATGGCGTCAAGCGTCGGGCGAGTAGCTTCAACACCGATCGTGTCGATCACCTGTATCAGGATCCGCACGAGGAGAACGTTCGGTTTCATCTCCATTACGGTGATCTCACCGACAGCACCAACCTGATCCGCATTATTCAGGAGGTGCAGCCGGATGAGATCTACAACCTCGGTGCCCAGAGCCACGTCAAGGTGAGCTTTGAGACCCCCGAGTACACTGCCAACTCCGACGCCCTGGGGACGCTCCGCATCCTGGAGGCGTTGCGGATCCTGGGCATGGAGAAGACGGTCCGCTTCTACCAGGCCAGTACCAGCGAGCTCTACGGTCTGGTGCAGGAGGTCCCCCAGAGGGAGACCACACCGTTCTATCCGCGCAGCCCCTACGCCGCCGCCAAGCTCTACGCCTACTGGATCACCGTCAACTACCGCGAGAGTTACGGCATGCACGCCTCAAACGGGATCCTCTTTAACCACGAGAGCCCGCTGCGTGGTGAGACCTTTGTGACGCGCAAGATCACCCGCGCCGTGGCGCGCATCGTGCTGGGGCTCCAGGAACGTTTGTACCTGGGGAACATGAACGCCAAACGCGACTGGGGCTTTGCCGGCGATTACGTTGAGGCGATGTGGCGCATCCTCCAGACGGATGAGCCCGACGACTACGTCATCGCCACGGGTGAGATGCACACGGTGCGGGAGTTTGTCGAGGCCGCCTTTTCCCGTCTCGGCGTGCGGCTGGAGTGGCGCGGTTCCGGTGTGAAGGAAACCGGTGTTGTCGCCGCCGTCGATGCATCCCTCGAGGCGAAGGTGACCGTTGGAGACACCGTGGTGGCCGTGGACCCGCGGTACTTCCGTCCCGCGGAGGTTGAACAGCTTCTCGGTGATCCATCCCGGGCGCGCGAGAAACTCGGCTGGGAACCCAGCGTGAAATTCCAGGGCCTGGTGGAGATGATGGTGGACGCAGACCTCGCGGAACAGCAGCGCGAGCTCTACCTCAAGCAGGGTGGCTACGAGGTGAAGAACTACTATGAATAGGGACTCCCGTATCTACCTGGCCGGTCACCGCGGCCTCGTGGGGAGCGCGGTACTGCGTCGTCTCGAGGCTGCAGGTTACACCGACATTGTCACCAGGACGCACAGCGAGCTCGACCTCACCCGCCAGGCGGAGGTTGAAGCGTTCTTTGAGGCCGAGAAGCCTGAGGTCGTAATCCTTGCCGCCGCCCGCGTCGGCGGAATTCTCGCCAACGACACCTACAAGGCGGAGTTCATCTACCAGAACGCGATGATCGCCGCCAACGTGATTCACGCCGCCTGGAGTTCCGGGGTGAAGAAGCTGCTCAATCTCGGATCAAGCTGTATCTACCCCAAGCACGCGAATCAGCCGATGAACGAGGACGCGCTCCTCACCGGTCCCCTGGAGCCCACCAACGAACCCTACGCGATTGCCAAGATCGCCGCGATCAAGCTCTGCCGATACTGCAACGAGCAGTACGGGACGAACTTCGTGTCGGCGATGCCGACCAACCTCTACGGCCCCAAGGATAATTTTAATCTGGAGACGAGCCACGTGCTGCCCGCGCTCCTGCGCAAGTTCGCGGAAGCCGCTCGCTCTCACGCGCCCGTCACGGTCTGGGGCGACGGCTCTCCCATGCGGGAGTTTCTCTACGTCGACGACCTCGCCGACGCGCTCCTCCACCTGCTGGAGCACGTGGATGCCGACCGTATGCGGGAGGTCTCGCCGGACTACTTCGTCAACGTCGGCACCGGCACCGATGTCACCATCAAGGAGCTCGCCGAGACGATCGCCGATGTGGTCGGCTGGAACGGCGAGATCACGTGGGATTCAAGCAAACCCAACGGTACGCCCCGCAAGCTCATGGACGTGAGCAAGATGACCGAGCTCGGCTGGACCGCCTCAACCTCCCTCCGGGAGGGTATCGAGAAAACCTGGGCGTGGTACCGAGAAAACGGACCGGAGCGATAGGAAGACCGACTTCCGACACCAGACGATTCAAGGCGCGGGCATTCGCTCGCGCCTTTTTTGTTGATCGATCGCAGAAATTGACCTATCCTTGACCTGTGAAAAGCCTCAGCGTGTCGGATTTTAAGGCTCATCTTGCCGCCTATCTCCGCAACGTCCAGGGTGGTGAGACCTACCTGATTACCGAGCACCGTCGACCCGTTGCGGAGGTTCGACGGAGCAATGCCGATACCCAGCTCGTGGACTACCCGCCCGAGCCATTCTCCTTCGACGACATCGACTCGACCGGTGTCGGCGGCGCGCGGCCGGGACTTGCGATGGCGCTCATCGCAGAGGACCGCGGTGAGTGATGAGTGACCAACTGCACTACCTGGACAGCAGCGTCGTGTTGGCGTGGTTGCTCGAGGGAAGCGACGTCCTCGCCACCCTGGAGGGGAGTCGCCGGGTGGCCTCCAGTCGGCTTCTGTGGACCGAGGTGGCCCGTGGGCTCCACCGCGCCCTGCAGACCGACCGTCTCTCCGCCACCGCCACCGCGGCCGCTCGGCACCGCTTTGCCCGGCTGGCAACCCGCATCGCCTCCATCCGCCTCACCGAGGCCGTGTTGCGCCGTGCCGAGGGACCGTATCCGGTTGTCGTCCGCTCGCTCGATGCACTTCATCTGGCCTCGGCCGAGCAATGGCTCCTCGCCGAGGTGCCCGCCGGGGACCCAGCCCTGATCTCACTGTGGTCCTTTGACGCCCGCATGAATCAGTGTGCGGCGCTTCTTGGCTTTTCAACACCCCTTATGGAGACTACATGAACCTCCCCGATATTGTAGCCATCTGTGCTTCCTCCCCTGAGCAGGCGGCCACCTTTTCCGCCGCCATCACCCGTCGCCAGCACGCGGGTATCTACCCCCGCGAACTGGAGTTCCGTGTTGTGCACGATCCCCCCGCCGGCCGGGTGGGAAGCGGCGGCGGGACGCTCCACGCGCTCTCCCAGTTGCCCGACGATCGCTCAATCCTGCTGGTCCACGCCGGTGGTGAGAGCCGCCGCCTCCCGGCGTGGGCGCCGGAGGGCAAGCTCTTTGCCCCGGTCCCGGTGCCCTCCAGTACCGCCCAACCGCCCGTACTCCTCGACATCCAGCTTGGTCTGTACCTGCGCTACCCCTGGCGTCCCGGTGAGCTCGTCGTTGCCAGCGGCGACGTGTACCTCGACTTCGACGTGAGCGCGGTGCGCGCCGACCGGGGCGAGGTATGCGGCTTCGCCGTGCCCGCCGGTTTTGACGAGGGAAGTCGCCACGGCGTGTTCGTCTTCGACCGCCTGCAGCAGGGGGTCACCGGCTACCTGCAGAAGGCCCCGATTGACCGACTGCGGAGCGATGCGGCGCTCCCCGGTGGTACGCAGTGCGCGCTGGATATCGGGATCGTTGCCTTCGACCGCCGCGGTCGCGCTCGTCTGGCTTCGCTGGCCGAGCGCTTCGGCCCCGCCGTGCGTCGCGGCGAGGTGTACATCGACCTCTACGTGGAGATCCTCACCGCCGCCCTCGACGGCATCTCCGATGCGGAGTTCGAGAATCTGGTCGCCCCCCAGAGCCGCCTCGGTGTGGAGGACCGCGCCGCGATCCGGGAGACGATGCGCGGCAGTGCGCTCCAGGGAGTGTTGGGCCGCCGCAGTACCTTCCTGCACTACGGCTCCGTGGGCGAGGTGCCGGAGACCGCGGCGGCGATCGCCGGGAGCGGAGAAATCGTTCCGTTTTACGACGTCCCCGACGCCGCCGGCCTCAGTCACGAACTGCGTTCCCACGAGACCGGCGGGATCGTTGTCAACGATTCCAGCAACGTGGTGGTGGGGACCGGACCGGTCCGGGCGGGGGAGCCGTCCCTGGTGGATGCCTGCAGCGATCTGACAGGCGAGCTCGCCGGTGGCAACCTCATCACCGCCGTGGACCGCCTGCATCTGCCGTCGGTAGTCCCCGCGGGGTTCTGCCTGGATGGGAGAACGACGGACGACGGCCTCACGGTTGCCGTCTACAGCCGCGAGGACAGTTTTAAACCCGCAGGCGGACCCGTGCGGATCTGCGGCGTCCCGCTTTCGGAGTGGACGCAGGCCCGCGGCATGACCTGCGAGGAACTGGGTATTCCCGAGGACGTCGCCGACATCTGGGAGCTGGCGCTGTGGCCCGCGCTACCCGAAAGCCTCTCCGCCGCCGCGCGCGGGCGATTGGTCGCCGCGTTCTGGGACGCCTCCCTCGCCGACGACCGCTGGCGCCGGTGGCTCATGAACACCCCGCGTCGCAGCCTGCGGGAGCTCACCGACGCCGCGGACCTCACCTCCCGCGAGGCGCGTCGCACAACCCGACGCGCGGAACTCCTGCGGCAGGCGGTCCTGGACGGACGCGGCTGGCAGGCGATCCCCGCGTCCGAGGCACCACGCGTCTTTTCTCCCGACGACCGCCCCGTTCTGGAGCGCCTTTCCGCCGCCGAACCGGACGAGCTCATCCGCTCCTATCGAGGGCGGTTTTTGTCCGAACTCGGGGCGGGGGAGCCCGCCGAGGGCGCCAGCTCGATCCAGATCCCCTATCTCTCGGCCCTCACGACGCCACCGCCACTGCGGCGCAGCGTGAAGCCCGACCAGATCGTGTGGGCCAGAAGTCCCGTGCGCATGGACTTTGGCGGCGGGTGGACCGACACCCCGCCGTACACCCTCCGCGAGGGTGGTCGCGTGTGCAACGTGGCGATCGACCTCAACGGGCAACCTCCTATTCAGGTATTCTGTCGCCCGCTTGCGGAGCCGGAGTTCCGCTTTCATTCCATCGACCTCGGGGAAGGGGAGCGCGTGACGAGCTTCGCCGCGCTGGAGGACTACCGAAACCCGCTGGTGCCGTTTGCGCTGCCCCGGGCGGCGCTGTGTATCCTCGGGTTTACGCGGGCCAACCACCCCGGGCGCACCCTTGCCGACGTGCTGAAGGCGCTTGGTGGCGGCGTGGAGGTGACTCTGCTCGCGGCGGTGCCCAAGGGGAGTGGCCTTGGGACCTCGAGCATCCTCGGCGCGGTGCTCCTGGCGGCGCTTGAGCGCTTCTTCGGCGTGTTTGACGAGCGCCATATCAACACCGGCGAACTCTACCGCCAGGTACTGCAGATGGAGCAAATGCTCACCACCGGCGGCGGCTGGCAGGACCAGATCGGTGGTGTCGCCGGCGGGGTCAAGTACGCCGTGAGCCCCCCGGGACTGCGCCCCGACCTGGCAGTCTACCAGCTGGACCCGTGGCTGTTTGAGACGCCGGAGGCGGTGAGCCGCTACACGCTCTTTTACACCGGCGCCACACGACTGGCACGCAACATCCTCCAGGAAGTGGTGGACGGATACAACAGCATGAACCCGGCGAGCCTCTTCACCGTGCGACGCATCGGCGCGCTCGCCGATGCCGCCCGGGAGGCGTTTGCCCTCCGCGACATCGACCGCTTTGCCTGGGTTGTCCGGGAAAGCTGGAAACAGAACTGCCTCATCCATCCGTCCACCACGAACGAGGAGATCGACGGCATGCTCGCAGCGCCCGCTGTGGCCGAAAACTGCCAGGCGATGAAGCTGCTCGGTGCCGGTGGCGGCGGGTATGCGTTTTTTGTGAGCGAGAGTGCGGAGGCGGCGGTCCGGCTGCGGGACGGGCTGGAGGCGTGGGCTGCGGGCCGCGCGCAGGGAGGCGCGTCCGGGGCGCGGGTGGTGGAGCTCAGTCTGAACCGGGTGGGGTTGCAGGTGACGGTGAGTTGACGCCGCATCCGCTGCCAGTGAATCCGACCGCACGTCAAAACACGCTCCTGATCCTCGCCGATCGAAGTCTTCGCCTTCTTGCAGGATTTGCAATGACGGTATGGATGGCTCGACGACTGGGGCCATCGGACTACGGCGTGCTGTCATTCGCGACCGCGTGGATGGCCCTTGCCACCGTTCTGGCGCCCTTAGGGCTGTCGGTGGTGTTGCCGGGCGCCCTCGCCGAGCGACGGCGACGAAGTCGAGTTCTGCTGGCAAGCGCCGGTGCAATTCGAGTCTTCGGCGCCGTTACAACGGTATCGGTGGGGCTCGCGGTTTTTCTGGTGCTTCGGCCGTTGGATGGGGCGGGTGTTCCGGTCATCTGGTGGCTGGCCGTGGCACACCTTGCCGCCGCGGGTGACCTGTTCCAGTGGTGGTTTCAGTCGCAGGAGGACTGGCGCCCGATCGTGGTGGCCCGACAGATCGCGCTGTGGACGATGGTCGTCGCCCGGAGCGTTCTGCTTGTTCTGGACGCCGACCTTCTGTGGTTTGCGGCGGCTGTCGCAATCGAGCAGGTCGTGTCGTCAGCGGTGTTGGTAGCAGCGTTCCGATCCTCTGTGCTACCCGCCGGACAGACCAATGTCTCTCTCGGCGTCTGTACCAAAGCGTTGGTCAAACGAGGACTTCCTGCGGCTGCAGCGGGCCTCGCGATCATGGTCTATATGCGCACCGATCAGGTCATGATCGGTGCTCTTCTCGGCGCACCGGCCGCAGGCAGATACGCAATCGGCATCCGGATATCAGAGATCTGGTACGTCGTACCTGCTGCCCTGGCCGAGACCGCCATTCCATCTATCGTCCGCTTGCGCACGCGCGATCCGGACCAGTACCGCCGGGCCATTTCGAGGGTGGCGGGGATGGGATTTTGGTTGTCCGTTTTCGCCGCCGGGGCCGCGACCGCAATCGCGTCGCCGGTCATCCGCCTGGTCTTCGGTCCCGGATACGCCCCTGCGATCGGCGTCCTTCGCGTGCACATCTGGGCGGCACCGTTCGTTGCCATCGGATGGGCGTTTCGAACCTGGATTGTTGCAGAGCAACAGTATCGACTCCAGTTGTTCCGAACCACCCTCGGCGCGGTGACCAACGTGACGTTGAATGCGATGCTCATTCCGGCGATGGGTCTCCCCGGTGCCGCCGCGGCCACGGTTGCCGCACAGGCGGTTTCGGCGTGGGGCACGGCCTACCTGTTTTCTTCGATGAAGCCGGCGCGTGCCGCCGTGATTCGCGGGATTGTATCGCCGGACTGGCGCGCTGTCTTCTATACTGGTGGTCGTGAACCCCGCGACGGTTGAGTTCTGCATTCCAGCCTACAACGAGGCAGCGACTATCGCCGGAGTATTGGACTCGATCCGCCGGCAGGCGGGTGTTGTCGTGACCAGGGTCACAGTGTTGGCCAACGGATGCACCGATGCTACCGCCGCGCTCGCGAGACGATCCATTCTCGATGACATACCTGTGACCGTGATCGAGACATCGTGGCGGAGTAAGGCTCGCGCCTGGCAACTCCTTCTTGATCGAGTTGTGTGTCCGATCGCTGTTTTTGTGGACGGAGACGTGGTGTTTGGACCAGGAACCACAGCGCGCCTGGTAGAGAATCTCGACGCTCATCCTCGATTCGCCGCCACCACGGCCTGTCCCTGGCCAATCAAGGCGTGCCACCACAGCATCGACCGATTGATAACGCTTCCGGCTGGTCCTGTTGAACCGACAGGCATCGTTGGCGCGTGTTACGCGGTCCGCCCCGACCTGCTCAGGCAGCTTCTTCATCAGGCAGATGGAAGTCAAATGCCGCCAGACGTGATCGCTGAGGATCGGTGGCTGACACTCCTTCTTCATGACGGGCGATGGGGGAGCGCCCGTGGGTGCGAGGTTCGATATCGATATCCGGCAATCAGAGATCTGGTCCCACAGGCAAAACGTCACTACCGGGCGCGGAAACAGTTTGTCGGGAAATTCGACCACGTAACCGCCGTCTCGCCTTCTGGTCGGCCCCCGATTTCCTTGGCGGTATTGATTCGAAAACTCCACCGCGAGTGGGAGAGTAGACCCTCCGTAGTCTGGTTTCTCGGTCGTGTGTATACGGCGATACTGTTGCGCGCGGTCGCCCTGTACGCCAGGTGTTCTCTGATCTTGGACGATCCACCCGATGGTTCCGTCCAATGGGAACGAACCCCCAGCACAAAAACACCGATACCTGTTGGAGATCGAACCTGATCTCCGTCATCATACCCGCCTACAACGTCGCGGACCTCCTTCCTACCGCGATCTCCTCCGTCGTCAGCCAGCGGCCGGCATCCGGCCACGCATTGGAACCGTTCGAAATCGTGATCGTCGACGACGGATCCACCGACGACACAGCTGCCGTGGTCCGCGCCGCATCGAAGCGGGACCCACGAGTGCGCCTCGTTTCCCGTCCCCACGGCGGCCCCGGTTTGGCGCGAAATACCGGACTCGCTGCGTGCGAGGGAGACCGCGTCGTGTTCGTGGACGCCGACGACCGTCTCCTGCCGGGGGCCCTCGACGAACTCGCGTCTGCAATGCCCGCCGAACCTGGGAGCATCGTGATTGCGGGCCACACCGAGTCCGGTTGGCACGCTGCGTCCGGCAGGATCGTAGATCAGGTACTCAGACCGGTGGCTATCCGCGAGGCACTCGGACCGGGAACCGCGTTCCGCCGTTACGTCTACGGGCGGATACCCTCGGTCGTGTGGGCGGCGATGTTTTCTCGGAGCCTGTTCAACGACATTCGGTTTCGCGAGTGTTCGCCGCACGCCGACGCGGAGATCATGCCGCGTCTCATTCGCTCCGCCGGTCACGTTATCCTGATTCCCGGTGTCGTCTACGAGTACCGTCGCCGCCCGGGAAGCGTCGTCGATTCGGTTTCTGAAAGCCGGCTCAATTCGATTCGCGTACAGCGGGGATTGTTGAAGCTGGCTTCAACACGGCCGAATCAACCGATGCTGCGAAGCGCCGGCCGTCGCGCGGTGATCGGAAGCGCATTCGGCCTCGCCGCATTCATCACCCAGAAACGTCATCTCGGTACCGTTGTGGACATCGAACGGTGGGCCCGTTGTATCCGGCGTACGGCGGGCGTACGGGATATCACTCGTTGGATGTTCGTGGATCCATGGCTTCGGCCGACCTACAGGCTCTACGCCGCAAGCGTTCTCCTCGGTCCTCGGACGGCGTGGATCGTTGACCGAGTGGCGAGAAGAATGAGGCATGTGCGCGACTCTCGATAGCAGGTCACGGGGCGTGTGTTTTGTCCAACCCCGCCCCCCACATCCCGTTGCGTTGCAGAGACGGCGATTTCGCGACGACCAAGACAGAGTGTCCCGGCCGACGAATCTCTTGGAGCCCCGCGGGGCCGGATGGCCAAAATATAGCCATATATATTGTCTTATGGCCCGAATCGGGATACCTTCGCGGTGGGAGGACTCCGCCGTGACGCAGGTACCGTTGTTTGACGCCAAAAACCGCCTGTCCGCACTCGTTCATGACGCCGAGTCGGGTTCGCCGGTGGAGCTCACGCGTCATGGAAAGCCGGTTGCGGTCGTGCTGGGTCGTGAGGCATACGACCGCCTTCACGAGGAGCACCGGATGTTTGGTCGGCTCTTTGACCGGTTTCTGCGGGAATGGCCCCTCTCTCCCGACGAACGGCAGCGGCGATCCGCGGAAGGCGATCCATTCGCCGCTGTTCGCTCCCGTGAGCCGGGACGCGACGTCGACCTGTGAGACTGGTATACCTGCTCGACACAAACGTCGTGTCTGAACTCCTTCGGCCTTCGCCGGATGAGCGCGTTGTCCAGTCCATGCGAGAATACGACGGCACCATGGCGATTGCCGCGATTGTGTGGCACGAGTTGTTGTACGGACTGGCACGGCTTCCCGAGGGCGATCGGAAGCGGCGCCTCAGTGCCGGGGTCTACCACGTGATCGCGCCCGTGTTTCCCGTGCTGCCCTATACCGACTCCGCGGCGGCGCTGCACGCCGATATGCGAGCCGCCGCGGACGCCGCCGGACGCCCGCTGAGTCTCGCCGATGGAATGATCGCCGCGGTTGCCCGCAGCAACAACCTGCTGCTGGTAACCCGAAATACCGCCGACTTCGCCGCGATTCCCGGATTGCCCGTCGAGAACTGGTTTGCCGGGGAGGCATGAGTGTGATGGGGAAGTGTGGTAACACGTCGTGGTTCCGGTACCGACGGCGGTGAGGCAAACCCTGTTTCTGTCCGGAATCCCGCGTTATACTCACTGACCATGAAAGGCATCATTCTCGCCGGCGGATCCGGCACCCGGCTCTTTCCGGCGACGCTTCCTGTCTGTAAACAGCTCCTCCCCATTCACGACAAACCGATGATCTACTATCCTCTCTCCACGCTCATGCTGGCGGGGATCCGCGAGGTCCTGATCATCTCCACACCCGAGGACACGCCACGGTTCGAACAGCTCTTTGGCGACGGCAGCGATCTCGGCATGTCTTTCTCCTACAAGGTTCAGGACTCACCCCGTGGGCTTGCCGACGCCTTTATCGTTGGACGGGAGTTTGTTGGATCGGACAGTGTGTGCCTGGTCCTGGGTGACAACATCTTCTTCGGTCACGACTTCGTCTCGCTGGTTCGCGATGCCGCCTCCGGCGTCGAGAAGACGGGCGGAGCAACGGTCTTTGGCTACCACGTCCACGACCCCGAGCGCTACGGCGTGGTGGACTTCGACAAGGCCGGCCGCGTTCTGTCGATTGAGGAAAAGCCTGACACGCCCAAGAGCAACTACGCGGTGGTGGGGCTGTACTTCTACGACAACAGCGTCCTGGATATCGCCGCCAACCTGGAGCCGAGTCCCCGGGGTGAGATCGAGATCACCGACGTCAACAAGGAATACCTCAAGCGCGATGCTCTATCGGTACAGCTCATGGGCCGGGGCTACGCGTGGCTGGATACCGGAACGCACGAGTCCATGGTGGAGGCCACCAACTTCGTGAAGGCGGTGGAGGACCGGCAGGGACTCAAGATCGGCTGTATCGAGGAGATCGCCTGGCGCCAGGGGTTTATCGACGACGCGCAGATGGAGCGCCTCGCCGCACGCTACGAGAAATCCGGCTACGGTGTGTACCTCCGCGAGGTGATGCGCCACGAGCGGGGAGGCAGTGGTGCCGTTTGAGTTCCACAACACCGATATCCCTGGTGTGATCCGTGTCGTACCCCGCCGCTTCCCCGACGACCGCGGGTGGTTTTCCGAGGTCTACAAGGACAGCGACTTTGCCGCCGCCGGGATCGCGGGCCCCTTTCTGCAGGACAATCACTCGGTCTCCGCCGTCGGAACGGTGAGGGGACTGCACTACCAGCTCCCGCCCCATGCCCAGGGCAAACTGGTGCGCGTCGTCCGGGGCCGGGTGTGGGACGTGGCGGTGGATATCCGTCGCGCTTCGTCCACCTGCGGTACATGGGTCGGGGCCGAACTGAGCGCGGAGAACGGAGAGATGCTCTGGGTACCGCCGGGGTTTGCCCACGGCTTTGCCACGCTGGAAGACGACACCGTGTTTCATTACCTGTGCACCAACCTCTATCACCCTGAGTCTGAAGGGGCCTCAGAAGCCAGGGGTCTTGAAAGCAGATGGCGAGTTCGTCTACGTGGTGATGCCAGTCTCCCTCGACTGAGCCGATCCCCCCACAACACCCAGAATTGGGGCCCCTCCACAGGTCCTTCATCGGTTGCCGGAATGCATGCCAGCGGGGATACTTCGTCCTCTTCCCCCCAACCCTGGAGCACCGCATGACCATCGAAGCCGCGATTCACGACAAAGCCATTCAGTTTTGCGGTGATGCCGTGGAAATGTGCGCCGCTGCCGGCAGTGGACACCCCACGACGGCCATGAGTATTTCTCATATCACGGCCGTACTCACCCACCATGCCATGCGTTGGGTGCCTTCGGAACCTTGGCACCCTGGTTCTGATCGATTGGTGCTTTCCGAAGGACACGCTGTCCCCGCGGTGTATGCCGCTCTTGCCGATCTCGGCGCCGTGGTTGGGAAAGAAGGCAGCGAGTTCAGCCTGACGCGTGACCACTTGTTGACCTTGCGTGACACCAACTCTGTTCTCGATGGACACCCCAACCCCGCCGAAGGCATGCCTTTCTTTGATGCCGCCACCGGCTCGTTGGGTCAAGGCCTTTCAGTCGCAGCGGGTATTGCCTTGGCGGCCTTAAAGGACGATATGGATCGCAAGGTCTACTGCATCTTGGGCGATGGTGAAGCGCGAGAGGGTCAAGTCACCGAAGCGCTGGACTTCATCATCGATCACAACATCACCAACGTCCTCCCGATCTTCAACTGCAACGGTTACGGACAAGCGGATGCCACCAGCGGACAGCAATCGCCCGAGCGTATGGTGGCCAAACTGCAAGCGATTGGCTTCACGGTGCTGGACATCGACGGGCACGACCCGGTG
>CAJWEZ010000085.1 GCA_913030605.1 uncultured Spirochaeta sp.
TGCTCGGTGTACGTCAAGAACGGGCCGACGTACGCCGGCCTTGGTATGGGAGGCGAGGGGCTGACCTCGTTCACGATCGCGTCGCCCACCGGTGACGGGCTCACCACGGCGCGGACGTTCTCTCGCCGTCGCCGGTGTGCCCTGGTGGGCAACTACAGCATCGTGTAGGAGTGGTTGTGGCGTACACGCTGCCCGTGAAGAAGTCGCCGGACACGATCGGCGCCGTGGAGCTCACCAGTATCGCCCGGGGATTCGTCCTCGTGGATCTCATGGTAAAGAAGGCGCCGGTGGAGGTTCTGGACGCCCGGGCCGTGTGCCCGGGGAAGTTCCTGATCGTCGTTGCCGGTGACGTGGCCAGCGTGGAGGAGGCCGTTGCTGCGGCACGGACCGCCGCCGGAACGGCGTATTTCGGCGACCTCCTGATACCGAATCTGTCGCCGGCGGTGATTCCGGCGATCAACCGCGAGGTTCGCGGTGACGTTGGCGAGACGATCGGCGTGGTGGAGAGCTTCTCCGCCGTAGCGACGATCGACGCAGCCGACGCCGCGGTGAAGGGCGCGGAGGTCACCGTGGAAAGCGTAAACCTGCTCGACGGCCTCGGAGGCAAGGCGTTCGCCGTCTTTTCCGGGCTTCTGACCGACGTCGCGGAGGCGCTGGAGGCGGCGACGCGTCGCATGCCGGACGGGATGCTGGTGGCGTCGGAGATCGTTCCGCAGTTTTCGGCGGAGCTGATTCCGTTCCTGCCGGGACGGAGCGGGGAACGGGGGTGACATGTATCTGGGCACCGTAATCGGCACCCTCGAGGCGACGGTGGTGTACGAGGGACTCGAGGGAGTCAAGCTGCTGTGGGTGGCGCCGCGGAAGGCAGACGGCGCCGCCGCCGGCGCGCCCCTGGTCGCGTGCGATGCGACGCCTCAGGCGGGACCGGGAGACACGGTGTTTCTCGTCGACGGGCGCGAGGCAACGATGCCGCTGCCGAACGATTTCGTCCCCGTGGACGCCACGATCGTGGGGATCGTGGACGAGGTAACGCAGGAATGAATCTTGGAGTCGTGACCGGGACGGTGACCGCGACGGTCAAACACCCGGTGTACCGCAACCGCCGCCTAATGGTGGTTGCGCTGTGCGCGCCGGACTGGACGCGTACCGGACGGGAGACACTGGCGGTCGATACCGTCGGGTCCGGCGTCGGTGACCGGGTTCTCGTGCTGAAGGAAGGCAACTCGGCGCGATCGATTTTCGGCGAGGGGGAAATCCCCATGCAGGAGATGATCGTGGGTATCGTTGACCGGGTGGATGGAGAGGAGCGGTAGATGTTTCCAAATGAGCTGCAGGCGCGCAAGGATATCGTGTACTACAGCCACAAAGTGCACGCTGAGGGGCTCGTCTCCGCGACCGACGGCAACCTGTCGGTCCGGCTCGACGACAGCCACGTTCTGATCACACCGTCGAGCCTCCGCAAGGAGGACATGTTCATCGACGCCCCGATCGTGATCGACATGGACGGAAACCTCGTCGCCGGCGATCGCCGGCCATCGACGGAACTGAAGGTGCATCTGGAGGCGTACCGGCAGCGGCCGGATGTCCAGGCTGTGATTCACGCGCATCCGCCGAAGGCGATCGCCTTTACGATCGCCGAGGCCCCGCTGGATACGTGCATGTTGCCGGAGGTGGTGGTGACCCTCGGCGACGTTCCGGTGGCGCCGTACGCGGCCCCCAGTACCGAGGCGCTCCCGGACTCCATGCGCGAACTCATCCGACGCAGCGACGTGGTGATGCTTGCGCGCCACGGCAGCGTAACCGTGGGCAAGGACCTTTCCGATGCGTTCAAAAAGCTCGAGAAACTGGAGCACAACGCGCAGATCATGATCTACGCCCGGATCCTGGGTGGTCCGAAGCCGTTTTCGGGCGCCGAGCTCAAGCAACTCGAGGGGTTGCGCAGTTTCTACGGCGTGAAAACGCAACAGATCGCGTGCACCTCCGGCGCCCCGGCGACGGCGGCACAGGTACCGGTCGGGCGGTGGCAGGAACGCAGCGCGTTCAACGACGGTGAGGAACAGGCGCCGACGTACCGGCGCCCGGACTCGTCGGCCGATGATTCGATGGATGCCCTCGTGGACGAGATCGTCGCACGGGTGAAAGCACGTCTGTAACGTCCATAACAGGAAAGGGAGGACCGAATGGGATACACGACACTCAATGAAGAGACCGCAAAAGAATACGCCCGAACGAAAACGTCGGTGTTTGCCGCGGAAGCTGACCTGGTCTGCAAGGAGATCGGCGACGGAAACCTGAACATGGTGTTCCGGATCGAGGATCGCGGCGATCCGTCCCGGAGCGTGGTGATCAAGCAGTCGCTTCCGCACGCTCGCATCGATGACAGCATCCACGCGCCCCTCGACCGCGCCCGGATCGAGAGCGAGATGCTGGTGCTCCACGACAAGCACTGCCCCGGTCTGGCGCCGAAGATCTTCGACTACGACCGTGAGATGTATGCGATCGTCATGGAGGACCTCTCGGACCACATCGTGCTGCGAAAGGGACTGATTCGGGGAACGAAGTACCCCCGCCTGGCGGAGGACATGGGGCAGTTCCTGGCGCGCTCGCTCTTCTTTACCTCCGATCTGGGTATGGATCCCCTGGAAAAGAAGGAACTGCAGAAACGGTTCGTCAACCCGGACCTGTGCAAGATCACCGAGGACCTGGTGTTCAGCAATCCGTACTTCGACGCGGATAACAACAAGATCGACCCCGAAATCCGGGACCGGGCGGAGGAGAACTGGCGCGACGAGGAACTCAAGAAAGAGGTCGCGATTCTCAAGGAGAAGTTCATGACCCAGGCGCAGGCGCTGATCCACGGCGACCTGCACACGGGGAGTGTCTTCGTCACCCCGGAGTCGACGAAATCGTTCGACCCCGAGTTCGGGTTTTTTGGCCCCATGGGCTTTGACATCGGCGCGATTCTCGGCAACCTGATCCTGAACCACGCGAGCCAGTTGTGGCACAAACCCGACGACGCCGACCGGAAAGACTTTCGCGAGTACCTGCTGTCCACATTCAAGGGGATCTGGGAGACCTTTTCCACCCAGTTCCGGGCTCTTTGGGAAGAGCACGTGACGACTCCGATGGAGAGCAACCCGGTGTACCGCGAGGACTACATCGAGCGTCTCTTTGCCGATGCGATCGGGTACGCCGGCTGCAAAATGACCCGACGGATCGTCGGTCTGGCGCAGGTGGAGGACATCCGTTCGATCGAGGACGCCGATGTTCGGGCGACGGCACAGATCGCCGTGCTCGATACCGCCCGTGAGTTCATCATGAAGCGTCACTCGTTTGCGTCGATCGACGACGTCATCGCGGTGGTTCGCAAACACCAGAAGTAGCGGTAGTATTTCGCCCGCGGGAGGAGTGAACATGCTTGCGGTAGAACGACGTCAGGCCATTTTCGAGATTCTTGAAGAGAACGGAAGCGTGACTGTCGTCGAGCTGTCCAAGCGATTCGAGGTCAGTGAGGAAACGATCCGTCGCGATCTGACGAAGATGGAAAGCGGCGGGCTTCTCCAGAAGACCTACGGTGGTGCGTTCCTCAATTCGGGGATGCACCTCGAAGTTCCCGTGGACATGCGCGTCAACACCTACGTCGAAGGCAAGAACGTCATCGGCGCGGTGTGCGCGCAGCTGATTCACAACGGTGACACGATCTTCCTCGACGCCAGCACCACGGCGGTGCATATCGCGGAAAACATCCTCGACAAGAAGAACCTCATCGTGATCACCAACGCCTTGAAGGTCGCCGAGGCCCTGGCGCGGGGGCCGGGTATCAAGGTGATCTGCACAGGGGGAACGCTTCGCCCCACATCGCTGACAACCGTCGGCAAGGCGGCGGAGACCGCGGTCAGCAACTACTTCGCCGACAAGGCGTTTATCTGCTGTGACGGCGTGCACCGCGTTCACGGTGTCACCGACGCCAACGAGAAGGAAGCCGAGGTCCGCAAGGAGATGATCCGACAGGCGGAGAGCTCCATTCTCGTGGTCGACGCGACCAAGTTCGACAAAACTTCCTTTGTCCACATGGCCGACTTCGGGGCCTTCGACGTACTCGTGACCGACAAACGCCTGTCTCCGGAGTGGCAGGCGACGATGCGTGAGGCGGACGTGGAGTGCCGGTGGGGCGACGGCGGCGACCATATGGAAGAGACGTCGTGACGGTCCGCATCCTGGCGGTGGGCGATCCCGCGGTGTACGCCTACACCGACGAGTCGCTCGGGATTCTCTCGCGCTGCCGAACGGTGACGGGGCACGGAGTGCAGTTTGACATCCTGCCCTGGGACCAGTACGGGGAGCGCGTTTTCCAGGAGGCCGCCTCCGACGCGCCGTCCTATGACGTTATCATGGTAGCGGGACACCTGTGGCTGCCGCAGTGTGTGGAGGCGGGATGGCTCGCGCCCGTTTCCGGCGCGCCCGCGCTCCACGCGTCGGGTTATCGCGCCGATGACATCCTCCCCGGTGTGGCGCGGGAGATGTGCTATCGCGACGAGCAGTACCTTGTTCCGTCCTTTTCCGACGGCCACGTTCTCTACGCCCACGACGGGTTCGGCGAACTGCTGGACGGGGATGGTCGGGGCGATGTGACGCGCTTTCCGGCGGAGGTTGCCCGCCGTCGGAGTTCCGGCGATCGATTCCCGCTGGTGATGAAAAAAGCGCCATCCGAAGTCTTTCTCGACTGGCTGCCGTACCTGCGGAGTCTCGGAGGCGCGTTTTTGGACGATACGGGGGCGCCGGCCTTTGCCGGACGGGAAGGGCGTGAGGCGGCGGGGGTATACCGCGAACTGTGCTCGGTTCTGGACCCCGCGTCGGCGCCCTGGGGAAACGAAGAGGTCGCCACGGCGCTGCGGGAACGCCGCGCCGCATTCGGTGTGAGCTGGGGCGGCCAGGCGGGGGAGATCGTCTCCGACGCCGCCCGGGAGACCCTTTCGTACGCCACGCTCTCCCGTCCGTGGAACGTGACGTGGTCCTTCGCCGTTCTGGCCCGCGCGAGCTGCCGGACCGCCGCGGAGGAGGTGCTGGCAGTGCTGTCCGACGCGACCACCGATCGATTGGTCGGACGGTACGCCGGGAGTCCGTGTCGCGTCTCCAGCTACGCGGACCCCGACCTGCGCCGGGAATGCCCGTGGTTCACAGCGCAGGAGGACCTGCTCGCCACGGCGGAGCCCCTTCCGGCGCGCCCGGATCTTCCGGCGCTTCTGGGACCCATCTCGACCGCCCTGACGGAGATCGTGGATGGGGGAGCGGACATCACCGACGCGCTCGACCGCGCCGCAACCGCCACGGCTGCGATCCAATCACAGTAAAAACCACACAAACAGGCATCACCAAAAATAATGTTTGACAGATGGGTGAACCAGGCCCATACTACCCAAGAACCAGCTAACAAACAACAAAAGCTGGTTACAAAACCACAACAACGGCATGGAATGCATGTCGTATAAGGAGGAGTGGAGATGCGCAAGACGATTCATGTCGCATTGATCGTATTGATGGTCGTCAGTACGGGCCTGGTATTCGCCGGCGGCCAGGGAGAATCCAGCGAAAACGTGACGATGATTGAGGGGGCTCCGGCTCCGTTCGACGGAAGCAGCGGCAAGCAGCTCCACATCGCACACCTGAGCTACCTGCAGGAAGGCGAGTTCATGCAGATGTACCGCGCCGGTGTGGAAGCCCAGGCGCGCGCCCTCGGCATGCGTGTCACCGTCCTCGGACGTCAGACCGATGCTCAGGCACAGGCGAACGCCGTGTCTCAGGCGATCAACCTCGGCGTCGACGGTATTGTCATTCAGCACGGTCTTCCCGAAACGATGCAGGGCCCGGCGCAGGAAGCGCTCGACGCCGGCATCCCGGTTGTGGCTTTCGACGTTGACCTCGACAACCCCAACATCCCGCAGATCGCGCAGAACGACCCGCAGCACGGCCGCAACGCGATCGAGTCGATCGTGAGCGACTTCGACGGACAGGTCAACATGGCCTACGTTCGTGTGCCCGGCATTCTGCCCCTGGACAAGCGCGATGGTCCGATTCAGGAAGTGGTGGCCCGCGAGTCCGGCGTGACGATCGTGGCGCAGTCCGGTACCCTGGATTCCCCGATCTCTGTTCGCAACGCTGACCAGGCGACCGCGGTTCTCCGCGCGAACCCGAACATTCAGGCGTACCTCGCCCCCTACGACGAGTTTGCCAAGGGTATCGTGCTGGCGCTCGAGGAGCTGGATATGACCGATCAGGTGCGCGTCTACAGCATCGACATCTCGACGCAGGACATCGAACTCATGTCGCAGCCCGGCAGTCCCTGGGTCATGACCTCGGCGGTCAACCCGGCGGAAATGGGTGCGGTGTCGGTTCGGGCCCTGTCGCAGCTGATGGCGGGCGAAGACGTGCCCCACGACGTTCTGGTTGAACCGATGATTTTCACCGCCGAGATGCTGCGGGACGCCGGTGTCACCAACATGGATGAGCTCATGGCGGCATTCCCGGAGTTCGCGAGCTCCGATGCGGCGCGCTCGCCGTGGATGCCTGAAGGAAGCGGAATGTAAAAATATCCCGTCGGGTGACGCCTTAGGCGTCGCCCGGCGTGGAATCCCTATCGACAAGAGGAAGATGCAATGATGGATGCGACGACGGTGAAGAGTATCGTCTGGGAACACAACACACTTCACCTGCTTGACCAGACCAGACTGCCCGTTGAGGTCGTCGTGGAAGAGCAGAAAACGGTCGAGCAGGTGTGGGATTCGATCAAACAGCTCAAGGTTCGCGGCGCCCCCGCGATCGGTGTGGCCGGCGCGTACGGCCTCGTTGTGGCGATGCGGGATCACACCGCGCTG
Organism: uncultured Spirochaeta sp.; assembly: GCA_913030605.1. Classification (GTDB taxonomy): domain Bacteria; phylum Spirochaetota; class Spirochaetia; order DSM-27196; family Alkalispirochaetaceae; genus Alkalispirochaeta. The sequence continues at coordinate 6,873 of CAJWEZ010000085.1, forward strand.
TCCCGGGACGCCTTCCTCGAGAAGCTGCAGGCTGCAGCGGACTATCTCGACAGTTCGCGGCCCACGGCGGTCAACCTGCACTGGGCGCTCACGCGCACCGTCGAGGCGGTGAAGGCATCGGAGGCCGGCACCGGAGCGGAGCTGCTAAAGGTTCTCACGCACACGGCGGAGGAGATCCACCGTGAGGATATTGAGCTGTGCCGGAGCATTGGTGAGCACGGCGTTTCCCTGATCAAGGAGGGCAACGGCGTCCTGACACACTGCAATGCCGGACGGTTGGCGACGTCCGAATACGGAACGGCGACCGCTCCGATGTACCTGGCACACGAGCGGGGCGTCGGTTTTTCGGTGTACTCAGACGAAAGCCGGCCGCTGCTGCAGGGCTCCCGCCTTACGGCCTGGGAACTCCAGCAGGCGGGGGTGGACGTCTACACGATCACCGACAACATGGCCGCCTTCGTCATGCAGCAGGGACTTATCGACCTGGTGATCGTCGGCACGGACCGTGTCGCGGCCAACGGCGACGTCGCAAACAAGATCGGAACGATGGGCGTGGCGATTCTTGCAAAGCACTTCGGCATTCCCTTCTACGTTGCCTGTCCCGCATCAACCGTGGACCTCAACACGCCCAGCGGTGACCGGATCGTCATCGAGGAACGGGGCGACGACGAGGTGACCCATTTCGGCGCACGGCGGACGGCACCGGAGGGCATCAAGGTGCGCAACCCCGCCTTTGATGTCACCCCGAACGAGCTGGTCACGGCGATCATTACCGACCGCGGGATCATCCGGCCGCCGTACGCCGAGACCCTGCGGGAGGCGTTCGGCACATGAGCGAGTCCCGACCGGTCATCGAAGTTCGCGACATCGGCAAGAGTTTCGGCGCCACCCGCGCCCTGGACGGGGTCTCGGTGGAGTTCTATCCCGGCGAGATCCTGGCGATGGTGGGAGCGAACGGCGCCGGCAAATCGACCCTGATCAAGATCATATGCGGGTACCACGCCGACCACGAAGGAACGATCGTCGTCGGCGGGCAGGAGGTGCGGTTCCACTCACCGAAGCACGCCTACGACGCGGGGATTGCCACGGTCCACCAGATCATCAACCAGGGCGTCGTGCAGAGCATGTCGGTATACGAGAACCTCACACTGGCGGAGTTGCTCGGGCCGGGGCAGAAACCGTTCTACGACAAGCGCATGCTCCGGCAGCGCGCTGCGGAGGTTGCCGCGACGATCGGGCTGTCGGTGGACCTGGACGAGCCCGTCTCCGATCTCTCGCAGTCCGAACGCCAGATGATCGCCATCGCCCGGGCGCTGGCCTCGCAGCCGAAACTCCTGATCCTCGATGAGCCTACATCGTCGCTTTCCGACAAGGAGGCCGACCGACTCTTCGAGGTGCTGGAACGGTTGCGGAAAACCGGCGTGTCCATTCTGTATGTCTCGCACCGGCTCCACGAGATCAGCCGCATCGCCGACCGCGTCGTGGTCATTCGCGACGGCAAGCTGGCGGGGGTCCTGTCGCGGCCGTTCGAGGTGAAACAGGTGGTCACCGCCATGGTCGGTGAACTGCCCAAGCACGCCCACGTCGCATCCCGCGGGGCGGATCGGTCCGGGGATCAGGTCCAGCTCGAACTCCGGGACCTGGTGGTGGAACCGGGCGGCCCGGCGGTCAATCTCACGGTGCGCAAGGGCGAGGTTCTCGGACTGACCGGGCTGATCGGCGCGGGCAAGTCCGAACTCGCGCAGGTGCTTTTTGGAATGCGCCCGCCGGTGTCCGGTGAGATTCTGATCAACGGTCGGTCCGTGCGGCCCAAGTCGATCGGTGACGCGATCCGCAAGGGCGTGTTCTACGTCCCCGAGGACCGGGCCAACAACGCGGTCATCCCGATGTTCACCGTGCGGCAGAACATGACTGCGCCGTTTCTGCGCGTCTTTCAGCGCTTCGGCGCCATCATGAACGTGTCCGCCGAACAGCAGCGTGCCCGGGAGATGATCCGTTCCATGGGTGTCAAATGTGAGTCCGAGGAGGCTGAGATGGACAGCCTCTCAGGCGGCAACCAGCAGAAGGTCATCGTGGCCCGTTGGCTGCTGGAACAGTATGAACTGGTAATCCTGGACGAGCCCTTTCAGGGGGTCGACATCCGCAGTCGCCACGATATCGGCGTGTACCTGCGGGAGAATATTGCCGATCGGGCGGCGATCGTCATCGCCACCGATCTTGACGAGGTCATCGAGGTCGCCGACCGCATCGTGGTCATGAATGCAGGGCGCATTCGCGGCGAGCAGGACTACCGCAATCTCGATCGTGACCAACTACTGCACTGGGTTTCCGAGGAACCCGAGGAAGTGACAACGGAGGAAGTGTCGGTATGAGTGATCAGCCACGCGTACAGCCGGAGGTTGCCGAGGACGGCGTCTCGCGGCGGTCGACCGGTGAGCGGTTCAAGCGTTTCGCGATTCGCTACGGGTTTCTGATTGTGATGGCGATCCTGATGATCGTCTTCGGGATGGTGAATCCCGTGTTCTGGAACCCGGCCAACCTGTTCTCGATCCTGCTGGGGGCAACCGTCTACGGAATCCTGGCCCTTGGCGTGACCTTTCCGCTCGTCATTGACGGACTCGACCTCTCGATCGGGTCGGTGGCGGCGCTTTCGGTCATGATATCGGCGTACCTGATGGTCGTGCTCGAGGTGAACGGATTCGTGACGATCCTGATCGCGCTCTTCCTTGGGGCGTTCATCGGGTTCATCAACGGCGTTCTCATCGTGCGGGTGAAAATCCCCGACCTGCTGGCGACGTTGGGCATGATGTTCCTGGTGCAGGGACTGCAGCTGATTCCCTCCGGTGGCCGCTCCATCGGTCGCGGTGCGGTGCTCTCCGGTGGTGTTACCGCCCGGGGCCAGTTCGCCGACTATTTTCTCTTCCTCGGACAGGGCCGTATCTTCGGCATCGTGCCCACCGCGGTCATGATCATGATCATCGTCGCGATTCTGGTTTTTGTGACGCTCTCCCTGACGCGCTGGGGGCGGGTTTTCTACGCGATTGGCAGCAACTCGGAGGCGGCCCGTCTAGTGGGCGCCAAGGTTGACCAGTACCGGCTCGCGGCGTACGTGGTTTCCGGAACGATCGCCGCCCTGGGTGGTATCGTCCTCGCGGCGCGCGTCGGACGCGGGGACGTGCAGTCGGGCGGTACGCTGCTGTTGGATTCCATCGGGTCCGCACTGATCGGTTTCGCGGTCCTGGGCGTGCGGAAGCCGAACCCCTTCGGGACGATCGTGGGTGCCGTATTCATCAGTATGCTGCTCAACGGACTCACGATGATGAACATGCCGTACTACGTCCAGGACTTCGTGAAGGGCGTGGTGCTCGTATCGGCCCTGGCGTTCACCTTCGGTCTCTCAAAGGCCAAAGCGTAGCGCGCAGGCTGACTCCGACCCGACATCCCGCGGCGGTGGTATACTCACCCCGTGGGACGCGGGATTCGGAGAATTGCAGCTGTGGTCGCGGCGGTGCTGAGCCTGTCGGCGTGTGGTGCCGGGGCCGGTGCGCCGCTTCCGTCGCCGGCTGATCCGGCGGCCCTCCGGGTGACATCGTTCAACATTCATTATCTCTGGCGGCAGTCATCGGCGCCGATGGCGCACTGGGAACAGCGGCAGGATGCCGTCGTCTCGGTGCTGCGGCAGATCGATCCCGACCTCGTCGGATTCCAGGAGATGGAGACGTTTGCGGGGGCGGCGTACAATCCCGAGAACCGGCAGATGGACACCCTGGCGGAGGCGTTTCCGCACTACCGCTTTTCCGCCACCGGTGATCCCGCCAGGTTTCCCAACACGCAGCCGATCATGTACCACCGTGGGCGTCTCGATCCCCTCGGCGAGGGGTTTTTCTTCTTCTCTCCACACCCGGACACGCCGTACGGCGACCCATGGTTCGGCCCGTACCCCGCATTTGCCACCTGGGCCCGCTTTGGTGACCTGCGCTCCGGGGAGACGGTTCTGGTGTTCAACGTCCACATAGACCGGAAACGGCGCCGGAACAGAATCCTCTCTGCCGAGCTGCTCGCGTCGCGGGTGAATGAGGTGCGCCGGCCCTCCGATCGAGTCGTCGTGCTGGGGGACTTCAACGCGCTGCGCTGGATGCGCCCGGTGCGCATCGTGGAGCGCACCTCCGGTCTGCGAACGGTCGCCGACGACGGTGCCACGTTCCACTTCGGTCGGGGGATCCGACTGTTTCCGGCGATCGACCACGTGCTCCTGGGACCCCGGCTGACGGCAGACGGAGTGCGGGCGGTACGATCTCGGCCCGGCGGCGTATGGCCGTCGGACCATTTCCCGATCGTCGCGGACGTGCGTCCCGTCCCGCGGTGAGGTCAGTCCAGCTTCTTCAGGGCACGCTCCGCCTCGGTGGCGACATCGCCAAGGCGATCGAGTTCCTCGTTACTGAGGCGAATACTCATCGCCTCGGCGTTTGAACGCGCCTGTTCCACCGAGCTTGCGCCGGGAATCGCCACCACCATCTCGCCGTGGCGCTGGGTGACCCAGGCCAGCGCGACCTGCGCCGGACTGGCGTCGTGGACCGCTGCGACCTCCCGGAGAACTTCAACCAGGGGCCGCGTCGCGGCCAGTCCGTCCGGTTTGAACCGTTTTAGCCACTTCCTCGGGCCGCGGCGGGTGGCGATGTCCTCGTCGCCGTGAAACTTGCCGGTCAGCAGACCCTGCGCCAGCGGGGAGTACGCGATAATGGATACGCCCATCTCGCGGGCGGCATCGAGGACTCCGTTGCGCTCGATCTCGCGGTCGAGAAGACTGAACCGCATCTGATTGGTTGCGAGGGGCAGTCCCTCCAGGGAAAGACGGGCGTGGGCGCGGCGCATGCGTTCGACGTTGAAGTTACTGACGCCGACAGCGCGGACGAGTCCCTGCCGCACAAGCTCCCCCATGCGGGCGACCTGCGTTTCCACCGATGAGAAACTGAACGGCTGGTGAATCTGGTACAGATCGATGGAGATTCCATCGAGGGCACGCTGACGCGCGGGAAACGTTTTCTGTATTGAGGACGCGAAGCGGAATGCCGGAAACCACTTGTCCGCGATCAGATACCGGTCGTGCTCTACGCCGAGGGCGCGCAACGCCGCAGCAAGCGACTGTTCCGAGGCGCCGTTTCCGTAGACCTCCGCCGTATCAAACCAGTTGATTCCCGCTTCAAGGGTTACGCGGACGATCTCCTGAACCGTCTCCTGCGGAACTGCCGCCCAGTAGCCGCCGGCGAGGCCGCGGCTGCGCGAGAACTGCCAGCATCCCAGTCCGATCGGTGTCACCGAGAGGGATGTTTTTCCGAGGGGGTAGGTCGTGGGCATGGGCGTTTCCTCCGGCGGTGAAGGTACTGCCTCCCGGCGGCTTGCGACTACCGGTGAACGCGGGGCTGTATACAGAAGAATGTTGCAAAACCACAGTCATGTGCCGGTCCGACAAAGAGATCGCCGTGTGAACAGGGTCCGATCGTCGTGAGTCTTTTCCTCGTCGTGAGATACGCAGGCGTTTGCAACAATTTCCTGTACACAGCGGGAGGAGGACCAAAATTCATGTGTTTGCCAGCGCAAATGAAAGAACGTGAAAAAATTGCTTGACCTGAGTGCAGACCGGTTGTAGCATCGCAGGACACATGGCTGGACGTGTACGGATCGCCGACATTGCAGATCGCGCGGGAGTGAGCGCTGCGACCGTGAGCCGGGTTCTGAACGAGCCGGAACGGGTAAAGTCATCCACCCGCGAACAGATCTACACCGCCATGC
>CAJWEZ010000086.1 GCA_913030605.1 uncultured Spirochaeta sp.
GGTCGAGCGCTTCGACCTGGCCGCGCTCGAGGCCTTCATGACGGACCCGGCCGACGCCGTGGTCCCGCAGCTCGCAGATCAGCGTCGAGCAGTGCCCGCCCGCGCCCACCATGGCCACGGGGCCCCCAGTAGGCTCCAGGACGCCAGCTTGGGGCAAGATGGTCTGTTCCCGCCAGGCGTGCATTCCCCGCAGCGCGACACGCACGACGCGCTCGTCCGTGTCGGACGTCACGGGCGCGCCGGCCGGTACCCCTCCAACCGTAGTCCCCGAAGGCACGTCTTCGCACACGCCCGCATCCGCTAGCACGACGGCGCCGGCGCCAACGACCACGCCCGGGGCGACGACAGCCCGGGCCCCCACGCAAGCACCCTCCCTCAGGACGACGTTGCCGCCGAAGGCGCTGCCCGGGCCCGCGCGGCACCCTCGTTCGAAGACCGTGTCGTGGCCTACCAACGCAGTCTCGGCCAGGACGCACCCGGCGCCGAAAGCGCACCGGGGCCCGACGCGGCAGCCGCGCTCCAGCACGACCGAAGCGTGGACCGACGCCGAATTTCGCGCGACGGGCCGGGCGGCGGCGTCGTCCAACGAAGCCATCCACAGCTCCGATTCCATCCTTAACGAGGTCAGGGCGTCCGCGGACGATTCCACATTTTCCGTCAAACCAGGCTCGAGCTTCTGGACAGCCGCGACGACCGCTGCCACGCTCGGGTGGTCGAAGAGGAAGCGGGGTGGGAGAGTCGTCGACGCCAGGGCGCCGAGCGCCGTTCGGGCCCGCACGGCACCCAGTGAGCTCCCACCCAGGTCGAAGAAGGCCGTGTCGTCGTCGGCGACGGCGGTCCCGACAAATTCCTCGAAGACTGCGCGCACGGCGCCGCGGAGCCCCCCCTCGCGCGTCTGGTGCCCGATGGGATAACTCGCGGGCCGGGGAAGCCTCCCGCGGTCGATCTTGCCCGAAGACGACCGCGGCCACGCGTCCACGGGTACGATTCGCGTGGGAACTAAGTGCGCGGGCAGCGCCGCGGCGAGGGTTTTCGAAACAAACGTCGAGTCCAAGGAACCTGGATGAACGTAGCCCACGAGCGCCGGTTCCGGGCCGACGTCGTCTCGGAGTACGACGGCTGCGTCCACGACGCCCGGCCGGACGGCGGCGCGCCGCGGCGTGGACCTGCACCACCCGGCACGTCAGCTGGAACGGCGCGACCTCACCGACTACGATCTTCTGTTCGCCATGGCCCGGGGGCACTATCGGGATATTCACCGGATGGGCAACGGCTCACTGGACGGAAAACTGTACGTGTTCCGGCAGTTCGACCCGGAGGTCTCGTCGGATGGATCCCTCCCGGCACCGCGCTCGGCGCCGGATGTGCCCGACCCCTACTACGGTGGCCCCGACGGGTTCGAGAACGTGTACGACATGGTCGAGCGAACCTGCCGCCGCATCGTCGATGAGATTGCCGCGGGGAGCCTGCCGTGACCGTTGGCGATCGCCTCCGGTCGATCGAGCTGGCCGCCACGTCCCTCGACGCCGCCGTGGCCCGCGTTGCCGGCGACGGTGTGAGGGTGCGTTCGGAACGCCATGTCGGCGGCGGCAGCATTAACGACGCCCGCATGCTGCAGCTGACCGATGGGAGCGTCCTCTTTCTGAAGCAGAACTCCCAGGGACACACCGACCTCTTTCGGGAGGAAGCGCGGGGGCTCCTCGCGCTCCGCGCCGCCGACGGTCCCCGGGTGCCGGAACCCCTGGGACTTTTTTCGGCCGGCGGTCGGCAGCATTTGCTCATGGAGTGGATCCCCACCGGGCGTCCAGCGGGCGGCTTCTGGGAGGCGTTCGGCGCGGCGATGGCGCGCCTGCACCGCAGCAACCGCCGCGCCCAGTGTGGATTCGACCACGATAACCATATCGGCGCCACACCGCAGCCGAACGCGCCGCTTACGAGCTGGCACGAGTTTTTCGGCGAGCGGCGCCTGGTCTTTCAGATCGAGCTGGCGCGGCGCAACGGCCTCGCCGACGGAGCTATGGAGACCGCCACCCGCCGCCTCGTCGACCGTCTCCCGGAGCTCGTTCCGGACCTGGACGACGGCGGCGCGAGCATTTTGCACGGCGACCTCTGGGGTGGCAATTTCGTGGTGTCCTCGGACGGCGAGCCGGTGCTGATCGACCCTGCGGTGTACTACGGGCATCGCGAGGCGGATCTCGCCATGACCGAGCTCTTCGGCGGGTTCCGTCCGGAGTTCTACCGCGCGTACGCCGCAGAGTGGCCGCTGGTTCCCGGGTACGAGTCCCGTCGGGACATCTACAATCTGTACCATCTGCTCAATCATCTGAATCTGTTCGGGGGATCCTACGCCGGAAGCTGCAGGGCGATCCTGAAACGCTTCTCCTGACAGTTGAGTTCCCGTGGCCGGCGGCCTATGATCTCTGGTATGGCGCACGCTGCGGACCCGCTTCAGTTTCGCGACAGTCAGGAAGAGATTCGGCGCAACCTCCAGCTCATCATCCGAATTCGATGGTTCGTCTCACCAAGCATCCTGCTTATTATGGTGCTGGCGGGGCTGGTGGGTGTGGCCAACCGGTTCAGTTTCTCGATCGAGCAGATTGCGATCAACGGGGCCAACGTGGCGATCATGCTGGCGCTCAACGTCGTGTACGGCGTTCTGGCGCGTCGTGTTCGGGATCTCGGGCCGCTGGTGCTGTTTCAGCTGCTGATCGACGTCATCCATTTCAGCTTTACCGTGTACAAGACCGGCGCCGTAACGAGCCCCTTCACCTTCCTGTACTTCTTCGTCATCTTCTCCGGCGCCTTGCTCGTCTCGGGGCGCACCGCGTACCTCATCGCGGGGATCTCTTCGGTGCTCTACGGCGCCATGGTTATCCTGGAGCGGCTGGGGGCGATCCCGCATCAGGCGTACTTCAGTCCGCTTTCGGGGCTGCAGGAGAATCCTTCGTATTTCTTCCTCACCGTCGGATTCACCGTGGGCTCCCTCTTCGCCTTCGCCGCCCTCGCGGGGTTTCTCACCGGACTGATCCACCGTCGGCAGGAAGAGCTGCGGCGCACCGTCGGCCTGCTGCGCACGCGGAACGACACGATGTCGCTGATGTTCCGGACCTCAGAGGCGCTGAACCGGCACACCGATGTCCGAGAGGTCGGCGAGTACATCCTCGACGAGCTCATGGGGTTTCTTGACCTGGACCGGGCACTGCTCTATCTGAACGAGAACGACGAACGTCTCCGTCTGTTACTGGTCCGGACGCGGGGCGGCCACACCGACAGTTCGGTATCCCTGGAGATCCCCCTCAAACGGGAGGCCGGGCTCACCGCCCGGGTGGCGATCGACCAGGAGGCGTACAACATCCGCGATCCCGAGGCATCCGATCTCATCAACCGGGAGCTTGCCAAAAAGATCGGCATGAACCCCTTTGCCATCGCGCCGCTGGTGCTCCGCGGCAGAACGGTCGGTGTGATCGGTATCGATCGCAGCTTCCGGCCGGTTCGGACCGAAGAGTTCAACGTCTTAAAGGCGTTCGCCAATCAGGCCGCCATCGCCATCGACAGCGTTCAGAATGCCCGTCGGACGGGCTCCCTGTGACGCGCCGGCGGTGGCGACGCTCCGCCGCGCGCACGCCGTTTCCGGCGGTGGCGGTGGCGCCGAGGGTGGCAAGGGTGGCGATCGCGGTGGCGTTCGTCTGGGCGCCGGCGCTCCCGGCGCTGTATGCGCAGACCACATCCGTGGAGATCGACACGATCCGCACCAGTATCCGACCGCAACTCGAACTCCGGGTGCCCTCCGGCGAGGTGCGGCAGGACACCACGATTCCGGTCGGCGAGAGTCGTTTCAACGTGAACTCGGTCTTCGATCTGTACACCGGCTCGATCAGCGGCGAAATCCGGGGGTTTCGCTCGATCGGTGATGTCACGCCCTACCTGGCCGTGGGACTGCAGCTCGACGCCGAGCCGCCCTTGACGGCAGACGTCACCGACGGCGTCGCCGGCCTCGCGGCGGACGAGACGATCGAACGCGACCGGTTTGCAGGAACCGGTCTCAGATGGGAGCTGGTCCCCGGAGCGGTGGTGCTCTCCACCGAGGTTCGGGAGAAGCTGTTTCTTTCCGGAGAGACCGAGCGCAACACGGTCGACCTGACGCCGGAAGTCGCGTGGGAAATCGAGGACATCCGGCCCATCCTGCCTCAGCGCACGCCGGAGACGGTGGGTGGACTGCTACAGGTCGCGTTTACCCAGCGGACGAGCCTGGACGCCGGCTCCGCGGTGGATCTCCGGTGGCGAGTTTCGGCGGTTCTCAACCACCGCCCGGCCGACATGTGGCGGTGGGAACACCGTCTCACGGCAACGACACCGCTCGTCGTCTGGGATCGCGAACGCAGTCAGCCCCTTGGACTCGGCGGATTTGACTCCGTCCGCGGCGTGGACGCCGGATCGGTGCCGGGACGGCGCGCGATCGTCCTGGGGAACACCCTCTCCCGGGCACTGGGGCCGGGTGCTCCGGCCGACGGGAACGGCGTCCAGCGGGTCCGGTTCCATTCTCTCCGGGCGATCGCGGTGGGCGACGTGGCGATGTTGCAGAACGACTGGTCACTGGTGGATGTACCCCGCGTGATCGCCGGCGCCGGTCTGGGGTTGGCGTCGACCGTCTCGGCTCCCGGAAGCATCCATCTGGACGTGCGCGCCTACGCGGCGCTGCCGGCGGAGCGCAGTCCCATGCCGATCCTGTACCTGCGGACATCGCTCTTCGCGCTCTCCGAGGGCGGCTGAGCGGGCGCCCTCGGCGTCCGGTCACGAGGCCGGGAGCACGATCCGATACCACACCGTTCCCACGAACTCGCGGAACACCGTGGCGGTATCGTCGAGCGAACCGGCGTCGGGTACGAGCATGACCGCCCGGAACGGCCGCCGATCGCGACGGTAGGCGGTCGGCGCCGGGACCGGTTCGAGGCCGGCGGCGCGGAACGCCATCACGGCCCGCCGCATGTGGGTCGCGCTGGTCACCAGAACCACCCGGTCCAGGTCGAATCGCGCGGCGGTGTTGGCGGCGTTCTCGGCGGTGGTGCGGCTGGCATCCTCGCGCAGAACGCGCCAATCGTCCCCGAGGAGTTCGCGCGCCAGCGCCGCGGCCACATCCGCCTCCGTGGGAACGGCGGGCGCAGAGAGAACGCGACCCCCGGTGACCACCAGAGGCAGCTCGAGACGTTTCGCCAGGCGCACGCCGTACAGGAGTCGCGATTCGGCCTCTGCGCTCAGCGCCGCCGGGGGGCGCTCGGCGCCGGACCCGTCAAGCGCGCGGAGCAACTCCTCGGACGGATTGCGCCACACAACGCCGCCACCGAGCACCACCACGGCGTCGGCCGTTGCCAGCTCCGCCGGCGCGGCCGGCAGAACCCGGTTTTCCCAGTGGCCGACGACGCGATCGGCGATCCAGCCGGCGGATGCGAGGTAGAGCAGGGCAGCCACCACCGCCATCCCCCACCCGACCACGGCGACGGTCCTGGAGGGCGCGCCGAGGCGTCGCAGTCTCCGGCGAGTCCTGCCCAGCACCAGGGCACCGCACGCAAGCAGAATGATGAGATTGCCGGGGATCAGAACCCAGGGTTCGATGAACTTGGTGATCATCTGCGGTCAGAAGAGACGCCGCACGAGCTCGTCGAGTTCCGTGAGCCACTGCCGCCGCTGGCGACCGCTGCTTTCGCGGACGTTGTAGAACGTCTTGAACGAGACGTTTGTGATCCCGACGTAGCCGAAGACGCGCTCCCGCCAGAGGGCGTACATCGCCTCCTGGCTCAGGGGGTTGGTTTCGTTGGTGGTGTTCACCACGAGGGCCCGTTTGTCCGCCAGCCGGGGCACCTTTTCCTTCGGGAGAAACTCGGGCCCCTCGAACTCGAACGCCAGCCCCGGCTGGAACAGCCGGTCTATCCAGCCCTTGAGCATCGCCGGTGGCATTCCCCACCAGTCCGGGTATACGAACACGAGGCCGGTTGCCTCCTGCAACTCCCGCGCGTGGCGGGTGATCAGCTCGTCGAAACTGAACCGCCGGGCGATCTCCTCGTTCTCCAGGACCGGTTCGAAGTGTTCCTGGTAGAGATCATGCATGTGCACTGTCCGGCCCTCTTCGCTCAGGGCGGTGGCGATCCGGTCGGCGGCGGCATGGTTCAGGCTTCCGGTTTTCGGATGACTGACAATCAGGAGTACGCTCACTGCAGACCTTCCTTTCCGATCGTCTCCTCAGTATACTGCCGATTGCCGTCCGACGCAGTGGCGTCGCGCACCGGTTATTCAGAATTGTTCCGAAAAAAATGCCCCGAAGTGCTTGAAGGCGAGCCCCATTGTCAGTATTTTACGGGCAAGAGTTAGGGAAGGTGAACATGGTTAGCAAGACCGATATTCTTGAGTCCCTGAAGAAGGTCATCGACCCGGAGATCGGCATCAACATCGTCGACGTCGGCCTGATCTACCGAATAGACGTGCAGGAGGACCAGGTCGAAGTCGACTTCACGTTGACCTATCCGGGCTGCCCTCTCGGAGACCAGATTACCGGGGACATGGTTACGGTGATTCGCGAGGATCATGGGTACGACAACGTCGTTACCAACCTCGTGTGGAATCCACCGTGGAGCATCGAGTTTATGAGTGAAGAAGCGCGGCTGGATCTGGGATATCCGATCTGAGCGGCGACACGCAAAGAGGAGTACAGGTGTGAAAATCGAGATCAGAAATCTGCAGGCACAGATCGAGGATACCCCGATTCTCAAGGGGGTCGACCTGACCATGAACAGTGGTGAGGTCCATGCGCTGATGGGACCCAACGGGTCCGGAAAATCCACGCTGTCGAACGTGATGTTCGGCAATGAGACCTACGAGGTCACCGGGGGTGAGATCCTGGTGGACGGTCAGAACATCCTGGAGATGGAACCCCACGAACGGGCCCAGCTGGGGCTGTTCCTTGCGTTCCAGTACCCCGTTGAGATTCCCGGCGTGTCCGTGGGGCGCTTCCTCAAGCGCGCCTCCGAGATCCGCTTTGAGAACGACGAAAGCCGCACGAAGTCCTTCGTGAAACGGCTGCGCGCTTCCATGGACTTCATGGAGATGGAGCAGAGTTTCATCAACCGCTACCTCAACACCGGCTTTTCCGGCGGTGAGAAGAAGCGCATGGAGATTCTCCAGATGCTCATGCTCGAGCCGCAGTTCGCGATTCTCGACGAGACCGACAGTGGTCTCGACATCGACGCGCTGAAGATCGTCTCCAAGGGTGTGAACAAGCTCCGGAACGAGACCGATTTCGGTGCGCTGGTCATCACCCATTACCAGCGGATTCTTGATCACATCAAGCCCGATTACGTCCACATCATGTACCAGGGACGGATCGTAACCTCCGGCGGCCACGAGCTCGTGGAGGCGCTTGAGGCCAAGGGCTACGACTGGGTCAAGAAGCAGCACGGCATTCAGGAGGAGGAAGCCAATGAGCAGCCAACAGGTTGACCTCGGAGACTATAAATACGGATTCCATTACGAAGACAAATCGGTCTTCAAGACCCGCAAGGGTCTGGACGCCGACGTGGTCAGGGCGATCAGCGAAGCCAAGGGCGAGCCCGAGTGGATGCTCGACTTCCGCCTCAAGAGCCTCGAGGCGTTCAACGCCAAGCCGATGCCCACGTGGGGCGCGGACCTCAGTGATATCGATTTCTCGGAGATCTACTACTACGCCAAGCCCACCGAAACCGCGGGTGCGCGGAGCTGGGACGATCTCCCGCCGGAGATCAAGGAGACCTACGACCGTCTGGGTATCCCGGAGGCGGAGCAGAAATTTCTCGCCGGTGTCGGCGCTCAGTACGATTCCGAGGTCGTGTACCACAGCATCAAGGAAGACCTCGAGAAGCAGGGCGTGCTCTTTCTCTCGCCGGAGCAGGCGGTGGAGGAACACCCTGAGATCGTGCGCAAGTACTTCGGCACGGTGATTCCGTACAACGACAACAAGTTTGCGGCCCTGAACAGCGCCGTCTGGAGTGGCGGGAGCTTCGTCTACGTCCCGAAAGGGGTGAAGGTGGACGTGCCGCTGCAGGCGTACTTCCGGATCAACTCCAAGAGTTTTGGGCAGTTTGAGCGCACGCTGATCATCGCCGACGAGGGCAGTTTCGTGCACTACGTCGAAGGGTGTACGGCGCCGGTCTATACCACAGACAGCCTCCACAGCGCGGTGGTCGAGATCATCGCCCTGGATGGTGCCCGCGTTCGCTATTCGACGATCCAGAACTGGTCGAGCGACGTCTACAACCTGGTGACCAAGCGCGCGGTGGCGCACAAGAACGCCACGGTGGAATGGGTCGACGGGAACCTGGGCAGCAAGCGCACCATGAAGTACCCCGCGGTCTATCTCATGGGCGACGGTGCCCACGGCGAGGTGCTCTCCATCGCCTTTGCCGGCAAGGGGCAGGAGCAGGACTCCGGCGGCAAAATCATCCACGCCGCCAGCAACACGAGTTCGCAGATCACCTCCAAATCGATCAGCAAGGACGGTGGCGTGGCCACGTACCGCGGTCAGATCAAGGTCGAGGAGGGTGTTGAGAACGCCCGCAGCAAGGTCGAGTGCGACGCGCTGCTCATCGACGGCGACAGCACCACCAACACCTACCCCTACATGGACATCAAGTCCGACGACGTGGCGATCGAACACGAGGCGACGGTGAGCAAGATCTCCGACGATCAGCTGTTCTACCTGATGAGCCGCGGTCTCAGCGAGGAGGAAGCCTCCACGATGATCGTGAACGGCTTCCTCGACCCGCTGGTCAAGCAGCTGCCGATGGAGTACGCAGTGGAGCTCAACCGCCTCATCGAACTGGAAATGGAGGGCTCGGTCGGATGAGCGTACAGACATTCAGCAGTTCCTCCGTCGACGCTCTGCGGTCGTTTGTAGACGGCCGCGACGAGCCGCAGTGGCTCCGGGACGTCCGGGAGGCGGCCCTGGCGCGGTTTGCCGAGATGGCATGGCCTACGGCGCAGGACGAGGAGTTCCGGCGCACCGATGTATCGATGTACGACTTCGACAGCTATTCCTTCGAGATCGCCGAGGGTGCCAACGCCGTGGTGGAAAACCCGGTGGGGCAGTCCGGATCACTGGCGTTCTCGAATACCGCCGCGATTCGTCGGTCGCTTGCCGCGGAACTGGAGGGCAAGGGCGTCGTGTTCGTCTCGCTGGAGGAGGCGATCAACGGCGGTATCGATGAGGCCCTGGCGGCGCGCGTGCGGTCCGTTCTCATGAAGGGACTGGAGAACGCCGACAACCGCCTGACGGTATGGCACTACGCCACCATGACCCACGGCGCGATCCTCTTCGTGCCACGCTTCGTCGAACTCAGCGATCCCTTTGTGGTCACGTTCGACGAGGACGGTGACGGAACGCTCCGGGCGCCGCAGATCGTGGCGATCGCCGACGAAGGAGCCCGCTTTTCGCTGGTGCACCGCGTGCGGCAGCAGGAGGAAGGGGAGGTTCTCTTCAACGAGGCGATCGACCTTTCCGCAGGCAACGCCGGCCGCATCAACTATTTCGGCCTGCAGAACGTAAACATCGATTCGACCTACGTCTCCAACGGACTTGGCGTGGTCGGCCGTGACGCGACGCTCCACGCCTATACCGCCGCCTTCGGTGGGCTGCTGAGCAAGTACCGCATGGATCTGGAGATGGCCGGCGCCGGCGGCGACGGGTTCCTCGGCGGGCTCTACTTCCCCTACGAGGACCAGCACATCGACCTGCGGACCGTGCAGCGGCATGTCGATCCCAAGGCCCATAGCCTGACGCTGTACAAGGGAGCCGTCACCGACGAGTCCCACAGCGTCTACCAGGGCCTGATCAACGTGGAGCACGATGCGGTCAGCACCGACGCGTACCTCACGAACAACAATCTGGTTCTCGGTGACGACGCCCAGGCGGATTCGATCCCGACACTGGAGATCCACACGGACGAGGTGCGTTGCAGCCACGGCAGCACTACCGGTAAGCTGGACGAAAGTCAGATCTTCTATCTGAAGACCCGCGGCTACTCGCCGGAGGAGGCAGAGCACCTCCTGGTTCAGGGCTTCTTTGAGGAGGTCGCCGGGCACTACCCCGAGGTCGTCGTCGACGAGATCCACGAGATCGTGGAGGCCCGTATCGGGCTCGCCGACGAGTAGGCGTCGTCCTACGGCACATGCGGGTTTCGGTTTCGGCCGGAACCCGTTTTTTTTGGAGGTTACGATGGCGAAATGGCGTGAAGTCTGTCGTGCCGACGAGTTTCGGCGCACGAAGAAGTTTGTTCATCGACGCAAGGAGGTGGCGCTGTTCAAGCTCGACGATGGCATATACGCCACCGAAAACTCGTGCAGCCACGAGTACTCGGAACTCAGCGAAGGCATGATCATGGGCGACGACGTGTACTGTCCAAAACACGGTTCACGGTTCGACATCCGCACTGGCGCGGTCCGGGACCTCCCGGCCACCCGGCCGGTAAAGACCTACGAGGTCAAGGTTGAGGACGGTGTTGTCTACGTCAAAATCTGAGGGTCCCGGGGCGGCTGGAGCGCACGACACGCGGATTCTCACCGCGGCGGAGGCGCCGGAGGCGGGGCTGCTGCTGCGCCAGGGCCATCTGGTCGTCATCCCCACGGAGACGGTCTACGGCCTCGCCGCGGCGGCGGTGGATCCGGACGCCGTGGCGGCGATCTTTGACGCCAAGGGGAGGCCGCAGGACAATCCGCTCATCGTTCACCTGGCATCCCGGGACGATCTGCTTCAGGCAGTTCCCTCCCGCCTGGCGGCGGCTCGGGCCGCGGTCGAGGCGTTCGCACCGGGGCCGCTGACGGTCGTTGTTCCCGCGCCGGCCTGGGTGCCGCCGGCCGTCCGTGCAGGGCTGCCGACGGTCGCGCTGCGTGTTCCGGCCCACCCCGTGGCGCAGGCGGTGATCTCGGCGGCAGGGGTGCCGGTGGCGGCCCCAAGTGCCAACCGGAGCGGACGTCCGAGTCCCACCACGTGCGCCATGGCACGCTCGGAGATGTCCGGACGCGTAGCGGCGATCGTCGACGGTGGCGAGGCCGACATCGGCATCGAATCCACGGTTGTGGACGGAACCGCCCCCCGCCGCCTGAGCATCCTCAGGCCCGGGCATATCACCGCGGCGGCGTTGTCCGCCGCCACCGGTGTTCCCGTGGATGACGCACCGGCGTCCTCCGCCGGCCGGTCTCCCGGCGACTCCGTGTTCCGGGCGGCGTTGGTCTCGTCGGCGGCGCTCTCGGGGAGTCCGGCCTCGGACTCGTCCGGCTTCGGCTCGGCCCTGGTCTCTTGGCTCATGCTCTCAGACCTTTCGCCGGTTCGTCGCGCGCTTGTGCCACTTCACGTAGCAGGCCCGGGCGCCGACGTTCCAGGGTTCCAGGCTCGGGTCGACGGTCTTGCACTTCTTCTCGGCCCAGTCACAGCGCGGCTCGAAGGCGCAGCCTTGCAGGTCCTTGGAGAGATCCGGCGGCAGGCCCTCGATGACCTCGAGCTCGCCCCGGGTGCCGTCGTCGAGGCCCTCGAGCCAGACGAGGCCCGCCACCTCGCGCAGCGTCGGCTCCTCGAGCGCCTTGAGCACGCCGACCTCGCGGAGGAGGATCAGCATCAGGTTCTCGACGAGAGGCATCCGCGCTGCCGAGCCCACCTCGAGGGCGCGGCACAGCTGAGCGTCGAGAGTCGTGCGGCCGTGGCCGCCGTTGGTGTGCTGGCCGTCGCGCGCGCTCATCCGCACCGTGTGCCGGTGGGCGTTGAGCCCCCACAGCTCCTCGTGGCCGATCGACAGCAGCAGCGTCGGCTCGAGCGCCACCGCCGTCGCCGGCCGCGGCAGCGCCGCCACGAGCGCCGCCTCGCCAAAGCTGCCGCCCGGGGTCCCCAAGGCTTG
>CAJWEZ010000087.1 GCA_913030605.1 uncultured Spirochaeta sp.
CGGCATGCAGCTCGAGCCGCCAAACCTCGACCCAACGGGCGGCGCGGCGGCAGGCGTCCGGGTGCGTCAGTTGTCCCGGCGATCCGGGAGGAGTTTGCCCAGCAGAGCCGCAAATCCGCTGAGGTTGCGCGACTGAATCCACAGCCGTCCGGGACCGCGAAACTCCGCCACGAGCCCCTCTCCCGAAGCGAGGGTACTGAAGAGTCCCTTGCTCACGGTCTTGAGCCGATACTGCACGCTGTCTTCGAACGCGAGCATGTGACCGGTGTCTACGACGTAGGTCTCATCCGCCCCCAGATCACGGGTGAATACGGCACCGTAACACGCCAGGTACACCGTACCGTGCCCCGAGATTGTCTGCAGAAACAGTCCTTCTCCGGAGATCATCGCCTTGAGGGACCCCTTGGTCCCCAGCTCGAGCCCGTCCTCGCCGGCGAGATACGCCCCGTTCTGCGCGAACAGTGTCTGTCCCTGAAGCTGAAACTCCACGACATCCCCGGGGGTCGCCGGCGCCAGGACCACCTCGCCGGGTCCACCGGAGGCGGTAAACTCGCTGGCGAAGATCCCTTCTCCTCCAACAGCCGCCCGGAACAGTCCGCCAAGACCCTTGGCCTGGCTCTTCGAGGCCAGCTCCACGGTGGGGCTCATGGCCACCATGGCACCGGCCTCGGCGCGAAAACGCTCTCCTGCCGCCAGCTGAACGGTGAGCGTCGTGAAGATCGGTCTATTGTCGATCGTTGCGTCCATGTCGTACCTCCACCGACAGTGTAGTCGGCGACGCGCGGTTTTTCACGCCGCCGCGCTACGCGAGGCCGAGAAACCGCAACGCCACCTGTACACCTCCGATGAGTGCTCCGAGCAGCGCGCCGAACACGTTGATCCATTTCAGGTGGCGGCGAATGATTCCGAGGAGCAGCCCCTCGACCTGTTCGATGTCGAGGTCGTCAACGCGGTCCACGACGACGCGATGGATGTCGAGCTGCCCCAGGAAGGAAGTGGTCAGCGATTCCAGCGCCTGCTGTCCGTGTTCGGCGGCCCATCGTCCGACCACCGCGCGACGGCGTCGGAGCGTCGGAACGATATCTCCAAGCGTGCGCTGCGCGTTGTCATCGAGCGCCTGCAACGCCCACGCCTGCACCCGGTCCGCGATCGACGCGCCGGTCCCGCCGTCGGCGACGCGCGCGATCGCGTCCCGTACGCGGCGGCGGTCGCCGAGTGCCGTCCGGAGCGCGACTCCCACGGCCGATACGCCGTCCTCCCCCACCAGCTCGGCCACGGGACGGTCCCGGTGGGCGGCGACCCAGCGCCGGAGGGCGGATGCCACCCCCGCCCGCGTCCCGGGCGATTCGATCGCCTGGAGGATCTCGGCGGTGCTGCGCGCCACGATTGACGGGATGCGAGATTCGAGCTGCCGGTCGTACTGCGCCGCCGATACAAACAGCCGTTGGAGCGAGCTCAGCTGGTCCAGGGAGTAGTGCAGAATGCGTCGCGCCCGAACGTGCATCTCGGCCTGTACGGCGTCGGCGTGGAGCAGCGTGTCGGCGTGCTCGATGAGTGTCGGCCACAGGCGATCGACGACCGAATCGATCTGCCGGTCCTCGAGCGCCGAGAGCACCCGGGAGTCGGCGGCGGCGGCGGTCAGCGCCGCAGCGATCTCGTCTCGCGCCCCGATCACGGTGTCGGTGAGGGGCTCAACGATCCGCGATGCGCCGGAGCTCCCGATCGTTCGCGCCAGAAACGGGATCCACTCGTCGAGTCGGGCGCGTCGCCGTGCCTCCGCCACCGTCATCGATGCCGTGGCGTCAATCATGCGAACGACAAATCGCTGGAGCCCGCGACGAAACGAGGGCGAGCCGAATCGCTGCGTGAACACGTCCGCCGTGAGAAGTTCGCGGGACACCATTCTGCCGATGCTCTCCGCGAGCTCTCCGCGGCGGCGCGGGATAACCCCCGGAGTCAGCGGAATCGGAATGCCGAAGAGGCGCCACCGCCGGAGCGGGCGAAAGAGCATCCGGATCGCCAGGGCGTTCGTGACGTACCCGATCGCCGCGCCCAGGAGCGGCGGGAGCACCCAGGGGAGCAGTGCCAGGACCGCCGCCGTGTCGAAGGAGGTCCCCGTCATTCCTCGAGCATCTCCTGGGCGTTCAGCGCCTGTTCCCGACTGCCGTACAGGCGCAGGTAGTCGCGACGGACCCACCCGTGGCGACTGGCATCATCCAGCTCGATCCACCGCCCATCCGGGGTTGTACTGACCACGGCGAGAACATCACCGCGTCGGCCGTGGCCGACAACGCCCGCTGTGCCGTCGGGGCGATCGAGGAGCCGGACGTACTCCTCGGCGACGAGCGCGACCGTGTCCTGTCCGGACAGCACCGGCGTTTCAGGAAGGGCAAGCGCGTCCTCGTCCCGCGAACAGCCGGCGATCAGCAGCGGGACGCAGAGCGCGCAGGTCATCAGGAACCTTCGTCGGGAGTTCACCACTACATCGCCTTCAGTTTCTCGATCTCGTCACGAATCACCGCCGCCTGCTCGAACTCGAGATTCTTGGCGTGTTCCAGCATTTCCTTCTCCAATACGGAAATCAGTTTTTTGCGCTGGGTCGGGACGAGAACGTTGTAGCTCTGCTTCAGGATATCGAGCTGCTTTTCCTCGTCGGCGCGCTTTTCTTCCTTCTGCCGTTGCAGGATCTCGTGGACCGACTTTCGGATCGACGTCGGTGTGATGCCATGTGCGTCGTTGTACGCCTTCTGGATTGCGCGGCGCCGGTCCGTTTCCTCTATCGCCGCCCGCATCGCATCCGAGGTCTGGTCTGCGTACATGATGACCATGCCGTTCTCGTTGCGTGCCGCTCGACCGATCGTCTGAATCAGCGAGGTCGCCGACCGCAGGAATCCGATCTTGTCGGCGTCGAGGATCGCGACCAGACTCACCTCCGGGAGGTCCAGCCCTTCCCGCAGGAGATTGATGCCGATGAGAACATCGAATGCGCCGGCCCGGAGATCGGTAAGCAGCTCGACACGCTCTATCGTTTCGATCTCCGAATGCAGGTACCGCACCCTGACACCGAGATTCGCCAGGTAGTCCGTGAGGTCTTCCGCCATCTTTTTGGTGAGGGTGGTTACCAGGACCCGCTCGCCGGCGGCGGTCCGAGCGCGAATCTCCGCGTGAAGGTCCTCGATCTGTCCCGTCGTTGGCCGAACAGAGATCTGCGGGTCCAGGAGGCCGGTGGGCCGAATGACCTGCTCCACAACCCGCGCCGACCGCTCAACTTCATCGCTCCCGGGGGTCGCGCTCACGTAGACGCATCGGTCGGTGAGTTCGAGGACTTCCCGTTCCACCAGCGGCCGGTTGTCCATCGCCGACGGAAGCCGGAATCCGTAGCTCACCAGCGATTCCTTTCGCGACCGGTCACCGGCGTACATCCCCCGGATCTGCGGAACGGTCACGTGGGATTCATCGATCAGCATCAGGAACCGATCGGGAAAGTAGTCGAGCAGGGTGGCCGGGCGTTCCCCCTCCTCGCGGCCGCTCAGGTGTCGCGAATAGTTCTCGATACCGGGGCAATAGCCCATCTCCTCCATCATCTCGAGGTCGTACTCCGTACGGCTCTTGAGGCGCTGCGCCTCCACCAGCTTGTTCTCGTCGACGAGTTCTCGGTACCGCCGATCGAGCTCTTCCCGGATGCGCCCCAGCGACTGCTGCATCTGCGACTCGGGCATCACGAAGTGCTTTGCCGGATACACGAAGAGCGTTTCGAGCTCCTCCTCCACCGTCCCCGTCACCGGGTTGATGCGATGGATCGCGGACACGTCGTCCCAGTCCAGCTCGATGCGATACGCCTCTTCCAGGTAGGCGGGGAAGATCTCGAGCACGTCGCCCTTGTGGCGAAACTTGCCGCGCTGCAGGATCTGGTCGTTGCGGTCGTACTGCAGCTCGATCAGTTTTCGGCGAACCTTGTCGATGTCGAGAAACTGACCGCGATCGATCCGGATACGCATCTCCCGGTAGTCTTTGGGACTGCCAAGCCCGTAGATGCAGCTCACCGTGGAGACAACCACGACGTCCGGCCGCTCGAGCAGATTGGTGGTGGCCGAGAGGCGCAATCGGTCGATCTCGTCGTTGATGGACGCGTCCTTCTCGATGTACAGGTCACGGGAAGCGACGTAGGCCTCCGGCTGATAGTAGTCGTAGTACGAAACGAAGTACTCCACGGCGTTCTCGGGAAAGAATTCGCTGAACTCCCGATACAGCTGAGCGGCAAGGGTCTTGTTGTGGCTGATTACCAGTGTCGGGAGCTGCACCTCCTCGATGATCTTGGCCATGGTGTACGTCTTGCCGGACCCGGTGACACCCTTGAGCGTCTGGAAACGATCGCCGGCGATGACACCGGCGCTCAGCTTCTCGATCGCCTGCGCCTGATCACCCGCCGGCTCGTAGGCTGCGGCTACACGAAACTGTGGCATGTAGTCTGCTCTCTTTCCTTCAGTCCCACTGAAACCGGTCCGGCCGTTCGCTGAGGGTGATCTCCGTTGTCATCCGGCGACGACCACGAACAAACGCGACCGAAACCACGTCACCGGGCCTGTTGTCCTCGAGGGCCTCGTAGAGGTTCGCAATCGAGGTCACCGGCGTTCCATCGACCGAGGTGATGATATCCCCGCCAAGGTAGATCACGGTGCGACCGTAGCGAACCGCATTGGAGTGATTTCCGCCGCGGATTCCGGCTGCTTCGGCGTTACCGCCCTCCACCACCTCGCTCACCAGAAGGCCCTCGTCCACCGGGAGTCGGGCGTACTGAACCAGCTGCGGGAAGATCTGCCGGGGTATCACATCGATCCACCCAC
This sequence comes from uncultured Spirochaeta sp., assembly GCA_913030605.1. GTDB lineage: Bacteria > Spirochaetota > Spirochaetia > DSM-27196 > Alkalispirochaetaceae > Alkalispirochaeta. The sequence continues at coordinate 4,845 of CAJWEZ010000087.1, forward strand.
GACGCACCACACCGTACTCGATCAGGTCGGGGACTACCCGCCGTGCGGTGTTGACCGGAACGGCGAACCCGATTCCCACGGACCCGCCGCTGGGTGAGAAGATCATCGTGTTGATCCCGATCATTTCGCCGCGGGAATTGAGGAGTGGCCCCCCCGAGTTGCCCGGATTGATCGAGGCGTCCGTCTGGATCATGTCCCTGATCACCAGATTATTGCGGGCACGAAGCGGGCGACCCAGACCGCTCACGATGCCCGTGGTGAGCGTCCGGTCCAGGCCGAAGGGATTCCCGATCGCCAGGACCGTCTGCCCCACGCGGAGCGCATCGGAATCGCCCATCGGTATCGTTTCGAGCTGTCGCCCCTGGGGATCAAACCGGACGACGGCGAGATCGTTCTCCGGGTCGGTCCCGACGACATCGCCCTGCAGTCGCTCACCGTCGGCGAGGGACACATAGACCCGCGCAGCTCCCTCGATCACATGGTAGTTGGTGAGGACAAACCCGCGCTCATCGATGATCGATCCCGACCCCGTACTGCCCGCCTGGGGGACGGGCTCCAGAAACCAGTTGTACGCCACCGTTTCGGTGTTGACGTTCACAACCGCGCGATTTCGCCGCCCGTAGACATCGATCACGGTCTGTTCGCCCGCGGTGAATCCGCCACCGGGGGAGGTATCGATCTCGCGGACGATCGAGGGCCGCGGCAGAGCCTGTTCGCTCCCACCGGACTGTTCTCCTCCACCGGATGCCGGTCGCGTTTCCCACTGCGGCGAGAACAGGTCGTGGACTCCCCAGCCCAGAGCAGCCGCCACGAAGAGAGGGAGAACCGTGCGGAGAATTCCGGAGCCGACGCGGGAGAATGCCATTGGTGTGAGTATACGGAGACCGACGCGTGCCTGCCAAGAACTACACCGGACCGGGGCTGCGGAGCGCCGCTGCCTCGAGAATGTCTCCGGCGGTCACGTCGTCACGGTCGGCCAGATCGGCCAGCGTGCGCGCGACGGCCCTGACGCTGGCGGCGGCGCGCTCCGACAGACGCAGCTGTTGAAGGCGCCGACGGAGGAGGCGTTCCAACGGCGGCCTGAGTCCCAGGTACTGCGCTGCCGCCTCAGCCGGGACAAGGCCGTTCCGCCGCCACCGGCCGTCGCCGGCGCGGTGTTCCTGGCGCGCGATCGCGCCCGCCACCCGTCCCGCGAGATCGGCGTGCGAGGGCGTTGCCGCCGGATCGGTCTGGTAGTACGTCCGGACGCGGATATCGATCCGGTCGAGCAGTGCAGCGCCCGCTCGCCGCCAGTACCGTTCAATCTCTTGGGTGCTGCACATACATCGGGCGTCCGGTTGCCCGAGTTTTCCGCACGGACACAAATTGCTCGTCAGTACCAGCTGAAAACTCGCGGGAAACATGTCGGTCCGCCCGGCACGACTGATTGTCACCGTTCGTCGCTCCACCGGCTCCCGAAGCGCTTGCAGTACCCGGGGCCGAAACTCCGTCGCCTCATCGAGAATCATGACACCGCGATGCGCGAGACTGACCTCACCCGGGAGGTTCCCCCGCCCGCCTCCAAGCATCCCCTCAGCAGACGCGCTGTGGTGCGGCATGCGAACCGGAGGGCGTCGTCCGCGAAGGCCGCCCTCGAGTCCCCGCATCGAGTAGACCCGGGCAACCTCCCGTCCCTCCTCCACGGAAAGGGGTGGCAGCAACGCGGGAAGCCGTCGTGCCGACATTGTCTTTCCGCTGCCGGGTGGCCCCATGAGCAGGAGATTGTGAAACCCCGCCGCCGCGACCGTGGACGCCCATTTCAGCGCCGGTTGTCCCACCACATCATCGAAGGAGAGAACCGGTTGGTCAGCCCGCGGATCGGGGCGAGCGTCGGGGGCGGCGTGCCAGCCGTGAATCCGGAGCGCCCGGAGCGACGGCGTTGAGAGTACCCGCGTATCCGAGGGGCGATAGGACCCCAGCGCGCGAACGGCGCGATCACCGAGAACCGCCGCCGGAACTCCGTGGTCCGCCGCCGCCAGCACCGCTGACAGCGTCCCCCGAACGGGGACGATCTCACCGCGGACCGACAACTCGCCGCTGGCCAGGCACGCCTCCGGTATGGAGATCTGGCCACTTCGTTCGAGAAGCGCCAGCGCGATCGGCAGGTCAAAACCCGATCCAACCTTGGGCATCTCGGCCGGCGACAGGCTCACGAGAATCCGATCGACGGGGTACTCGAACCCGCTGTTTCGGATCGCCACGCGAACCCTGTCCCGTGCCTCGCGCACCTCGCTGCTGGGAAGGCCCACGATATCCGTCCCGGGGAGCCCGCGACGAATATCCACCTCCACCCTGACCAGCTGACCGAGGGCGCCAATGGGAGAAAAGGCGTACACCATAGACCCTCCTTTCTCCCCACACGGGATGATTCGGCGCGGCGCCGCTCGAGGGTCGGAAGGGACCGAAATTGCGTCGACTAGCTCGATCCGCTCCGGGATGCGATCGCCTGCTGAACGGCCTGATCGCACGCTTCGTTGTTCGGATCGCCGGCGTGACCCCGCACCCATTCCCAAACCGGTTGCGCGCGGGCGTTCAGCTCGTCGAGCGTGCGCCAGAGCTCCGCGTTTTTCACTGGCTTCCGAGCGGTGGTGAGCCACCCGTTCTTGCGCCAGCGCGTGATCCAGCTCGTGATGCCCTGTCTCACATACTGGCTGTCCGTCCGCACCACCACCGAGCCACTACGATCTGAATCGTGCGCCCACCGAAGCGCCGCAATGACTGCCGACAGTTCCATCCTGTTGTTGGTGGTTGCGGGATCGAATCCCGACCCTTCGGCAATCAGCGTGCCGGAGTCGTCCACCGCGCGCCATGCCCAACCACCGGGGCCGGGGTTTCCGTGACACCCACCGTCCGTATACAGAACGGTATCTGCAATTCCAGAATCTTTACTCAACTCGTTGACCTCACCGTGTTCGTCGGATATGTTTTTTGAAATGAACCAACAATACGCAGATACTTCCAATTCTCCACTACAGATTCCTGAAGACGCGCGCACCGTTGCCCTCCAGGACATGGCCACCATTCTGCGGGCTCCCCTGTTCAAGACACAGAGCGGACGCAATCGGTTTCCGTTTCGCGTCGCATCGATCAAGGATTTCCCCGAGGCCGGGTACCTTCCGACCCCGGAACGCGACATCCTTCTCAGTGGCGACGCAGAGAAGGCACAACGTTTCGCGCTGCAACCCTTCGATCTGCTCGTGATCACCGTCGGTTCTATCGGGCACGTTACCGTAGTCCCCTCCGATTGTGAAGCCAACTGGATTCCCGCGACAAACATGTACGTCGTCCGCTTCACGGACGAGGAGAAACGCGCGCAGCACGCCCGCGCCGTGTATGCCGTACTCAAGAGCCCCGGGGGACAGGCGACCCTTTCCGGTCTCGCTCGAGGTCGTGGAATTCAGATCGTACCGAAAAAGGTATTTGCACGCATCCAGGTTCCGGAACTCGCCGATGACATTCTGTCGGTTACCGAACACCTCTGGAACCGCGAAGCGGCGTTGTATCAGGAAAGCCAAAACGCGCTCGAGGCGGCGCGAGCCGTGTTTCGTGGGCTCGAGGTCCCGTCGCGGGAACCGATCGCCGGATAGTCCCGCGCGTGGGCCGGGGGTGCCACGGCTTCGGTCACACCGCCCGCGGGACGATTTCGTACTGCACGGTCAGATCCATGAGATCGTCAAAACTCCGGGAAAAGCCGACCATCAGGTAGCGACTGAGATCCGCGTTTCGGAGCGGAAGGAGCAGCCAACTGTTGATGCCCGATAGCCGCTGCGCCTGGCACGATCCCTCAAAGTCGCGGAATCCCGAAATCGGCTGTTTGAGCAGTGCCACTCGACGGTAGGGAACAACCGAGCGAACGATATCGCTGTCCGCCGCCAGTCGCAACTCATTCGGACAGTCCTCGGGCATTCCTAGGCCGAAACCGCCACGCATCCCGCCGTTCGGCGTCTGCTCCAGCACCAACGCCACCCGGGCGTCCCAACGCCTGGTAAGCCGGACGAGCTGCCGGTATACCTGCCGAACCCCCGTGTCGCCGGCGGCCGATACGTTGGGAAGCTCGAACCCCCCCGAGACCACCCGCAGCGAGGAATCCGTCGAGTCAGGTGATTCGACAGTCGGCGACCCATCCGCCCCGAGAATGTCTCCAAAGTCCAGATCCGCGAATGACGCCCCGAGAACATCGTCGATGCTCGCCGCTGTCCTGCGAAAAATGACCTGCTCCGCCAGCGCCTGCGTTCGCTGGTCCACATCGCGATACTCGGTAAAGTACGCCGCAGCGCCGATCCGGATGAGCCCGTCACGCTCCTCGATCACCGACTGGTTCTTGCCGGCGAAGGCAACGAAATCGTCCATATCGACCACGTGATGGGTAATCGTGTTCTCTATGCCGCGGATCGTTGCCGCCTCCGGTCGAATCTCGTCGGCGCGATACACCGCCGGGCGGTCCGGTGTCGCAGAATCGGCGCGCCACTGCACCGAACCGAATCCCGAGCCGAACGACGAATCTGCGGTCAGGAACGGCGACCGCACTCCGCCAACCTCTTCGATCTCTACCGCGTCCACGCCGTCATCGTACGCGGCGACGTCCGACTCCAGCTCTTCGACCTGTTCCTCATCGTCCGGAACGGACTCCAGGACCTCGACCGGCTCCAGAACAGCGGCCGGTTCACCGTCGTCATCAACAGAATCCCCGGCGGGCCAGACCGTATCTCCGACAGGGTCCAGAGATTCAATCTCTTCAAGGGACTCGATTTCTTCGGCGGGCTCGATCTCTTCAAGCGACGCTGGCTCATCCACTGGCTCCAGATCCGCGCTCAGCTCCTCCAACTCATCGAGATCATCGATTTCATCCTGTGCTTCAGGCTCATACGGGACAAGTTCGGCGACGTCGTCCGAAACAGCGTCGAGTTCGGAATCATCGGAGTCGTGAACAACGGTACCGTACGAAGGACCGACGGTCATTGCCTCAGCAGAGACCGCTGACTCCCCGAACTCCTCCATCTCGAGCGCCGTCATCGAGATCTCGAACCAGTCCTCGGTTGGCCCTGGCCCCGGGGTCACCAGACGTGGCGCCTCGGATGGACCAGACTCAACGGCCGACGCATCGTCCCCGTTTCGGCGGTCAGGTGCCTTCGCGCAGGAACGACCAGCGAACGACGGTTTCCCCGGCCCGGTGGTCGCCGCGCAGGACGATTTGCCGGGTTCGCCGGGGGGCGGCGGGATCGCCCAGGTAAACGCTGTCTTCGATTGCCGGGCGCGCGCCGTCGCAGCGGAATCTCCAGCCCTTGCCGCCCGGAAGTTTGAGCAGCACCGCGTCGCCTCCGGACAGGGCGGAGACCCCGACGTCCGGATGCAGATGAAAGCGCAGCGTGAAAGCCCCCGCCCCGCCAACCAGAGTGTCCTTGCCGCGGAAATCGTCGCCGGCACTTGAAAGATAGAGGTCCCGGTTGTGAATGATGCCGAAGGACCGCCGGTATCCTTCATGCCCCATCTGGACCAGGGTGCTGCCTTCCCGTTCGTTGCGTCGCACGGCCATGCCGACGGCTTCGCGTCCGGCCTTGCCCCGAACCCGCGACGGCAGGGCGTCCGTGTCGTTGACCGACAGGGTCGAATGGGCGGCCGTGGCGCCCAGAACGTCGGCCCATTCCGCGGTTTCATCGGGATGGGCGCCGCAATTGACGACCAAACGATGCCGTCCCGCGGACATCTCGAAACTCAATGCCCCCGCATGGTTGCCGCCGCTGAGACCAGCCTGAGGCCCACCCGTGTCGGCCACCACCGTGGTGCCGCCACCGTGCAAGCGCTCGAACCCCCATTCGGGTAGGGACGGCGTCGCCGCGCGGCGCCCGCCGGCCGCCCCCAGGATCGCCGAGACGATGGGTGAGGACATGGCCGTTCCGCCTCCGAACTGAGCGATCGATCCGTCGCCCAGGACCATCGACT
>CAJWEZ010000088.1 GCA_913030605.1 uncultured Spirochaeta sp.
CTAAACTTTCAACTTGTTCTTTAGATGCCATTCTGACATCAGTTGCAAACACAACAGCGCCCATTCTCTTAGCTGTTGCTATAGCTTGTAATCCTGCAACTCCTGCTCCAACCAATCAGCGATTCGAGTGAGGCACTGGGGTAGAGAGCCCGACTCCTCTCCCACTTTCACAAGTGTCCGGTAGTTGCGGGAGAAAATCCTGGGAAACCTGGAAAGTGCCGACGAGAGTTTGTGGCCGCACTGAAGCTGGTTGTGCACACTCCACCAGACCTCTACCAGAGTGGGGTCGGTACATTGCTCTGAAACGGCTTTCAAGCTCTCGGCGATGTGAACGCCCGACATGATCAGCACGGAGAGGACCCGAGTAGAAACGGCAAGCTCCAGAGGCGAACATCGAACTGTGTCGGCCCAGCCGTCTAGATCGGCCTCTTGCTGCCCTGATACATCCAACTCCCTCATCTTAAAGGTTTTCCCGTCCAGGGTCTTATCGCCTGTTGGCGAAAAGAGTGAATGTGAAAATGGATGGGGACCTGCAATTGACACTCTCGCGCCGTGGCGTGCAGGGGTTTAGTCTGGCCGAGGCTTGCATTGCGCTCTCCCTTTTGACCGCCATCATCATCTTCTCGCTGACGGAGGGAAACGCTTCGGCGCCGCCGTAGTGCTCGTATACCACGCGAGCGGTGCTGGGCGCGTCCGGATCGATCACGTAGTTTTCGCGGTCTCCGGTTCGTACTGTCTCTGAAAAATGATGGTCAAAGGCCAGGTGGACGCCGTCCACGTACGGAAGGTTGGTGGTGATGTCATCACCGGAAATCGCGATCAGCCCGTCCTGCATATCCTTGGGATGGACGAACTTGATTTCGTCGATCAGATGTTTCGACTTCAGGAGTACTGCGCACACGAGCCCGTCGAAGTCACTGCGCGTGACCAGACGGAACTTCTTCTCACCATCCATAGAGCCTCCGCATGTCGCCAAAGTGTATCCGAGAACCGACTATTCCTCAAGCGAAAGGCCCCTGGCGCGATCGGCTGTATACAGAAGCGTGTTGCAAACGCGTCAGCACGTTGCTGCCAGAAAAGGATTTACGCCTTCCGGACACACCCCATCGTCGCTACTCCTTTCAGAGAAAGAAGTTCACAGCGATCCTGCAACAACTTCCTGTATACAGCCCGGGTCGGGGTTGGTGCAGCCGTCGCCGGGGCGGTACATTAGCCCCACCCGCACCGGGCAACACGAGGAGTTATTCATGCCTGAGAACCGCCACTCTGAACCGCAGCCTCACGAGATCGACGATGCCACACGGCGGCGGATGACCGACATCGGGATCGACGTGGATCGATCCACCGAGATTCTTTCCCGCCTCAACCGCGGCGACTTCGACCACATCGTCCCGCTGGAGGCGCAGGGGATCCCGGAGATGGACGGAGAGCGGATCATGGACCGCCGTGGCACCACGAGCGTCTCGGTGCCGGACGCGCGATATCACGGCCTCATGAAAGACCTGGCGCCGGAGATCCCACGGGACCGTTTCGGCACCGTCTCCGACGGCATCCGGACGCTGGATCACGAGAGTCTTCGAACGATCGGCGTCCTGCTCTACCCCTACCTCGCCTACGGTGTACTCAACGGCGGCAGCGCCACCAGCTACGCCGATGTCCGCAAGAACCGTTCCTACGACGAGGAACTGTTTGAGCTCTACCGGGAGCCGTTCGAGCGTTTGAGCGGGGCATCCCGCGGCAGACCCAAGGGCATCACGCCGGCGTATATCAACCCCGATGGTAGTGACGGCGCCAGTTTTCTCGAGCTGAAGTTCCGAATGGTCCTGCGGGCGCGGGAAACCTACCGCCGCACCGCCGAGGAGTTCGGGGTGACGCCTCCGGCCGCCGCCGACGGCTCATCCCTCGAGGCGGGGCTGCCCTTCGTCGAGATGACGAGCCTGTTCACCGAAGATGCCCTCCGCGAGGCCTACGGTGACTACCGCGACAGCCCCTACCTCCGCGGTCTTCCGGGGCACGCCGAGGCGCTGGACACCGCCTCGGCGGTCCAGCCGCTCCTGGCGGCGATGACCCACTCCGAAGCGGGCCGGCCGCGGCAGTTCTTTCTCAACGCCTGGGGCGAGTCCGGCCGGCCGCTGGGCCTGCCGGGCGGCCACGGACAGAACTTCCAGGTACTGGCGCCGGTGTACCGTCAGTTACACGAGATGGGCAAACGTTTCGTGTATCTGGGAAACGTGGACAACGTCGGCTTTACGATCGACCCTGTGTCGCTGGCGGTGCTGGCGCTTCGGGAAGCGCAGGCGGGGTTCGACTTCGCCTTCCGGACGCCGGTGGACGTCAAGGGCGGGATCCTGGTCTACGATCGGCAGGGAACGCTTACCTGCGGAGACATCGGCCCCGCGATCTCCAAGGACGCGGTGCTGGAGGCGGAGGCCGGCGGTACGAAGATACTCTTCAACTGCGCCACAGGGCTCTTCAGCCTCGACGCGCTCGTCCCCAACCTGCAGCGAATCGTCGACGATCTGCCGATGCGCATCTCCGATCAGGAGAAGGACGCCGGCCGCTACAGTCAGGCGGAACAGGTCACCTGGGAGGTGATCGGGATGCTCGACGAAGTCCTGATCTTCGGTATCGACAAATACCGCCGGTTTCTCGCCGCCAAGATGCTCCTCGAAAGCATCCTCACCAGCGGCATGTACCTGGAACGGGCGACGGAGATCCAGCAGACCGCACCACAGCTTGCTGAGGGCCTTGCCACGGTACTTCGCGAGGAATACGGCATGGAACTGCGTAACGGGCGGTGGGAGCCCGTCTGAGGGCACCCACGGGCGGGGCGCTTCTCGGACCGTCGGGCCGGCGTTCGGCGCCGGCGATCGAGGGGCGCTATCGCTCGAAGTCGCGAAAGAGCAGGCTGTGCTGGATACCGGTGTTGTTCTGGTACTTGCCGCTTGTGTACGGTTCGTAGTCGCCCTCGATCGTGTGGTAGAAGACCTGGCAGATCTGGACGCCGGCGTAGATGCGCACCGGCTGGACGCAGAACATCTCCAGTGTCCAGTAGCCGCGAAAGCCCACGTCACCGAACCCGGCGGTGATGTGGACAAACAGACCGAGGCGCCCCACCGAGGAGCGTCCCTCGAGCATCGGCACAAACCCGTCGGTGGCGGTGTACTCAACGGTCCGGCCCAGGTAGAGCCGGTGCGGCTCCAGGAGCAGCCCGTCCTCCGGGATTTCCACCTCCCGCGAGGTGTTCTCCGTACGCATATCCAGTTCGTGGTTGTCGTACACGCGCAACGTGCGGTCGAGGCGCAGATTGTAGCTATTGGGGTTCAGCTGACCGGGAACGAAGGGGTCGATCACGATCCGATCGCCGAGGTTGCGCTGGATTTCGCGGCCGGAGAGTACCATTGAGCGGCTCCTGCAGAGTTTCCGACGACGGTTGCTGTCGGCCGTGCCGACCGGTGAAACCGCCCGCCGGAGCGGATTCAAAAAAACCCGCAGCAGGAGCTGCGGGCAACGACTGTACTGGTTCAGGTGATGTAGATTACATCAGGTCCTTGGGGCGGCGGCCCTGGTTGCCGGTCTTCTCGCAGACCGCGTAGTGGCGCATTTTCCCGTTCTCGAACACGCTCTTCATCACGATCTTTCCGCCCCAGCGACTTGTCAGTTCCTGGGCGCCTTCGCGCCGTGCGTTCTTTGAAATCTTTCCTGCCATACGCGTCCCTCCTTTTCTCGCGAATTGGTCGATCTCAACGCCAGGTCGGCGGAAATCAACCGAAACGGTACTATTGCAGAATACGACCCGTTGATCAAGGCCGTCAATCCTCGTCGAGGAATACCATGTCCTCAGGACGGGCGATGACCCGCCGCTCGTCGCCGGTTCCCAGGATCGCCCCCACCTCGGAGGAGTGTTTACCGATCACGGCGCCAAGTTCGCGACTGCTGAACGAGGTGACCAGTTTTGCCCGGTCGTTCACCAGCACCACCTCACCTGCCTCGAAGTTGCCCTCCACCGCCACGATTCCCGTCGGAAGCAGGCTGTTGTGGCGTCGCATCGCCGCCAACGCCCCGTCGTCCACGAAGATCGTGCCACGGGGAGCACTGTGGAGCAGCCACCGCGTGCGGTTCCGCAGACTTCTGCGGGGTGCGAATACCGTGCCGACGGACTCTCCCGACAGCACCCGCGGAAGCACCTCACCTTCGCGCCCGTGAGCCAGAACCACCCGGCATCCGCCCTCGGCGGCGATCCGCACGGCCTTGAGCTTGGTCGCCATACCTCCGGTCCCCACGGCGGAACCGGGTTTGCCGGCCGCCTCGATCATCTCCGGCGTCACCTGCGCCACGGTATCAAGGCGCCGGGCATCGCCGTAGTGCCGCGGGTCCCGCGTGTAGTACCCATCCACGTCGCTCAGGAGCACCAGCAGCCCCGCGTCGACCTTGCTCGCCACCAGTGCACTGAGCTGGTCGTTGTCACCGAAGGCCGTGCCGATCTCCGCGGTGGCGACGCTGTCGTTCTCGTTGAACACCGGCACCACACCCAGGTCGAGCAGCCGTTCCACGGCGTTGCGGAGGCGGACGTAGCTCGATCGGTCATCCAGCGCCTCACGGGTGATCAGCACCTGCGCCGTGCCGATCCCGTGGGAGGCAAACGCCTCGCGATAGACCTGCATGAGGATCGGTTGCCCCACGGCGGCGCACGCCTGCCGCAGGACCACATCCTGGACGCGCCCCTGGATTCCGAGCTCCCGCGCGCCAAGGCCGATCGCGCCGGAGCTCACCACGCACACCTCGAGCCCCCGACCGCGGAGGGACGCCACCTGCCGGGCGATATCAAAGACGTATTCGCGGTCGAGGTCCTCGCCGCTGGTCAGAACGTTGGTGCCGAGTTTCACCACCACCCGGCGGAGGTCATCAAACCGTCTCACGATCGTCGATGACTCAGGAGAGGTCGCGATGGGTGAAGTGCCGCGTCCCGGAACTATAGTCGGCGACCACCTGCCCGGTTCCGCGGACAACCCACTTGTAGGTCACGAGGCCCTCCACGCCCACCGGACCGCGGGCGTGAATCCGCGCGGTGCTGATGCCGACCTCCGCCCCCAGGCCGTACCGGTATCCGTCGGCGAAGCGCGTGCTGGCGTTCCACATCACCGACGCGGAGTCCACGCCGTTGAGGAACGCCTCCGCCGTGGCGGCGTCCTCGGTGACGATCGCGTCGGTATGTCCGCTGCTCCACCGGTTGATGTGGTCAACCGCGGCGGCGACGTCGTCCACCACCTTTACCGACAGGATCAGGTCGAGGTACTCGGTGGCCCAGTCCTCCTCCGTCGCCGGCTTCATCTCCGGGACGATAGCGCGGCTGCGTTCACAGCCCCTGAGTTCAACACCCTGCTCCACCAGCGCCGCCGCCACCGGGGGCAGCAGCCGTTCCGCCGCTGCGGCGTCCACCAGCAGCGTCTCGATCGTGTTGCACACCGCCACGTACTGCGTTTTGGCGTCCACCGCCAGATTCACACAACGGGCGACGTCGGCGGCCCGATCCAGATACATGTGACAGATACCGTCGGCGTGGCCCAACACCGGGATTCGCGTGTGATCCATGATGTAGCGTACAAACTCGTTGCTGCCCCGGGGAATCATGAGGTCGATCAGGTCGTCGAGCTCCAACAGCGCCCGTACGTCCTCCCGCGTCTCCACCAGCTGGATCCAGCCGGTCGGCGCACCCGCCGCGACCGTCGCCTCGGCGATCACCTCGGCGAGGATTCGGTTGCTGTCGACCGCCTCGGAGCCGCCCTTGAGCACCAGGGCGTTTCCGCTTTTGAGCGCCAGCCCCGCGATCTGCACCAGCGCGTCGGGACGCGACTCGAAGATCATGGCGATGACGCCGATCGGTGTCGTCTGCTGGGTCAGTTCCAGTCCCTCGTCCAGCTCCCGCCGCTTGAGAACGCGGCCCACGGGATCTGTAAGGGCCGCGATCGCCCGGACACCGACGATCGACTGCTCCCGCTTGCCGGCGTCGAACTTCAGCCGTTTGGCCAGCGGCGCCGCCAGACCGGAGGATTCGGCCCGCTCGCGGTCCCGTTTATTTGCCGCCTCGATCTCCTCGCCCCGTTCGTTCAGCGCCACGGCGATCGCCTCCAGGGCGCGATTGCGCGTCTCCCCGTCCAGGTTGCGCAGGATCAGTCCCGCCCGTCGCGCCTCCGCGACGCGTTCGCGTATCGTTGACATCAGCCGTTCCCTCCGCGGAGTTCCTCCGCCGTCCAGTGCAGCAGCTCCACCGTCTCGTCCCACCCGATGCAGGCGTCGGTAATGGACTGACCGTAGGTCAGCGCGTCGACCGGCGCCATGTTCTGCCGGCCGGCGACGATGTTACTCTCCACCATGAACCCGGTAAGCGATCGGCGCCCGCCGAGTCGCTGGGAGACGACATCGCGGAGTACCGTCGCCTGATTGCGGTGGTCCTTCTGGCTGTTCCCGTGGCTACAATCCACCACGATCGACACCGGCAGCCCGTTGTGGCGCAGCATCTCCTCCACCCGCACGATGTCCCAGCTGTGGTAGTTGGGACCGGTGCGCCCGCCACGAAGAATCACGTGCACCAGCGGATTCCCGGTGGTGTTGATCACGCAGGTGTCTCCGGACTGGTTGATGCCGATAAAACTGTGGGCGTGCAGCGAGCTCGCCATGGCGTTCAGGGCCGTCTCGATGGAGCCGTCGGTGCCGTTCTTGAAACCCACCGGCATGGACAGACCGCTTGCCATCTCCCGGTGCGTCTGCGATTCCGTGGTGCGGGCGCCGATGGAGGACCAGCTCACGAGGTCGTCGATGTATTGCGGCACGATCGGATCGAGCATCTCACTGCCCGCCGGCAGTCCCAGGGAGGTGACGTCCATGAGAATGCGCCTCGCACGGGTGAGGCCCTCCTCGATCGCGTAGCTGCCGTCCAGATCGGGATCGAGAATCAGTCCCCGCCATCCCAGCCGCGTCCGCGGCTTCTCGAAATAGACGCGCATGACGACGTACAGCTCGTTGCGAACCTCGTCCGCAAGCCCCCGCAGCCGGCGGGCGTAGTCCAACGCCGCCTCGGGGTCGTGGATCGAGCACGGCCCGACCACGGCCAGCATGCGGCGATCCTCGCCGGAGAGGATGCGTCCGATCGTGTCGCGGCTCTCCAGGACAGTCTCCCGGCTCGCCTCGCTCGGTGGCAGCTGCGCCTTCAGTTCCCGCGGCGCCAGCAGCGGAACCGCCTCCCGGACGCGTACGTCGCTGGTGCGGGCATCGGTGTCTGTATTCATATCTGTGTTCATAGTCCGTCCCGATCCAGGGGCATCGTCATGCAGCGGGGACCACCGCCACCGCGGGCCAGCTCAACGCCGTCCACGGCAACCGCAGTGCGTCCTCGCCGCAGTTCGCCCCGGGTGTCCACCAGCACCGAGGGGTCCGCAAGAACCTCACGACCGGTGCGGATGGCGAATCCCGCCTGCGCCAGCGAATCCAGCGTTGCGGGGTTGTTCTGATACACTACGATGTGTCCCGGCCCCAAGGCAACGCTGTTGCACGCCGCGAACCACTGTTCGCGCTCCCGGACCACCGGGTCACTGCCGCCGCAGGGGATCAGGTCCACGGGATAGTTGCAGGCGGACAGCGCCATCTGCAGGCTCCCGTAGTCCGCCACGGTCCAGGCATCGCGACCCGGCTCCACGGTGATGCGGTACACCGGCCGCGCCGAAGGGCCGGTGACAAACGGCTCGTATGCAAGGAGCACGCCGTGATCCACCACCGTGGCCACCATGTCCAGATGGATCGTGGCCCGCTCGTTCGGCAGCGCGACCACGAGCGCCGTCAGCGGCCGGTCGCGCCCCGCAGCCAGGGACTCAAGCAGCGCATCGATACCGGCGGCGCTCGATCGCTGTCCGAGACCGAGCAGCACCGTGTCCGCATCGAGTACCAGCACGTCACCACCTTCGATCTTGAACGCCGAGGGGTCGGCCAGTCGACCGCCGAGACCGTCGCCGCGAACGAGGCCCTCGTCCAGCGGAAATCCGAAAGACTCAAACATCGCCCCCACCAGCGCCGTTTCCGCCTCCCGAACGGGGCTCGCCATGGCGGACCGGTAGGCGCCGCCGAACACGACGAATCCGGCGTCGCGGGTGAAGTAAAGGTTCGGGAGCGGCGGGGTGATGTAGCGGTCACCGGAAACCCGCTCCTGCAGTCGCCGCGGAGTCCGACGAACACCGAGGACGCAGTCACGGACCACCTCCGCCGGCGTTGCGCCGCGCCAGCGCTCGAGGAGCGCAGCGCTGCGCTGGTCATCGCCCGCCCCCAGGAGGCCGGCAAGCCGCTCGCGACCGGTGTCGGCGGACGCCACCGCGGTGACCGCGTCCTCCAGCTCCACCGTCTCCGCAACGATCGACAGGACCGCCCGCAGTTCGTCGTGTTCGCGCTGCACCGCCGCCACCGGGACGATGTCGTTGTACAGGAGTTCGTGGGCCGTGGACGGCGTCATCTCTTCGACCTCGGGACCGGGCCGGTGCACCAGCACCCGTCGCAGACGGCCGATTTCACTGCGAATTGCCATGGGAGTTCGAGCTTACCGAAGGGGGCCTCAGCTGTCGAGGGCGCCCGTCCGGTCCCGCCTCTTGCCTCACCCTACCCCATGTGGTACCAATGCCTCATGGACCACATCGACCGACCACGCATCGCGCAACTCCGGGAGGCAGACCCCTCGCCGGAGCTCATCGACGTTTACGCCTGGGTGCGCACCAAGCGCGACTCCAAGGCAGTCTGCTTCTTCGAACTCAACGACGGGTCGAGTCTCAAGGGACTTCAGGCGATCATCGACAAGGAGCAGTACCCCCTGCAGGAGGCGATCGACCGCATGCAGACAGGGTGCAGCGTCCGCGTGCGCGGCCACCTTGTGGAGTCACCCGGCAAGGGTCAGAAAGTGGAGCTCGCCTGCAGCGATCTCGAGATCATCGGCGAGGCGCCGGCGGACTCGTATCCCCTGCAGAAGAAGCGACACAGCTTCGAGTTTCTCCGCGAGATCGCGCACCTCCGGGGCCGGACAAACACCTTCGGCGCGGTAATGCGCGTGCGCAACCGCCTGAGCTGGGCGGTTCACCGCTTCTTTCAGGAGCGCGGGTTCCTCTACATTCACACGCCGATCATCACCGCGAGCGACGCCGAGGGCGCAGGCGCCCTCTTTCAGGTCACCACTCTGGACATGCAGCGCCTGGTGAACGCCGCCCCCGGGACGGAGCTCAACTACCAGCACGACTTCTTCGGAAAGCCCGCGTTCCTCACCGTGAGCGGGCAACTCAACGCCGAGGCCTACGCCACGGCTCTGGATCGGGTGTACACCTTCGGTCCCACCTTCCGGGCCGAAAACTCCAACACCACGCGCCACCTCGCTGAGTTCTGGATGATCGAGCCGGAGGTGGCGTTCTGCGACCTGGAGTGCAATATCGCCCTGGCGAGCGAGTTTGTCCGCTTTCTGCTGGCGGACATCCTGGAACACTGCAGCGAAGACATGGCGTTTTTCGACCAGCGCATCGAACCGGGAATCGTTGAGGACCTGCGCCGTGTGGCGGAGAGCGAGTTCCGGCACATCAGCTACGACGAGGCGATCCGGGCGCTGGAAGCGAGCGACCGGACGTTCGAATACCCCGTCTCCTGGGGGATCGATCTCCAGACGGAGCATGAGAGGTATCTCACCGACGAGTATGTCGGCGGCCCCGTGGTGGTCACCGACTATCCCCGCGACATCAAGGCGTTCTACATGAAGCAGAACGACGACGGCCGCACCGTCCGTGCGATGGACGTCCTGGTCCCACGTCTCGGGGAGATCATCGGCGGCAGCCAGCGCGAGGACGACCTTGCGACGCTGGAGCGGCGCATCGACGAACTCGGACTCGAACGGGACGCCTACTCCTGGTACCTGGATCTTCGCCGCTTTGGCTCCGTTCCCCACTCCGGGTTCGGCCTCGGCTTCGAGCGGCTGGTTCGCTACGTCACCGGGATGCAGAACATCCGCGACGTCATTCCCTTTCCGCGGGCGGTGGGCAGCGCCGAGTTCTGAATCGGCGCTCGCACCCACACAGCGGGTGACCCAGCAGCGGCCCGGGCTCAGAGCGACCCGGGCTCAGAGCGGCTCGGGCTCAGAGGGGCCCGACAAAAAAAGGTTCATCGCACATTAGCGGGGAATAGGAAATAGCAAGACGGTGATCCACCGTAT
>CAJWEZ010000089.1 GCA_913030605.1 uncultured Spirochaeta sp.
CGGCCCGGGCGAGGGTCGCCCCGACCTGGGGGACCGGCCGGCCCGCGTGCGTACCGCGCTGGCGCTCATCCGCCACGTGATGCTCGCGAGCCGCGGCAGCGACAATCACGAGGACATGGCGGACACGCTGGCGCGGGATGGCGCCGCGCGCTCGCCGCACGTCGTCGCAGCGTTCCGCGCCGTCGACCGCGCGCAGTTCCTGCCCGCGGACGCGCGCGCCGACGCCTACATCGACTCGCCCGCGAGAAGCGGCGCGTTCCACCAGTCGTCGCCGTCGATCTACGCCGCGGCGCTCGAGGCGCTCGACCTCGGCGGCGCCCGGCGCCGGAGCTTCCTCAACATCGGCTCGGGCACGGGCTACTTCTCGGCGCTCTGCGCCACGGCCGCGGCCCACGCCGGCGGCGAGCTATCGCCGCACGTCGGAATCGAGCGGCACGCGGAGCTGACGACCTGGGCGCGCGCGCGCACGACCGACGTCTTCTACGACGTGGGCGACGTCTTCGACGTCGTCGAGGCGCTGCGCGACGCGCACTCGCCGCTGCGGGGCCGCTTCGACCGCGTGTATGTGGGCGCCGGCGTGGACCGATCCTCCTGCCGCGTGCTGCTCCGGCTCCTGGCGCCGGACGGCCTGCTCGTCGCGCCGCGCGACGACCGCCACGGCGAGGCGCAGCGGCTCGTGACCGCGGTCCGGCGTGGCGCCGGTACCGCCGCGATTATGGAGGTTGCGGCCCGCAGGCTGCCGGCGTCCCTGGCGCTGCACTGGGCCGGGTGGACGCGCCGGGACTGGGGGCTGTGGCAGGACCCCGAGTCGGGGATGACACTGGACATCTCCTCACCGGGGATATGGACCGCGACGCGCGGCGCCGGAGCTGTCACGGACATTGCGGGCTGGTGGCGATCGCCGGAGGGACGGAACGCCGCCCACCGCAGCGATCTGATGGCCGCCACCGCGCAACAGGAGACGGACGGTACCGGCGGTGAGCGGCGCGTGCGGGCAATCGCGTGGGTTTCCGGGCTTCGTATGCCGGGGACGCCGGCCGGACTGGTTCCGGAGGAGGCTGTCGTGCTCGTGACAGCCGACGGGCCGGCAGCGGTCGACGGGGCAGCCGCTGCCCTGGCAGCAGACGGGTCCGGTGTGCGATTCCACCTCCTGCTGCCGTTCTCCGATGAACAGACCGCCCGCGTCGCGATGGTGGCGGCGCGCCTGCTGTTCCCCCGCGTCCTCGCGGATCTGGGGCTGGAACTGGACGCACAATCTGCTATCGTACGGCACGGGACCGACGTTCTGATTCTGTCGGTTCCCGTGGACCCGGCGGTCCTCGAAACGATCCTTTCTGGGATGGCACCAGGGGTGTGGAACGGAGGCACGCGATGATCGCGGTAATTGACTACGAGGCGGGAAACCTGCGGAGCGTGGAGACGGCGCTCCGTCATCTCGGTGCCACCTTCCGGATCACATCCGTCCCGGAGGATGTGGTCGCCGCCGATCGAGTGATCGTCCCTGGCGTGGGCGACGCCCACGCCGCCATGGGGCGGCTGGATTCGGCAGGCCTCAGCGATGCGATACGCGAGAGCGCCGCCCGCAGCCGACCCGTGCTCGGCATCTGTCTCGGCAGTCAGATCGTCCTGGACCGTTCGGAAGAGAACGACGCCCGTTGTCTCGGCCTGATCGCGGGGGCGGCGGTGGCGTTCGACGGGCGTCGGGGGCGCAAGATTCCCCACATGGGCTGGAACACGATCCGTACGGCGCGACCGCATCCGATTCTCCACGGGGTTTCGGAGGACACCTCGTTCTACTTTGTCCACTCGTACTACCCGGCGCCGACGGACCCTGCGACCTGCCTGGCGACCTGCGAGTACGGTGAGGAGTTCTGCGCGGTCGTGGGGCGGGACACGATCGTGGCAACGCAGTTCCACCCGGAGAAGAGTGGCGAGCCCGGACTGCGGATGCTTTCCAACTTCCTTGAATGGACCCCGTGAGGACGCACTGATGTATCAGAAACGAATTATCGTCTGTCTGGATGTCCGCGACGGCCTGGTGACCAAGGGCGTGCGGTTCAAAGGCAACGTCGATATCGGCGACCCGGTTGTCATGGCCAGGCAGTACTACGAGGCCGGTGTCGATGAGCTGGTCTTCTACGATATCACCGCCAGCGCCGAAAAGCGCGGGATCATGGTGGACGTTGTGGAACGCGTGGCGGAACAGATCTTTGTACCGTTCTCCGTGGGCGGGGGGATCGGTTCGGTGGAGGACATGCGCCGCGTGCTCCTTGCCGGGGCGGAGAAGGTAAGTGTGAACAGCCAGGCGGTTCGCAACCCCGATATCATAGCCGAGGGCGCCGCGCGGTTCGGGCGCCAGTGTGTGGTTCTGGGTATGGACGCCGCCGCCGATGACGGCATGCCCTCCGGGTATCGAGTGGTCATCAACGGCGGCAGGACCCCCACGGAACTGGACGCTCTGGAGTGGGCGACGCGGGCGGTGGAGCTCGGCGCCGGCGAGATCGTGGTGAACAGTATCGACGTCGACGGGACCCGTGACGGGTACGAGTGCACGCTCACACGCCTCATCTCGACCTCCGTTCAGGTCCCGGTCGTGGCGTCCGGGGGCGCCGGTACACCGGCGCATCTCCATGAAGTGCTGGACGTCGGTGCCGCCGATGCCGCGCTCGTGGCGAGCATGGTCCACTACGGTGACTACACGATCGGCGAGATCAAGCACTACCTGGCCGAGCGGGGTGTCCCGGTCCGCCTGCAGACGGGTGGGGTCTGAGCGCTCGTCCCACGGCGCGAGACTGGCGGTGGAAGTGCTTGCCCGCCGTCCGCCAATTGGATATATTTGCGAATCATCTGAAGGAGATAGATCATGCCGACCTATGACTACGAATGCGAATCCTGTGGTCACACGTTTGAGGCGTTTCAGTCGATGAGCGATGATCCCCTGTCGGTATGTCCGGAATGCGAGACACCGGCGCTGCGCCGCCTGATTACCGGCGGGACCGGCATCATCTTCAAGGGGAGCGGTTTCTACGTGAACGACAGCCGCAAAACCGGCTCCGGTGGTGGTTCTTCGTCTTCACGAAGTTCCAGCAGCGAGAAGTCCTCCGCGGGCGAGAAGACCGCGACCGGTTCCGATGGCGGTACGAACGGATCCTCCGGCGGTGCCTCCGGATCCTCGTCGGACTCGCAGAAGACCGCCTGAGTATTTTGTAACTTCTATATATTGATTTTACCGGCACATGTGGGTATCATGGGGGTATGGATATTTCGGCGTACTCCCAGGACGATCCCAACTGCTGCTCCGAGGCGTTCATCGATACCTGCGCTCAGAAACTCAAGGTCTGCGGGCATCCGATGAGACTGCGGCTGCTGTGCCGAATCGCCCGACAGGAAGAACCGTGCGTTTCCGACCTGTGGAGCTGTCTGGACCAGCCTCAGCCGGTGATTTCCCAGCATCTGGCGGTCCTGAAGCAGAAGGGCATCGTCGCCAGTGAGGTACGCGGGAACCGCCGCGTGTATTCGATTGTGGACCCCTTCATTCGCGACATCGTCGGGAGCCTGAACGAAGAGCCCATGGCGATCCCCGCCGATGCACTGAGCGGCAGCTGACGCCGCCTGCGGTGACGTGTAGCCGGGCGCGGACGGGTGCGATACAATCGTCGCATGTCTCCGGAATCGATCGCCCAGCTTCGCCTTGGATCCCGTGATTCCGAGGTTGTCTCGTACCCTACGGTCTCCGACCTCTGTGGACCGCTTGCGGGTCCCGATGGCGATCGTCCTATCGATCTGATCATTGCCGACCAGAATACCCGATCCCTCATTCCCTCCGAGGTCGAGGCTCACTGTGTCGTTGTCCCCGCCGGGGAACGGGCAAAGGAGATCGACGTGCTGACGTCCGTGCTGGAGGCGGTCGTGCGCGCCGGACTCTCCCGGGACAGTGTCATCGCCGGCTTCGGTGGCGGCGCCGTGACCGACCTGGCGGCGTTCGTCGGCAGCGTGTATCTCCGCGGAATCGACGTCGTGCTCATACCGACGACACTGCTGGCGATGGTGGATGCCGCGGTCGGCGGCAAAACCGGGATCGATTTCGCCGGCTACAAGAACATCGTGGGTACGTTTGCCCCGGCCCGGGAAATCCGCATCACGACCGACGTTCTCGGCACCCTCTCCGAACGCGAGTTTCGCAGTGGCATGGCGGAGGTCATCAAGGCCGGGCTTCTCGGGGACGCGGATCTGGTGGACCTCCTGGAACGGCGGCGCGGCGCGATTCGCGCGCGGGAGGACGCGGTTATCCGTGAGGTGATTTCCCGCGCCGTGCGGGTGAAGGCGCGGGTCGTGCAGGATGACTTCACCGAGTCCGGAACGCGGGCCTACCTCAACCTCGGGCACACCTTCGGACACGCCCTGGAGGCGGTACTCGGTCTGGGGCGCGTGACCCATGGCGAGGCCGTTGCCTGGGGGATCGCCCGGGCCGCGGCGGCGGCGGAGCACGAGGGAATCGCCTCCGCTCCATGGGTCGACAGGACGCGGGCGCTCCTGAACGCCTACGGGTACGACACCGGGCCCGTCCCGGATGGTGTATCGACGGCGGAGCTCCTGGCGGCGATGCACTACGACAAGAAGCGGCGTCGCGACGGCATACGGTTCGTGTTGCAGACCGGACCGCAGCAGACCGTCCTGCGAAAGCTTGCACCGCAGACTCTTTCCGATATCCTCAGCACCACGAGGGGGCAGACATGATGAAGCACGTGGCAGTCCTGGCAGGCGCGGTTCTGGTCGCGGTCACCGGCGCGCTCCCGGCGCAGGAGGTGCTCTTCGCGACCACCGACCGGTTTGTGGCGGGAGACTCCTACGGCGACGACAGCCGGCATCGCTACACAGTCCGGCTGGAGGCGGATACCACGATCGAGGTCCGCGTTACCAGTGACGACGTGGATACCTACCTCGAGGCGGTCCTTCCCGGCGGCGGCCGGATCGTGAACGATGATTACGACGGGCTCAACGCCGGCTTTCTGCGTCACGTCGCGACGGCCGGGGAGATGACGATTCTGGCGCAGCCGCTCTTCGATGGGGGCGAAGGCGCCTATCGCCTCACCGTGGAACGCGTTGCACCTCCGGCGGAGATCGAGATCGGCTCCTCGGTGTCCGGTACCTTCGACAAGACCGACGTCGGCGACGGGCGCCGTGCCCATCGCTACATCGTCCGCGGCGAGGCGGGGCAACGAATCACGATCGATCTCGAATCCTCTGACTTCGACGCCTATCTCGAGGCGCGGGACGATGGTGGTCGCGAGTTTGCCGATGACGATGGCGGTGCGGAGGGCTACAACAGCCGATTGTCATACGCCTTCGAGTCCGACGGAAGCCTGCAGCTCACCGCAACCAGTTTCGGCGGCGACGGTATGGGGGATTACGAACTGCGTGTGTCGGAAAGCGCGAGTGAGCTCGTGGTGGACTACCGCGGGACACTGCGGGAGGATGGGCCACGGGCCTACGACGGGACGCTGGTGGACAGCTACGAGTACGAGGCCCGCGGCGGGGACACGGTCACGCTGGTGCTGGAGTCGCAGGACTTCGATCCGGTGCTCTACGTGGCCGGTCCCACCGGACGCACGCTCGCACGGGACGACGACAGCGGCGGCGGGTCGGACAGTATGGTGACCGTCACCTTCCCCGACGACGGCACCTACACGTTCCACGTGACGCCGTTTGCCGAGGGCACCGGGGACTACCTGCTGTCGGTGTACCGGTAGGACAATCGCACCCGAAGTCGCCGCTGCCGCTGCCGCGGCCGCTGCAGCTACAGGACCGCACCGAGCCGGTACCTTCGGCGGCGCGGCGCGATTCAGTCGCGGTCCAGAATGTCCGCCAGGCGACGGTAGGTCGTGTTCACCGTTTCCTCAAAGGTGCGGTGACCGGCCTCGTCCAGCTCGTCGATCAGCTGCTCCAGGCTCGCCAGGCTCTCGTGGACGGCGTTGTAGAACCCGCGGTTGGGCTTGAACCAGTACCGGCCCTCGTCGGAGCTGTAGAGCGCCAGAAACCCCAGCTGTGAGCTGTTCTTCTTGAGCGGCGCGAGCTTCAGTACCAGATCCATTCGACT
Source organism: uncultured Spirochaeta sp. (assembly GCA_913030605.1). Lineage (GTDB taxonomy): Bacteria > Spirochaetota > Spirochaetia > DSM-27196 > Alkalispirochaetaceae > Alkalispirochaeta. Next base: position 6,098 of record CAJWEZ010000089.1, read on the forward strand.
CACCAGTTCCGGAAACTCACGGTCCGCGGCAAAGCTGCGTGTTCGCGGCCAGTCGTTTACCACCTCGGCCCGTTCGTCGAGGTGAGGCACGATGCGTAACACCGATGCGAGGCGCTCGCCGTTCAGGAGCTCGTAGTTCCCCACGGTCACGCGCGCTCGAAGCTTGCCGGCGTTCGGCGGTGTCGCCGGTCGTCTCCCCGGGCGGAACAGCGGCGCCAGCTCGTGCCACGGCAGAATCACGATCTTTTTCTTGCCCTTGTACGGGATCATGGTAAAGGTGCGCGGGCCGATCTGGATCTGCCAGCGCGTCTCTTCCGCGCGGTCGCGACCGCCGCGCTCCCCGCCGTCACGGGCGGAACCCTGACTCTTCTTCAGGCCCTCGTACAGATCCTCAGAGATGGAGCGGAGCCACTCCTTCTTCAGCGGTGACACGCTGCGGGCGTAGGTTCGACTCGTCTTGACGATCTCACCGGCCACGATGAACTGCGGCGTCTCCCGAAAGAGGCCGGAGCCGGGGTGGATCTGAATCCGCTCGGCGGTGAGGCTCTGGTACACCCCCTTGCCGGTGTGGACGCACACAAACTGGATCAGGCCACGGGCGATCGCCGAAAGGTACTCGCTGCGGGGTCCCCCGTTGGAGATCGGAATCCCCATCTCCGACACGATCTCACCGAGCTGCTGTTTGACGTTTGCGATTTCCCGCATCGTTCGCGGATCCAGGTAGCGGCTCTCGCAGAACTGGTCCTTCTTCGGTGCGTCCTGGTAGGCCTCGAACAGGCGCAGGTAGCTCACAAAGTCGCCGAGCTCATCCCGGTAGCGGTGGTGCGCCCGCCGCGCCTCCACCTCTTCTCCCGGGGGCAGCACGAAGGGCGTCGGTGAGGTAAGGAACGAGACCGCCACGAGGATGTCGTCCATGACATCGGGGTGGTTGTGGATCGCCTCCACGATGATACGCGAGTGCCGTGGCAGGAGCGGAAACACCGCCATCATGCGGCCGATCGCCGTCAGCTCGCGGTTCTCGCCGATCGCGTCCAGCAGGCGCAGCGTCTCCACGGCGCCGAGGATGTTTCCCCGTCCGGGGCTGGAGATGAAGTCGAACTCCTCGAAATCGCGAATGCCGAGTTCCGCCATGCGCAGTACCACCTCGGAGAGGTCGGTGCGATAGATTTCGTCTTCCTGGAAGAGGGGGCGGTTGTCGAAGTTGCGCTTACTGTAGAGGCGGTAGCAGCGGCCCGGCTGCGTGCGGCCGGCGCGTCCCTTGCGCTGGTTGGCGCTGGCCTTGGAAATCGGTCCCTCCACCAGTGCCGAGGTGAACGTCCTGGGGTTGTAAAAGTTGGTCTTTGCCAGTCCCGAATCGATCACGGCGGTGATACCGTCGATCGTGATGCTCGTCTCGGCGATGTTGGTGGCGATTACGACCTTGCGCTTCCCCTTCGGCGCCGGGGGAAAGACAGCGTCCTGTTCCTCCTTGCTCAGGCGTCCGTAGAGCGGGAGGATGTGGAGCGAGCTCCGGCTGGGGAGTGAGTACAGTCGCGTCATCGTGTCCTTGATGATCTGTTCCCCGGACAGAAAGATCAGGATATCCCCGGGATGTTCTTCGGTAATGATGCGCTGAACGATGTTGACCACGCGATCCACGATCGCGTCGTACGCCAGCTCCCGCGCCTCTCGCGGACTCACGCGCTGTCGCCCACCACGACCACCGCGACCGCCACTCCGGGAGCCTGCCGCAGCCTCCTGAATCTCCTCGACCTTGGGGTCGTCGTAAATCACCTGGACCGGGTACATCTGTGTCTCGATTCGCACGATCGGGCACGAGTCGAAGTACTGGCTGAACACATCGGCGTTGATCGTCGCCGATGAGACGATGACCCGCAGATCCGGCCGCAGCTCCAGCGCCCGTTTCAGCAGCCCGAGGACGAAGTCGATATTCAGGCTGCGCTCGTGGGCCTCGTCGACCATGATCACGCTGTAGTCGTGCAGGTACTCGTCGTTCTTGATCTCCTGCAGCAGGATGCCGTCGGTCATCACCTTGATGCGCGTCTCCGGCGTGGTGTGATCGTCGAAGCGCATCTTGTACCCCACCAGACCGGAGAGGGTGGAGTCGAGCTGTCGGGCGATATACTCGCTCACAGACACCGCGGCGATACGGCGTGGCTGGGTGACGCCGATCATGCGTTCGGCGGAGTAGCCCGCCTCGTGGAGGATCACCGGCAGCTGTGTGGTCTTGCCGCTGCCGGTGGGGCTCTCGACCACGACCACCCGATGGTGTTCGAGCGCCGAGAGAATCTTGTCTTTCTGCTGGTAGACGGGGAGTTCGCGCGGGTTCATCGGGCCCATTGTAGGCGACGGGCCCGAGGGTGTACACCGGGCGCTACGCGCTCCCGCCAACGATCGCGAGAATCCTCGCTACTGCCGCGTCGGTACCGAGCCCGTCCAGGCTGGTGCGGTCCCCGAGAATCCGCAGGTTCACCGTACCCGCGGCGCGCTCCGACTCACCACAGATCAGCGCCAGCGGAATCCCCTTGCGTTCCGCAAAGGCGAACTGCTGACCCAGCTTGCGGGCGTCGGGGTACACCTCGCAGCGAATGCCCGCCTCCCTGAGCGTGGCGGCGAGGGCGTGGTAGTGGGTGAGGAGCCCCGGGTCCTGCATCGTAATCAGAACGTCGGCGGAATGGGGTGCCGTTACCGCGGCGTCGAGTTCCTCGAGTGCTGCGATGAGCCGGTCCAGACCGATCGACGCGCCGACGCCGGGCATCGACTCCTTGCTGTACAGCGACACCAGGTCGTCGTAGCGACCGCCGGAACACACCGACCCGATCGCCTCGATGCCATCCAGGAACGTCTCAAACACCACACCGGTGTAGTAGTCCAGTCCCCGGGTGATGGACGGATCGATCACGATACGGTCGGCGAGGCCGAGTGCCGTCAGGGCATCCGCGATCGTCCTGAGGTGAGCGGTCTCCGGGGCGGGCTCGCCCAGCAGGCGCTCCATCGTGTCGATCACCTCGGACATGGAACCCGTTGCCTCCACAAACTGCAGGATCTCCGCGGCGGTGTCGGCGGTCACCATCTCTGAGAGTTCGGCGAGGGTCCGGTCTCGCCCGATCTTGCGGATCTTGTCGACGGTTCGCAGGACCTCCTCGCTGCGTTCGGCGACGCCGTGACGCTGGAGCAGCCGGTTGAACACACCGCGGTGGGAGACGTGAATCGAGACGCCGGGAACACCGAGAACCTCAAAGCTGTGGTGGATCATGGTGATGATCTCGAGGTCCGCGGAGACGGAGTCGGTCCCGACGATGTCGAAGTCGCACTGGGTGAACTCCCGGTAGCGGCCCCGCTGGGTGTTCTCGCCACGAAACACCTTGTTCACGTGGAAGCGTTTGAAGGGCAGGTAGAGCTCGTTGCGGTGCAGCGCCATGAAGCGGGCGAAGGGGACCGTCAGGTCGAACCGCATCGCCACGTCCCGCGAGCCGTGATCGGTGAAGCGATAGACCTGCTTGTCCGTTTCGCCGCCGCCCTTGCCGAGGAGTACGTCGGTGTACTCGAGAATCGGAGTGTCGATCGGTTCGAAACCGAAGGATGCGAAGCTGTCCTCCAGGCGTCTGATCAGCGTCTTCCGCACCGCCTCCTGGGACGGCAAAAAGTCGCGGAAGCCTTTGAGAAGTCGGGGTTCGATGCGCATATCCCACAGTGATATACCGGATCGATGAGTGCTGTCCACCGGCGGCAGCTGGCAGGAAACGCGGCGGTGGCAACGGGGGACTGAAGGGGGGTGTGTATAGAAGCACTGCTGTCCGGTTAAGGCTCCGGCCTGGCGAAAAGGTCCGGTTGGAGG
>CAJWEZ010000090.1 GCA_913030605.1 uncultured Spirochaeta sp.
CCCGCCTCGCTTCGATCAGCCGCCTACGGGATCGGCACCAGCGACGGCGCCGACGACGACGAGCCGCCCGAGTCGTCTGATTCGTACGAGTCCGAGGGCAGGCCGAGCTCGTGCGACGGCGGCGGCACGCCACCGCCCGCCGGCGGCGGCCCTGGTTGCCGAACGGGTCGTGGCGTTCGAGGCGGTGTGCGTCTCGGATCTCAGACCGTCATCCTCGCGCTCCCGTTCGCTTCCAGTCCGGATCACCGCGGTCGAGACGCGGGAGGGATGGCGCGGAAACGCCATGGGCATCGTCCGCGTCGCCTGGACCGGAGAGTACACCCTCGCGACGGTTACCGGAGAACGCCGTGTTCCTCCGGTCCGGGGAGACACGCTCCTCGTGAACGGTCCATTTCCGGTGGATGCCGGCGGTATGGTCTGGTCCGGCGACGGAGACCTGACGGTCCGCCCCTCCGGAGACCTGCTGTCCGAGACCCGTCGCCGCGGGCGCGAGGCGGTGCGTCGGCGTCTCCAGAGGCTCGAATCACCGGCACGGGATATCGTGCGCGCCCTGTTGCTCGGTGACCGCTCCGGTCTTCCCGACGACACCGTTTCCGTGATGCGTCGTGCCGGCGCCGCCCACGTAATCGCCCTCAGCGGGATGCACCTCGCGGTTCTGGCGCTCCTGCTCCGACGCCTGCTGGGGCTGGCGCTTGGTCCCCGGACGCGGGACATCCTGGTGGCGGCGACACTCGTCGGGTACGTGTGGCTTACCGGGTGGATTCCGTCGCTGGTGCGGGCGCTGGTTCTCTCGCTCGCGGCGATCGCCGCCGCCGCCGGGGATCGCGTACTGCCGCCGGCGGTGACGCTGGCGCGCGCGGTGATTGTGGTGACCGCCGTGGCCCCCCGGTTCCTGCTGGATGTGGGGTTCCAGCTGTCCCTGCTGGCGATCGGCGGACTCGTCTGGATTTCTCCACGCTGTGACGCGGCATTGCGGCGGCTGCTCCCTGCGCCTGTGGCGGCGTATGTCGGAGCTACGGTCGGGGCGATGGCGGCAACAGCCGTGGTATCGTTGTCGGTCTTCGGGACGTTGTACCCCGTCGGTATCGTGTCTGCCGGGATCCTGTCGGCGCTGGTGGTGGCGATCATGTGGGGTGCCCTTGCGTTCTGCGCCGTGGCCACCACCCCCGTACTGGGGTCGCTCCTTGCCGAGGCGCTTCGCGTGGCCTGTCTCGGACTCGTATCGCTGGCGGGTGGAGCGGCGGCGGTCCCCGGTATCGAGGTTGGTACCCGCGGGGGGCTTACGGCGGCGGTGTGCTGGTGTACAATCCTCGGCGCCGGGGGTGCAGCGGCGGCGTTGCGTTCCGCGGCGCACCGGCGAACGGTCACCCGCGTACTGGAGTCGTATGATAAACCACAACTCGATTACTGAGATTCGCACCCTCCTCGAATCGGAGGGATTGACCTTAAAAAAACGCTTTGGCCAGAATTTCCTCACCGACGCCGGCATGCGCGCCCGAATCGCCGATGCCGTCGCCGCGGAGGTTGCGGCGGGTGATCCGTCCGGTGAACGGGAGCTCTGGGAGATTGGTCCCGGCATCGGTTCGTTGACGGCGCTGCTGGTACCTCTCGGCCGGCCCCTGCGGGTGTTCGAAGTCGATCATGGCCTCATCCGGGTGCTGCGGCGGGAGTTTGGCTCGTCGGTTACGGTTGAGGAGGGCGATTTCGTACGCACCGCGGCACGGGTGGCAGGCTCGCTCAGCGGGGACGGACCTGCGGCGATCGTCGGGAACCTGCCGTACTACAGCGCCAGTGCCATGGTCGCCGCGATCATCGACGCCGGTATTGCGCCACCGGCAATGGTGTTTCTTGTCCAGGCCGAACTGGCCGACCGCTTCGCCGCCGTCGCCGGCGGCAAGGACTACAGCGCCCTTTCGGTGCTCGTTCAGAGCCACTACCGGGTGGAACGCCTTTTCAGCATTCCCGGGGGAGCGTTCTATCCCCGGCCGCGGGTGGGCTCCACCGTTGTGGCGCTTCGCCGCCGGGCGTCACGTCCCGATGCGAGGCTCACCGCCTCGACCTCGGAAATCGCCCGTCGGGCGTTCTCCCAGCGACGCAAAACGCTTCGCAACACGCTGCGGGACCTGGTGGATGTGTTGGAGGAACTGGGAATCGATCCCGGACTGCGACCGGAGCAGCTGTCACCCGAGCAGTTCCGGGATATCGCCACGGCGAGGCAGCGCCGTGGCCTGTCCTGACGGGACCTACACCACGCCGAGGCGCGACATGACCGCGTCGACCTGGGACTTGTCCTCCGGTGAAAGGGGCACCATCGGAAGCCGATAGATCTCCTCGCAGAATCCCGCGCGGTGCATCATGTACTTGATCGGGATCGGGTTGGTGTCGACGAACACCGCCCGGAAGAGGGGCAGTAACTCGAAGTGCGCGGCCCGCGCGTGGGCGAGTTCACCGGCGAGAACCTGATCGATCAGCTGAACCATGCGCCGTGGCACGAGATTGCTCGCCACGGACACGACGCCTCGACCACCGATCGCCGTGAGCGGGAACGCCATGTTGTCGTCGCCGGAGAGGACATCGAACGATTCCGGAAGCGCTTCGAGGACATCCATCATCTGCTTGATGCTCCCGCTGGCCTCCTTGACCGCGACGATGTTCGGGTGGGACGCCATGCGCGCGAGCGTCGGTGTCTCGATATTCTTGCCGGTTCGCCCCGGGATGTTGTATACGACCAGCGGCAGGTCCACCTGATCGGCGATCGTCGTGAAATGGCGGTACAGGCCCTCCTGGGAGGGCTTGTTGTAGTACGGTGACACCTGCAGGCTCGCGGCGGCGCCGAGATCCCGGGCCTGGCGCGTCATGTCAACAGCCTCGGAGGTCGAGTTGGACCCGGTGCCCGCGATGACGGGAACGCGACCGTTCGCCTCCTCGATCACGATTTCGATCACGCGCATGTTTTCCGCGTGAGAGACGGTGGGGCTCTCTCCGGTGGTTCCCATGGGAACAAGGCCGGCGATGCCCGCCTCGATCTGTGCGTTCACGATCCGTCGCAGCGCCGCCTCGTCAACCGATCCGTCGGTGCGGAACGGGGTGATCAGCGCCGTATATACTCCCTGAAACATCGTATTCTCCTTGCCGATTGGTCGACTTTCAGCCGCCGGTGAAAAGGTAGTCAAAAAACTCCTTCACCGTCCGGACACCGCCGGTCGAGCGAATCCACTCGCCGGCCTGCACGGCGCCGACGGCGAATCCGTGGCGGCTGCGGGCACGGTGGGTCAGTTCCACCGTGTCGGCGATGGAGTCGAAATACACTGTGTGAGTCCCTGGAACGGACCCGACCCGGGCAGACGCAACGTGCAGTTCTTCCGGTTCGATGCGACGGTGCAGCGTCTCCGGCTGAACGCGGTTCTTTTCTCCGCCCGCAGCGAGGATCTCCTCGGCGATCATGAGGGCCGTCCCGCTGGGGCTGTCCTGTTTGCCGCGGTGGTGCAGTTCCACCACCGCCGGGTCGTAGCCACCGGCTCCGGCGGCCAGTCCGGCGGCGTATGCGGCGATTCGGGCGAACATATTGGCGCCGACCGAAAAGTTTGAGCCCCACACGAGGCCTCCGCCGGCGGCCCCCGCAGCCAGGACCGCGTCGCGCTCCGCCTCCCACCCGGTGGTACCGAGCACCAGTGAGCTGCCGACGGCGGCGCACGCCTCCACGCGATCGACAAGTCCTGCGGCGAGCGCGAAGTCGATCACCACGGTGTCGCGGTCGATGGAACCGGCGTCGATCGCAGCGTGTACCGTGGGGTAGTCCGCCGCCGTGGCGGTCGGGTCGACCCGTGCAGTCACGGTGTGCCCGCGTTCGCCGGCGGCGAGTTCGATCTCTCGCCCCATGCGTCCGTATCCGACAACGGCGACGTTCATAGCGTTACGCTCCCTGGCAGAGTGTCACTGCCGCGGTCGTGACGATATCGTCTACGGAACAGCCCCGGGAAAGGTCGCTCACCGGCTTGGCGAATCCCTGCAGGAAGGGACCGTACGCCTCGGCGCCGGCGAGCCGCTGAACCAGCTTGTAGCCGATGTTGCCCGCGTTGAGATCGGGGAAAACGAGCGTATTGGCGTGTCCCGCGACGCTGGATCCGGGCGCTTTTTTTGCCCCGACCCCTTCCACGATTGCGGCGTCGAGCTGGAGTTCTCCATCGACCTTCAGGGACGGATCGCGGTCCTGGACCATCTTCAGTGCGCGGACCACCTTGTCCACGGATTCGTGGCTCGCGGAGCCTTTCGTGGAAAAGGAAAGCATCGCCACCTGCGGCTCCGCCTGGAGAAACGTCTGACAGCTCTGGGCCGCCGCGATCGTGATCTCCGCGAGCTGCTCGTCGGTGGGATCCGGGATCGTGGCGCAGTCGGAGAAAATCATGTGGCCATCGACGCCCCAGCGGCTGTCGGGCATCTTCATCACAAAGCAGCTCGATGCAAACTTCGTCCCCGGGGCGGTCTTGATGATCTGGAACGCCGCCAGCAGTACGTTTCCGGTGGCGTTCTCGGCGCCGGCAACCATGGCGTCCGCGTCGCCGGTTCGGACCATCATCGCTCCCCACCGCAACGGCTCGACTATCTGGTCGGACGCCTCAGCCTCGCTGAGCCCCTTGTGTTTGCGCAGTTCGAAGTATTCCGCGGCGTATCGTCCCCGTTCCGGTGATGCCACCGGATCGATGACCGTCACGCCGTCGAGGCCGACACCGGCGTCGGCGGCCGCCTTCCGAACCTCGTCTTCCGGACCGATCAGCGACACCTTCGCCGCCAGTTTCTCGTCAATGAGGCGCCGGGCCGCCTGGATCGTGCGCGGCTCGGTTCCCTCGGGCAGCACCAGCGCGCGCTGGAGTTCCTGGGCCTTGGTTTTCATCGTCTCAACAAAATTCATGCGTGACTCCTGTATCTGGTGTGTTCGTTCGAATGTATGCCTCGAGGGTAGCATACAAGCCGGGGGGATGAGAACTTGAGGCCCCGTGCCATCTGCGGCATACTTTCCGGCATATGAGCAGCGAGACCCACCGGCCGACCGCCGCAGTCATCGGGCTGGGACGCTTCGGCCTCTTCTGGGCGGAGACGTTGAGCCGTCAGTTTTCCGTGGTCGGTACCAGCCGCCGCACGATCGCCTCGCTCCCGGCCGGGGTGCGGCAGGTTCCGGAGGCTGAGGCCGTGCAGGCCGATTTCGTCTTTCTCACCGTGGCGATATCCGCCATGCCTGAGGTTCTCGACAGGATCGCGGACCGGGTGCGGCCCGACGCCACGGTCATCGATACCTGTTCCGTGAAGGTGTTTCCGGTGCGGGAGATGGCGGCACGGCTTCCGAGTTCGGTGGATATCGTCGCCAGTCACCCGATGTTCGGTCCCGACAGCGCCCGGGAACGTCGCGACGCGCTGCCGATGATCACGTGGCCCGTGCGTGATGCCCATGGACGCTATCGGGAGCTCACGGAGCGCATGGCGGCGCTCAATATGCGAATCGTTGAGATGTCACCGGACGAACACGACCGTGAGGCGGCGTTTTCGCAGGGGGTTACCCATCTGGTAGGACGTCTCCTCCGTGAGATGGACCTGAAGCCGAGTGATATTGCGACCCTGGGGTATACGCGCCTGCTTCAGGTGATGGAGCAGACGTGCAACGATCCAATCGAACTCTTCCAGGACCTGCAGCGATTCAATCCGTACACCCGCGACATGCGACGGCGGTTTGCCGAGGCTCTTGAACGGACCGAAGCGCTCCTCGGAGACCGCGACCTCGACCGCGACGGACCCGGGAATCTTGACCACCGCCGGTCGCAACGATAGCCTGTAATCCGACATGGCAGAACTGAGAGTCAGAACGATCGACGAATCCGAGCTCGACACCGTGCTCGCCGAGGATATCGATTTTGAAGGTACCATCGAGTTTTCGGAGCCGTTGCTCATCAAGGGTTCAGTGAAGGGCGAAGTGCGCTCGCATTCCGATCTGTTCGTTGCGGAATCCGCCCGGGTGGAGGCCAACATCAGAGCCTCGCGGGTCACGGTAAAGGGCGCCGTCCACGGCGACGTGGACGCTGTGGACCGGATCGAGCTGTTCTCCGGCGCCCGCATAGAGGGAAATATTCGCACACCGGATCTCATCGTCCAGAGCGGGAGTCACCTTTCCGGACGCTGCGAGATGCCGACGGCGGAGGAAATGGCCTCTCCCGCCGCCGAAACCGCGCCGGACACCGATCCTTCAGCGACACCGGATGGTGAACCCCGGGAGGATGCCGATGCGTAGGTTTCGTCCCGCGATCCTTGCTCTGGCGTATCTCGCGGGTGTGACGGCGGTGGCGCTGGCGCAGGACCGGCCCGACGCGCTGGAGCTCTACCGTCAGGGGCGGTACGAACAGGCGGTCGACGTCACGTTGCAGGAACTGCAGGACAATCCGGCCAATCTGGATTCCTACACCGTCCTCGGATGGAGCCTCCTGGCGCTCGACCGCTACGAGGAGGCGCTGGAATACGGCCTCCAGGGGCTTCAGGTCAGCCGCTTCGACCATCGCATCGTGAACATCGTCGGTGAGGCGCACTACCGCCTTGGACACTACAAAGAGGCGTTGCAGTACATGCAGAACTACGCCGCCCTGGCCCCCACCGGCAGTCTGATCGACGAGGTGTACTACGTGATGGGGGAGATCCATATTCGCCTCGAGGAGTACCACCACGCCGATATCGCCCTTACCACCGCCGTGTATCTCAACGCGAGCCGTGCCCAGTGGTGGGCACGCCTCGGATACGCCCGGGAGATGGCGGGATCACCGGAATACGCCGCCGATGCGTACCGACAGGCACTGCAACGCAATCCGGCGCTGATCGAGGCGCAACGCGGACTCGATCGGGTAGCCGGCTGATCGCACGACCGCACGGTACGGGTGCCGCACCCGGAAGCCGCTTGTTTCCGGTGGTATACTGGTCGATAGTGGAGAGTAGTATGAAGATGGAGAATCTCCGGGCGACGGTGCGCGTCGCCGCCATCGGGTTCGCGGCGGTGCTTCTCGCGGGATGCGGCAACCTGTTTACGGGGAACATGTTCGAGAATTTCGACGGTCCTCCCTCGGCGTCGGACCTGGCAAGCCGGTACACCGATGCAAACGGTGACGTATCCACCGCGGACGCCGAGAGTTTTGTGAATGATCTCGACGATGCCGCCTCGAGTTCGCGCTTTTTCGATGGTCTCAGCGACAGCGACCGTGAGAGTCTCGCAGGTTCGCTGGAGTCCGTGTACTCAAATACCGACGTCGACACCGAAACCAGGCAGCGGGCTGCGGTCCTTGCCGGCGACGTGACCCTGCGCGGCAGCTCCGCCGGCGACACGATCAACAACGTTGCCGACGTCCTCACGTCCAGTTCCGGTACCGACAGTTTCAGCGATCCCGCGGCACTCCTGGATCAGATTATCCCCACGAGTGCCAAGGGTGACCCCGCTGCGATCGAGCAGATCCTGAACGATATGGTCACCGCCGCGGATGCGTACAGCGCCCTGGGGAGTTCTCTCACCGACGCTGATGGTGACGGAACCCCCGACGGCCCGTCGGGAGCCAACATGACCGAGGTGGCACAGAAGGCGGCCGTTTCGATCGTTGTCGCCAAGATCGTGACCGATTCCGCCACCTCGAGCACCAGCAGTCTGGCCGAGTCGCTGGCCAGCGGAACCTTCGATGCGTCGGGTTACTCGGATCCCAGTACGGATGCGACCTCCGACGGGTCTGCGCTCAACAACATTCTGAAGGCGGGTGGTCTTGATGGTCTGTTTGCCTGATCGATTTCCGCGGCTGAGGCCGCATCTCGCCGCAATGGTAACCGCCGTGGTTCTCCTTGCCGCGGCCGTTCCGGCGGGAGTCCCGGCGGAGACGGTCCGGCAGTCGGAGTTTCGGCCGCTGTCCCCTGAGGTGCTCGGGCAGGGCGGTTCCTTCGTGGCGGTTGCGGAAGGCTACGAGAGTCTTTTCACCAACCCCGCCGGTCTCGCCCGAACCACGGAACCGCAGCTCACGCTTCCCTCGCTGACGATGTGGGTCCACAGTCGCCCCGACCTCCTGTTACCGACGATCGGTGCTCTGGGCGGTCAGGACGTATCCACCGACGGCGGCACCAACCAGAGCCGTGATGAACTGATCATCGACAATCTGAGCGAACAGTTCACGACCAACGGATTCGGAATGGGAACCGCCCTGGGGTTCGGGTACGTCGGAAACCGCATCGGCGTGGGAATGAATATCGCCATGGACAGCTACCTGTACGGCGACACCTTTCCGCTCGGACTGGAGGGGGAGGTGACGAGCCAGTTCACCCTCGTATTCGGCTACGCGCACCCGTTCTCTGTCGGGCCCGTCGACCTCGCGGTGGGCGGTGCCCTGCGTCCGAATCTGCGCGTGACCTCGCTGGTGGGTTCCGACACGGCGGCCGATCTCATCACGCAGTTTACCGGTGTGGATACCGGCGACAGCGGAGGGGATACCGCGCTCCTGGATTCCATCACAGCCCTGAACGGGTGGGGCGTGGCGTTCGACGCCGGACTGCTGGCGGGCTACCGGGATTTTTCCTTCGGGCTTCAGGCGCGCAATCTGTTCAACACCAACATGCAGTATTCCCGAAACTCGCTTCAGGAGGTGCTGGACGCACTCAGTGCCGGTGGCCTGCCCTCGGCGCCGCAGGAGGGCGACGCCGCCTACGTGTCGGACACCTACATCATTCCGGCGGAGTTCAGTCTTGGCGCTGCGTGGCAGCCGGATCTCGGCGAGCTGGCATTTCTCGTTGATCCCGAGCTGCACGCGGAGATCACCGATCCCTTCGGCTGGGCGGACCTGGATCGCGACCGTCCCGATTCGTTCTGGACGAAATACACGGTGCCTTTGCCTTCGGACGGACGAAGAGCAGTGGAGCGGCGACGGCGTA
>CAJWEZ010000091.1 GCA_913030605.1 uncultured Spirochaeta sp.
GGTTCCAACCTCGAACCGCCTGCTGCCGTCGGCCTTCAACTCGTCGACGTCAAACGTCGTCGGGTCGCAAAGTTCGCCGCTGGCATCGAAGCCGTCCGCCCCGAAGATACCCGAGGCGGGGGGCGCCCGGTTCTGGAAGCACGTCTCGTACGGTCCGCGGCACTCGGAGGGCGGGATGTACGCGCACGCGGTGCCGTTCTTCCAGTGGGTGCCCGGGAAGTGGAGGTCGGCCGGGCAGCCCTCGACGGGCGGCAGGTTCGGGTCCTTGGCGGCGCAGAGGAACTCGACGGGCGTGCCCTGCGAGGCGAGGAAGGCGATCGCGAACATGAGCTGCGGGATGCCCACCGTGAACGAGTAGAGGCCGTTGGCGTTGAGGATGCCGGCGAAGTCGGAGTGCGAGACCGACGGCTGCCACCCAAACTCCATCAGCCGGTAGAAGGGCACCGAGTGGGCGGGCTTGACGATCCGGCGCGAGAACTGGCGCGAGACCGTGTGGTACGAGCCGAGGAGCCCCTTCGCCTCGCACACCATGTACAGCGCGCGGCCGACGTCGCCCTGGTCGGCGATCTTGCCCTCGTCGTTGAGGAGCTTGGAGGGCACGCGGAACGTGTCGAGCTCGCGGCGGGTTTCGGCGATCTGCCGGCACATGCGCCGGTGGTCTTCCTCGGTCGCCGCATCCTCCGCCAGGTAGGTTTCCAGCAGGAGCACCGCGGCGGTGTCCTCGAGAAATCGCCCCGGCGATCGCATTGTGCCGAGGGAGCTTCGCGCCCACCCGTCGCCGGCGTGGTTTCGTGCCCGAAGGGCCTGGTAGAGGTCCCGGGCGCGCGCGAGCAGGGACGGGTCCTGAAGCATGCGTCCAGCTTCTACCAGCGCGACCCCGGTGAGCGCGTTCCAGGCGGTGACCACTTTGTCGTCGGTTGCCGGCTGCGGCCGTCGTCGCCGGACCTCGAGGAGCCGTTCGAGGACCGCACGCTCGCGGTCCGGGTCGGCGTCAGACTGATTCCGGACCAGGTGGTGCCGTCCATCCACGGTTCCGCCAGGCGCCAGGACGAAGAGTCGCTCGGCGTCGACGCCGGCGATATCGCGGAGTTCGTCCTCGGTCCAGAGGTATGTGTCCCCTTCCACGTGGTTGGTGTCGGCGTCGTGGGCGGAGCGGTACACGCCGTCCGGGAGCAGAAACGTGTCGTCGAGGGCGCGGACAACGCCGCGCGCGACGGCCCCGTAGCGGGCATCGTCGAAAAGGCGGGCGGCGACGGCGTACACCCACAACAGCAGCGCCTGGTCGTAGAGCATCTTCTCGAAATGGGGCACCGTCCAGGCGCGGTCAACGCAGTACCGAAAGAACCCGCCCTGCAGGTGATCGTGAAGCCCGCGCCGGGCGATCGTGTCCAGCGTGTGCCGGAGAAACCGTGCCGCTCCCTGGTGCTGGTAGGTTCGGGTCCCGAAAAGCAGATAGAGCAGCGTGGAATGCGGCGGGAACTTCGCGTCCATCCCAAAGCCCCCGTGGTCGTGATCGCCGCGGCGGACCAGGTTGTCGAGGCGGTGCACAAACGGTTCGGACGCTCCGGGGACGGGTGTGGGATCATCGGTCTCCCGGGGAGGGGACGCCTCCCACAGATCGAAGGTCGGCAGCTCGGGGCCGCGGTCGGCGTAGAACGACAGGACGCGGTCGATGATCCCGACAAAGCCGGGCATCGACGCCCGACCGTCCACGGGGATATAGGTCAGCGCCAGGAACGGCCGGCCGTCCGGTGTGAGAAAGGCGTTGAGTGGCCAGCCGCCGTGGCCGCGTGTGGCAACCAGGAATTGCATCAGGAACTGATCGATGTCCGGCCGTTCCTCACGGTCGACCTTGATACAGACAAAGCTGCGGTTCAGGGCGTCGGCACAGGCCTGGTCCGAGAACGCCTCCGATGCCATGACGTGGCACCAGTGGCACGTCGCATATCCAACGGAGACGAAGAGCGGTTTGCCGGTGGAACGGGCGTGTTCGAGCGTTTCCCGCGACCATTCGTGCCACCAGACCGGGTTGTCCCGGTGTTGTCGCAGATACGGCGACGCCGCGTCGCCGAGCGTATTCCGATCCGCAATCATGGGCTCAACCTCCTGCCGGGAGCTGGAAAAGTCAAACCGGACCGGTCATAGTTGTTCCCATGATGCGACTTTCGGCCGCCGCGGCGGCACTGGCGATCGTTGTGGCCGTACCGGCACTCGTGGAAGCCTATGACTTCGCCGAGCGGCCGGTGGCGGTGGTGCCGGGAACGGCACCCCAGGGGATCGCCGCCGGGGGTACGGCGTACGGCGACACGGCGTACCACGCCAACGTATTCGCCTCCACCGATATCGACCGTTTTCAGGTCCGCAACTATCTACTCCACGGCATCGTGGACGTGGCGCCGGCGCGGCTGTCCGCGTACTACGCCACGGCGATGCTCAACGGTCCCGTAAACAGCGGTGATCAGCCCGGAGCGGACGCGGCGCAGTGGATGATGAACGCGGTGCAGTTCGAGTACGGGTTTGTGGCTTCCGTGGACCTGCCGACTTCGCGTTCGACGGCGCGGCGTTTGGCGGTGGACCGGATCGCCTTGCTCGCGGAATACTCCCGCCGCAGCTATCATCCGCTCCGCAGCGGGTTCGAGGACCCGGCAGCAGATATCGTGCGCGGCGGCGTTGCCGTGCGCGGTCTCCGGCTCACGGACGCCATCGACCTGGACGCGATGGTGCGGTTGACCTGGTCCGAGCTGTACGAGTTCTGGGGCGCTCCGCGAATCCCGGACCCGCGGGCGCTCTTCACCTTGAACACCGCGGTTGAGGTGACCGCGAACCTGCCGGTGACGGGGCTTTCGGCGTTCGCCGTGGTGCTCCCGGACACGATTCTGCTCCGCGACCGCGGCGTATCGATGGACTTCACCGGCCAGACCGGCGTGCACGCCGGTTCCGGAGGCGCGAGTGTAGAGGTGTTCCTCGATCTCTACCGTTCCGCGGACACCGAGCAGCTCCCGAACCTCCGCAGTCCCGCGCTGCTGGCGGGATACGGGATTCGGTTTCGAGTGGACGTGTAGCGCCGGCGGCGCGCGGCTCCGAGGGTCACGCCGGGAATCCCTGACCGCGGAGGTACCGTTCCATTTCCGAGACGCGGCCGATCGCCAGCATCTCCCGTGCCGTTGTCTCGGCGTCGGCGACGGTATACTCGCCGAGCTGCCGCTTTGTCTCCTCGATTCGGTCCGGACCGACGCTGAGACTGCGTATACCGATACCGACAAAAAACCGTGCCATGACCGGATCGGCGGCCGCGTCGCCACACACGGACACCTCAACGCGGTGCGTTCGGGCGCCGGCGACGATCTGGTTGACCGTGCGCAGAACGGTGGGGTGGTAGGTGCGGTAGAGATGGCTGAGGTGCTCGTTGGTGCGGTCAACCGCCAGCAGGTACATCGTCAGGTCGTTCGTACCGATGGACAGGAAATCGGTCTCCGCCGCCAGCTCTTCCACCGAGATCGCCGCCGCCGGGAGTTCCACCATCGCGCCGAGGCGCGGATGGTCGTTATGCGGGACGCCCCGGTCCCGAAGTTGCTGAATGGCGCGCTGCACCTCCTCACGGGTTTCCACTACTTCCTCCGCACCCGAGACCATCGGAATCATGATCCCCAGGTCGGCGTTGGCTCCGGCCCGGAGCATCGCCCGCAGCTGCTCGCCGAACATCTCGCGGTTGGCGAGGGAGAAGCGGATACCGCGGACGCCGAGGAAGGGATTGTCCTCCGGGCGTTCCCGTCCCTGCAGGAGCTTGTCTCCGCCGATATCCGTGGTTCGGAGGTCCACCGGCTTTCCTCGGTGGCTGAGGACGATCGACCGATAGATGCGGAACTGCTGTTCCTCGGACAGAAAGTCGTTCTTCAGGAGAAACGGAAACTCGGAACGGTAGAGACCGATGCCCTCCGCGCCCTGGGTTCTGGCGTTGATCGCGTCCTTCAGGAGATTAACGTTGGCCATGACCCGCACGGCCTGGTTGTCGGCGGTACGGCCCCGGATATGGAACGACCGGGGGGTGTCGCGGTCCCGGGCACGGTTGTGAATCCAGCGGTCCATCTCCTTCCGGTCGAGGGCGACGAGCAGTTGCTCGCCGTCGGCGTCGAGGACCAGGTGCGTGCCGTCGCCGATCGCCTGGAGCGCCGGGTCCTCTGTAATGAGGACCGGCACACCGAGGGACGAGGCGAGGATGCTGATGTGGGCCGTGACCCCGGCACCCATCAGGACAACGCCGGCGACGCCTTCCACCGCCAGGCGCGCGAGATCGGAGGGAAAGATGTGGCGGGCGAGGGCGATGCGCCCCTCCCAGCTGAAGGTGCCGCCGTCGCGGTCGCGCAGGTTGGTGAGCAGCCGATACCCCAGGTCACGGACGTCCTGCGCTTTTTCCGCCAGGCGCGCCTCGGACATCCGTGCAAACCGGTCGGCGTACTCCTCGACCACGGAGCGGATCGCCGCCGGCGCGGCGGTACCGTCCTCGATGAGCGAACGAATGCGGCCGGTGAAGCTTTCGTCGCGGAGCATGAGACGGTGGGCGCCGAAAATGAGCGAACTCACCTCCGCCAGGCCGCTGCTGTCGGCGTTTTCGAGTTCTTCGAGTTGTTCAAGGGAGCGGTTGAGGGCGCGATCGAAGCGCTCGGTGTCGGAGAGTCCGTCATCCGGGATCCCGTCGTCGGTATCGTTGTTCAGCAGGTCCTCTTTGACTTGGGACCAGAAGAGTACCGCACGCCCCACCGCGACGCCGTGGGATGCCCGTTGACCGCGAATGCGTTTCGGTGGGCCGCCGGCGTCGGGATGGTCGACGAGTACCGATGCATCGTCGAGGGTGTCGCCGATCTGCGCCGCGAGTTCCAGGATCGCGGTGTCCGACAGCGCCTCCTCTGCAGCGCCGTCGGTTCCCTGGATGAGCAGTACCCCGAAGCGCTGCGGGCCCCGAGCGAGCGGAACCAGCAGCTTGTCGTGGTCCGGCATGCGCACCACGTTACTCTGACGGAAGGCACGCCCCACGGCGGAATCGTCGAGGTCGAATCGTGTCTCGACCCCCTCACCGGCGCATCGCTCCGGAGTCCAGACCCCGTCGGCGTCGGCGCCGGCGCGAAACGCGAGCGTATCCTCCTGCGGGAGGAACGCGAACATCGCGACGCGGCGAACCGACAGGTGATCGCGGACCCGGGTTACGATCTCCGTGAGAAAGCGCTCGCGATCACTGGCGTTCTCAAACAGAGATCCCAGTCGTTCGAGCTCACGGGCGAGTGTGTTGCGAGGTGTATCAGCGTTCATGGGTATCCGTGGAGGGGCCGGTCAGGTCCTGGAGCTGCAGGTTGAGAGCGCCGACGGAGATGCTGACTTCGACGACCAGAAACGCCATCGATGCTACCATAAGCGCCAGCGCCAGGACGAACGACACTTCGGCGGCGACCTGCATGCCGAAAAAGAGCAGCACCATGCATATCACCGACAGCAACAGACTGACGGCACCGGCCACCTGCATGTTCCGGAAGAGCCCGATGCGGCGGCGGAGGTTTTCGATCTGCCGCTGCACCACCGGACTGCCGTCATCCTGCCAGCGGTCGTGAAGCCGCCGTACGAGTTCGGCGTACGAGATGAACCGATTGGTGTAGGAAATGAACAACAACGAGATCGCGGGGAACAGCAGGGCCGGGGTGGAAAACGTGAATTCCATGCCGTGAATGTACCGCGGCGATGGCTGCACCGTGAAGCGGTGTCTATGGCTCCTCGGCGGAGGATGCCTGGGTGTACACCCGGTCGCGACCGAGTTCTTTTGCCCGGTACAGCGCGCGGTCGGCACATTCCCGGAGCCCCTGTTCCGTTGTGGCGTCTGTCGGATAGGTGGCGATGCCCATGCTTGCGGTGACCGTCCGGATGTGACCGCCGGAGCGACGCAGAAGGTCCACGGTCGGCAGCGCCGTCAAGAGCGACTCGCAGTGCCGCTCTGCAGTCGGGGCGTTGCAGTCCGGCAGAATGAAGGTGAACTCGTCGCCGCCGTAGCGCGCCAGGATGTGGTTGTCGGCGAACGCGGCACGGATGACCGGTGTCACCGCGGCGATCAGTCGATCACCCACCTCCGGGCCGTACTCGGTGTTGATCGCCGTGAAATGGTCGAGATCCATCATGACCAGCGACAGTGGTGTCCGGTCACGTCTCGCGCGAGCGATCTGATCTCCCAGACTCTGGTCGAGAAACCGGCGATTGTAGAGTCCGGTGAGGGGGTCGGTAAACGCCCTGCGCCGGGCGTCTTCCCCCCAGCGCACCATGTCCGAGACGAGAGCGCCGGTATTCTCGAGTCGGGCGGCGACGACAGGTAGCATCCTGAGCATGATACCGGTAGCCACGGCTGGTTCCCGCGAGAGCAGGTCGTCGAAGTCGGCACCCGCGAGGCGGACAACCGTGGTCGGACCGTCAGCGGTTCCGGTGGCGGAGCGTGGCTCCCGTTCTACGATCGACATTTCGCCGAGAAACTCTCCGGCGTGAATCGTTGCCACGGGGACGCGGGCGCCATCCTCTCCGCGGACCGAGATGCTGATCGTCCCGTCGCGGACCAGAAACAGCGCGTCACCGGGGTCGCCCTCCCGGAACAGGAGGTCGCCGTCCTCGAGGTGTTGGAGCGTGCATGCCTCGGCGAGGGCCGCCCGGGCGGCATCGGAGAGAGCGGCGAATATCGGCACGTCGTTGAGAAACGTCGCGATCGGGGTCACGACGGACCGCCCCCGGGGGTGAGGTCCGGTCCGCGGGACGCGCCGCCGCCGGCTGTGCGAATTTCCATCATTCGGGCGTAGGCGAGGTCCAGGAGTTCGGCACCGCCGAGCCCGTCAGCGCTGGCGTCGGCGATGCCGATGCTGGCCGAGAGGCGGACCGTCGCGCCGCCGGTGAGGGCCGACAGGTCAACGGCGGCGACGTCGCGGAGCAGTCCTGTGGCGATTTCCTCGGTTGTTGCGGCGGGCGCCTCCGGGAAGAGCCCCACGATTTCGTTGCCGCGGGAACGGACCGCCTCGCCGGTGGGTTCAACGCGGGAGCGAAAGCGTTCCGCGAGCAGCTGAATCGCGGCGTCACCGACATCGTGTCCAAAGGTATCGTTGATCTCCTTGAAGCGGTCCGGTTTGAAGTACAGGATCACCCCGCCGGCGCCGTCCCACGGCGCGGTCCGCAGGGAATCGGCCAGGTAGCTGGCGTTGAACAACCCCGTGAGTTTGTCGGTGTAGACCTGACGTCGCAGCTCGTCGACCCAGGCGCTGTTCTCCTTGAGCAGGTCGTTGGTTGCGCGGATTCGCCGGGCGACGTAGCGCACGAGGGCGCGAAGAATCGGCGCCATGGCGGTGGCTTCGTGCTCGGCGAGATCCGCGAAGGCGAGGGGCGGGACCGGACAGCGAACGAGGCGCGTGTCGCGAACCGCCACGGCCCGGACGTTCCGCGACGCGGCGCGCAGGACATCGATCTCGCCGAACGATTCGCCGTCGACAAACCGCGCCACATCGCGAACCCGGTGTTCGTCCTGCGGGCGTTGGATCATTACCTCGCCGGTGGCGATTACCAGGATGTGGCGCGCGTCGTCGTCGGGCACGAATACCGCGGTGCCTGCGGGAACCTCGATGCAATCGGCGTACGACGCCAACAGGTCGAGCTGTACGGGCTCGAGTTCCGCGAACACTGCGGTCCGCCCGAGAATTTCAGCGATCGGTGTATCGGCCGTCGTCTCCGTCACTGCGGTGACCAGTATCGCCGTCGACGGGGGATCGACGCAAGTGTGCCGCGACGACGGGGACGCCGCCTACACCGGCTTGCGAAGGTCCCCCTTGCGCTGGGATGCGGGAAGAATCACCTTTCGCAACCGCACCGACTTCGGCGTCACCTCCACCATCTCGTCGTCCTTCACGAACTGAATCGCCCGTTCCAGCG
>CAJWEZ010000092.1 GCA_913030605.1 uncultured Spirochaeta sp.
GCTCCAGTTCGCCAAGCCCCCGGACGATGTGTTCGTCGCGGTCATCCCCGGCGAGGGGTGCGAAGTCGGGCTGTTCTCCCGAGAAACGTTTCGCGAAGCGTGCCGCAAACTGCGACAGGACATCCATGGCGACATGGGGACTCCCATTTCGTCGGACATAGGCGTGGAGTACCTTCTGGATGTTCTGCGCCGAAACCATTTGTACCTCTGGACCGCAATTGTATGGTCTGCCTCCCTCCGAGGCAATACGGAAATTGACAGCAATTTGCCAGGGACACTACACTTCACCCATGGACAGACGTCTTTTTGCCGCCGTCTGCGGTGTCGTTCTCACTGTGCTGTTACTCCCCGGGTGTGCCTCCGGACCCGCTCCGACGCCGCAACCCGCGCCGGCGCAGCCGGAGGCTCCTCAGCCCGAGCCGCAGCCGGAACCGGCGTCGCCGGAGCCAGAACAGCCCGCCCCGGATCCCGCTCCCGAGCCTCCGCCGGAGGAATCGCCCCAGCCGCCGAAGCAGGAGCCCGACGCGCCCGGCAGTATGCAGGTTTCGGAGGAGCTCTACGACCAGACGTTCACGGAGATCGAGCAGACGATCCAGGAGTTGAACGACGTCATCGCCAACCGGAACTTTTCGGCGTGGCAGGACTATCTGACCGAGTCGTACCGGCGGACCTACTCCAATCCCGACGTCCTGGCGGAGAGCTCGCAGGCCGCGGTTCTCGAACGCAACAATATCCGTCTCGAAACGCTGCAGGACTATTTCAATTTCGTCGTCGTTCCCAGCCGTGCCAACGCGCGCCTCGACGATCTGGTCTTTGTGGATGAACAGACGGTGGAAGCGATCATGGAGGTGCGTGGTCAGCGGTACCTTCTGTATCTGCTGAAAAAGGTCGATAATCGGTGGAAGATCGACACGTTTTAAGGTATAGTCTGGGCGAAACGAGGTGCTGATGATGAATACACGAACGATCAGTTCGATCACGATCCTGCTGCTGATGCTTGCTCCCGCTGTCCTCTTTGCGCAGGAGGGAGACGCCGCGACGTCCGATACCCCGGCCACCGAGCGGACGATCGAGGAACTGTATCTGAGTCAGGATCTCGAACTGCAGATCATGCGAAGCCAGGCCCTCGCCCAGGATCGCGAGATGAAGGAACTGGCACTCCAGGGGATTCGTGACATCGTCGAGGGAGGTGGACAGACCCCCGATGGCGTGTACGTGATTCTGGAATCGCTGGCCGTCGAGGGCGTCGGTCGCCAGGTTCGCTCCAACGGAGCGATCGTGAACAATTTCCCTGAGATTCGACGGCAGGCAACGGAGCTGCTCGGCGAGGTCGGGGGAGAGCGCGCCAAAAACTCGCTGCTTCGCATTCTGCGGGACGATCCCGAACCGATGGTTCTCGCGGAAGCCGCGTACGCCCTTGGCCAGATCGGCATCAACGAGAACAACGAGGTCTCCGACTACATGGTGCAGACACTCCTTCGGGAGAACGCGAGCCCCACACCGGACAATAACCTCGCGTATTCCCTGATCATCTCCCTCGAGCGTCTCTCGGAGCAGAACGGGGGTCTACCGGACCCTGAGGTGCTGAACGTTCTGCTGGAAACCGCGTCGAGCCCCTACATCCGTACCGTTCGCCGCCGGGCGGTTGACGCGATCGTCAACATGCGCGAGCACGGAGGCTGATCGGTTTTCATGCCGCACCCCGCCGGTCGCGGCGGGGTACGCACCCGTCATTTCGCGTGTTCCGGTTTCTCCTCATTCTCAGGCATCTGATCAAATACGGCGTGGTTCTCACGCTGCTTCTCGTGTTTCTGGCGCACAGCTTCGTGCGGGACGCGTCCCGTGGCCGCATCTACACCGACCCGCACCGCGTTCCCACCGCCGATGTTGCGTTGGTTCTGGGAACGAGCCGCTATACGCGCAGTGGGCGAACCAATCAGTTCTTCGAGGCCCGTATGGACGCCGCTACGAAACTGATCGAAGCCGGGGCCGTTCGCGTCCTGATCGTCAGTGGCGACAACGCCAGCGCGCATTGCGATGAACCGGGAGCGATGACCGAGGCGCTCACGGCCAGGGGCGTCCCCGCGGAGCGTATCGTCCGGGACGACGCCGGCCTCCGGACGCTGGATTCCGTGATTCGCACCAATCGCGTTTTCGGCCAGGACCGTATCGTGATTGTGTCACAGCGGTTTCACGTGGAGCGCGCCCTTTTTCTGGCGCGCTCCTACGGGATCGACGCCTACGGCTTTGTGGCTGCCGATGCCGCGGGAGTGGCGCAGGTCAGCGTGCGGTTGCGCGAATACGCGGCCCGTGTCCGGGCGGTCCTGGATGTGTACGTCCTCGGCACCGAGCCTCGCGTCCTCGGGGATCCGATTCCCATTGAGTTTCCCGCGGAATCCACCCTACAATCGTAGCCCATGAGTACCGTCATAGAACTCCCGTATTCCGGCGGACGCTACGCGGTTGCGCCGTCAAAGGTTATCGCCCTGGGTCTGAACTATCGGGCCCATATCCAGGAAAGCGTGTCGGTCAAGGTCCGGGGGTTCGACCCGGTGGAACCGGATGAACCGATCCTCTTTTCGAAGCTTCCGAGCTGTATCGTCGGCGATGGTGACGAGATCGTCATCCCGTCGATTCTCGGATCGTACAGCTTCGACGATGAACGCACCGATTATGAGGGCGAGATTGCGGTGATTATCGGGACCGGTGGGCGCGATATTCCGGTGGAAACGGCGATGGAGCACGTGTTCGGACTGACCGCTGCAAACGACGTGAGCCAGCGCAATATCCAGAACGGCGATCGCGCCGGCTGGTTCCGGGGCAAGTCCTTCGATACCTTTCTGCCACTGGGGCCACGGGTCGTTCTCGCGTCCGAAATCGGGGACGTTCAGGCGCTGGCGGTGGAGACGCGACTCAACGGAACGGTCGTTCAGTCCGGCAATTCCTCGCAGATGATCTTCCCGATCGCCGACACGATCGCCTTTGTCTCCCGCAACTTCACGCTCTCCGCCGGCGACATCATCCTCACCGGGACACCGTCCGGAGTGGGGCCCATCGCCCACGGCGACCGCGTGGAGGTGGAGGTCGAGGGGATCGGCACGCTGACGAACTCCGTACGCGACGCCCGGCGGGCATGAGCGACAGCGACGTACCGTTCTACCGGACCCTGGGGCTGCCCGAACTCCGGGTCCACCATCCCACCAATCATTTCGATTTCACCCGCCAGGGGCGGCGAATTCTTGTCGTGGGACCGATGGGATCCGGGAAGACCGGGTTTGCGGCCCAGATATGGCGGGACTCGCGGGTCGTTCGCGCCAAGGACACGGGAATTCCGGGATGCCGTACGGCTGACGGAGCAGACCTGCGGAACGTGTTTTTTGTTCGGTCGCGCCTCGACTCCCGAAGGTTCTCGGAGTATCCGGCGGACGCGCTCGCGTATCGCGGTGGGTACGAACAGCTCGGTACCTCGATCGCCGAAATCTCCTCCTCCTTCGAACTGGAGGAGCTCGTCGCGGCTCACCCCGAAGTCGGGACGTGGATTATCGATGAGGCGTCGTTCTACGACGAGCGGATGGCGTACGTGATTCAGCGCCTCTCATCATCGCGGGGGCTGGTTTTTGTGCTCCCGACGCTGATTTTGAACTTCCGCAACGCCGTGTTCAACACGACGGCCCAGCTGTTGCTGGAGGTGACGACCGACGTGTTTCCCCTGACGGCGTACTGCGAGCACCGTTCGTGTCTCACCGATTCCAGCCACACCTACCGGTACTACCTCGTCGACGGCGAGGAGTGCCCGGCACTGTACTTCGATCCCTTGATTATCGTGGGCGGTGATCGACAGGTGTCCGACGGCCGGGAACCCAACTACGCGACCCGCTGCTCCCGGCACCATGTGCTTCCGGGGAAGGACTACACCTACCTGGTTTTGAAGCCGCTCGGAGAGGCCGCCGCCCAGGGTGAGGGCGATGCCCTTGAGGAGGAGCTGGCAGACCTGAAACTCAGGCCGGACCGTTCGCGCCTCGGGATCTCGATCACCGAGGCGTACCCGGGCACGACCGAACGCGAGGTCCTGATCCGCAACGCCCTGCGCGTACCGTGTCTGGCGGAACGGGCGCTGTCGTTTCTGTTTGCGGAGCAGAATCTGATCAGCGAGGTGCTCCTGCGGCGTCTGGTCCGACGGTTGCAGCTCGATACCGACTTTCTCAGCCGACGCCTTGCAGACAACCGACGACCGGTTGACTTTTCCCAGGAGGAACTGTGGACATCATGACGCTCGTGCGGAGCAACGAGTTCCTGTGGATCGCGATGCTGCTGCTGAACTTCGTCGCGATTCTCGTTGCGTTCCGGCTTTTCGATCGCGCAGGCCTCTACGTGTGGATCGCCCTGGCGGCGGTCGTGGCGAATATGCAGGTCAGCAAAACGATCGAACTGTTCGGGCTGACCGCCACGTTGGGGAACATCGTGTACGCGGGGTCGTTCCTCGCGACCGACATCCTCTCCGAGCGCTACGGACGGCACGCGGCCCGTCGTGGAGTGGGTGTGGGGTTTTTTGCAATCGTGTCCGTCACGGTGCTCATGCAACTGGCACTCGTGTTCCAGCCGGCGCCGTCGGACACGATGCAGGGGAGTCTTGCCGCCGTATTCGGGGTCCTGCCACGGATCGCCGGTGCGAGTCTCGTGGCGTACCTGATCAGCCAGCGGCACGACGTCTGGGCGTACCATTTCTGGCGGGAACGGTTTCCCGGGCCCCTTTGGCTGAGAAACAACCTCAGCACAATCGTGAGTCAGCTGATTGACAGCGTTGTGTTCACCCTCGTGGCGTTTGTGGGAGTGTTTCCGCCGGCAGTGCTCGTTCAGATCGTGATCACGACCTACCTGTTCAAGGCGATCGTCGCCGTGGCGGACACACCGTTTCTGTATCTCGCGGTTCGCGGCGGCTCCCATGACCGCGATGCGGCGGACGCAGACGGGTCCGGCACCGGCAACGCCGCCAGCGGCCAGACCACCGACGATCAGACCACCGACGACCAGACCGCGGACGACGGGACGGACACCTACGGGACCGCCACCGACGCGTGAGACGTCTCGGTCAGTCCTTCCACGGGAAAATCATTCCCTTGAACGTCCGTTTCCCAATACGTTCGCGATCGTCAAAAAGAAGGGCGTCCCACGGAATCTCCCGACGGTCCGTGTCGGGGTGTTCCTCGAGGTAATCGTACTTGTACAGCCGCAGACGGACTGCGGTGTGGTACCAGATCGCCAGACCCGCCACCCCGGGGACCAGAAACGCGGTAAAGAAGCTCAGGACAACGATCACCACCGCACCAAGTGCGAGTCCGATGGCGAAACCGGCGTTGTCGAAACTGAAGATGAACGCCTTCTTCAGGCTTTTGCCGACCGTTCCGTTGAGTCGCTCGTGGAGCGGGAGATAAAACGGTGCGGTGATCCACCACACCACCGACATCCAGAACAGCATCGCCAGCGCGAAGAGCCCGAACATGTTGTTGAACGAGCTGTAGACAGGCAGGGCCACCGACAGCAGGACCACGTGGGCGATCCCCAGCGCCGCTAGGAGCAACGACGCGGCGAGCGCCGATTTCACCGACTGTAGAAACGATGCCCACTCGAGGCTCTGGTAGTCGGTGATCGCCCGGGCCATGCCGAACACGCCTCCCATGTACACAAAGATCAGAACGACCCCCAGTCCGAGAACGGTCAGACTGGCGGCAGGGCCACCGGCGGACACCGCGGATGGAAGTGTTGCCGGAACGACGAGCAGGGCGATAAACCCGAGATTCACCAGAATCGCCGGGAGGAAATTGTCCCAGAGGTCGAAGAAGCTTTTCTTGATTACGAATCCGAACATTACCGCCGAGTATACCCCCGCCACCGGCGCCGACAAAAGAGGCTGCACTGGGCAGCGTCGGAAATTCTACGCTATACTCACCATTGTTATGAAGATCTGTCGCGTGCCCATCGTTCTCCTGTTGGCCCTGATCGGAGGGCTCCTTCCGCTCGCTCCGGTGGTGTCACTGGAACTTGACCGTGGAGAGCTCGAAAACGCCGCCGGTGCTGATATCCAGTTCGAAAACTACGAAGGCCCCGTGGATCAGATCGACTCACGGGAAGCGATTCGTGAGATCGGGCGAGTCCTCGGGCGCGGTGTCCGCGAGAGCGGGCGGGGCGACTACGGCGGACGCTACACCGCCCTCCGCGTTGTCGGCGACGGATCCGGACTCGCGGCCGATATCATTGAACTGGGACGCGGTGCCCGCGTGGACCATATCGAGAACCTGCGGCGCATCGTTTCCGGTTATCTCGAAAGCGCATGGGACTACAGCCGCGACGACGCTGATCTTCTTGCCCGCTTCGCGACGATCTACAACGCGGTCAATCGTGGCGCGATGGACCTGTTTCGGGAACGCTACCGTCCGGCGGTCGTCGCGGAGTTGGTCCCGGAACGCGCGGGCCTGGCGATCTCGTATCGTGACTGGCCCGGCGGGACACAGATCGTCATCCCGATCCGGGATGACCGTGCCCCCGGGGCTCTGGATGCTGTGGCGCCGCAACAGCTCGTGGACGCCCGGGTGATCGACCAGTTGCGTACCAGAACCGACCTGGGAATCGAGGATCGAAAGGCGATCATCGATTTCATTGAACGGGTGATCGAGGAGCGCACCACCGCGATCCAGCAGGAGCGCGCGGCGTTGGACCAGGAACAGCAGCAGATCGATCAGCGCCAGGAACAGATTTCACAGGAACTTTCGCAGGAGCAGGACCAGCAGCCCGCGACTGAGGCGCAACCGCAGCCGGCGACGGAGCAGCAGCCGCAAGACCAGCAGCCGGCGGCGGAGCAGCAGCCGCAAGACCAGCAGCCGGCGACGGAGCAGCAGGCTCAGGAGCAGCCGCAGGTTCAGCAGGAACCCACTGTTGAGCAGCCTCCCGCCCAGGACCAACAGCCTGCAGAGCCCGCGACCGAGCAGCCGTCCACCCAGGAACAGCAGCCCCAGGAGGCGGCCAGCCAGACTCAGGACCTCCAGCAGGAGCAACAACAGCTCCAGCAGCGGGAAGAGGAGATAACGCAGCGCCAGCAGGAGCTCAACCAGGAGGAACAGGACGTACAGGACCTGACCGATCGGGTCCAGGAGCTGTACGACGAAACCGCGCAGGACCAACAGGCCACCGGTGAGTCGACCGGCGCCACCGAGTTGGTGCCTTTCGTACTGCGGAACACGGGTGACGGCTTCGAGCTGGCTGTGGTTGATTTCGCCGCCGCCACCGTGGCGGGAGAGCAGACGGTTCCCCTCGCATCGAGGGATCTGGTGAGCTTTCAGGGGGGCCTGGTTGTGGCTCACCGGAATTCCGGGCAGCTGTTGCTTCTGGACCCGACCTCACTCGCCATTCTGGCGGAGGGTGACACGCCGGTCGTCCCCGGTGCTCGAATCCTGACGGTCGGCGGTTCTCTTCTCACGGTGATACCCGTGGATGGTGACTACTTCGTCGGCGAGTTCGACGGCCAGCTGGTGTTGCAGCGCCGCTCCGCCGAACCGGTGCTCAGCGAGACCGATATCGTTCAACGCAACGACCGTATCCTCGTCCAAGGAACCGAGGGGAATCTCCGGGTTCTGCAGCTTCAGGGTCGGTAGACACCGGGGCTGTATACAGAAGCCTGTTGCACGTGAGGCGCGTCACGGGGGGCCACGCTCACGCAGCACACTCAGGTCGCGCGGCCCCGGCGGCACGGGCGAGATCGTGGTGCGCATAGCGGGGCATCGTCACCGTCGTGCCCTTC
>CAJWEZ010000093.1 GCA_913030605.1 uncultured Spirochaeta sp.
CCGGGATTCCCCGCAATCGGTCAAGTGTGGCGGCGACGGTGTCCGGATCCGGGGTACTCCGCGCCACCGCCTGGAGATGGTAGCTGCCGGTCTCAATGAAGCGGTCCACGATGCCGGCGATCATGCCGTCGGCAACCTGCTGCACCACCACGAGCGGGACCATGCTCAGGGCCACCCCGACCACGGCGCCCACCAGACGCCCGCGGCCTCCGTGGCGGCGACCGGTGAGAAACCGGCGCGCCAGGAGCGCTACACCGGTATCAGACATCCCGCCTCCAGTTCGAGGATTCGTCCGGTACGCTCAGCCAGTTCGCGATTGTGCGTCACCAGGACCAGGGTTCGACCGGACTCCGCTACCAGGGAGAAGAGCGTATCCTCAACCACACGCGAGTTGCGGTCGTCGAGATTCCCCGTGGGCTCGTCCGCCAGCAGCAGCGGTGGTGCGTTGATCAGCGCCCGCGCCAGCGCCACACGCTGACGCTCTCCGCCGGAGAGCTGCGCCGGAAGGTGGCCGCGCCGGTCCTGAAGCCCCACGGAGTCCAGAAGCTCCGCGGCGCGGTCGCGGATCGCTGTCCGGTCGCCGCGGCCGCCGGTGGCGATCATGAGCGCCGGCAGCATCACATTCTCAAGCGCGGTAAAGTCCTGCAGCAGATAGTGGAACTGAAACACCAGTCCCACGGTCCTCGACCGATACGCCGTGAGACCGGTCTCATCCAGCCGCTCGATCGTAGCGTCTCCCACCCGGATCGTTCCCGCGTCGGGAACGTCGAGTCCGCCGATAAGGCTGAGCAGCGTGCTCTTGCCGCTCCCGCTCTCGCCGGTCACCGCGACGCGTTCGCCCGCCCCCAGCTCCAGGCTGACGTCGCGCAGAACCTCGAGCACCTGGCCACCGTTGGGAAACTGTTTGGAAACGCCCCGGACCTCGAGTCCGATACCGCTGTGCTGTCCGATACCGCTGTGC
This sequence comes from uncultured Spirochaeta sp., assembly GCA_913030605.1. Classification (GTDB taxonomy): domain Bacteria; phylum Spirochaetota; class Spirochaetia; order DSM-27196; family Alkalispirochaetaceae; genus Alkalispirochaeta. Next base: position 962 of record CAJWEZ010000093.1, read on the forward strand.
TGTGAATCCGCCATTCCTACTCCGATCGCAACAGGTCCATGGGCATTCGGCGAACCACGGAACGCCCTGCCCACCACGCCGACAGCGCGGCGCTTCCGATCGCGCCCGCCGCCACCAGCATCACCTCCCGCGGCGACAGATGCGTCGGCACGCGGTCGATGTAAAAGTACGACGGCGAGAACACACCGCCGGTTCCGGTACCGGCGATTGCCGCCACGCGCTCCATAAGGCCGAAGATTCCATTGATGTTTCCGGCAATCAGCAGACCGAGGAGCGTTCCGATCGCTGTCCCGGCAACGCCGATGATCCACCCCTCGAGGACAAATATCCGTCGTACGTCGCCGGGCCCGGCACCGAGCGCCCGGAGGATCGCAATGTCCTCGCTGCGCTCCAGGATGCTGCGCCGCAGCAGCTGAAACAGGTTCCCCGCGACGACCACGAAAATGAGCGCCACCAGGAACACCATCATCGACTTTTCCACCCGCAGGGCGCCGAAAATGCCGCGATTGTACTCGCGCCACGTTTCCACCGACCACTCGTCCGGTACCAGGGGGGCGATCTCCCGGAGAAACTCGGCGTCGCGGAAGCGATTGTCCAGCTTGAGACCCACGGTGACCGGCTCCTGCGCCTCAAGCGCGCCGGCTCCGGTGGCAAGACTCACAAACGCCCACCCGCGGTCGAACTCCAGATAGCCGCTGCGGAACAGCCCCGTCACGGTCAACTGCACCTCCGCCGGCCGCCGGCCCCCGGCGGGAATGTGTGTTACCGCGACCTGGTCGCCGACACGAACGCCCAGGGCCCGGGCGAGCTCAGCACCCAGCACCACCGAGTCGGGCTGAGCCACGTCGAAGCGACCGGAGGAGATCCGCAGCTGCCGCTCCGCCCCCGGGTCCCGTTCCAGCCAGTCGTCCGGCACCGCGCGAATGACGATACCCTGCGGCTCCGGCCAGAAACCGCGAGCCAGCGTCTGGATCTCGACGTCGGGAATTGCGGCGGAGACGCCGGGGGCGGCGCGGAGGCGGCTCAGCACCGGCTGAATACGGTCGATCTGATCGAGCCCCGCACCGGTCTGCAGGCGAACATGAAAGGAGTTGATTTCCAGGATGTTCTGGATCGTCCCCAGCTGAAACCCGTTCATCACCGAAAGGACCACGATCAGCGTCGCGACGCCCACGGCGATACCCGCGATCGCCAGTCCCCCGGCGCCTCCGCCACGGGAGCGGCGTGTTCCCAGAAATCGGCGAGAGACAAACAGAATCCACCGCTTCACGGGGCGGACTCCCGGAAGGTGCCGTCCCGGTAGATCGACCGGCTGACCAGGGTGTCGCCGGAGAATACCTCACGGACCACCGGTGCCCCGTCGCGGAAGTGTGTGCGCACTGCTTCCTCCCCCTCCACACGCTCCCTGAGGACCAGGGTACCGTTCTCGAACCGTTCGTGGATTTCGGCATCGCCGCTGTATGACCACGTCTCACGGATGGTGGCGTTGCGTTCGCGCGTCACCTGCTCCACGCGGCGTCCGCGGTCGTCGTAGCGATAGTCCACGCCGCGGATGAGTCGCCCGCCGCTGCGTTCCTCCCGCCGCACGATCCGGCCATCGACGTAGCGCTCCCGGGTCTCGGCGCCAGCCTCCACGATCCGCCGCTCGGATAGGACTCCGTCCGCATAGGTACGAAACTCCTCCCGTACCGACGACGGCCGCTCCGTGCGAATGTACTCCGGCCGCGCGTCGGCGTCGAACCGGATCCATACCGCCAGATCGTCGCCGACGACGGACTCCTCACCGGCGACACCGGGGGGCGCAAACCGTGCCGTGAGGCAGCCATCGGCGACGCAGTGCCGGATCGACCGCAGCGTGCCGTCGCCACGGTACACCATCCGTTCTTCCAGCGTTGTGGCGCCCGCAGCGTCCACCCGGTGTCGCCGCCGAACCCTGCCCGCGGCGTCCAGGAGCAGGGACTCGCCTCCCACCGGTGTTCCGTCGCGGTACAGGATCGCCAGTTCCGCCGAAGACCCGGAGGTCTCCACCGTCGACGTCGGCTGCGGTGCCGCCGATCTCGACGGCACCAGCCACAGCATCCATCCGCCGTCGACGGACGCGGTCGGTTCCACCGCCTCGAGCCGCATGAACTCCCGGTTGCTCGTGTACCACACGCCAGACCGGCCGTCGACCGCACCACCCAGAGCTGCGAGGATCGCATCGCGCCCCTCGTCGGCGGGCGTGCTGTCCTGGGCGGCGAGACCGGTCGGGGAGGTCGGCATCATGAGTACGCCGACGACCAGAATGAGCAGCGGCCGGAGTGCGCTCACGGCGCGATCAGGTCCTCGACGTAGCGTTCCCGGTCAAAGCGCTCGAGGTCGTCGTAGCCTTCACCGGATCCGATCCAGACGCACCCGAGTCCGAGCTGTCGGGCGAGCGGTACGAGAATTCCGCCACGGGCGGTTGAGTCGTACTTGGTGAGCAGCACTCCGTCGACCCCCACCGCCTCGTGGAAGAGCTCCGCCTGTCGCAGGGCGTTCTGCCCCGTGGTAGCGTCCACCACCAGGAGCTTGCGGTAGTTCACATCCTCGCCCGCCTTCTTGCGGATGATGCCATGAATCTTCTCCAGCTCCTGCACCAGGTTCGCCTTGTTGTGCATGCGCCCGGCGGTGTCCACCAGCAGCAGTCGGTCTCCCCGGGCGAGGGCGCTGTCCAGCGCATCCCACACCACGGCACCGGCGTCGGATCCTGTCGTCTGTTTGACGATCCGCAGACCGAGGCGCTCAGCGTGCAGCGTGAGCTGCTCAACCGCCGCCGCGCGGAACGTGTCCCCGGCCGCCAGGGTGATTCCCTCCCCGGGCCACTCACGCTTGTAGCGATGGGCAATCTTGGCAAGATTGGTCGTCTTGCCGACACCGTTGACGCCGAGAACGAGCACAACGTTCAGACGATCCCGGTCGAACCCGGGGTCGGCGGCGGGGAGTTCCCGCAGCAGCTCCTCGCGGAGTTTCTCCTGTAGGTCTTCGCGGGATCGGACGCCGCCGGCGGACTGGAGACGATCCGAGAGCTCCATGGTGAACTGCGCACCCAGGTCCGCCTCGATCAGCATCTCCTCGAGTTCCTCAAAAAACTCCTCGGTGTTGCCGGCGAAGGAGAACAGGTTTTTGAGACGTTGCCCCAGTGATTTCTTTTTCATGGTATTCCTTGCGATCCGCGATCGTTCAGCGGGTATGGTACCCCTGGGCGGTTCGAACGTACGTAATCAGGCGCCATATCATATTGCCAAAGAGGCCCGCGCTCAAGCCGACGCCGGCGTAGTATCCCGCGTACAGGGCATCCGCCTGCCGCAGGATCCGATCCTGCTCCGCCGCCGACAGGTCGCCGGAGAGCGCTCCGGATCCGTCGGCGGCGAGGAGACCGGTATAATTCTGGTAGGCGCCGTTCACCAGGATCGGCACGCTGACGGAGAGTGCAAACAGTCCGAAGGAACGGTAGAACCGATCCCGGGCGTCGGTCACCTCCGCCGCCCAGTCGGTGTCGGTGGACAGCAGCACCCGTTCGACCTCCGGCGGACTCCCGGGGCTCAGGGTGACACGGCTGTCGTAGTAGCCGTCCAGCGCCAGGGTGTAGCTGACGGTGTCCGGCGACCGCGGGACCGCCACCGGCGTGAACCCCACCCACAGGGAACCGCGATAGACGCGGGCGCCCGCCGGCACCGACCGAATCGTAACCTCCGCCGGTGGCGGCGCGTCGATCGAGATGGTCGCACCACGGATCACGTCCGCCTCGATGTCCACCAGCTGCGATGCTCGGCGGCCGTCGGGAAGCCGGACCTGGAGGTCGTAGCTCCCCGGCAGCAGATACCGGTCGGAGAGCGGCGCAACCCCACGGTACTCGCCGGACAGGAACACGCGGGCGTCGTCGCGTTGCTCCCCGGACGGGTCGGTGACGGTGACGCGGAGTCCGCCCAGCGGTCGTCCGCTCACCGCCTCGACGATCCGTCGCTCCTGAGTTTCGAGACGTCCGGGTATCTCCTCGGAGGTGCCGACGACGCGGAACAGCTCGCGGTCCGCCCCGTCGAGAGGCGAGAACGCGTTCACCCGAACCAGAAACAGATCCCCCACCGGCTCCACGGTGAGGTACAGGATCAGACGGGCGTCGGGAAACTCGCGCGCCAGACCGTCGGCGGCGGGAAGGACGCGCCGGAAACGGCGTGGTCCGTCCAGCATGACAACGGGAATCGCGTCGGGGACGCCGACATCGTCCGCGGAAATCGTATCCACCAACGCCAGTTCCGCGGCCAGACGGTCGAGTTCGTCGTCCGCTGCGGGGGATTCCACCGACGCCGCCTCCAGTCGACGGCGTTCCAGCGCCCGGCGTCTGGTCTCCCACTGCTCCTGGAGATCCCGGCGATACCGGCCGATCACCTCGTCGGCCCAGATGCGGCGTTGCGACCCCTCGAGGTAGTGTACCTCCGGGCCCGTGGCGAGATCGCGCACCACCTCGGCGTAGGACCCCAGTGTCATGCGCTCCGCGTCCGACGCCTCCGGCGCCACAACCGCCGCGATCACCACCGGGAATGTGACATCGGTCTGATCGAGCTCCGCGAGGAGCTCGCGGCGCCGCTGCTGCCGTTCCGCCTCCGCGGTACCGCCGGCGTGCACCGATTCCGTGCACAGCGCCGCGATGGCCAGTACGACCAGCGCGGCGAGCGCTCCGCTACGAGCCGACGCTCTGCCCCGCCTCATGTTTGAGATAGGCCTCGATAAAGGGATCCAGATCGCCGTCCATGACCGCCTGGACGTTGCCCGTTTCCACGCTGGTCCGCAGATCCTTGACCATGGTGTACGGCTGGAAGACGTAGGATCGGATCTGGCTGCCCCAGCCGATATCCTTCTTTTCGATCGCCTTCGCCTCCTGCTCCGCCTGCTGCTGCTGACGGTAGTATTCGAACAGCCGCGATTTGAGCATTTTCTGCGCCATGGCGCGGTTCTTGTGCTGGCTGCGCTCGTTCTGGCACTGCACCACGATCCCGGTGGGAAGGTGGGTCATGCGCACCGCCGAGTCGGTCTTGTTGACGTGCTGGCCCCCCGCACCGCTGGCGCGATAGGTGTCCACGCGAATCTCCTCCGGCTTCAGTTCCACCTCGATCGTGTCATCGATGACCGGGGACACGTAGACCGAGGCAAACGAGGTGTGTCGCCGGCCGCTGGAGTCGAAGGGGCTGATCCGCACGAGTCGGTGGATTCCCGCTTCCGCCTTCAGGTATCCGAAGGCGTAGGGGCCGGTGACCTCCACGGTCACGGACTTGATGCCCCCTTCGGCCTCCTGGAAATCGATCACCTCGTGTTTGAACTCGTGGGCGTCGAGCCAGCGGCTGTACATACGGTAGAGCATGCTCGCCCAGTCGTTGGATTCGGTGCCACCGGCGCCGGAATGGATCGTGAGAAAGGCGTTGGCGGTGTCCGCCTCGCCGCTGAGCAGCTGTTTGAGTTGGAGCTTCTCGTATCGTTTCCGCGCCTCGTCGATCGTGGCGCGAATCTCCGCCTCCTGGGACTCGTCGGCCTCTTCCTGCGCCAGTTCCAGCAGCGCCTCGGCGTCGTCGAGCTGGGCGATCAGTTCCTCCCACGGTTCGATCGTGTCGCGCAGGCGCTTGATATCCGTCATCGTCGCCTCGGCGTTCTCCCGGTCGTTCCAGAACTCCGGGTCCGCGGAGGCCGCTTCCTTGTCCGCTATCTGGGCTCTGACCTCATCGGGGTCAAAGATACCTCCAGGTGGAGTGTACGTCTTCTCTAAGCTGTTTCAGCGGTGCCATCAGGTCCTGCAGCATGGTGTTCCTCCCTGTTCTGCGACGCGTTGGCCGGGCATGCCGGACGGAGGCGTCGCGTGGCGCAACTCTATCACGGTGAGAGAAGCGCTGTCTAACTGGACGCCGGTCCGGCGGAAAGCGCCGCGGCGATTCTCGCCGCCAGTCGCGCGTTGTTCTTCACCAGCGCGATGTTCGCCTCCAGCGATCGGCCACCGGTGAGCTCCACGATGCGCGCGAGGAGAAAGGGCGTCACCTCCTTGCCGTGAATACCACGCTCGTCGGCGTCGGCCACGGCCCGCGAGATGACCGCCTCGATTTCTCCGTATTCGATCGCGTCACCCTCGGGGATCGGGTTGGCGACCAGGGCGCCACCGGCGGCGGGGAGTTCCCAGTGCGCCGCAAGGGCCGCGGCGATCGTTGCGGGGTCGTCGAGACGCAGCGGCGACGCGAACCCGCTCTCGCGGCTGTAGAACGCCGGAAACTGGTCGGCGCCGCAGGTGATGACCGGTACTCCCAGCGTCTCGAGATACTCCAGCGTCCGGCCGATGTCGAGGATCGATTTGACCCCCGCAGACACCACCGCCACCGGTGTGTGGGCGAGCTCCGGAAGGTCGGCGGAGACGTCCATGGTGGTCTGGTAGCCGCGGTGGACGCCGCCGGTACCGCCGGTGGCGAACAGTCGGATGCCCGCCGCCGCGGCGCCGATCATCGTCGTGGCCACGGTGGTCGCCGCGGTCTGCCCGGTGGCGAGGGCCACACCCACGTCCCGGCGGCTC
>CAJWEZ010000094.1 GCA_913030605.1 uncultured Spirochaeta sp.
GATACGTGGCACCGGATATACCGGGCACTACCAGGGCGTCTTCCCCATCAAGGTCAACCAGCAGGCGCAGGTGATCGAGGAAGTCTCACGCTTCGGTGAACGCTACCGCCACGGCCTGGAAGCGGGCAGCAAGGCGGAACTCCTGGTGGCGCTTTCGATGCTCCCCTCACCGGACAGCCTGATCGTCTGCAACGGCTACAAGGACCCGGAGTTCATCGACCTCGGGCTCCAGACCACTCGGATGGGCTACCAGGTCTTCTTCGTCATCGAGACACCGACGGAACTGCCGATCATCCTCGAACGCAGTGCCGCCCTGGACATCAAACCGCTGGTGGGTGTGCGGCTGAAACTCGCAAGCCGATCCAGTGGTCACTGGCAGGATTCCGGCGGCGACAACTCGATCTTCGGCCTCACAACCGGCCAGGTGGTGGACGTAATCGACACGCTGAAGGCCCACGACATGCTCGATAGCCTCCGGCTGCTCCACTACCACCTCGGTAGCCAGATCCCCAACATCCGCGACATCCGGACTGCGGTGCGGGAAACCGCGCGTTTCTACGCCGGCCTGGTGGCGGAGGGGGCCCCCATGGGTTTTCTGGACCTCGGAGGCGGACTGGCGGTGGACTACGACGGCAGTCAGACCAACTTCATCCACAGCAAGAACTACACCCTGGACGAGTATACCTGGGACGTGGTGGAGGTGCTGCAGTCGGTCCTTGACGAGCTGGAGATCCCGCACCCCACGATCATTACCGAGAGCGGCCGCGCCACGGTGGCGTACTCCTCGATCCTCCTGTTCAACATCCTCGACGTGACCGAGTCGCGACCGGGATCGGTTCCCGACGAGCTGCCGGAGGAGGCGCCCGAGTCGATTCGCTACCTCTACGAGGTCCGCAAGAGCCTCACGGTACGGAACGTGCAGGAGTGCTACAACGACGCGGTCTACTACCGCGACGAGGTTCGCGAGGACTTCCAGCACGGGAACATCTCGCTCCGCCATCGGGCGCTGGCGGAAAACCTGTTCCTCGACACGATGCAGCGCATCTCGACGCTCCTTGCCAAGGTGAAACGCGTTCCCCGGGAGCTCGAGGGACTCCGCGAGTCGCTCTACGACACCTACTACGGCAACTTTTCCGTCTTCCAGAGCCTGCCGGACGTGTGGGCGATCGACCAGATCTTTCCCGTGATGCCGATCCACCGGCTCGACGAAGCACCGACGCGGCAGGCGATCCTCGCCGACATCACCTGCGACTCCGACGGAAAGATCGATACCTTCGCCGACATGCACGACGTGCGCAGGGCGATCCCGCTCCATGAGCTGCAGGGCGACGAAGAATACTACCTCGCCGTGTTTCTCGTCGGGGCGTACCAGGAGACGCTCGGAGACCTGCACAACCTTCTCGGCGACACCCACGTGGTCAGCGTCCGGATCAACGCCGACGGCAGCTTCGACTTCGTCCGGGAGATCGAGGGCGACTCGATCGCCGATGTCCTGAGCTACGTGGAATACCAGCCCCGGCAGCTGGTTGAGAACTTCCGCCGCAAGGCGGAACAGGCGGTCCGCGACGGCCGCATCACCGCGCCGCAGCGTCGGGCGGTCCTCGAGGCGTTCGAAGCGAGCATGCGGGGCTACACCTACTACGAACGATAACCCAGCAAGGAGAACGGGCATGGCTGAACACACGGGACGGGTACTCATCGTCGGCGCCGGGGGCGTCGGTCAGGTGGTGGCGCACAAGTGCGCCCAGGTGATGGCGCAGGGCTCGGGGGACCTCGGCCGGGTCATCACCGGCATCACGCTCGCCAGTCGGACCGTCTCCAAGTGCGAGACGATCGCCGCCGACGTGCGGGCGCGCACCGGGGTCGGGATCGACACGCGACAGGTTGACGCCGACGACACCTCGCGGATGGCGGCACTCATCCGCGAGGTGTCTCCGGAGCTGGTGATCAACGTGGCGCTTCCGTACCAGGACCTGAGCATCATGGATGCCTGCCTGGAGACCGGCGTTCACTATCTGGACACGGCCAACTACGAGCCCCCGGATACCGCGCACTTTGAGTATTCCTGGCAGTGGGCCTACCGCGAACGCTTCCGCGAGGCGGGACTCATGGCGCTGCTGGGCAGCGGCTTCGATCCCGGCGTCACCAACGTCTTCACCGCCTACATAAACAAGCACCTGCTGGACGAAATCCACACTCTCGACATCGTCGACGTCAACGGCGGGGATCACGGGCAGGCCTTTGCGACCAACTTCAACCCCGAGATCAACATCCGCGAGGTCACCGCGCCGTGCCGGCACTGGGAGAACGGATCCTTCGTCGAAACACCGGCGATGTCCACGCGGCGGGATTTCACCTGCCCCGAGGGAGTCGGTTCGTATTCGGTCTATCGCATGTACCACGAGGAGCTCGAAAGCCTGGTGCAGACGTTTCCGACGATTCGCACCGCGCGGTTCTGGATGAGTTTCTCTGAGGCGTACCTCACCCATCTGCAGGTGCTGCAGAACGTCGGTATGACCCGGATCGATCCGGTGCCGTTCCAGGGGCAGGAGATCGTGCCCCTGCAGTTCCTGAAGGCTGTTCTTCCGGAGCCCGCCGGCCTCGGAAAGACAACCCGCGGCCGCACCTGTATCGGCGTGATCGCCGGCGGGCCGCGTGACGGCGAGAACCGCCGGGTGTACGTGTACAACCTCTGCGATCACGAAGACGCGTTCCGCGAGGTGGGGAGCCAGGCGGTGAGTTACACCACCGGCGTCCCGGCGATGATCGGCGCGGTGATGATGCTCTCCGGAACCTGGATGGCACCGGGGGTGTGGAACATGGAGGAGTTCGATCCGGACCCCTTCATGGCGGCCCTGAACCGTCACGGCCTGCCGTGGTCGGTCCAGGACCCGGCGCAGGTCGCCGAACTTGGCTGAGCCGGCCGGCGGTCGGCGCTCCCCGCGTCGGCCCCTCCCTCGCGATCCGCGCCACGATCCTGCGCCCTGCAACCCCGACGGGCGTCCGTTCTTCGACGGGTTCGACCCGGAGCAGGTACCGAGTCCCGCCTTTGTCGTGGACCGCGCCGCGGTGGCGCACAATCTCGACATCCTGCGGCGCGTCGCCGACGAGAGCGGCGCCCGGATCCTCCTGGCGCTCAAGGCGTTCGCGCTGCCCGCGATCTTCGATCTGATCCGTGGCCGGCTGGACGGCGTCTGTGCCAGCGGCGTCTACGAGGCGCGCCTCGGACGGCACGAGGTCGGAGGACAGGTTCACACCTTCGGTCCGGCGTACGCCGACGAGGACCTGGACGCCCTCCTGCTGGTGACCGACCATCTGAGTTTCAACACCTGGGAGCAGTGGGCGCGCGCCCGGGACCGCTGCATGACGGCGATGGCACGACGGCCGTCTCTGCGCTTCGGGTTGCGGATCAATCCTGAACACTCCGTCGGCGGCACCGCGATCTATGACCCCTGCGCGCCATATTCGCGACTGGGAACGACGCGTGACAGTCTGGAGCGCGACCTGGCCGGCGCAGACGGCGACCCCTGGCGCGGACTGTCGGGACTGCACTTCCACACCCTGTGCGAGAACGATTCCCACGCCCTCGCCGAGACGCTCTCCGCGGTGGAAGAGCGATTTGGGGACATCCTGGCACGGGACGGGATCCGCTGGGTCAACATGGGGGGCGGACACCATATCACCCGCCCCGACTACGACCGCAGCCACCTCACGACGCTGATCCGGGAGATTCGGCGACGGTACGACGTCGAGGTCATCCTCGAACCGGGTGAGGCGATCGCGATTCACAGCGGAGTGCTGGTGTCGACCGTTCTGGATCTGCCGGTCAACGGCATGAACCTGGCAATCCTCGACACCTCCGCGACGGCGCACATGCCGGACACACTGGAGATGCCCTACCGCCCCCACGTGTGGGGAAGCGGAACACCGGGAGCGCATCCGCATCTGTACCGGCTCGGTGGACAGACCTGCCTCGCCGGCGACGTGATCGGCGACTACAGCTTTGCGGCGCCGTTGCGCCGCGGCGACCGACTCGTGTTCGACGACATGAGCCACTACACGATGGTGAAAACCACGACGTTTAACGGCATTGCGCTTCCGGCGATCGCAGTCTGGGACTCCGCCACGGGGTCTCTTTCGGTGGAACGGCAGAGTTCCTACGAGGACTTTCGCGGTCGGCTGGGATGATGGGAGGCCCCATGGATCACACCCCACTGTTTCTGGAGAGCGAGTTCGCCCAGCGCCCCGCCGAGGACGCGGCGTTTCACATCATTCCCGTTCCGTACGAGCACACCGTATCCTACGGCGCCGGGACCGCACGGGGACCTGCCGCCATCCTCGAGGCGAGCAATCAGCTCGAGGTCTTCGACGGCACCGGCTGCCCCGGCGAGGAGGGGTTTCATACCTACCCCGCCGTCGACTGCGGTGGCGGTCCGGAGACGGTATTCCCGCGAATCATGACCGCCGTCGGCGAAGCGATGCACCACGGCGTGCCGCTCGTCCTCGGAGGGGAACACTCCATCACCGCGCCGGCGGTCGAGGCGGTCCAACAGGCGGTGGGGGCACCGGTGGGGGTGATCCAGTTTGACGCCCACGCCGACCTGCGCGACGAGTACGAGGGCAGTCGCCGGAGCCACGCCTGCGTCGCCCGTCGCCTGCACGGGGACCTCGGAACGCCCCTTGTTCAGATCGGTGTCCGCGCGCTGTCCCCCGAGGAGATCGTCTACCGCTCCACCGTGGCGAACGATCCGTCCGCACCGGTGATCGTGGCTCACGACGCCGCGGTCCTCGTCCCGGAGGGAATCACCGAAATCGTTCTTCCCGAGGGTTTTCCGGAACTCGTGTACGTGACGATCGACGTGGACGGCCTGGACCCGTCCGTGATTCCGGCCACGGGCACCCCGGTGCCGGGCGGCATCGGCTGGTATCAGTTTCTCTCGCTCCTCACCTCGATCGCCGCACAGCGACGGATCATCGCCGCGGATGTTGTGGAACTGGCACCGATCGCCGGGCAGCCGGCCTGGGACTACGCCGCCGCCGAGATCGTCCACCGCACGATCGGCATCATCGCCCGGTCGCGATCAGCGTCCTGAACGGGACCGCCGCGGCGGCGGCATGAACCCGGGCATGATGCGCCGGCCGCGACTGCGGACAAACGCCCAGTCAATGCGCAGTTTGAGGGCCAGCCAGCGTCGTCCGACCGATACTCGGGTCCCTCGAACGGCGATGCCGGTCCCGTCCCCCGGGTTCACGATGAGCAGCGGCTCCGCGGGCGGATCGTAGCGCACGAACGATCCCGGCGCCTCGCCGACGACCGCCGCCCGGACGTTGTGGAGCAGCACGCCGTTCTCGCGCACGGCATGAACTCCGATCCGCGCGAGGTCCATTCCCACCACCGATATGCAGTCACCGCCGCCGAAGAGCGGCTGCCCCGCCACGCTCAGCGTTCCATCCACCAGGAGGGCGCCGGTCTCGTCGGTGGGAACACCGGACGAACGGATGAACTCCGGGGGACGCAGCCCGGTTGCCACCACAGGAATGTCCGCCGGGATCGTTTCACCGTCGCCGAATTCCACGATCCCGTCGCGTACCGCCGTCACCGTGCGACCGGTGAGCACCCGCACACCGCGCCGCGTCAGGGAGGATGCGGCGTGCTCACCCGCCGCCGCCGGCATGGCGGCGAGCAGGCGATCGGAGCGCGTCACCACCGTCACCGTCGGCGGCGCTCCGGCGATGCCGCCGGCGGCGCGCACCAGGTTTCCGGCGATTTCCACCCCCGACGGTCCACCACCGACAACTACGACCCGCGGTGACACCCCCGCGGCCTGCAGGCGCCGCACCCGGTCGGCCAACTCGGGAAGCCGGGAGACCGGTTTGGCTGTGGGAAGATCGCCGTGGGACCACGACACCGGGAACGACGGCGCAACGCGGCTTCCCACCGCAACGCTCGCGACATCCCATGGAAGCCGGGCGCCGGTCGTCTCAACCGTTCGGGCCCCAGGGTCCACCCGGACGACCTCGTCACGGACAAACGTACCACCCGCCTCCTCCACCATCGATCTGACGGGGATGCGCGCCGCCCGGGGAGCCGCGAGTCCTCCGAGTACCGCGGGCATCATCCCGGAGTAGAAGAGGTTCTCCTGCGGGTCGATCACCGTAACGGTGGCGCCGGCGCATCGAAGCTCCCTGAGGTGATGGATCAGGCGGAGATGGGCGTGGCCGGCCCCGATAAGCACGACCCTGGTGGGTTTTGCATCCACGATCCGCCAAGGGTAGTCCCTGGGGGCTCAAACGGCAAATCCGGCAGGTGGCACATCGGGCCACACGGCACACACCCGCGGCGCCGTACACCCGGGGCGGTTTCGCGCTGCGACGGAAGACGCTACACTGAGTCCATGACTTCGATCGATCTTCAAGCACTCTTGCCGCGTCTCGCGTCCGCCGTGGCGATCCTCGTTCTCGGCCTGATCGTTGCCGCCATCGGCGGCCGCGTAGTCCGTCGTGTGATGACCGCGGCGCGCATGGACGCCGGCCTCACCGGCTTTCTGCGTAGTCTCACCCGAGCCACCCTGTCGGTCGTTGCGGTCGTGGCGGCGGCGTCCACCGCCGGTGTCCAGATGACGTCCTTCGTGGCGCTCCTCGGAGCCGCGGGACTGGCGATCGGTCTTGCGTTTCAGGGGGCGCTGTCAAACTTCGCCGGCGGCGTCCTCATCCTCGCCACGCGACCCTTTTCCGTTGGTGACTTTGTGGAGGCGGCGGGACACATGGGAACGGTCCGGGAAATCCAGGTGCTGTACACGACTCTCGACACGCCGGACAATCGCCGCGTCGTGGTCCCGAACGGCGCGCTTGCCAACGCCTCGGTGGTGAACTATTCGGTGAACGCGGAACGCAGGGTCGACCTGCAACTGGGTATCAGCTACGGCGCCGACGTGTCCCGGGCGATAACGGCGATCCGGGAGGAGCTCGACAGAAACGAGCACGTGCTCAAGGATCCGGAACCGGTGGTGGGGGTCAGCGGCCACGGAGCGAACTCGGTGGACATTCTGGCACGCCTGTGGACGCCACGGGAGCACTTCCTGACGGTTCAGCACGAGCTCTATCGCGCAATCAAGGAACGCCTCGACGCCGAGGAAATCGGCATTCCCTTTCCGCAACGCGACATCCATATCGTGTCCGACCTCCGTCGCGACACGGCGGACTGACGGTCGCCTACCGGTCTGCGCTGTCGGGTTCGATCCGGAGCCCG
>CAJWEZ010000095.1 GCA_913030605.1 uncultured Spirochaeta sp.
AGTTGCTCAGGTTCCCGATGACGTTCCCGACACTACGGGTTGCGGCAAAACATGCGCGTATCGAGGACTACGAGGAGAAGGACTTTGTCGTTCAGGACTACCGCGCTCACGCCAAGATCGCGCTGCCGTTTTGCGCGTAGAGGCAGCCAAGTTAAGCTCATTCTGTATGTTACATAATGAGCGGTTCAGCGGGTCTAGCAGCAGCTAAGCGGCGGCGTGCCCTCGGATCAGGCGACAGCGCGCCTCCTGCACCGGGGAGCGGCCGTGTATGTAGGCGCGACGCGCGGACGGGTGTCGTGTCGTGTGGCCCAGCGGGCGCGCCGGCGAGGGCGGCGGCCCGTGGCTCAGGCGGAGGCGGTAGCGGACAGCACCCGTTTGTGGCACATTTGCAGCATCAGGAGTCCCGCATTCGGCAGCTAGAGCAACATCTGGCCACGGGCGGCGGCGAAGCAGGTGGACTCTCAGAGGAGGACATCGCAAATCATGTCCAAGAGGTTGCGGGAGCAGCTTTTGAGGAGGTGGCCGGGCGCGTGTCCTCTTTGGAGAGCGCAATCTCTAAGGTGGCCACCCCGGAGGCAACGGACATTGCCTATTTTAGGAACAAGACCGAGGAGATCGAGAGTGGTTTGGCGGATCTTAAGAGGCTTCTCCTGAAGGTGCAGAGCTTTGCCATGGAACTGGTCACCGACAACATCAAAGTGAATGCGATCTGTCCCGGAAACTTCTTCGACGGACCGCTGTGGAGCGACCCCGACCGCGGTCTGTTCGTCCAGTACCTTCGCGCCGGCAAGGTTCCCGGCGCCAGAACGGTCGAGGACGTGCGGCGCTCCTACGAAGCCCGCGTGCCCATGGGCCGCGGCTGCGCCGGCGCCGACGTGGTCCGGGCGATCATGTCGGTTGTGGAGCAGGTCTACGAGACCGGCCAGGCCGTTCCGGTTACCGGCGGGCAGGAGATGCTGCGGTAGAACGCCGGGCCGGCTTCACGTGCGGCCCCGCGTGCCGGAATCTCGCTTCCGGCACGCGGGGTCGTCGTGCCTGCGGAACCGCTTGGGTTCCATCCGTCAAAAGGAACCTCAAAGGTTCCTTTCGTCAAAAAGAACGTATTCGGTACTCGTTGCGCGGAAGCGACGGCCCGTGTATCATGAACCTGTGAACGTCCTCGTACTCATCGCGGATATCATCGCCTCGAAAAAGATCGAACACCGGGCGGAGTTTCAACGCCGGCTCAAAACACAGCTCGCACATATCAACGGCGCCTCGCGAGCCACACTGTTGTCCCCCTATACCCTCACGCTGGGCGACGAGTTCCAGGCGGTCTACGGTTCCGTCGACTCAATGTTCGCCGACGTTGTGTCAATAATGCTCCACGTCCACCCGGTTCAACTGAGATTCGCGTTTGCCTACGGGCGTCTGACCACCGACATCAACCCGAACGCGGCGCTGGAAATGGATGGCCCCGCGTTCAACGACGCCCGCGCGCTCATGAGCACCATGAAGTCCGAATCGACCGGGTCCATCCAGATCGTCGCCCCGGAACTGCACAGCCCCGCTCTCGCGAACGCGTGCCTCAAGGTGTTCGGCAACACCGTATCCAGATTGAGCAAAAACAACCTCACGATCATGGAGGCGCTCATGGCCGGCACCGCCACGAAACACATCGCGGAACGTCTCGCCGTTACGCCACGTGCCGTGAACAAGGCGATCGCCGGACACTCGCTGGCGACGTTTGTGGAGCTGTCGCGCGCGTTGACCCGCGAATTTCGCGCGGAACTGCCGTTTTCTTTACCCGCGGGAGACGATCCCTGATGCCGACCCACATATTTCTTACGGTCTTCACGACCGCGATCATTCCCGCTGCGGTCGAGTCCCTCGTATCCGGATGGGACCGTCGGCGAGTTGCCGCCTCGGTCGGTGCCGTCGCCGTAATCTGCGCCACTCTTTTTCCGATCGTCACCGGAACAAACGCCGTCATGATCACCGTCGTGGTGGTCCTCACGGTGGCCATCGATACTACGGTCGTTATCGCGTGTACCAACCGGAACGCAGCCCGGACGGCAACGACGATCATCACCATCCTGATTGCGGTGTTTGCCCTCGGGAACCCCTCACTGGTACACGGGTTCAACCGAACGTTCGTTGCGACCCTGCGCCTCACCGCACGGAATCCGCTGGTGGCATCCCTCGATCCCCGTCAAATCCATGTCGCGGTCATGGCGCTGGCAGGAATGTACCTGGCCGCGGTCGAGTCAAACCACGCGATCGCACTGATCCTGAAGAGCACCAACCTGATGCCTCCGCCCGCGGACGCCCCCGGAGCGGGGGCAGGTGCCGGATTCGATGAACCGGCCCGTGGACGGGTTATCGGCTATCTCGAACGAACGATCGTCTTTCTGCTGGTGTTTTCGGGAAACGTCAGTGCCGTCGGATTGGTGCTGGTGGCCAAGGGGATCGCGCGATTTCAGCAGCTCGACGACCGAGGATTTGCCGAGTACTTCCTGATCGGCACGCTGATGTCGGTCCTGGTCGCGACCCTTGTCGCGACTGTTTTTCGCGCCTTCCTGTAGCCGGACACGGACGTCCCGTCGACATGCCCGTCAGTCCAGTTCCGGCGCCAGCTCCAGCATGGACTCCGGGTGGTGCAGATCGCTCCGGCGGGCGATGCCGGCGTACAGCTCCACGCGCTCCGCGAGCGGCCGCAGGTGGAACGGGTTGTCCGCGTGGAACAGCCCGTAGCGCAGGTCCTCCGCCGACAGCTTCTCGTGGGCGATCAGCGCCCAGGTGGTGGTGGTCAGGTGGCGGAACTCCGGCATCATCACCTCGGGACAGGTGAACACCTGCCGGCTGGAGTTGATGTCCACGCCGCTGATTTCCAGCAGCCCCGCGGATTCCGCCAGCCGCTGCACTCGCCGCAGCTGCGCCTTCGTATTTCGCGGCGGCATGTACGTGATCGCCTGAAACCCCATCTCCGGCAGTGCCGCCACCAGCTCGTCGAGAAACGCGTCCTCGAACGCCTGCGCCTTCTTGTCACCGGTGGGTGAGTCGGTAATGTCGCCGAGGTAGGCGTACGCCGGCAGAGCCCCGATCTCGCGACCCAGGGCGGTCACCTCCTGCACCGGACGACACTCCTCCGGCCCCGGCTGGATAAAGAACCGCCCGACAAAGTCACCCTTGAACACCCCGAGCAGGTCGTACAGGTAGTGCGGGTTCTCCGGGTCCGCCAGATAGCGTGCCTGCCGCTCGCTGAGTTGTACTCCCAGATCGTTGCGGATCGTCGACAGCAGCGCCTCACCGCGACCGTAGGTGTCTTCCAGGGCGATCGCCAGCGCGTAGAGGATGTGACGTTCCGTGACGGTCCCGCCACGGTCCGCCCAGCTCAACGGCACCACGTCGCGGTCGTAGTCGATCGTATCGACGCCGCCATCGCCCAGAATCCGGTTGAGCGCCGCCACCTGTCGCCGGTTGCGCTCGCCCCGCACCCGCTGCAACGGCGCCAGGTACTCAGCAAGGCGCGGTATCCCGCTACGGGGCACGCCGTGGAGCACCATATAGGCGATACCGATCGAGTCCGGGTTGTTTAGGCGCCGGTCACCGAAGGCGGTGTCCGCGAAGCTCACCCGCAGTTCGGCCCCCACCGTCGACCCGATCCCGAGCACGGCGGCGGCATCCATCAGTTCCTCGGCGGCACCGATGGAATCGTGATCCACCGAGCCCACGGCGAGCAGTCCGCTCCGGCGCGCCATGTACGCGGCGGTGGTCGGGGAATACGGACTGAACGAGTAGTGGGTGTGTACGTGATTGTTGACTTCCTCAGACGGCGCCACGTCGCGAATCCCGTCGTGATTGTCCGCAACGATGGCCCTGAGCGCCTCGAGACGCGCCTCACGGGCGTCCGCTTCAAGTTGGTTGAGTGATGTGTCCATTGGTGTACTGCTGCTTACTGTTTGAGTGCCGCCACGACATTGCCCAGAACCTGCTCCGAGCGGTCGTTGGGTACCTGGCAGGTCCCGGCGTTGGCGTGGCCACCACCGCCGTACTCCAGCATGAGCTGGCCGATATTGACCGGACAGGTACGGTTGAAGATCGATTTTCCGACGGTGAGTACGGTGTTCTGACGTTTGAACCCCCAAATCACCTGAACGGAAACGTTGGTATCGGGAAACAGGGCGTATTTGACAAAACGGTTCCCGGCGTAGATCGTGTCCTCGCCTCGCAGGTCCACCACGAGGACGTTGCCGTCGGTCCGCGCCGCCCCGCGCATCTGATCCTTGAACTTCTCCTGGTGTTCGAAGTAGAGCTCCACACGTTCCGCAACGTCGGGAAGCTGCAGGATGTCGTCAATGTCGTGATCGATACAGTAGTCGATCAAATCCATCATCAGCTGGTAGTTGGAGACCCGGAACTCGCGGAACCGGCCCAGACCCGTGCGCGCGTCCATCAGGAAGTTCATCAGGTCCCAACCCTGCGGATTGAGAACTTCGTCCTTGTTGAACTGGGCGGCGTCGCCCTTGTCCACCGCTTCCATCATTTCGTCGGAAACGTTCGGGAAGCCTTCCTTGCCGCCGTAGTATTCATAGACCACGCGGGCCGCCGAAGGCGCATCCGGATTAATGATGTGGTTGTCCGGCTTGTCTTCCATCCGCAGCGTCTCGCTGAGATGGTGGTCGAAGGCCAGATGAATGCCGGGGACGTACGGCAGGTTCGTGGAAATATCGCGCTCGGACACCAGAATGGTGCCGTCCTGCATGTCCTTCGGATGCACGAACTTGATGTCGTCGATCAGATCAAGTTCCTTCAAAAGGACGGCGCAGACCAGTCCATCGAAGTCACTGCGGGTAATCAGGCGGAACTTGTCACTCATAACCAGGTCTTCCCCCGTTTCTGGGCCATTCCGGATCCCCTGTCGAATGGGCGATCCTATTTTGATTTGGGCTGACGTCAGGCGGCAGTTTGCCGGGAATCACGGGATTATGAAACCCAAATCTCTCACCGCCGGGCATGGTGCAGACACCATAACGCCGCCGTCAGCAACAGCACTGCACCCGCCTGATGCAACGCCCCAAGCGACACCGGCACGACGGTCAGCAAGGTCGCGATACCAAGGAACGCCTGCACCAGCACGGCCGCCGTCAGCAGTCCGGCCGCCCGTTTCAGGCCCTCCGGCGCATCGCTCCGGCGGACCCGGACCCCGAAGGCGGCGACGAGACAGACCGTCACCATCGCCAGGACCCGGTGATCGAATTGAACCGTCGCCCGGTCTTCGAAGAAATTCAGATAGAACGGCCTTAGATCGAAGCCTGCGGCGGGGAACAGGCCGCCGTCCATCAAAGGAAAGGTGTTGTACAGCAACCCGGCGTCCAGCCCCGCAACCAACGCCCCCGAGAACACGGTCAGAGAGATAAAGGCGAGCAATCCCGCCGCCACTTTGGCGACCGGCTCTTGCCCCGCCGGAACGGCCGCCGGGCGCGGCTGAACGATGCCCCAGGCGACCCAAAGCGCGAACAGATATATCGCCAAAGCCAACCCCAG
The DNA here is from genome assembly GCA_913030605.1 of uncultured Spirochaeta sp. Taxonomy (GTDB): domain Bacteria; phylum Spirochaetota; class Spirochaetia; order DSM-27196; family Alkalispirochaetaceae; genus Alkalispirochaeta. The sequence continues at coordinate 5,527 of CAJWEZ010000095.1, forward strand.
ATGTGCCGCCAGGCGGTACTGACTGACCGACGGCTCATCTACCAAGCCGCTTTTCACCATGTACCAACCGAGCACGCCCTGCAGCCCGCCGAGCACGAACAGTGCCA
>CAJWEZ010000096.1 GCA_913030605.1 uncultured Spirochaeta sp.
GGGATGTAGTGCCACGTCCCCTGTTTGAGCGTGATGCCCTCGCCCCGGACCACCCTGAACGCGCGGGCGGTGTCCAGATCCGGCGTGTCGCCCGCCGTCGGTTCGGCCAGGACCAGTACGATATCCTCGTCCAGCGGAACCAGCGTCTCGGTGGTCCGCACGTGGCGTTCCAGCATCGGAACGTGCATCTCGCCGGGTTTGGTGTACACCATGCCGAACGATGCGGCGCCGTCAAAGCGTCCGACCGACACGTCGTTCCAGAACGCAAACGTTTCGTTGTCGGCGGCGGGCTCTTTCCCGGTCCTCGTGAGGAGGTCACCGTAGCGGGCGACCGTCGATTCCGTTGCGTCTTCGATTTTGAGCGTCTTTTCCATCATTGTTTCCTCTCCCGTGCGTTGACGGTTTCCACAAGTTTGCGGGAATGGTCTTTGAGTGCGTGGTAGGTGGCGTCGTACTGATCCACATACGCACGGTACCGTTCGGTGTTCTCGGGAATCGGCTCGATTCGCTTGGCGACGGTCACCATCGCGTCGGCCGCCTCCTGAATGCTCTCGTACAGGCCCGCCACCACCGTCGCGGTGATTGCCGCGCCGAGACTGACCGCCTGCTGTTCCGTGGGAATCGAAATCGGCTTGCCGGTAACGTCCGCGTGAATCTGCATCCAGAGGTCGCTTTGGGTAGCGCCACCGCAGGCGATGATCTCGTCGATCGCGAAATTGGCCTCGTTCATGCGACGAATGATCATCTCGGTGCCGTAGGCGACGGACTCCATGATCGCGCGGTATACGTGCGCCGGGGTGTGGCTGAGCGTGAGCCCGCGAATCACCCCGCGGCTGTTGGCGTCCACCCACGGCGTCCGGTTTCCCTGCCAGTGCTCCAGCACCACCAGGCCGTCGCTGCCCGGACTGAGTGCGGCGGCCCGGGCGTTGAGCACGTCGTATATCGACCCGCCGGTGCGTGTGGCCTCGGCCTCGATCTCGCTGTTGACGAAGTTGGAGAGGAACCACTTGAGGACGCTGCCGGTGGAGATCTGACCGGCCTCCACGAAGTTGAGCCCCGGCAGCAGTGCGTCGGGGAAGCTTCCGAACAGCCCCTTGGTGTGGACCTCGATCGGCGACACACCGATGTGCAACTGCGACGACCCGGTGATCAGCGCCATTTTCCCTGCGCGGAGCGCGTTGACCCCGATCACGCCGATGTAGGCGTCCGCACCGCCGCCGGCGACCGGAATTCCCTCCGGAAGGCCGGTCTTTTTGGCCATCTCCGCGGTGAGGCCGCCCGCCTTTTCGCCGATGCGCAGGATTCGCTGCGGAACCTTCTCCTGGATCTCGCCCAGCCCGATACGCTCGTACAGCGACATCGGCAGGCCGCCCTTGCGGTCGTTGTAGAACCAGCGTGCCGTGGCGGTGTTGATATTGCCGGTGATCTCACCGGTCAGGCGATACACCATCCAGTCGGTCTGTTCGAAAATCGTGGCGGCCGTGTTGTAGACCTCCGGCTCGTTGCGCTTGGTCCACAGCACCTTGCAGGGAAACCATTCCGCCGAGAGATTGGCGTGTCCGATGTACTCCAGCGCGTCGTCACCGGTGGAGGCGATCTCTTCGGCTTCCCCCGCCGCGCGAATGTCCATCCACATGATCGCGTCGCGCAGGGGCGTGCCGTTCGCGTCCAGAAAGACGACCGTGCAGCTCGTCCCGTCGAGGCCGATGCCGCCGATATCCTTCGGGTCGACCTGTGACGCCTCGAGTGCGCCCCGTATCGATTCCACCAGCGCTGTTTCCCAGCGACCGATGTCCTGCTCACCCCACGCGGGGTGTCGATGGATGTTCTCGTTGGCGCTTACCCCGAATCCGAGACACCGTCCCGTTTTGTCGTACACCCCGGCGCGAAAACTCTCGGTTCCCGCGTCGATTCCCAGTACATACTGTGCCATCAATGCCGCCTCCTGCGTCGTCTTTCTGAATTGTCACGACAGGACGTGCCAGGCGCCCGATTCGAACGCCGGTTCGCCGTCGATATATACCGTTCCCTGTTCGCGAAGATCCTTGACGATATCCCAGTGCAACGAGGACTGGTTCACGCCGCCACATTCGGTGTACGACCGCCCCAGGGCGATGTGAATCGTGCCGCGAATCTTCTCGTCGTAGAGAATGTCGTTGGTGAAAAAGTCCATCTCCCGGTTGGTGCCGATGCCGAACTCACCGACCCGGCGGGACCCGTCGTCCATATCCAGCAGCTGGTGGAGGAAGCCTTGGTTGGAGGCGGCGGTTGCGTCCACCACGACGCCGTCCCGGAACGTGAGACGAATCCCGTCCATGAAGACACCGGCAAAGACACCCGGGTGCTCGAACGCGATCGTTCCGTTCACCGACTCTTCAACCGGAGCGGTAAACACCTCGCCCCCCGGCATGTTGATCCGGCCGTCGTCGACGATGTACCGGCGCCCGGCGGTCGAGAACGTCAGATCCGTGTCGTTTCCGACGATGCGAACATCCCGCGTCCCCTCCAGAGAGGCGCGCAACCGTTCGTACGCGCGCCCCTCCTGTTCCCAGTCCTGAAGCACGGACCGGTAGAAGAAGTCGGAAACCTCCCGCATCGGCTTGCCCGCCTGCTGGGCGAACGCCTCGTTCGGTATGCGCAACAGTGTCCACCGTGTCTGCGCGGTACGCATGGCGGAGATCCGGCCCTCGGCTTTGCGCATGCGGGTCACCCGCTCCGTGGGAATCCCGTCGTACTCGTGCCGGTTGCGAAACCCGCGCAGGTCGATGCAGACATCGGCCCATTCCATCGCCTGCTGCCAGAGTTCCGGCACCCACTCCACCTGTCGATCGGAACCGAGACGCAGGACGTCGCCCTGCATCTCGGTCGAGTAGAAGAGCGTCTGTACGTAGGCCCCGCGTCGCGTGCATTGCGCCGCCACCGAACGCGCGATCGGAAACGCCTCGGGCTCGCGCATGACGAGAATGACCCGGTCGCCCTCCGTGACACCGGTGGAGTGGTCCACCAGTACGGTCGCGATCTGATCGTCTCGAGGATCCTGTAGGCTGGTCAGCATCGTAGTCGTCACCTGTCTATTAAAAATTGTAGTAAAATCCTAACCCCGGTTTTAGCTCCCGTCAATCGTAATCATTGCGTTCGCACACGCTCTGCGGTAGAATCATCACGAAATGAACATTCAGGAACGTCGCTCCGAGATCATGCAGCGACTGATGAAACACCACGCCGTCAGTGTGGCGGCGCTCGGCCGGGAGCTGGGGCGAAGGGATGACGCCTCCGCGGCAGACCGGCGCGCCTTCGAGCGGCAGGTCCAGAGCAGTCTGGCGGAGCTCCATCGTGTAGCCCCCCTGCGACTGCCGGATGGCTCCGAGTTTAAATTCCACCGTACCCGTGTGATGGGTATCTTGAATACGACCCCCGATTCGTTTTCAGACGGTGGGCTCTATCTGGATCCTGACGTTGCAGTGGAGCGTGCGATGGATATGATTCGTGCCGGGGCTGATGTGATCGACGTGGGTGGAGAGTCGACCCGACCAGGCAGTGAGAGTGTGCCGGCCAAGGAGCAAATACGTCGTACGGCGCCCGTCATCGAGGCACTTCGACGGGTATCGAACGTTCCAATCTCCATCGATACGACAAATGCGGACGTGGCCGAACGGGCTCTGGAGGCCGGTGCTTCCATGGTGAACGATATAAGTGCTTTCCGGTTCGACGCTCGTATGGTTCCGCTGCTTGCCTCGACTGGAGTTCCTGCGATTGCGATGCACACGTTAAGTCGTCCCAGCGATATGCAAGATGGGCCTCACTATGACGATGTGGTGGGCGAGGTATTAGCCCATCTGTTGGAGCGTGTATCCGTGTGTATAAAGGCTGGTGTTGAACCGCAGCAGATCGTTCTCGATCCGGGGATTGGATTTGGGAAGACTGTAAGTCACAATTTGACCCTTCTTCGTCGTTTAGACGCGTTCAAAAAAACGGGCCATGCGATCCTTGTCGGTACGAGTCGAAAGAGCTTTCTTGGACACCTCACCGGTAAAGATGTGCTGGAACGTGGTTCAGCCACGGCTTCCTCGGTGGCTGCGTCCATTGTGCT
>CAJWEZ010000097.1 GCA_913030605.1 uncultured Spirochaeta sp.
TGCCCTCGCTGATCGCACGCCGCATGAGGAGCGTCAGGTGTCCTCGCCGGGTGCGCCGCGTGAGGCGGGCGCGCCCCGTGACGCTCCCCACGTGCAACACGCTTCTATATACAGCCCGTTCAGCCAGGCGAGTCGGCGATCCTGCCCGTCTGTTCCTTGGCGGCGTCGCCGGAGGACGGCGTTCGGCGTCGCCGGCGGCGCCGCCGACCACCTGAGCGCCCCCCGGACCGGGAGTCCAGGTGCTCCGGCGCCTCATCCCGCAACAGCCGGCCCTTGTTTCGAAAGATCTCGTTGATCGCCGCCTCCACCTCGCGATTCGCCGGCGTCACCGGATTCAGGAAGTCCTTGAGGCCGTAGTAGGCGTCCCGGAAGGGAATGCGGCGCTGGTCCGCGAAGGGGCTGTACTCCAGCAGGTAGTCGGCGGTGGCAAACACCAGGAGATCGGCGCGGTCAAGCGGCCCGTGCTCCCGTCGTTTTACGTCCAGCAGTCCCAGGCGTTCCATGAGCTTCCCGCAGTACGCCGATGAGCGCCCCGCAAGATCGGCCTGCGCCGGCAATACGGCACGGTAGAGCTGCAGGTCCATCAGCATTCCCACGATGCCGGCGGCGTGGCCGCTGTTGAGAATCTTGAACAGTTCCTCGGTCATCCGCGACGACGGAGTCTCCTCGAGCCGGGCCCGATCCTTCCGGATCTGCCGGCGAAGCCGCCACGGAATGCGCAGGCCGCCGGTGACGGCGTACTTCACCGCCCGGATCATGCGCACCGGGTCCTCGCGAAAGATCCGGTTCAGCGGGATGACCGGTCGCAAAACGCGCCGCTGCAGGTCCCGCACGCCGCCGACGTAGTCGACGACCGTGTTGTCCTCGGGGTTGAGGAACAGGGCGTTCGCCGTGAAGTCACGGCGCAGTACGTCCTCTTCGATCGTCCCGTAGATGTTCTTGAATCCCTCGGCGTCCTGACTGCGAAAGGTGGAGACCTCGATAATCTTGTCGCGAAACAGGATGTGGGCGAGGCGAAACCGCTTGCCGATGATCCGGCTGTTGCGGAACAGCTTGCGAATCTGGTTGGGCGTGGCGGCGGTGGAGACATCGAAATCCTTGGGCTTCTTGCCCAGGAGCAGGTCGCGCACCGCGCCGCCGACGATGTAGGTGTCGAACCCGTGCCGTCGCAAACGCCGCACGACCTTTACCGCGTCGTGGTCCAGATCACCGGGGTCGATGCCGTGTTCCCCGGCGGTGTATACCGATGCTGTCTCGACGATCTTCCCGTCCTGGGAGCGGCTGTAGCGTTTTCTCACGAGGCTCCGTCGACCCCTTTGCAGTAGGTGACGATTCGATCGACGATCGAGGTGAGCTGCACTCCGGCTTCCTCGCCGGCGTACTGCGCCAGATACGGGGTACCGCTGTCACCCGCGGAGACCATCCGCGGGTCCAGCGCCACACGCCCGAGAAACGGAACGCCCAGCTCCTCGGCGGCGCGTTCGCCGCCACCGGACCCGAACACCTTCAGCTGCTCACCGTCGGCCATGTTCTCCACGATACCGATGACGGGGATCTGCATCTTCTCGGCGAAGTTCACGCTCTTGCGGGAGTCCAGAAGCGCCACATCCTGCGGTGTCGTCACGATGACGATGCCGGTGAGCGGTTTCACATCCTGTCCCACGGTGAGGGCCTCGTCGCCGGTGCCCGGCGGGGTATCCACGATCAGATAGTCCAGCTCACCCCACACGACATCGGCAAGGAACTGCTTGATAAGCCCGATCTTCATCGGACCACGCCAGATGAGTGCCTGGTCGGACTGATACCCGATGTTGCCGACGCTCGCCACTTTCAGGTTGGGCATGACCTCCACGGGGTCGATAGCGTCCTGTTCTCCGGTAAACCCGCGGTCCTCGATACCGAGCATTTTGGGAACGTTGGGACCGTGGATGTCGGCATCCATGAGACCGACCTGAAGATCCCGCTGCGCCAGCGCCCAGGCCAGGTTCACACTGACCGACGACTTGCCGACGCCGCCCTTCCCGCTCATGACCGCGATCTTGTAGCGCACCTGGGCCATGTTCTCTCGAAGCCTGGCGTCCTGAGGATTCTCGCGACCTTTGATCATGGAGGGCATGGTACCACATGGGTGGTGGTCCGGCTACTCCTCGTATTCGTCCCGCAGCCGACGCTCGAGCCAGCGCACCCCCGCCGAGGCCAGCAGTATGAGGACGAGGTACTCCACGATCAGCGCCGTGAAGATCTCCAGCGGGGAGTACTCCACCGTGGTCAGTTCCCGTGCCCGGCGGGTGAGTTCCTGGAGTCCGATCATGGACACCAGCGAGCTGATCTTGAGCATGTAGACGAACTGGTTGCCCAGCGGAGGCAGAATCCGCCGGAGCGCCTGCGGCATAATCACGTAGCGCAGCGTCTGACCGCGCGTCATGCCCAGGGAGCGGGCGGCCTCGAGATGGTCCGCCGCGATCGACTGAATCCCGGCGCGGAAGATCTCCGCCTCGAAGGCGCTGTCGCTGAACGCGAGCGCCAGCATGCCGGCGGTGAACACGTTCAGATCCAGCCCCACCGACACCGGAAGCCCGTAGTAGAACCACAGGATGAGAACCAGCGTCGGAATCGCCCGCACCACCTCCACATAGCCGCGGTTGAACGCCTTCGCCGCCCGCCCGGGGATGAACGCGACCAGCGCCACGAGAAACCCCAGGGGAATGGATATGCCGAAGGCCGCGGCACTGAGCCCCAGGGTCGGCCACAGTCCGCGGATGAGAAAGGCGAGGTTACTGCGGCCGGAATCGGTGAAAGGCGACACCGTCCACCACGCCCAGGTGTAGTTTCCCCGGGCGGAGGATTCGCTGCACCCGACGAGCGTGGCGACCGCCACCGCGACAGCCACGAGCGCCAGGGGCCGGAGCGAACGGCGAACCGTCATAGCGCGTCCGTGTTCCGTTGAGACCGCGTCAGAACGACAGGCCGTACTCGGCGGCCTTCTCATCGAAGTATCCGGCGTACTCCTTCATCGTGATCCAGCCGTTCACGTAGTTCAGCCACTCCACGTCACCGCGGTCCACGATCATCCCGTTCGGCAGCGTCGCACGCGCCTCCACCGGAATGATCACCAGGTTGTCAAAGCGTTCCGCGAGCGTTCCCGCCTCGATATTGCTCGTGATGGAGACGTCGGCACGACCGGCGAGCACCTCCTGGTAGTCCCGCGCCCCGGAGTCCGGGCGCACCAGTTCGGCGTTGGGGAAAAATGCCTGGGCCTGCTGGTCCTGCGTCGTCCCCAGCGTCGCCGCCACCCGTACACCTTCCTGGTTGATATCGTCCCAGGACCGGAATCGATCGGCGTTTTCGGCGAGGGTCAGGGGGACCGTCCCCACCACGGCGATCGGTGCGGTGAACGCGCCCTGCCGCATGCGTCCCATGTTGTAGCTCGCACCCGTGGCGATGTCGTAGCGGTCCGCGGCGATCCCCGCCACCAGGTCCTGCCACGTCGTGCGCACCCACTCGATCTCCACGCCCATATCGGCCGCCAGATCGCGGACGATATCGACATAGTAGCCCTGGTACTCGTCGGTTTCGGGGTCCAGGTACGTCATCGGCTGCCAGTCACCGGTGGTTCCCACGCGGAGCACACCGCGCTCCAGCACGCGATCGATCGTCGATGTCGCGGTGGCGCCGCCCCTGGCCGCCCCGGACTCTGCCGTTGAGGGATCGCTGGAGGTGCTCTGTCCCGGTTCACTGCACGCCGACAGCACCGCAACCATGAGCGCCGCCCCGGCGAGCCATCCTGCGTGTCGCACTATATTCCTGACAATTTTTGTCATCCTCCCGCTGTTTGGTCTGCGGAAGATAGTCAGGAGATCGTAGAACGTCAAACGATCGAAGCCCTCTTGACGAGGAACGTCCGCGCGGGTATCGTACCACTCGCCGTTGGGGAATTAGCTCAGTTGGTAGAGCGGTTGGTTCGCAATCAACAGGTCACCGGTTCGAATCCGGTATTCTCCACACTCAGGCCCGCCGTGTTCGGCGGGCTTTTTTTGTG
>CAJWEZ010000098.1 GCA_913030605.1 uncultured Spirochaeta sp.
CGAGTCTCCCCGCGCCATACCCGCGACTGACGGACAGGACCTGAGACCGAGTGTGCAGCGATTCTTGAAGGTGTAGCCGTAGTTTTGCCGGCGGGGAGACTCTCAGGTACTCGCTCCGCTCGTACCCCGGGTGCGTTCCTCCCGCTCCCTGCGGTCGCGGTCCGGTACGCGCCTGGCTCCGTTCGAGTCTCCCCGCGCCATACCCGCGACTGACGGACAGGACCTGAGACCGAGTGTGGTGCGACTCTTGAAGGTGTAGCCTCAATTTGCCGGCGGGGAGACTCGAACTCCCACACCCTTGCGGGCGGCAGATTTTGAGTCTGCTGCGTCTACCAATTCCGCCACGCCGGCCCAGGGAGCGCCGCGTCAATGCGACGTCTGCGCGCGATAGTACACGGTGGGGGCGTGCGATTCAAGCACGCGGATTGTCGGGAGCCTGATTTCGCGATCGGCGAGCAGTATACACGAACCTGTTGCAGATCAGGGTGTATCGTCTTTCCTGGTCAGGGATTGGTTCGGAAACGCGGTGCGGCCACGTCGTGCTCGTTCTGCAGCAACGATTTACACCGGTTTTTGCAACAGCTTCGTGTATACAACCCTCAGCGCCAGACTGCGAACATCGCACCCTCGGCGGCGTGAACGACCACCATGTACGCGATGAACAGCCAGCTCAGTCCCCCGCGGCGATCCTCAAAGGAGCCGGTCGTGAGGAGGCCCGTCCCGCCAAAGGCAAACCAGAGCATGGCGCCCCAGCCGGCGCCTGCCCACCAGGTGAATACCCGAAGCAGGCTCAGTGTCATCGCCAGAACCAGGGCGCTCACGAACGCTCCGAGCATCGGGTACACGTAGGTCAACGGATTGTTGCTGCCGGACAGTTCCTCGCGGCGTTTGCCCATCAGCGACAGCCATACCCGTCCGAAGAGCGGGCCGTACCACAGGAATCCCACGAACATGTTGAGCGCGGTGGCGGCCAGAACGGCCCACCAGTTTACCAGCGAAAACGCCATACCAACCCCCGGTTGAATCGGTTACAGGGCGTGGTGCGAAACCACGCGTTCCATGACATATTGGACCAGTGACATGTCCAGATCGAGCGCGTACTGGTCGATCGTTTCCCGGAGGACCTCCCAGTCGGCGACCGTCAGCGGGTCCGCCTCGTCGTCGTACTGTTGGTACATGAGGTCGAGAATGTCGGCAAGAACCTGCACCCGGGCATCGAATTCCTCGCGCGAGCCCATACAATGGGAGAACAGGTCCGCCGTCAGCTCGGCGGGCAGGTGCGACAGCTGGCGCGTGAACTGGTTTTCGAGGTCCGCGGCGACGGCGGTTTCGTCGGCGCCGTGGTGTTTGCGGGCTTTTTGGGCGTGGGCAATGAAACTTCGGGAGTGGAACATTGGCTCGAGTGTATCGCGTTGACCAAACGATGGGAATCGCCTATGTTCCTGCACAGATGGCCGGCCTCCGTTCCCGTTGCAATAGACGGCACCGCTTCGTGCGTGGTGCCGGTTTTTTTCTGTTGACAGTGCTGCTCCTCGCCGGCTGTTCCTCTGCACCCGAGTACGATCCGAATCTCCCGCCCCCCGCCACGGATATTCTGCAGTACGACGTCGCGTTTCAGCTTGTCGCGCCCCTGGCGCTCGCGGAGCGGGTCGACGTATACACCGATGTCGGGCAGTCCCTGGCGGAAGGGGGGCGCATCCAACGCGCCGCCGACACGCTGACCTTCGTGACCGGGCTGCTTGCCGGGGGAACGATGGACGAACCGGCGCGACTTCGTGCACGGGCCCGTCTGGTGTCGGCGTGGCAGGCCGTGGCCGCCAGGGACGAGACGCGGGCGGCGGATGTTGATGCGATTACCGAAGCGCTCCTGGACGACGTTGACCGTGTCGACGTGGCGGAGGTGCAGGAAGAGGTGTTCGCCCGCCTGTTTGCGGCTCAGCTGGACAACCCGAACGCCGGTGAGGACGCGGTCCGCCGGACCCTGGACCTGGCCTATCTGATTGACAGTGACCCGGTCCGTGCCGAAACGCTCGTCGAAGCCGCCGAGCAGGTTGAGGGACGCGACGACCGCGTGGCACTGAACCCGCTGGTGCAACAGGCGATCGCGACCGTTCCGGCACTGGACAACCCGCTTCTGGCCGCCGATCTCAGCGCGCGGCTGGCGGTGCTCAGCCAGGTCCTTGGGCGTGACGCCGATGCCGGCACGCTGGTGAACCGGATCCTGCAGCGCTCGGAGGCGGGGCTGATCGTGGAGGCGGCGGACGCCGCGCGGCTCAACCGGATCGTCGCCGATCTCGTGCGCGTGGAGCGATCATCCGAGGTTCCCACGGTTCTGGCGAACGTGGCGCCGCAGCGAATGCGGGCACTGGCCTACGGATGGTACGCCGCCAGCCTGTGGGAGACCTCCCGCCCCGGCTCGGCGACCGATGCCTTCACCGAAGGGTACCGGCTGGCGTCTCTGGTTGGCGACGCGGCGGCCAGCGCCGAAGTGCGATCCGAACTGATCCGGATCCGCGCGGCGGCTGACCCGCAGTGGGATGCCGCCGCCGAAGCGGCGTCGCTGCTTGCGGATGTGCGGTTGTCGGCGATTTCCGGGCAGCGGCGCGAGGCGATTCTGGTCAACGTGGCGATCGCCTACATCCGAACCGGCCGGCCGGACCTGGTGGACCGCCTCCGCGGCCTCATCGCCACGGGAGACGAGTTCGCCCGGGTGACGATTCGTATCGCGGAGGGACTCCAGGCTGCCGGGCTGGATGCGGCGGCGGTCGAATACCTGCGGATCCGCCAGCTGCGCGGGGGCGAGGACCCAGCCCTCCTCCGGCAGCTCTGCCTGGCCACCTTGCGCTGGGGGCTGCGGGACCTGGATCCGGCTCGCCGCCTGAGCGTGCTCCGCTGCGCCGCCTGGCTGCCCCTCCCCGCTGAGCGCCTCGCGCTGGGTGAGCTCGGTCAGCGCGACGCGCGCGGCGAGCTTGGGCAGCTTGGCCAGCTCTGGGAGCAGCTGCAGCGCGCCCTCGTAGGCGGCGGCGCGGTGCACGTTCTCGCGGAAGCTGTAGACGACCGTCCGGCGCGGGGCGGTGTTGCGCCAGAGGCTCCAGGCGCCGGCCTCGGCGACCTCCTCGATGCCCTCGCCGGCGCCGATGCGGGCGGCGAGGTTCCCGCCGCGGCGGGTGAGGAAGTAGTCGTAGAAGTCGCCGTAGAGGTCGTAGCGGAAGCGGCGGTGCTCCCACTCGCCGCGCCGACCCGGGTAGGGGCTCGAGCCGAGGGTGCGGAGCGAGAGCGGGATGGTCGAGCTGTTGATGAAGGTGAAGCCGACGAGGCCGCCACGCTCCACCATGTAGTAGGCCGGGTAGTGGAGGAAGACGGCGTGCGAGAGCGCGTCGGCGCGGGAGGCGTAGACCATCCCGTAGAGGCGCCGACCGGGCTCGGCGGCCTCGAGGACCGTGGCGAGGTCCTCGGCCTCCTCGTCGACGCTCGTGAGCTTCTCGTGGACCACCCAGCCGGTCCA
>CAJWEZ010000099.1 GCA_913030605.1 uncultured Spirochaeta sp.
TCCCTGTATCTCACGACACCGTCATGAGCTACCGTGCTTTTTGAAACAGGATTGTATATACAGCCCAGGAGATAGCGCGGCGCCCCGTTTTCTGCGATACTTCGGGCCATGTGGCGCATGACGGTTGGTGTTTCTCTGTGGGTGTGTGTGGTGACGACCGTCGTGTCGGCGCAGGCGACGATCGTCCTGAGCGAGGTCTGGACTGACGGTCCGGTGACGACTTCGCTGGACGGGGAATGGGATTTCTTTCCCGGTGAGTTCATTGAAGCGCGGTCGCAGACCGCTGATCATCGGTCGGTGGCGGCTCCAATGCAGATTCGCGTTCCCGCGGGGTGGAACATCGCCACAGATGGAGACCTTCCGCGCTACGGATTCGGGAGTTATCGGGTACTGGTAACCGTTCCGGAGACGACGCGGGTGCTCGGACTGTGGGTTCGGCAGATCAGCGCCGCAGGGCGCGTGTTCTGGAACGGCCAGGAGGTGTACGCCGCCGGGCGCCCCGGAACGACCGTTTCGACGGAGATCCCCGGATGGCGACCCCAGGTGATTCTGCTTCCGACGACCCGACGGCAGAACGAGTTGGTGGTGTACGCCTCAAACTTCCGTGATGTTGCCCCTGGCATAACCAGCGCGATCTCGATCGGGCCGGTCCAGGACCTGTTTGCCCGGCAGCAGCGCTCGATCGCCGGGTCGGTGTTCCTGACCGGCGTGATGGCGATCATGGCGCTGTTTCACCTGATCCTGTTTGTGCTGCGTCGGGAGAACACCGCCACGCTGTGGTTCGCGCTCTTTGTGGGCGTGGTCGGTCTCCGCGGGCTGGTAGTGGACGAACTTCCGCTCATCCACATTCTGGGGCAGGCGCCGTACACGCTCATCATTACCGCCAGCTACCTGACCTATCCGCTGGCGATCATCTTTATCCTGCGCTTTGTTGAATCGCTCCTCCCGGCCGATATCTGGCGGCCCGCGGCGTGGACTGCCCAGGCGCTGTCGGCGGTCATGGCGCTGACGGTAGTCGCGACACCGGTGAAGGTGTTCATCGCGGTGGCTCAGTACTATCACATCGTGGTGCTGGTCGCCGGCGGCGTGATCGTGGCTACAATCGTCCGCGCACTGTACCACCGGCGCGAGTCCGCGGGCCTGTTCGCCAGCGGCATATTTGTCCTGGCGATCGCCGCGGTCCACGATATTCTGCGGGCGGTCTCCATCGTGACGACGCCGATGATGGTTCCGGCGGCGACACTGCTGTTTGTACTTATCGAATCTCTGGTGCTGTCGCGGCAGCACGTTCTGGCGCTCCGACGAGCGCAGGAGTTCTCCGAAAGCCTTGTCCGGGTCAACCAGGCGGTGACGCGGTTCGTCCCGTCGGCGATGCTCGATCTCATCGGCGTGTCAGACGTGACGCAAATCTCGCTGGGCCAGGTGGCGGAACACGACATGACGGTGCTCTTCGTGGACATTCGCGGTTTCACCCGCATGTCCGAGCGCCTGGGTCCGCAAGACAGTTACACATTCGTGAACGAGTTCCTCGGGATGACCGGGCCGATCGTCCGGGAATGCGGGGGAATCGTGGACAAGTACCTTGGGGACGGGTTTTTCGCGCTCTTTCCCGGCGGCGGGTCGGGGGCCGTGGAGGCGGGACTTCGGCTGCGTGGCGCGCGTGCCGCGTTCAACGAACGCTACGGTGCGGCTTTTGATGAGCGAATCGAGTTTGGTGTGGGCATCCATAGCGGCTCGCTGATGCTGGGCACGATCGGTGAGTCGATGCGCATGGACACCAGCGCCATCTCCGACACCGTGAACCTTGCGTCGCGAATCGAGAGCCTCACCAAGTACTTTCAGGTGGGGCTGGCGATCAGCGCCGCCACCTACCGCCAGCTCCACGATGAGCAGCATCGCAATACGCGCTTCCTGGGAAAGGTGCCCATTCGAGGCAAATCGGAGTCGGTGAGTGTCTTCGAGATGTTCGACGGTGAGGATCCCGCGATCGTGCAGCTGAAGGCCGAAACGACGCAGCAGTTCGAACGCGGAGTGATCTCGTACTTTCTCGAAGACTACGAGGACGCCGTGGACGCGTTCCGGGCGGTCCTGGCGCAGTATCCCGATGATACCGCCAGCAGACGCTACCTCGAACTCGCGGAACAGACGGTGTCGCCGCAGATCGGTGTCCTGATCGGGACGTAGCTCGTGCCCGTCGGGGGTGCCGGAATGGTCGGAGAGCGAAGGCCGGTGCGGGAGAACGGAGCCCCCGCCCGTCGAGAGGTCGTCGAACGCCGGTGGAAAAATGTGAGTTTGCGCTTGCGGCGCAGAACAAACTGCGTTAGGATTATCTCCATACACACAAAAGTTGCATAAATCATCTCAAGGAGAGAAGTATGTCACTTACTCGGGGGGCAACTGTCGTTGCGGTCGCAGTATTGGTGCTGGCCGTGCTGTCTGGATGTGAGAGCGCCGGTGCCGGCGATGGAGGGGGAACACCGGTCCAGACGATCCAGTGGGACCTTGACGGGGACGGGTTCTACCAGTTTTCCACTAACGACAGCGAAAACTACAACTACGGGTTCTACTATCCCAGGGATGCGGGAGGTACGCCGACGGATCCGCAAACGTTCGCGATAGACGTCAAGAAAATGTCCGGTGACGTTGGACAGGGTTTCGGAATCGTGTTCGACTACAAGAACAATGTCGGCTATTCCCGCCTGCTGATGTCGCAGTACGGGAACTACGTCGTTTCCAGCAGTACCGTGGATTCCGGTGGAACCTGGTCCACGACGTATTTCACCGGTACCAGCGCTAACCGGTGGGTCTCCTCCAACGGAGCGATCAAAACCGGCGACGGAGAGGTGAATCGGGTTTCGATCACCGTGAACCGAGCGTCCGGCACCGTGGATATCACGATCAACGCGGTCAACGATCCGCCGGTCAACACCGTGCCGGGCGCGCTGACCCTCGCCGAGGACGCCGACATCGTGGTCAGCGGTCTGTCGGTCGCGGACCCGGACGCCGGCAGCGCAGCCGTCGTGATGACGCTCTCGGTCAGCTCCGGTCGCCTCGAGCTCGACGCCGGCGTCGCCGCGACCCTCGGCGCGGGCGAGC
>CAJWEZ010000100.1 GCA_913030605.1 uncultured Spirochaeta sp.
ATCAACTGGTGGTGATGCCGCAAGGCAATGAAGACCGAATCAAATGAACGAGCTTCTCAGGGCCCTGGCCATGGACGTTCTGCTGGAGGGAACGGTTGACGATGTGGATCTCCTGATCGCCACCGCGTGTATCGAAGCGACGATCCCGTTCCGGCCGGCGGACGCCGAGGGTCGCCGTCCGCCGGAGCTTCTGGCGCACCGTCTCGCGGCTACCAACGAACAGTTCGGCCTGGGGCTCAGCGAGGACCAACTGGACCGTGCGATCATCGCCGCGGTCTCCTTTGCCAATCGGGACGTGAGGAATTTCGCCGAAGACGACGTTGCGCGATTCCTGGACAACACGTGGAAACTCCTGCCGGAAAGCAACCCGACACTCCGATTTCGCGGACTCTACACGATCGATGCCTACGCCACGGCGCTGCTCAAGATGCACGGGTTTCTTCGCTCGCTGAAACCGGACACCGTGTTTCACCAGTACAAGGGGGCACCCTCGCCGGAGGACCACGATCGCCTGCTGCAGCTGGCCACGCGAAATCTGGGCACCGGACGCCGGTACCTCGGAATCAAACTCATGAGCGCCGGCATCCTCCACGCCCTGGCCCAGACCACCGGCGGAGACGCCCCGGTGGCGCTGTTCATGGGAGACCTCAATCCGCAGGAGGAGGGAAGTCACCTTGCCGCGCACCTGCCGAAGCGTCCCACCAACTGCGGTCGCGCCGACGACGAGACCGACGATCTCTATCGGCTGCTCGCCCATGGCCGCGCCAGCGAGTCGCGGTTCGATCTGCAGCATTCGCCGCTGTCACTGTTTGTCTACCGCTGCCTGGCCGACGATCAGCTGGACGCGGGCGTTGCGGCGGCCGGCGAGATGTTCGCCGGAAAACGGACGCCACAGCAGTTCCTCGACGATCTGCCGGGCAAGACGGTGGCTGCGATCGCCCGAGCAGCCGCGTTCATGGCGTTTACCCGCGCCAGGGAACTGAACGCCATCGCCGACCGCCGCGAACAGTAGCCCACCGTGGACGTTCGCGATTCCCTAAGGACGCTCCGACCGTTCATCTGGACCAACCCCGACACCGTTCCGTGGGAGATCGCACGGACCGACGTACCACTCACTGACCGCGACGTCGCCGCGGCGCGGGCCCGGTTCGCACGGCACCGGCCGCTGTTTGCGCGCCTCTTCGGTGGTGACGGGAATATCCGCAGCCCGCTGCGCGAATTTCCCGCAGGGTCCGCGACGGTGCTGGCGAAACTCGACAGCGAACTGCCGATCGCCGGCTCCATCAAAGCCCGTGGCGGCTTTCACGAGGTACTGCAGTACGCCGAGTCGGTCCTGACCGACGCCGGACTCGACCCCGGCGCCGTTTCGCTGGATGCACCGCAGGCGCGGGAGATTCTCGGTCGGCACACCGTGGCGGTGGGATCAACCGGAAATCTCGGCCTCAGCATCGGACTCATGGCGCGAGCGCTGGGGTTCTCTGCGGTGATCCACATGTCCGCCGACGCCCGACGATGGAAAAAGGAACTCCTTCGGGAGATCGGCGCCGAGGTGGTTGAGTACGCGGAAGACTACAGCGTGGCGGTGGAACGCGGCCGAACTGCGGCCGCGGCGGACCCGTTCACCCATTTCGTGGACGACGAGAACTCCCGGGCGCTGTTTCTCGGCTACGCCGTTGCCGGGGATGAGGTGCGGGCACAGCTCGACGAGGCCGGCGTCTTCCCGACTCCGGAACAGCCGCTGACCGCATTTCTCCCCTGCGGCGTCGGTGGCGGCCCCGGCGGCGTGTGTTTCGGCCTCAAGCGGGCCTACGGCGACGCGGTGCGCTGCGTTTTTGCCGAGCCGACGCACTCCCCGGCGATGCTCCTGGGTCTGGCAACGGGGCTGCATCATCGCGTGTCGGTCGCCGACATCGGCCTGGACAACCGTACCGTCGCCGACGGCCTCGCCGTCGGGCGT
Organism: uncultured Spirochaeta sp.; assembly: GCA_913030605.1. GTDB lineage: Bacteria > Spirochaetota > Spirochaetia > DSM-27196 > Alkalispirochaetaceae > Alkalispirochaeta. The sequence continues at coordinate 1,958 of CAJWEZ010000100.1, forward strand.
CCGTCGCGCTTCGTGGGACAGGCGCTGCAACGCACAATCGACCAGGTAGTGACCGTCTCCGACGAGGACATGCTCTATTGTGTGGATCGTTGTGCCGTCGACTGGGGAGTCAGGCTCGAACCGTCGGCAACGGCGGGACTCGCCGCGTGGTTCCACTGCGGAGGCGAAGGACGCCCCGGTCCGGATCTGATCTGGACCACCGGCGGGAGCCGGTTACCGGACGATGAGTTCAGTCGCTATCGGGAGCTGGGTCGCCTGGCTGAACCGCCCGATACCCCTGCCCGACCGACTTGACCGCGACAACGGAACCGCCGCGAACGTACAGCCGCGGGACCCGCGGCGTGAAGCCACAGGTGATCTCGTAGGTGATCGTGCCGGTGAGATCGGCAAGCTCGGCGGCGTCGATTTCACCTTCGCCCTGACGACCGAGCAACACCACGTCATCGCCGACGACGGGATCGCCGGGTACGCCGGTGAGGTCCACCGCGATCATGTCCATCGACACACGCCCGGCGATCGGAACGCGGCACCCGTGAACGAGCACCTCGCCACGGCCGGAGAGCGATCGCGGGTACCCGTCGCCGTATCCGATGGGGACGA